>CADAKX010000090.1 GCA_902788605.1 uncultured Prevotellaceae bacterium | reverse complement strand
ACGACGAGGCATTGATGTCTCAGCCGTCTATGCCGGTAAGGCCATCAGCTTCGCCCATCCCGTTGGGTACGATATTGCCAACAACCGGCTGGCCATCATCGGCTGAAAGCCTTAATTTTCAGAACTCAGCCCTTGCCGTCTGCTCTTGCAGGGGCTGAAGTTTCCAACTTTTCCGCAGTTCTCTCCGACATCCATTGCCAAAGTCTGTCAAGTTCCTCCTCACACTTTTTCTTGTTGTAATAATACGTTCGGTCACTAATACCCATCTCCTTTTTGATAATCTCCTTTCTTTCCTTATCGGGCAACGACTGATGTTGCAGATACAGTTTACCGAATCGCTTTCTTCTCCAATCTGCATCCTTCATTCTGGCATCATTGGCTACTGCAATTTGGTGGGTTGAAGATAATATACCCCCCATAATAAATGGACGGGGGGTTAAAGACGCGCTACACGCTGGAACAGCAACTGGGGTTACTGGCACGCTCGAATTATTATTATTTTCATAAAAAACCGCAAAATCACCGCAATTTTTACGTGTAAAATCCTCATCTTCAGGCATTTCTGAATTCATTTTCGGCGCATTGTCACCTCCCATCCTATTTTTCACGTCCTGTTTTACCCTGTAGTCACGATATTGTGCCACATGAGACCCTATGGTTTCTGGTTTGAACTCTTCGCCTCTTATCTCCTTCAGTTTGTCTGCCAACTGCTGGTTAGTGTACCCATTGTCAATATAGGGAACAAGAGCCTCTATTCTTTTCTTCCACTGGAACTTGGCATATTGGCTGCGGGCTTCGCCTAACAGCTGAATCAATGTCATTCCGCGTTTTTGGGCTTCGGTACGATTGACGAGGAAAGCACATTGTGGCCCGTCTTTCTTCATCTCGTTTTTGACGAACGAGTCAATTTCTCGTTTGCTCAGCTGATAGAGTTCGCAAGACTTCTCCATCACCCACCAAGGTTGGATGAAATCATCACCAAAGCATTTCTTACCGTTGGTATGCGAATTGGCATATGCAAGATAGAACAAGTAGATGGCATTATACACAAACTCATCGACTTTCAGTTTGCAGCATGGCTCTCCGGCGCTCGCCGTCGTGCCACTTCTTAATCTTGCTGCCTTTCCCAGATGCATTTTTCTCCCAACGGAATTGTAGGTACATATAGTTCTCTGGGGGAATGGTAAAGGGACAGCCGTCATCTTTGTGTTCCACCTCAGTCTCAAACCTAAGTTGGTAGTAGGGGCTAAAGCGCTTGATGATGGCCCAATAGCTCTTTGTCTCATGACAGAAATTCTGGAGTTCCTTCCATTTCGTCGGGTTCAGTGCCTTTTCACTCCTTTTACCTTTTTCCGGTTTGTCAGACTTCGAAGTTCTTGCTGAAGTCGTTTCTGTATAGCCCTCATGAATCTCACTTGGAACATAGACTGCCCACGATGATTCCACCTGACATTCATAGGGATTGCCATAGTAGAAGCGGGATCGAAGACCTTTTTGGGATCATCACCATGTTTTAGCAGCACACGACGCACATCACCGGCAATGCGGTCTGCAACCTTTTTAAGACCCTCATAGTTTTCTATGTCGAGCCGGAAGAAATAAAACAGTCGATAGCGATTTCTCTTGCCTGGTTTCATGTGCGACTGTGTGGTCATGGTGAAAGTTGGTGTCCATCTTAGTTCATTGTGCATTGTCTTTGGGGCAACAATGCTATCATCAATGTCAACACCAATCCAACTGGTGCCTCGCCAGTCGTGAGAGGGATGCGAACCTTTCTTGCGGCGATAGGGGTCAATAAGATAGAACTGCCCGATACACCGACCATTTTTCAGTTCAACGAGCACACGCTCCAGTGGGATGGAAACTTCTTTAAACTCAAGTTTCGAGATGCTTTGAACTTCCTCAGAACCATCAAACATGACGTGGTTATTGTCCTTGGTTTTAAGGACATTTACCTGCTTTGTCAGTGAGACGTGGACTTTTTGTGTTTTATCTGTATACATATCCTCCTATCATTTATTTCTCAATATGCAAACGCCGTGCCAAAAACGGTAATTTACATCATATTCCTGAATTTATTGTGAAAACTTGCTGTTAAGTCTATATTTTGGATGGCCTCCTATGGGAGTCCGGCTTGGGCGGAAGGGTAGGGAGGCCGGGGCGGACTACCAGAAACCCTTGGGCGGACGTTTAGTAAGGCTCTTGGATGTAGGGAATGAACGGTTAAGATTTTATGGTACTCCAAACGTGTCGAAGATGAGCGACACCTCGGCGGGCATGAAGACCCGGCGAGTCTGTTCAGCAAGCTCTGCCGTGGTGGAACTCTCACGAAGTAAATCCTTCATTCTCCTCCAGGCAGAGCGGGGTGCAATGGCTGGGAAATACAACTGCGCCAGCTCCATTCTACCGTATGTTTTGATAACCTTTTCCATAGTGCAAAATTACAAAAAAAGACTGAAATAACCAAATGTTTTGTTGAAAAAAGTGCGCTAAGTATCAATAAGTTACAGTAAGGGGATATAAGGGGATTGAGACGGAACAAAATCTTGCAC
>CADAKX010000089.1 GCA_902788605.1 uncultured Prevotellaceae bacterium | reverse complement strand
CCAACATGCGCTCACGAATGGTGCCGCCTCCGTTCTTCCTCCCACCACAGAACCTTGGGGCCAGCGTACCTGTTATGTCGCTGATCCTGATGGAAATCTGATAGAGATAGGGGCGTTTACGAAATAGTTCATGAATACAGGTTCACTGACTATCCTGTTTGAGGACCCTTTCTGGATTGGTTTATTTGAGCAAACCGATCATGAAGGGTTGCACGTTTGCAAGGTGACTTTTGGTGCCGAGCCGACTGATAAGGAGGTGATGGAGTTCATTGACAAGAACTGGCATCGCCTCCAATTCAGTCAGCCTGTAGATGTGGCTCCAACTAGCGAAACCAGAAAGAACCCCAAGCGGCAACTTCGCGAAGCCAAGAAGCAGATGCAGTCGCAGGGTATAGGAACCAAGTCGCAACAGGCCCTGAAGTTGCAACAGGAACAGAACAAGATGGAGCGGAAGCAGCGTTCGAAAGCTGAGCGTGAAGCCGAAAAGCAACGTCAGTTCGACCTGCGCCAGGCCAAAAGGAAAGAGAAACATAGAGGACATTAAATTGGAATACAATGATGGTAAGAATTAATAGTATGTTTAATGTAAAGGATGAGGCTGATGTCCAGCTGGTAAAGCAGATGGCACGGCAACTCATTGAGCAATCGCGTTTAGAAGAGGGCAACCTCTCTTACGACCTTTTCCAGGGTAGTACTCCAAAGACACGATAGAAATACAAAGCAAGGTACTTGGGAAAGCGATGGCAATGATGGTCTATGTGCCTGCTGACTTTACGGAGGGGTTGCCTACGCTTTATTTCATGCACGGACGTAACGGTGACGAGAAGATTATCCATGCACTTGATATACAGGCTGTCGCTGACAAGATGATTGCTGACGGGAGAATGCACCCGATACTAATTGCCTGTCCGAGAATGGAAGATGCTTTGGGGCTAAACGCCTACGAGGATTATTTCTTTGATGAAGTTTTGCCACATGTAGAGCAGCAGTACAAGACACGTAAACGCTATATTGGCGGTTGCTCGGCAGGCGGTTACATCGCCCTGAATTACGCATTGCGACATCCTACGATGTTTGAGCGTGTGGGTGGTCATATGCCTGCCATAGACGAGCAACTGGATGATGAAGACCTGCATTATTTCGGCACACGCGAACAATGGGCGGCAAACAATCCGCTCTTTTTGGCCGAAAAACACTCTCTGCCAACTAAAATCGAGTTTTATCTTGATGCGGGCAACGAAGATGAAGGTGGTTTCTATCGCGGATGTGCGCAACTGGCAGAAAGATTGGCAGCCCGTGGTGCTCAGGTGAAGGACATCATACCATTGATTATATCAAAGCCCATTTGGAGGAATATCTTATGTTTTATGCTAAATAAAAGTAGATTATGAGTAATGCTGGAACAATACCGATGGCGTGACAAAAATATTACAGGTGAATGCGCGTAAGCGAATAACAAGACATGAAGGTTAAGAATAACAATGGAAACAAATAGAATTATATGGCCTACATACAATGATCCTGCCTATATATTGACCGGGAGTCATGAGACAGCCATCGGTCACATGGTCACAGCTGTGACCATGTGACCTTTCTCTCTTGATAATTATTTGATTGCTTTATAAATGCTTGCATATCAGTATATTATATCATTATTGTATAATTTTTTACTCCCCTGTGGTCACATGGTCACAGTTGTGACCGTGACCGCTTTTATATGTCGGATATTAGACCTCGCAGGGAGAATAATTAAGGCTCACAGGGAAAAAGCCTATGGGTAACAGGGAGAGAAACGGCACCTTTATATTGTTCGCCTATACCCAAACGATTGTTCGCCTACACCCAAACGAATGTGCGACTATACTCAAATTGAAACGCTTTTCAAAACGATGAACAATGTTTACTCGCTTCATCACGCCATTAGTTTTCGTTACTGTTCCGTCCATTCGTCACAAATTCGTGCAGATTATCCCAGAAATTTGGAGTATTCCGCAACAATTCGTAACTTTGCAGTCAAAAACATATATATAATGAAACAGGAAATCAATCCCAAAGAGACAAATCGGGCCATCGCTTTCGAGCTGTGGATGAAATCGCCTATGCCGATGGTGACGCTCACGAGTCAATATAACTATGAATCATTGCCACCGATATGAAGAATATTCTGAAGGTTGAAACTCCTAACGACTACGCTCGTTTTGTGGATGCACCAGTGTTGCACCCATTAATTAGCATCATCCATTACGACGAGCTGGCGCCCTTCCGTCATAGCCTTAACAACTATGGCGTGTATGGGCTGTTCATTCAGCGTCAGTTCCCCCATAATCTCTCTTATGGCATGCGGAAACTGCAGGTGAGCGATGGTTCTATCATTGCAGTGGAACCAGGACAGATCGGTGGACTGGAGGACAATGGCGAGCGTATCTCGTTGTGTGGTTGGGTGCTGCTATGGTCGCCTGAACTGTTGAACGGCAGCGAGTTGGAGCGACAGATAGACCGCTATCAGTTCTTCTCGTATTTCTTTGATGGTTCGCTGCGCATGGAGCCCGACGAATGGCTCTGTATCACGCAACTGGTGACCCAGATGCGACAAGAGTTGCAGACACACGAGGACTCCCCGTCTTTGAGAAATGTGCTGCTTGGCTATCTGCACCTGATACTGGAATACTGTAATCGTATCTATCAGCGCCAGCTTTTCGAAGAGGACAGGGGAGAGGCTGACCTGCTGAAGCGCTTTCAC
>CADAKX010000088.1 GCA_902788605.1 uncultured Prevotellaceae bacterium | reverse complement strand
TGACAGTCCGTCGATATGTCCTAAACGAGTATAGCTCCAAGAGTTTGACTCGTAGAAGATGCATATGTTGCTGCCGTTATAAAGAACGATGTCTCCGGGTAGGGCTGTCATCTGCTCGTTTTTCGTTGTCAGCGATTTGCCTAAAGAACCCCATATCTCAAAATCGTTGTCGTTGAGAGTCACTGTTATTAAATTTTATTCATAGTAGGTGTTTCTGCTTTCGCTTCGTTGTCTGCAGAACAGCTGCAGAACAGCATGGCGGCTAAAAATAATAAATACTTATGCATCATTATCTTTGTTTTTTGAATATCAGTTTCATTGTCTCTGGGTCGAGTGGCTTCATGGTAGGCAGTTTGAGGTCTTTCACCATGTGGAGTGTACCCTGCTTGTACTTCTGGAAGTGGTCGGTCTTGAGATGCTGATGATAGGCTTCATCGGAGGCATAGATTTCGAGGATGCGAATCTGGCATGAGTCTTCTGCACTCTGCATGGGGTAAAGGCAGATGACGCCAGGTTCGCGTTCTATACTCAGGCGATCCACCTCGTTGGCAAAGGCTAAGTATTCCTCCAGATACTGCGGATAGACCTCAATCTCAGCAATGCGGACAATCAGAGACCCTCCTCCTTGCCCCTCCCTTGTATGGAGGGGAGTAGATAGTGATTGGGTGAGACTTTTGGCATTCTTCCATAGAATCATCTCCTTGAACGGTGCAAGGTCGGACTCTTTCGAGAGATAGTCCTTCATTCTTGCCAGACTCTGTGTGAGCACCTGTGGTGCAACGTAAGGATAGTCGGAACCATAGAGCAGGTGGTCGGGCGTGGTGATGGTGAGCAGCATGCGGATGACCTCGGGAGAGTGTGCCCCTGCAAGGTCGTAGTAGAGGGTGCGGAGGTTGGCCTCGTAGTCAATCTCGCCCACCATCTTGTTAGTCTGCATCACGGGCGTCAGCGACTTCATGCGTGGGATGGCAAGTGGCAGATAGGCACCGCAATGGGGCACTATTACCTTTATATTATTATAGCGGGCCAACACGTTGCGACTGATCATGTTCGATACGGCACGGGTAGTCTCTGAGAGATACTCCTGCATGGCGAGTGGTGTCTGCTGCATCACCTGCTTATTGACCGGTTCAGGGCGATGGGGATGTAGGATTACCACTGCCTTACGCTCGTTCAAGACCGAGAAAAGCGTATCGAGTTCTGGTGCGCCAAGATACTGTCCACCAATGTTAGTAGCCAACTTGATGCCATCGGCCTTTAGTACGTCGAGTGCATACTTCACCTCCTCAATGGCTTTCGAGACATCGGGCAGGGGTAGGGCAGCGCAGAATAGGAATCGTCCAGGGTGCTCCTTCTTGATGCGAGCGGCAGCCTCATTGGTCTGTCTCACCACTTTTGCTGATGAAGGTTGTGGTGCAGCCAACGTCAACACCGATGTCTCCACACCAGCCTCGTCCATCCATCTGAGATGATTCTCCACATTGTACTTCGGCAAGGGGAATCCCTCGTCCATCAATCGTCCTTCTTTTTCAAGTGATGACGCAAACTCAGGCGTGATGAGGTGGCTATGCACATCCATCACACCCTGAGCAATTGCTGGATTCTCTTTAAAGAAATCAGCCAACTTGTCCCAAGGAATCAGATTCTTCGGCTCGCCCTTGCCCACAAGCTCCGTATAGCCGCCGTCGTAGAGGTCGCAGTGCGAGGCACCGGGGATGATGAGCAACTGCTTGTTCTCAGGATTAGGATTAGGTTTGCCGACGGTGTTGTAACCTTCGGCCTTCCCTTCGACCATATATTTGTAGGCAGCTTCGCCGAAATAGCGCGAGTGAGCCTTCTCACCATGCATCACAAGGACTGCCGAACGAATCTCGTTGATATAATAAAGGAAACGGGCGTTGGCATAAGCCTGAGTGCCGATGACGCGCCAACCGTCGTTCGAATTGCCGCTGCGGGCATGATATCCGCGCTCGGTCTTGTAATAATCGTAGTAGTCCTTCACGAACTGAGGAGCCTCGTCGGGCAGAGGATCGACGACGCCACCGGCCATCGCCATCGGGTCGGCCAGGCGCTGCTTGGCAAGTGCCTCACGGGCAGCATGGCGCGACTCTTCCTTGTCCTCGCTGTCGAAATAGCCGTTGCCACTGACGCGGGTCATGTCGTACATCGTCGAGACAACAGTAGCCTTGATGCGTGTGTCGGCAGCGGCAGCATTGAAGGCAATTCCACCCCAACCGCAGATGCCGATGATACCAATACGTTCAGCATCCACATTTTCCTGCTTCGACAGGAAATCGACAGCGGCCATGAAGTCCTCGGTATTGATGTCGGGTGAAGCTGTGCGACGAGGCTCTCCACTGCTCTCGCCAGTAAATGACGGGTCGAAAGCCAATGCTACAAAGCCGCGCTCGGCCATCTGCATGGCATAGAGGCCGCTCGACTGCTCCTTGGTGGCGCCGAATGGGCCACTCACGGCAATGGCGGCCATCTTGCCCTTGGCATCCTTTGGCGTATAGAGGTCAGCTGCCAGCGTCAAGCCTGTCATATTCTCTTCTTTTTTATTTTGTTCTTGGTTTGTGCAGGCTGTGAGCAATCCGCCCATCAGTACTGCGGCTAAAATTACTTTCATATTATTTTTGACTATTGGCCTTGATGAGATCAGCTAAGCTGACATTCGGATTACGATATCGTGCATTCCTGTTTGCCTCTTCGGGTTCAGGAGGCGTGGGAATGATTGAAATTGCTTTCTTCGGGCAGTTGTGAACACATGCCAGACAATTTTCGCATTCCCCATTGGCAACCGAATGACCATCAATCACTTTCCAGGAACCATGCGGACAAACCGAAGTACAAACTCCACATCCGATGCAGTCATCCGTGGCAAAGACAATCTTCTCCGATCTTGTCACAGTCGGGCGCTGGCGGTCGCGTCCCGACATGCGGTAATATCCGTCACATATCATCCTGTCCTGCTCTGTAACCTCCTGAATATAGTTTTCGCGATTGTTGATAGAAGCAAGAACTGTGGCAACTCTTTCGGGAATACGCTGAAGCTTGGGGTCGGCCAATTCCCTTTCCATGTCGAAATACGGCAGGTAAGTATCGACCATCTGGATGGTGGAGATATAATTCATCTGAAAACCGTGCTTCTTGGCAAGGTCATCAACGAACTCTGGGAATATCGTGCTATGGGCTCCATAAGTGCCCACTGTAAAGAAATAATCGGCCTTGAAAGATGAACGAGCAATGAAATCCTGGACAATGGCAGGAGGAATGAAACAGTAGACGGGACACACGAATCCTATTTCTTCTGCCTCATAATCAGGATGCTCGTTGTGAATTTCCTGTGAGATGCTTAGCAAGGTCGCTTCATCTCCGCCCAACTGCCTGGCTATATAAAGGCTATTGCCGGTTGCAGAGAAATAGAAGATCAGACGTTTGGTCTTCTTCTCATTTTCCTTTGGGGACTCTCCAAACGACGGAAGCGTCGGAACGCAGGCTGCAAGCATTCCAAGGCCCATGACCTTGAGTGCTTTTCT
This sequence comes from uncultured Prevotellaceae bacterium, assembly GCA_902788605.1. GTDB lineage: Bacteria > Bacteroidota > Bacteroidia > Bacteroidales > Bacteroidaceae > Prevotella. The sequence continues at coordinate 39 of CADAKX010000088.1, read as the reverse complement.
TCGACTGATAGGTTTGTTGACGTTCATAGGATAACTTTT
>CADAKX010000087.1 GCA_902788605.1 uncultured Prevotellaceae bacterium | reverse complement strand
GCTGAACATCATGTTCGAGATGATGAACATGCCCATAGTGACCTCACAATACTGGAACATCGCCTATGGACGGACACCTGGAGAAGTGGCACAGGACACCGAGGGTATGCAGACCATGCGCACGCTGGCTGACAACATGGCTTGGCTGCTGAAGAAGATACACGCCAATGGCCAGCCCGACTATCCTGAGCGCGAAGAGTGGCAGGGCATGAACTTTATCAGATAAGAATCTTGCCCCTTCCCTCGGCATTTCTACGCCGTTGTAAAGCTTGATTGTATTCATATTTGTTTCCTATTAATGTGTTGCTTTTAAGTATTGCAGGTCTCCATACCAATAGCTGGCGGTGCAACCACCGTCGATGAGGAAGTCGGCTCCGCTGATGAAGCGTCCACGGCTCGACATCAAGAACTCGGCGAGGTCGCCCACTTCGTCGGGTGTCCCGGCACGACGCGCTGGCATTCCCTCTATCATCTTCAGATAGCCTTCCTTGCGAGGGCCATGTAGTTCGTCGTTGGCCAACGGGGTGATGATGATGCCTGGAGAAATAGAGTTGATAGTCGCCCCACGCTTACCCCAACGGGTGGCCTCATACATCACGCGGAGCACATTGCAACGCTTGGAATACTGGTATGCCTTCAGCGTGTCGTCGATGGCTTTCAAGAAGGGAAGTTCCAAGAGCTCGTCCGTGGGAGTCATGGCCAAAGCGTTGTTCTGCTCTTGGGGGAGTGCTGGCAGACGATGGCCGCTCTGCGATGAGATAATCACACCAGAACCTCCCTCGGCGATCACCTTGCCAAACTCTTCTAACAAAACACTTGTACCATAGAGGTCAACTCGGAGGATTTCTTCTACGGGAGCCTGTGAGGGCGATACTCCTGCCGCATTTACCACGTTCGTCACTTCACCTTTGCTGGTGGCCAATTCTACCAACTTCAGAATGTCTTCCTTTGAGCCAAGATCACACTTCATGGTGGAGCACTCGAAGCCAGCGTTCTCCAAAGTCTTTGCTGCCTGCTCTGCATGTTCCAGACTATAGTCGGCCAACACGATATGTTTGCCAGCCGATACGCGGCGGATGATGGCTTGTCCGATGCTGCCAGCACCAACCAATACTGCTACCTGCTTTTTCATGTTTTCCTTTTGTTATTTTGCTAATGCCGCTATTTCTCTTGCCTCACTGTCGGCATAGGCTGCTTCGGCTCCGTGAATGGGCGTACCATCCTCGACCGTTGCCCCTGGGCAGAGCTTCTTGATGAAGCGCACGCTACTGCCCATACCCGATCCTTCGTTGGTGCAGAAGGGGATGATGGTCTTACCCGTGAAGTCATACGACTCCAGGAACGTGTAGCACACCATCGGCATCGTGCCCCACCAGTTGGGATAGCCCAGGATAATGGTGTCGTACTCATCTATCGACTCCAGCGGGTTCTTCACCTCGATCTTCTGGGCAACCACCTCGGTATTTCCCAACTTAAGGTTCTTGATACTTCCGTTCACATAGTTCTCTCCGCGACGAGAGTAGTACGCAATCAATACTTTCTTTGCCATAATTACATGCATTTAAGTTTACGAGTGCAAAGGTACGACAATCCCCCGAAACTGCATTAACACAATTTTCGGGGGATTTTACCAAATTCGGAAAAAACAATCACGCTAGTCTCGTTGGCGTTAGGCCCTACTCACCGACGGTAGCTAATTGGTTTTAGTATGGGATTGCCCCAAAGCAGTTGCTGGTTGGTGCGCAGCCAGTTGCCCCATCCCGTCAGTTTGTGGAATGTGGTCTGCTCGTAGCCTTGGTCGAAATTGCGCAGGAAATCAGAAGATGAATTGATGAAATCTGCCGTGTAGAGTTTGTCGTGGGCCAGGCAGACGCTCAGCGTGTAGTGGTCCAGATGCTGTTCGTTCGTGTTGACATCGGCATAGTGGACGAAGGCTTCGCTGAAGGCTTTGTCCAGATCGGCAGAGATGGCTGCCATTTCTGCGTCGCCAGTCTCCTTTGTCAACAAATGGGCATAGTCAGCCAAATCGAAAAAGGGAAACATGTAGGTGAATACGATACTCTTTTCGGGGGACTGTTTATTTTGAATATAGGTGTTGAACCGATACACCTCCTTGGTGGCCTTGTCGATGGCTTCCCTTTGCGTGGGGTAGAGAGCGAGGAGCCTGTCGGCGAGGCGCTTGGCGGCACTGATGATGGCATCGAGCTTGGCGGTGCGGATGAGTTTGTAGTCACCATTTTTCCAGGACTCCACTATTTGCCCATTATCTTCTTCAATGTCGTGATAGGATTGGTCCCATGCCGGACGCACGCGCTCAAACATCTGTGCGTGAGCCGAGGCCACGATGTAGTCGGACAGGCCGCGCAGCTCGGTCAGCGTCTCCATGTTGCCCATCAGGCAGTTGTGGAAGAAGATGGTGTTCAGCCGGTTCAAGCCTGCGGAACGGATGGCGGCACTCAGTTCATACATATCCAGTTGTTCACCCTCATTCCACTCATCGCCGATGACCCCTCGGGTGGCAGATGCAGCGGCGGGGTCTTCGTATTTGCCAGGGACATCGTTCAAGGGGTTCAGTCCGTTGCCATGTCCCCAGATGCTGAACACATACTGCTCGGCAGGACACACCAGACTGGTCTTGGGGTCGCACAGTTTCATAGCCTGGGCCTCCTTTTCATACCCATATGCCTGAAGTCCTCCGTTACGAATATTCTCCAGGTTGGTCGTGTCGTTCAGCTCGAACCATACGATGTCGCCTGGGTCGGCATACTTACCTGGATGGGAGTTTTTCTCATCAGACGGTTTCTTGCCATATTTGTAGAAGCAGACCACACGGACGTTGTTGTGGTCCTTGAGCAGCGGCTGTATCTTCTCCCAGAAACCGTACTCAATAATTGCGTCCATGGTGCCTCCCGCATTGCCATAGACAAAGACGGTGTAGCGGGCGGGCTGCGGCACATTGACCAGGTTGTCCTTCCTGTTCCACGCATCAAAGTCCTTAGCCTTCGCGTCA
>CADAKX010000086.1 GCA_902788605.1 uncultured Prevotellaceae bacterium | reverse complement strand
CTAAAGCAATGGAAGGTTATATGTTTGGTTATTCCTGCAGCTTCAATCCATTTTTTTACAGGACGATTAATCCATGACGGATTCATAAGACCTTCAAACACCAATCTGTCTGGATCACGTCTCTCGCCACACATTTCGTAGGCTTGGTCTGATATAGGCGTGTATTCGACACCATCAGTTTTCTCTTGGTCGAAGTTGATGCGCCAGGAGTCATTGTGTCTAACGATTTGTCCCCATTTGAGTTCCTGAATGTCACAATGGCGTAAACCTGTCAGAATGGAAAAGAACGAAGCCCGTCGTAAGACGTTATTACTACAGGGTGTGTTTGCCAGCTTGTTTACCTCTTCTATGGTGAGAACTTCACGACGACTTTCCTTTGTTGGGATATTCTTTACTTTCTCGCTGACGTCAACAGTAAGATATTCGTCAATGAAAGCTTGTTTGAGTCCGGCTTTAACGATGGAGAAATAAGTGGATGCTGTGTTTTGTGAAACGGTGCCACCTTTCTTACCTCCTTGTGGGGCTGTTAGCATATACATCTTTAGCTCCTCCAATAACTTTACATTGATGGTACTGAAGGGCATTGGTTTTCCTTCCGTGAAGAGTCCAAGCAGTACGCCAACTCGTTCCCAGTTGATGATGATGGATTTTGAGGCATTAGGATGGCGCGTATAGGTAATCTTCTTGAAATACTCAATGAAGTCCTGTTCCGAACGCTCATTTTGTGCAGCAATCTCACTTTCTTTATCAGTATAGAGAGATTGGTTGTCGTATTCATGCTGCCGAAGTTTCCTCACGTTGTCAGCATAGATACATGATTCTTGGTCAAGAGTAGAACGGCACATGATGATGCCGTTGATGTCTCGCTTGGGCTTATAGCCTGATGAGCGGGTAGTGGATGACTTGTCCCAGATGGGAGTGGTAATACTCCTGTTGACTGATTCCACAATTCGTTCCACTTTATTACCTGCTGAAACAACAGGGTAGGCTTCAACAATCAGATACCACTCCTCCTTGTATTGTGATTTGCGGAGTTTAACGGTGACTTTGGTATGTGATAATGGTTTCTTCATAAGCTCTTATAAAGTTTGTCGATTTCCTTTTTGGGCACATAGACATAGTTGCCAATCTGGCGAGAGGGGATAGAGTACTTCCTGATATGTGCCCATACAGAACTATCGTTTAGTCTGTACTTCTTACAAATCTCACCAATGGTATAACAGTTCTCTGGTTCCATATTATATAATGGTACGAGATCTTTGCCTTTCTTCGGTTTCTCGAATCGCTTGGGAAACATCTTATCTATGTCTTTCCTGTTAATTCGGGTCAGTCTGGTACCGAGATTAATGCTTTGTATTTGGCCCACACGAATAAGGCGATACAAAGTATCTCTACCAACACCATACATGGCTACGGCCTCAGGTATGGATATATAGTCGCGATAGTCAGGCACCTGATCCGCTATTGCTTTAAGCCGTTCTTGCTTTTTCTCCTCATCCTTTCTCCGTTTCTCGGAGCAGCACTTGGAGTCGAGTGTCTTGGCAACGAAGATGCTGCCACAGACTTCACACTTCCTTTTGATTTCAAATTTCAATGCTGGCATATCTTTGATACTAAGATAAGGCAGGAGGAAGATTCCTTCTGCCTTTTTTTCATCAACAAATAAGCGGTTTCTTTTCTCTTTTCCCTAATCCATCCTCACTCTTAGCAACGATAAGTATCGGAGATATTTATCGTCGCAAAGAGCGAGGCAAACCCATTGAAGACAGCTATCGCTGTCTTTTCATGCCATCGCTACCAGCAGCTCGCTGTTGGCGACGATGGCTGTTACCATCAGCAGCCTCACGCCTTACAGGAGGACGCAACCGGCGACGTTGCCGCATGTTGCAGCCTCTTTCCAGGCGAGGGGCTGCTTGCCCTTGTGAAGTAAGCAGAGCATACGACTTTTCAAGATCGATGGTCTGCATACTTCATTCTCTTTTTGTTGGCCCTTAATTCATGGCCTTTCTCTCCCTTTAGTCCAGTCCTCACTCTTAGCAACGATAGGTATCAGAGATATTTATCGTCGCAAAGAGAGAGGCACAACCCATTGAAGACAGCTATCGCAGTCTTTTCATGCCATCGCTACCAGCA
>CADAKX010000085.1 GCA_902788605.1 uncultured Prevotellaceae bacterium | reverse complement strand
CTCACGCCAGATATCTGCCGAACACTGAGATACACCTATTATATAATGAGGTTTAGGGTTGGCACATCCTAATATAGTCAGTAGCAACGCCAACAGCAAGCCCCCCAAAAGTTGTTTATGCATCATCGTAGAATTGTATTAACAGGTTTTGTTGGCAAAAATACGAAAAAAAATAGAAAATACGTTCATTGTCTGTCTTTTTTGTTGCAATGAACGTTTTTTTTTAGCTTTTGTATCATAATTTATAGAAGCAAAAAGAGAAATAATGTATATTTGCAGCAAATTTCTACACTAAAACATCAAACGACAATGAAGAAAAGATTTTTACTGACACTGATGACTGTCATGCTAACCTGTACGGTTGGAGCACAGGTGAAGCCTATCGTGCTGGGCGACAAGCACGCCATGTTGAAAATGGAGCAAAGCTCCCGCTATCTGCTGTTGCCTGTACAGGAAACGGAAGACATCGCAGCCATCGCCGTATTAGACAACTATAATAATATGGTACAACGCCTCAACGTGAAGCTGGCCGTTGACCGCGTAGACTATTATGTGCCTTACGAACTGAAGGGTGCTTGCCTGTTGGACATCGAATTTCACGGAGACCGCCGCCAGAAGGGTGCTGTCGGTGAGTTTGCCTGCTGGCGAGAGATGAAGTACTCCAATACTTTCGACACTACGAACAGTGAGCACTTCCGTCCTGTCTACCACCACACCCCACTCTATGGTTGGATGAACGATCCCAACGGAATGTTTTACAAGGACGGTGTGTGGCACCTCTACTATATGACATGGGGGCACAGCACCTCGAAGGACTTAATCCACTGGGAGGCTCAGCCACTGGCTATCGAGGCCGACTGGTTAGGTTCTATCTTCAGCGGCTCATGTGTGACGAATGGCAACGAAGTGGTGGCTTTCTACACTTCCGCAGGTCATCATCAGACACAATCCATGGCGGTATCAAAGGATGGCGGCCGTACCTTTAAGAAGTATAGTGGCAATCCCATACTGACAACCAGTGACATACCCGACTTCCGCGACCCCAAAGCATTCTGGAACGAGGATGCCAAGATGTGGAACCTCATTCTGGCTGCAGGTCAAGAGATGCGCATCTACTCGTCGAAGGACTTGAAGGCATGGAAGTATGAGTCGTCATTTGGCAAGGAGTATGGCAACCACAGCGGTGTGTGGGAGTGTCCTGAGTCGATGCCGAAGGTGACGAAGTGGCTGGACTACGGCAAAGACCACTATGCTACGGTGTCGTTCTACAATGCACCCGACAACCGCCGCACGGTACTGGCATGGATGTCTAACTGGCAGTATGCCAACCAGGTACCCACCAAGCAGTTCCGCTCAGCCAACTCCATACCCCGCGACCTGGGACTGTTCCGTCATGGTGAAGAGACTTATGTCAGCGTAATACCGTCCAAGGAGATGCTGGACGTGCGTGGCGCAAAGATAAAGAATCCTACCGAGGCCTGCGAGATTCTCATCGACACAAAGAGTCAGACGGAGATAGTGCTCTCCAACAACAAGGGCGAAAAGGTGACGATGAAATACGATGGCCAACAGCAGACGTTTATGATGGAGCGTGTGAAGAGTGGCGACGTCAGCTTCAGCGAGGCATTCCCTGCTGTGACGGTAGCCCCAACGTTTGGCACCATCAAACAACTGCGCATCTTCATCGACCGCTGCAGCATCGAGGTGTTTGATGCAGAGGGCAAGATGGCTATGACCAACTTGGTATTCCCGTCAGAGCCCTACAACACCCTCAAGGTGAAAGGTGGAAAGGCTACGATCTATCAAGTTAAGAATTAAGAATTAAGAGTTAAGAATTGATAATTATAATATATTATGACTAAGCAAAACAAAACGATTTACCTGATTCCCGTGATGCTCTGCTTCTTCTGCATGGGCTTCGTGGACTTGGTGGGCATTGCCTCCAACTATGTAAAGGAAGACCTCGCACTGAGCGACTCAGTAGCCAACGTACTGCCATCGCTAGTATTCTTCTGGTTCCTCATCTTCAGCGTACCCACGGGCATGCTGATGAACAAAATCGGTCGTAAGAAGACTGTACTGCTGTCGCTGGTGGTGACTGTCGTGTCGCTACTCTTGCCACTGTTTGGCGAGACGTTCAGCATTATGCTGGTATCCTTCTCACTACTGGGCATCGGCAACGCACTGATGCAGACCTCGCTGAACCCGCTGGTATCGACGGTGATGGGGGGCGGCAACCTGGCAGCAACGCTGACCTTTGGTCAGTTCATCAAGGCTATTGCCTCCTTCTCGGCACCTTATCTGGCTATGTGGGGCGCTACACTGGTCATTCCTGAGTTCGGACTGAACTGGCGCGTGCTCTTCGGCATCTTCTTCGTGGTGGGCATCCTGTCTACGGTGCTGCTCTTCGTAACACCTATCGAGGAGCCACCCATTGAGGGCAGGCCGTCGACCTTTGTAGAGTGTTTCAAACTGCTGGGAACACCTATCGTCCTCTTGTCGTTCTTGGGAATCATGTGCCATGTGGGTATTGACGTAGGTACTAACACTACCGCACCGAAGATTCTGATGGAGCGCCTGGGAATGACGCTCAACGAGGCGGCATTTGCCACAAGTCTGTACTTCATCTTCCGTACCCTGGGCTGTCTGACGGGTTCGTTCTTCCTCCGCGTGCTGAAGATTGCCATAGCTCTGGTGGGTTACGGCAACTCGAATGTCTTCTCCATGTGTTTCGCTACCGCTCTGGAGTCGATGCCTGAGAAACAGAACGAGGTGAGCGGCCTGATGATAATGGGACTGTTTGGTGGTACCATCTTCCCGCTGCTGATGGGCTTCATGAGCGATGCCATGGGACAGGCTGGCGCCGTGTTGGTAATGGCTGTTGGCGTCATCTACCTCTTTACGTATATCAAACAATTAAAAACCGCATAAGACAATGGAACAGAAACGATTTGTAGTAGGTCTCGGAGAGGCTTTATGGGATGTTCTTCCCGAAGGAAAGAAACTGGGCGGTGCCCCCGCTAACTTTGCTTATCATGCCGGACAGTTTGGCTTGCAGACACTGGCCATCAGTGCACTGGGTGAGGATGCGCTGGCCGAAGAGACCATCGAGGCGCTGAAAGAACACGGACTGAACTACCTGATGCCACGGGTGCCCTTCCCCACAGGTACAGTACAGGTTACGCTGTCAGGCGATGGCATTCCAGCCTATGAGATCAAGGAGAATGTGGCATGGGACAACATTCCCTACACACCAGATATTGCAGAGATTACCATCCGCCAGTTCCTTGACAACACGCCAGAGGACTGCCTGAAGATTTTCGATATCAATCTGCGCCAGCAGTTCTATACCAAGGATGTCATTGAGGAGTCACTGAAGCGCTGCAACATCCTGAAGATTAACGATGAAGAATTGGTTGTCATCAAGCGCATGTATGGCTATGACGATCTGGATATGCGTGGCATCTGCGAGAAGATGCTGGCAGAATATAAGCTGAAGATGCTGGTTCTGACGTGTGGCACCAATGGTTCGTACGTCTTTGCGCCTGGTCTGACGTCTTTCCAGGAGACGCCGAAGGTGACCGTTGCTGACACGGTAGGTGCTGGCGACTCGTTCACGGGCTCGTTCTGCGCAGCCATCCTCAACGGCAAACC
>CADAKX010000084.1:755-2440 GCA_902788605.1 uncultured Prevotellaceae bacterium | reverse complement strand
ATGCCACAGCCAACTGACTATGACGGCGAGGGCGGTCAAGGCTCACTCTTTACATTGTACCCATAAAAAGAAAAATATGAAGATCAAGAATATCGACCATTTCGTAATAACCACTGCTGACCTACAGTCTTGCCTTGACTTCTATGTCGGTACATTGGGCATGGAACATCGTGAAAGTAATGGCCACCACAACCTTTATTTCCCTGGTGGTAAGATTTCCATCCATACAAAGAAAGGCGAGTTCCAACCAGCCGCCCTCAACCCATCATACGGTTCACAGGACTTCTGCCTAATTATAGATGATGACTTAGAGAACGTCCAACAAGAATTAGCAGCCAAAGGAATCACGCCTTTGACGGATATTGTTGAGCGTCATGGCGCAAACGGAGCCATGAGGAGCCTCTATGTCAGAGACCCCGACGGCAATCTTGTGGAACTGAGTAGCTATCACTAAAGATAGCTAACAACTTATAACTATTCATTTACTTTGTTAGCAGATCCATATCTACTCTGAACTCTTCAGCATTGCGAACGAGCCATGATAAATATTGTGGATCATTCTCAAATATAAATCTAATTGATTTACCTTTGTATTTCCCAAAGGTCAACAAGTCTTCTGGCTTCCATATCTTGATATCTTTTTTGTGTTCAGCAATAACTTCATCAAGGTCACAGAAGAAATGCTCAGAATTGTCTATTGCCCATTTTATCCATCCAAAGTCAGAATGAATGATTTCCTTGAGCGTCTTACCCTTATGCTTACCAAACTCTAATTCGTCATTTAGTGTATAGACCTTGGTTGGCTCTGCCGTGGCACCCCCAAGAATGTCAACTAAGAACCAAGAACCACACGCAGCATTGGGAATAGGCTGTGGTTCAGTGTCATCCTTCTTGCACCAACTATGTTCCGGATCGTTTTCGTAAGCGTCTGCGCGCTCTCCATTACGAAAATAGAAACCGTAGGCATTGCCATACTTGCCACCTTTTCCCCTTGGCTCAACTCTATGTACTTCTACATATTGATTAGCATACCATGGCGAGACGCGACCGTCCGGAAATCTTTGAGCAACAAAAGGCAAAGCTCTACCAATATTATAGTAGAGTGAGATGATACTATTTCTAAATCCCTTGCCATTAATGGCATCAATAAGTTTCTCTTTATCCATCAATAAATTCTTCTAATCCAACGTTCAGATGCTTTCATTCCCCATTGCACGTGCCATTTCTTTCCTGTAGTCTTATCTAACAGAATGAACTGGTACATGTTCTTAGTTGGGTATAATTCGAAGCTATTCGAACCATATCCATAGCCAGAAGTCAAGTCTTCGCCATTGATAGTGACAGAGCCCTCATTACTAGACTCTAATGACCATTGAACTTGCTCTATCATTCCTGTCTTTGTGTCAAGCTGAAGAAGTGTATAGATGTTGTCGGTCGGATACATCTTATATCTATTCTTCAGAGAATTATCCAACTCTATTTGTTCCAGCCACATATTAGTAACCTGAATCAATGAATCAACTCTCGAAAGGATAGAATCTGAGCGTTGAGTAGAACGTGCAGATTTTGTTACGGCAGTCTTTGCTCCCGCTGATTTGCTGGCTTGTCCATACGAGTAACATGAAAAGACAAGTGCAAAAAGCAACAATAATGTGGTCTTCTTCATAGTCTTCTATTTATTTGTT
>CADAKX010000084.1:0-731 GCA_902788605.1 uncultured Prevotellaceae bacterium | reverse complement strand
CCGTTATCTAAAGCACGAGCGGCATCCATTACCGCTTTATACTTGATGCATTGGAAGATGCCACGAGTTACATCATCGTCAGAAGAGGTAGAAGGCTTCACTTCTATGGCAACGTGTCGGTCATCTTTTAATACGAAAAAGACATCTAGGCGGTCACCTGAGGGCAACAACTCCTCCGTTGAACTTTGTATGACTTTCCAGTTCTTGTTTACAGTCGAAGGATGACTCATGATGAATACCTTTATTGACTTATGTTCTTCACCTTCTCCACCGCTTCCGAAGAATCCGGTCTTTAGATGATGAACTTCTTCGTCTGTGAAAATTCTTGCAGGATTCAAATGAAGGGCCTTGAGCATATCATCCCAATGCTTGTATTCGTGGGCTGCCTTATTTAATTTCATTACCTCACCTCTTTTTGAATCAGGCGATAGTTTGGAATAATTTTGGACAACAAAATCGAATCCATCGGAGGGAAGTTTCGTGCCTTTATTGACAACGAGGGCATTAAGCGTTATATTCTTATCACTACCAATGCTTTTAAAGTACTTATTGAGGATAGACTGAACTTCGCCCATCATTTTTCCTATCTGATTCGTCTTTAGCCCAATGGCTTTGGTCAAATCAGAATAATAATGAGTGCGGTCCCAAGAGGTTTGAGCCCACCTTATAAGTACAGGTATCATCTTCAAAGCCCAATCTTTTGTACTGGCCATACGATTTCTGTTAATGGT
>CADAKX010000083.1 GCA_902788605.1 uncultured Prevotellaceae bacterium | reverse complement strand
CTCACGAGGGGCGTTCCTGACTACGAATGAAGATGTGATTTTTATTAACGAAGAAAAACTGATTAATTATGAAAACGAAGAATTTGGTAAGAAGTATAATGAGGAATACCATGCTGGTCATAGCCAGCCTACTATTGACGTTGATAAGGTTAGGGCTGGTATTGCTGATATGGCCTCTGTGGAAGGTGCTGGAGAAAACCAACAGACTGTATCTGGAGGCGATGGAGGAAACCTGCGGGATGTTGAGTCTCTGACGTACAACGACGTACCTTACAGCAAGATCATCGAAGCTTGGCTGGACGGCGTGAATCTAGATAAGAACCGCCACAACACCTTGACGGAGCTGGCAAGTCACCTGCGCTATCTGATTGGCAAGAACCCGAAGAAGATTACCGAAGTGGTGATGCAGCTGCCTTGGGTGCAGGACCTCGCTGCAGAGGGCGAGGATGTGGCAGGAACCGTCAGTTCGGTGATGGGCTGGCGATACAACGAGAGGATGCCAGTTAAGCTTCGTGAAGCACTTCAACAGGCGGGGGCCTTGGAGAAAAGTACACAAAAAGAACCGTCCCCTTTGTGTACTTCGAGTCCTGGCGAGAGCGATATTTACGACGCTTTACCACTTGAGAAGTGGGCTGAGGAATTGCAGGAGATGGCGCAGCATTACCCTTGTATGAAGGAGCTGTTTGTGAATGTGCATCCGTACAAGTTGCCTGCGGTGTGGTTCTCTTCAGCGGCACTCTTTGGCACCTTAATGACTCGCGCATGGTACCACTTCTGGTATGAGCCTGAATTGGTGCGAAGACTGAACTACAGCATCTTTATTATTGGTGACCCTGGAGCTGGTAAGAATGTCATCGAGAAGTTCTACAAGAAGATTGCAGACCCGATGATTCAGGCTGATGGCTGCTTGATTGATGCGGTGAACCGCTACAAAGAGGGCAGAACGGAGCGAACAACTTCAACGAAAGCCCAGAAGGGCGAAGCGTTAAAGCGCCCTGTGGTAGGTATTCGAGTGCATCCTGCCCGAACGGCGACAGGCGAGTTTATCCGCCACATGAATGCGGCTATTGAGACGGTTCAGGGCCAGCCCTTGAACCTGCACATGTTCTCGTTTGACGCCGAGCTGGACAACGTGACAAAGCAGAACAAAGGTGGTGACTGGAAAGACCGCGAAATACTCGAACTGAAAGCATTCCACAACGAGGAGGACGGTCAGATGTATGCCAATCAGGAATCGGTGACAGGTATGTTCAACGTCTATTGGAACTTCATCTATACCGGTACGCCCTACGCCCTGCATCGCAAGGTGAACCAAAGGAATTTCGGTACTGGCATGAGCACCCGATTAGCTGTCATTCCCTTGCCTGACAAAGGTTTGGCGAAACGTCATCAGGAGGTGGATCCCGATGCCAACGAGACGTTAAAGACTTGGGCTTATCGTCTGGATAGAGTGGCAGGAGAAATCCCCGTTGAAGCCTTGAACGACGAGACCTTCGACTGGCAGTCGAGCCACATGGAGATTGCGGAGTTCAACCATGACAAGGCAGACCGAACCCTGCTGAAACGTATACCTTATTATGGTATCGGCATCAGTTGGGATGAGTGGCAGGAGAATCGCACCCTGACGATGGACGACACCGACAAGCGTCTCTGCCGACTGGCAATGGAGATTCAGTATCGCTGTCAGCAGTTCTTCTTTGGCGAGATGGCCTACAACTATTTCGCTGACCAGAACAAGGAGTTTGTAGTCAGAAAGCGAAGCAACCGCTACAGCGAGTGCTTCCGTAAGTTACCTGATGAATTCAAGATGCCGCAGTTCATAGATTGCTTTGGATGCTCTCAGCCTACGGCGTGGCGCAGCGTAACTCGATTCCTGCAGGACGGCGTTATCGAGCGCATAGCCCACGGCACGTACAGGAAAGTCCTTCAGGAACTACCATGAAGTATGGACTTTGTCGGCGAAACATTCAAACATTCAAACATTCAACTAGGACATTTAGGGTTTTATATAATTCATAATTCATAATGCTTAATTCATAATAATGTTAGCACGTGGAATAAGAAATCATAATCCTTTGAACGTGAGACGCTCGAAGGACCAGTGGAAAGGAATGGCAGAGGTGCAGACAGACCGCGCCTTTGTACAGTTCAAGAGTTTGGAATGGGGTTGGCGCGCAGCGTTCTACCTGCTCACCCGCACCTACTATCACAAGTACCGATTATTCACAATCAGGGCTATTGTATCTCGTTGGGCACCCCCCAACGAGAACAACACCAAGGCCTATATCGCCAACGTCAGTCGCCTCACAGGCATCGACCCCGACGAGCCCCTGGGCATCCCCTCAGATAGGCCCTCACGCTGGATGGCACTTGGCATTGCCATGGCTATCCAAGAAAATGGCATGGAATCTCTCGACTACTTCGCCATGCTAAAGGGTTGGGATTTGTGCAGGCAAGACGTGCAATCAGGTAAGTAGTAAAAAAAACAACGAGGAACCGGCAATGGATTCCTCGTTGTTATTGTTATTGTATAGTCTTCATGCTAAGTGATTGATAATAAATAGTTAATAAACAATAAATATTTTCCAATTATTTGGAAAGCAACATAGAAGAAAAAGTTGAATGGTTTTGTTATCTTGGAAAGAATGCGTAACTTTGCCAGCGATTTTTCGGTAAAGACAAATAACAGACTATTTATGAAGCGAAACACGATTCTTGCCGTCGTTGCCGGCATTATGTTAGCCATTGGCTTTGGACCGTACTTACTATTGCTGCTGGTTATCGCCCCCTTCGTTTACTTCATCATCAAGCGCAAGGAGCGGACGGCTGTTCCAAGGGTGACCTACGCCACGGTGGAAGAGGCAAAACAGAGATACGGAGAACCCGACGGCGTGGTGGTGCTGGATGCCTCGCGAGCCAACGAGCTCCCTGCCCTTATCCTATTCTATCCCAACCATGACATTGCGATTATCGCTGGCGAAGAGCTGAAACTCAGCAGTCTGGAGTGCGTGATGTCAAAGAACATGGCCACGCCCTACACCATAGACGAGTATGCTGTGATCATCGGTACCAACGACCCGCTTCGTCCCACTATCGAGCTCCGTGTGGGCTACGGTGCCGTACTGGCTGGCGACATTGCCGCACAGATAGACGCTTACATACAATAAAGGGAGTACATAACTGCACTCCCTGACTTGTATTTGTATGTAGGATTAAACTTAATCCTGGAAATAAACGCGTTTTACACGGTTGCTGATACCGGTGAGGACCTCGTAGGGGATGGTGTCGAGTGTGACAGGGGACAGTCCTTGTCACACGTCAGATAACAAAGCATCCATGCTCGAAATAGAAACGGGCAGGGATGCTCCTGATAGATAAACTATTTCACTATGACCTTCTGGCCATTGATGATATTAATACCCTTCTTGGGCTCTGACAAGCGAACGCCATTCAGGTCGTAAACAGTGGCATTCTT
>CADAKX010000082.1 GCA_902788605.1 uncultured Prevotellaceae bacterium | reverse complement strand
TAGAAGAGGCTCATCATGATCTTGGCCAAAATGGTGGGCTGGACGTCGTTTTGCAGTTCGCCATTCTCCACGCTCCGGCCTATCACTTCCATCCACAGCCTTTCCTCCTTCGCCATCGCGTTCAGAAATGCCTTGTGTACCTCTGGCAGCAGCACCGACACCTGTGACGTCATATTCAGATACGCACGGCTACAGTCCCTCATCGGCACGTCCATGCCAATAATCTCGTGCAGCGTTTCCATCGTCTGCTCCACGCCCTTCACGTATGTGTCGATAAACTGCCGTAGCGTGCAGTCATCCGCCACCTGAATCTTCCGGTCTATAGCACATAGTATTCCACCACCTGACGGAACAGATCCAGCTTCGTGTCGGCATAGTGGAAGATGGTGCCGCGCGTAAAACCCGTCGCCTTCTCAATATCGGGAATGCTCACCCCGTCGAACGATTTCAGGATGAACATCTTGAATGCCACGCGGAACAGTTCGCGTTTATGGCTCTTTCTTGACATATCTTGCATAATCACACTCGTTTACGTCATTTTTGTCAGATTTGTGGGGGAAAATGATGCGATTTTGGTTAAACATCTATAACTTTTCGCCCAAATATTTGCATTTTTCGAAAATTATACCGACCTTTGCACCAGCTCATCAACCAGGTTGTTGAAGGAGTTACGAGGCCGTTTGATTTTTCAGGCGGCCTTTGCTTTTCTGTTATGGCAACCTGTCCATGATGTCCTTTACCAGCATGTCGGGCGTTATCACCTTATCCTTACCGACAGAATCCCTCCAAGCCTGATACTCTTTCACCTTCTTCTTGAGCTGATGGGAAAAGCCCGCATAAAAGGCCGTCCACAAAAGCACAAAGGTTTTTCTCACATCAAGGATTACGAAATAGTTGTCGCCGTCGTCAGTATCCAGCCATATACAAATCCTATGCTTGCCGTTTCGTTCCTGTTCCCAGAATCTGATACCGTATGCTTCGGCATTCTCAATCGTAGGTCTCGCCCAAGGCATACGCTCGCATCGTCTGAGGTCCGGCGTTCTGTCGGTCTCTATATCACCTTCATGCGTCATGTGATAGAAAGTGTAGGCACGTTCTTGAAATGCCGGATGATATTTCATCTTCAGCTGATGACTTCCAAAAGTGGCCTTGTGCATGATGAAGTCATGTTCAAAAACTGCATAGACAGCATCGATAAAGAGCTGATAGTTCCCTTTATAGTCCTCCAGATAAATAAGTTTTGGAAGTTTTTCTCTTGCTACTGCCATCTATGCCGTCCTCCCTTTCCAAATAAAGATGTTCACCTTGTCTTCTTTGACAAGCGTTGATTTGGTCAGCGAATATCTCGATTTTTCACGAAGTTTCTCTATAAGCTGCAGTTTTGCCTTGCTCGTTGTCAGGCCACGATGCACATAGCCGATAGCACCCGTCAGGAAATCTGCCAATTCTACCAGTTCAACTTCGTGCGAGCGTACTTGCTGAATCTTCTTTACCAGACGTTTGTCGTAGTCGTATGCATTGTTGCAGAGTACGTCACGCAGTTTCTCAACTTTTTTTTCGCCTCTTGTATCCTTGATGTCAATGAAGATATTGTATTCATTCTGAGGAACAAGAACTGTTTTCAGCAAATCGAAGTACATCTTATAGTAGAACATATCGTGAGTCTGCCCGAATTCACCATGCCGCAACACTGTTTTGTCTGGTACTACCAACACACGAAAATGAAGGTTCGAGTTATCGAAGAAATAGTCAAGCACATCCATATAGTACGCCAGTTTCGACTCAGAAATAGCATTCCATTTCAGTTCACAAGTTGGCTTCAAACCATTACGCACCTTGATGTCGCGCAATCGCTTGAAAATCTCATTCTTCTCTGATTCTGGACACCACACACATCCCAGAAGCATTGGCTTTATACCGTCATGCTCCAAATGACAACTCTCATCACAATATATGTTATATGTCATAATCACTCTGTTTGGATATTATCGCTGCAAAATTACAATTTTTCTTCCACATTCACGTACCTTCGTTATCTTTTTTCCTTGAAAAGCGTTAAAACCGTACCTGTTTGTACGGAAATTCGCCAAAATTCACTACCTTTGCCAGCAAATTCTCTGACGATGGAACAGAAATTCGGGAAAAATAGCATTGACATCAAGGTGCTGCGCGAGTTTTGCGAGCGCGAGGGCAAGATGGTGGAGTACCGCAAGGGCGAACAGCTGGAGCGCGAGGGCGACCC
>CADAKX010000081.1 GCA_902788605.1 uncultured Prevotellaceae bacterium | reverse complement strand
CCTTGTTGAAACATGCCTCATTGATTATTGATGCACCTCGGAAACGGTTTGTGTTCCTGCCTCACAACAACCAGGAAATCAGGGTTGGAAACAGCGAGGCTGGTAGCATTTCATTCATACCATCAGAATCCGGCGATACACTCGGAGTTCTCAAAGCCGTCGTCCGCAAGGGTTCAACGGTCTATCAGAAAGGTATTCGTACTGGTGACTACCTGAGAGAAGTAAACGGTATCCCCATCAAAGACCTCTGCACCTACATGCTGATGGAACGGAAAGATGGGGAAGCACTATTAAAATTCTACAGTCCTGACGGTATAGAAAAGACTGTAAGATTGAATAGAACGAATTATCGTTAACAACAAACAATATCGAAATTAAAACAATGAAACTCTGGAGAAACATCTTTTTGATGCTTGCTGCTTTCTCCCTCGCTCTTTTCTCTGCGTCACGCCCAATTACCTGAGCACCATCCGCAAGGATATCACGTTCGAAGCGAAAAAATAGCGCCACTTTCTTTAAGTAGTTTAAGACTTTCACCCTCGGCACCCGATTTCCAGGTCCTACCTACTATATAAATAGGAAGAATTGAGTATCTTTTTACCGTAAAATCGTGTTTAGACAAAGAAAATTGAAAGAAAAATGAAAAAAGTTGGTGTTCCCGTAAAAAAACGAGGGGTCTGAAGTGTCTTATATATAGAAGTACCCTAAAACGGGGTGCAAATAACAAAAGACTGATATGCTTGATAAGAGAATACTTGAACAGCTTTTCCGCCGGAACTACAGCGAGATGATTCATCTGGCCAGAGTCATGTTGGGCGATGACGGCGAGGCTGAGGACGTGGTACAGGACATCTTCCTGCGGATAGCCGACAGCGACATTCCGCCCAAGAACGACAGTTATCTTTTAACAGCCGTGCGCAATGCCTGTCTGAACGAGATACGGCAAATGCAACTGCACGAGCGGGTGAAGAACCTATTGCCTACTGAAAACGAAATTGATCAGCAGCCTATTGACAAACAACAGGAACAACTCGACAATATTTCGGCTTTCGTGGACGAGCAACTGGAAGAACCACAACGTAGCATTTTCCATCTCCGTTTCGACGAAGATCTGACTATCGCAGAGATTGCCCGTCGGCTCGGCCTGAATCCGAATACCGCCTACAAGTATCTCGCCCAAAGCATTCAGAAAATCAGAAATCACTTCAAACGTTAAAAGAATATGGAAACGATTAACGACAACATCCGTCAGTTATTGGAAATGCTCGACAACCCCGAAGCATACACCGAGCAGGAAATCCAAGACATCATCAACCGTGATGAAGATACACGTGAGGCCTACCGCATGATGGTAGAAGCCAAACGTAGCAGTCGCAAACATCAGGCAAACAAGCCCATCGATGTGGATGCAGCATGGCAAAAGTTCAATCAGATAATCCAGCCCCAGCAACATAGTTTTGACTGGATGAAGCTTGCAGCCTCTTTCATCGGAGTATTGCTTGTGTCTGGTATTGCCTTTGCTGCCATTCAGATTGTAAGATACACACTGCAGCATACACCAAAGACTGAGGAGGTCATCAATACTCCAAAGTCCGCAAATGTTACTCCCGCTGATACGCTGACTACCGACACTATCGCAACACCACAGCCCATCATCTATGACAACATTCCACTGGAAAAGATGCTGCCAGAGATAGCCGCTCATTACGATGCTAAGGTCACGTTTGTCAATGACGAAGCCCGACAACTCCGCTTCCATTTTATGTGGCATCCGCAGAAGGGCATCGAAAAAGTCGTCAGTGACCTCAATCAGTTCGAGCGTCTGAACATTACACTGAACGATAATCAAATCACTGTAAAATAGTCAGCCGCCATGAACAGATATATTACTCTCATTCTTGCCCTGCTACTGACTGTCAGTACACAAGCACAGAAGCGAATATCGCGTGAATACAATAACGTATCCCTCTCTGATGCGCTGAGACAACTCAGTGAGCAACAGACGGGTTACACCATCTACTTCCTCTACAACGAACTGGAGGACTTTCGTATCACGACAACTGTCAAGAACAAGCATCTGCCCGAAGCCATCCAGCAGATGATAGGCTTCTATCCTATCCGCGTCACTACAAGTACCGAAGAGGAAGGAAAGAAGATCTTCGTGGAATGCATACAGAAAACGGAATCCCGCTACAAGGGCACCATCATTGACGAAACTGGTCAGCCCGTTGCATACGCCAATGTTTACCTGCTTCATCCATCTGATTCTACTCTCATAGGTGGAGGCGTAAGTAACGAGGCTGGTCTCT
Source organism: uncultured Prevotellaceae bacterium (assembly GCA_902788605.1). Lineage (GTDB taxonomy): Bacteria > Bacteroidota > Bacteroidia > Bacteroidales > Bacteroidaceae > Prevotella. The sequence goes on along the minus strand of CADAKX010000081.1, from coordinate 2,328 downwards.
TCGTCATCCCCTGTGAAACAAATCCAGTCCTCGCCCGCATCTCCTTCATTGGATATAAGACCGTTTACAAATATTGTCATAGTACAGAACTCGGCACAAGACAACTATAGAGGGAACCTACCTCTCGAAGATGGGTACAGGTAATGACGTCCTTGCCCATATCCCTGGTGTAATTCGCAATGGCAACAGCATTGAGGTCATAGGCCGTGGCACTCCGCTCATCTACATCAACGGCAGGCAGATGCGCAACCAGAGCGAACTTGACCAACTGAGCAGCGATCAAATCAAGGACGTGGAGGTCGTAATGACGCCTGGTGCCAAATACGACGCCACCGTCAAGGCCGTCATCCGCATCAAGACCATCCGTCCCGTCGGCGAGGGTTTCAGTTTCAACAGCCGTACGGTGGCGGGCGTGAACCACTACGTCTATGGTCTGGAGGAACTAAACCTTAACTACCGCACGGGCGGACTTGACATCTTCGGTATGGCCGAATACGAGAACCACCGTAGCCGTCAGACCAACGACAGCCGACAGGACACCTACCTGCAGAGCCACTACCAGCAGAACAGCCTGATGCACTACTACAACAAGAATCAGATGCTGGCTGGGAAACTCGGATTCAACTACATGCTGAACGACAATCATTCCATCGGCATGACCTACACCATAACCTCTCGCCCCAACAGTCAGACGAGTGACTACTTTACGACCATGCTCATAGGCCAGCAGACCGACGACCAGATTACAGGCCGTGGCAAGGTGGACGGCGACGACATCCAGCACATCATCAGCGGCTACTATGCCGGGCAGACGGGCAAATGGTCGCTTGATGCCAACGCCGACGTGCTGTTGCAGAAACAGAACTCCGACAACCTGACCTTTGAGGATGCCACGCAGGGCGACGACCGCACCGTGACCACCCGCAACGACGTGAAGAACCGCCTCTATGCCGCCAAGTTCGTGGCAGGCCATCCGCTCTGGAAAGGTAATCTGGAGATAGGTGCCGAGGGCAGTTACGTTCACCGTACCGATGTGTTCGGCAACGTGGAAAACATCATCGATGCCAGCGATACGAAGATTGAGGAAAACAACACGGCGGCCTTCGTCCAACTGATGCAGCGTCTGAACAAACTGACACTCATAGCCGGACTGCGCTACGAATACCTCGACAGCCGTTACTACGAGGGCGGTGTGAAGATGGGTGACGAGAGCCGTACCTACAGCGACCTCTTCCCCTCGTTGATGCTGATGTATCCCCTGAAGAACGTGCGTGCCCGACTCTCGTATTCGCGTAACATCAATCGCCCAGCATTCAGCCAACTCAGCGGCAACGTCAAGTACATCAACCGCTACTACGAGAGCGGCAACCCCTACTTGAAGCCGTCGTACCGCGACAACCTCTCGCTGGCACTCAATTACAAATGGCTGACGGGAATGATTGACTATGCCCGCGTCCACGACTACATCATCACCTCCTATTCATCCTACAAGGACGACCCGACCATTGCCCTGCTGCGTAAGGACAACGCCCGTGGCTATGACAATCTTTCCCTGATGGTATCGGTTGCACCCACTTTCGGCAAGTATCATCCGCAGTTGATGATGGCTACGCAGATGCAGAACCTTGAAGTGCAATACCGTGGCGAGACCAAGAAGATGAATAGCCCTATGACTATCATTCGCTTCAATAATGCCATCAACCTGCCCTTCGACTCATGGCTCAATGCCGATTTCTCGTGGCGTTCGGCTGGCGATACCGAGAACATACACCTCGCCCAGTCGTGGCAGTTCGACATCAGCCTCTACAAAGCCTTCTGGAATGACCGTCTTACCGTCAAACTGGCCTGCACCGACCTTTTCAGCAGTATCCGCCAGAAAGCAACCATCTACAGCGACATTCGCGAAATCTATCTTGACAAGCGCCTCGACACTCGCAACCTTGAACTCACTGTGCGCTATAACTTCAACCCAGCCAAGAGCAAGTATCGCGGACAAGGTGCCGGTAACGATGTAAAGGGTAGACTCTAATAATATAGGAAATCAAATTTGTCGAACCCTATAAACGAAGAAAGAAGTATGAGTCATTAATCAATTACATCAAATAGATTCAATAAAAAGCGAAAAAATAGCGCCACTATCTTTAAGTCGTTTCTATCACCTCCAACCTATACCCGCGCTTTTTAAGGGACACGATAGAGATGCTGGTGTCGGGTTCGAGCATCTTGCGAATATAGGTTATCTGGACGTTGAGGGCGAGGGAGTTGGCATAACTATCGTTTCCCCAGACGTGTTCCAGCAGATACGGACGCTCTACGGTCTGGCCGATA
>CADAKX010000080.1 GCA_902788605.1 uncultured Prevotellaceae bacterium | reverse complement strand
TACCCTTGCATATTGTTGTTTCATCTATCTTCTATATTTTGTTGCGTACTATTACAATCGGAATGCAAAGATAACCAAAATTTATTGTAATCAAGCGTGATTTAACTAATTTAGCATAAAAACAAACGCTTAATTGATGGGAAGTAAGCGATAACTGAAGCATTTTTCGTATATTTGTGCCATTAAACAACGGAATGAGAATATGACGAAGGTAAATGCATTGCTGATGAACGCTGCCGACAACGTGGTAACTACGGTGGCAGAGATTGCGAAAGGTAAGGAGGTTGTCTATGAGAAGGATGGTGAGTTCCTAACGCTGAAGGCCGAGGAGGACATCCCCTACTGCCATAAGGTGGCATTGGTGGATTTGCCAGAAGCCTGCGAGGTGATTAAATACGGCGAGAGCCTGGGTAAAACCGTAACGAACATCGGCAAAGGCTGTTGGATAAACGACCAAAATCTGAAGAGTGAGTTGCGCGACTACGACAGCGAACTGGCTGCCGATGACTGGCAGATGTGTGCTACCCAGTCTGCTCCACAGCAGCACAAGCAATTCCAGTTCTGGGGCTATCGTCGTGCAGAGGGGCGTCCGGGCATCCGTAACCATATCCTGATTCTGCCTACTTGCGTCTGCGCCAGTGAGTCATGCCGCATCGTGGCCAGTCAGATTCGTGGGGCGGTGAACATCGTGTTCAACACAGGTTGCTCCGACGTACAGGCCAATACGGACATGAGTCAGAAGGTGCTGACGGGCTTTGCCTGCCATCCCAACGTTTATGGCGTGGTGATTATCGGTCTGGGCTGCGAGACCGTCCCCCATCGGAAACTAAAGGAGAAGATTGAGCGTCTGACCAGTAAGCCCGTCATATCATTTGGCATCCAGGAGGAGGGTGGCACGCTAAAAACCATCGAGAAGGCTACCCGTGCTGCTCGCGAGATGGCCCAGCAGGCAGGTTCGCAGCAGAAGGAACTCTTCGATGCCTCAGAACTCTATATCGGCATCGAGTGCGGTGGAAGCGATGCTACATCGGGTATCGCCAGCAATCCTTCAGTCGGTGAGATGAGCGACATCCTCGTCGATATGGGTGCCACGACGGTAATGAGCGAGTCGATAGAATGGATTGGCGGTGAGCACATACTTGCCAAGCGTGCCGCCACGACGGAGATTCACAATCAGATTATTGAAGTGTGCCGTGAGTACGAGGCCCATCTCTCTGCTGCTGGACAGGATTGTCGTGCCGGACAGCCCACACCTGGCAACAAGGCAGGTGGACTATCCACGCTCGAAGAGAAGAGCTTGGGCTGCATCCGCAAGGGTGGAACCCGCCCCATCGTCGAAGTGCTTCAGCAGGCGGTACGTCCTTCAAGGAAAGGTGCCGTTGTGATGGACACAGCAGGCTTTGACATAGCCAGTGTCACGTCGATGGTGGCCTCCGGCTGTCAAGCCATCGTCTTCACCACAGGCAGGGGCACACCTACGGGCAATGCCATCGCTCCCGTGCTGAAGGTGACTGCCAACGAGCGCACTTACCGCATGATGGAGGACAACATGGACGTTGACCTCAGTGCCGTGTTGAGGGGCGAAAGAACCATTGTTCAGATGGGCAGCGAACTAGTTGATACCGTAGCCGAAGTGGCCAGCGGTCGCATGACCAAGGCCGAGGCCTTCGGCTTCTCCGACATTGCCGTGGATCATGTCTGCAGGTTTGTATAAATGCGGGAAATATCCAAAAATTAGATAAACAAATCCCCGACCTGCAAATGAGCAAGCCGGGGCTTATCCTATTTTTTGAACTCCTGTTCAACTTCAAGAATTAGGCTGTCAACATCGGCTTTTACGCGATTGTAGTTCATATATAAGATACGCTCGCGGGCATCGACGGACTTGAAATCGTAGGCGATGGGGAGCGGATAATTGGCATAATCCTCTTCCTCGGCTTTGATTTCGGCCATGTCGAAGTTGGTCTTGCAATAGAACTTTGAGGTCTGGAACTCCTCTGACTTCTGGATGTTCATCGCGCCGTGACGGCCAGTCTTGGTGGGGGTGAAGTCACGATGCTGGTGCGGTCGCGGTCGATGGTGACACCCTTTTTGAGCTGTACCGTTTTGCCGAAGATGTCGTTGGAGAGCCATTCGAGCGTCTCTTTGTTACGGGCAGAGCCGGACACGACATTACCGATGGTGGTGATAATCTTCTGCATACCCACTTTGCCGTAGTCGGCCTCCAGCTGTGGCAGTTCCTGGAATCCGAGGATGACAGCCACCTTGTTGCTTCGTGCCGTACCAATCAGACGATCAATCTTGTGGAAATAGAGCGTCGGCACCTCGTCCACACAGATGTCAACGGGAATGTTCTTGCCCTGGCCACTGTTCACTCGCGTCACCAGACGGTTCAGAATCATGGCGTTCAAGGCACCCACGATCTGCTCCTTCTCCGGGTCGTTGGCAATGAGCAGGTACGACGGACTCTTGGGGTCGCTGACCTTCAGGTCGAAGTCATCACCATCTTTGTGGAATATCCAGTAGGCTTCCTTGGTGGCCAGCTTCGAGGTCTGCACACGCAGCGTACCGATCATACCCTCCAGTTGTTCCATCGCCTTGCCATCGAGAGCCGACTTGAACGGTGCAATCAAATCTCGAACATGGTCTTATAGTCGATGTTCAGGAACGACAGCACATGCGGCATGTCGCTGTACTTGCCCAACCAATAGGCTGGCGTGACGGTATTGCCAGCCTTGTCGAACACGCGGCCCGTCAGTTTTCTGTGGTGTGTCTCTTTGTCCTCCGTATATTCCGGCACCAGTTCGTTGCCGTCCTTGTCGTAGGGCAGGCGCTTATAGTTCACGAAAAAATAGATGCAGGCGGCGAGGAAGTTCACTGCAGAGGTCTTGAAGAACTGGTCGGAGCCACCGCCACCCTCGTTTTTGCCCTTGTTCAGCGAATCGACCAATGTCTCTGCGGTCTCCTGGGCAGCGGCCAACGAGTCGATGTATTTATGCTGGATGGGGTTTACACGGCGCGAATACTCCACATTCACGAAATTGATGATGTTGAACTGACAGCCCGGCGGCGTCTTGCCCTTCGCCTTGTTGATACGGTAGTGATAATAGAGCTTCTGGGCGAGGGTAGGGAACTTGTAGTCGTACACTACCATCGAAAAGCCCTTGGCCGAGTGCTGACGGATGAACGGCTCGATAACAGAAAATGTCTTACCCGAACCAGGCGTACCCACGACAAACGTGCCACGGAAGGGGTTATTGATGTTGATCCAGCCATGACGGAACTTGCCGTGATAGTAGTAGCGCATGGGGATGTTTACGCCGTACTTCGTATCGACGCGCTTCTCGTTCTGCTCGAAACTCTCGTTCTCGAAGTTGAAGCGGTCTTTCATCAAACCCTCCTTCAGGTACTTCGACACGTTGTCGAGCGCCACATGAACGCACACCGTGCCAACGATAGAGGCCACCATGTAGAGCCAGATGCTCAGCGGGAATATCCACAGGCGGTAGTGCAGCCAGTCGGTGTAGTAGAGCCACACGGCCAACAGAACCAGCACGAATCCGATGACGATGGGCCAAAACACCATCTTGCGTGCATCGAACTCTATCTGTTTCTTATTCCGGGTACCGATGCAGGTGATGATGACCAGCAGGAGCGTGGCAATCTTGCTATAAGCGAGGTGGCCAGGCTGGTAAATCAGCCAGCGTCCCATGCGCTCATGCAGGTCGGTCAGCACACCCGCGAATGTGTCGAGCAGCTCAGGATTGCAGGCATACTCAAAAAACTCAACGACCAGCGAGACGTAGATGACGACTCGGAATATGCTGTAAATGCTTTGTATCTCTTTCGACTCTTCCATTTCTATCTCTCCATCAGCTCGTTCCACACATCGAGAAACGACGTATAGCGGAGCGCGAGGGTGAGCTGGCGCAACTGTTTGTTGATGGTGCGCAGTTTGGGCCGGATGGTCGAGATGACCTTGTTCTTCTCCTGTTCCGTCATCTTGCTACTCTCAAAGCACACCTTGCGGATGTCCATGATGACGTCGAGCGTGGTGCGCACGATGTTGCGATAGACCACATTGCGGCGCGTGGAGAAAGCCACGGCCAAGGCGTTCTCAGGACTGTCCGCGAGGACATGGCCCAAGTCCTTCACGCATTTCGAGGTTTGCGTCACCTCGTAGTAGATGCCGTAGATTTCTGCAGCAATCGACAGCACATCGTGGAACTTATCCAGGTAGTCGTTGAACTCGCGCTGGAAGTCGGTCGTGGCTTCCACCTCCTCCTTTATCCAAACGTGGCCGGTGGTCATCAGCAGCTGAGCCTTCTCCTGCGACTCGATGGTTTTCTTCGCCTGGTCAGAGGCTAATTCTATGGCAGCCACACGTCCCGGGTCGATACCCGCCACCGATTTCAGCGGCACACACAACAGTATTAACAAGTATAGCTTCTTCATCACTCATTCAATATTTGACTCACGGTTGATGCCCTGCGCCAGCGTTCGTAGGCCT
>CADAKX010000079.1 GCA_902788605.1 uncultured Prevotellaceae bacterium | reverse complement strand
CGCATTCTATGTAGCATTGTTGTTCACTATGGCAGTTGTCTTAATTCAGTATGCCACATCCAACGAGCAGATGCATTTTTCGACCGCATTGCTAAAGTGTGCCAGTAAATATTGGGCTTTCGCCTTTTCCTTCATGATGCTGATACTGGTGTTTGTCAAATATGTTATTATGAATTAGAAGCGAGAGGACCGGCATTCGTTGTGAATGTCGGTCTCCAAAACCGAAGGTCGTTGGTTCAAGCCCATCCTGAAGCGTCTTAAAAAACAAGGAGTTACGAGAAATCGCAACTCCTTTTTTCTTGTTCAGATTTTAACCTGTGTACACCTGGTGTACACGCAGTCGTTGGTTTGAGCATCAAAACACCAAAAATTGTGCGTAAATCAGCGGAATCTCTAAAAAAACGATAGATTCCGCTGATTTAAGCACATTTTTATAGAACCTAATAGCTCTATGCCAAGACCCTCTTCAATCTCTGAGATTGTCTTGAACGAGAAGTTCACCTTGCCGGAAAGGATCTTGCTCACATACTGAGGGCTGACTATTTATAAAAAATGCGCGATAAGTTGCCAAAAGTGTGTATTTTTAACTACATTTGGCAGCTTATCGCGCATTTTGGGGCTATATTCCCCTATGAAATAGAGCAATCCAATGGTCGATAATTGATTGAGCCTGCTGCCATTTCACGATTTCTACCTATAACATTGCGACTCTCCATAATTACCGTCTTTTATAATTGGTACAAAGATACAACTAATTACCAAAAATAGCACGAAATCCAACTTTTTTCTAATGTGTTTGTGGCAAAAAAGTTGTTTTTCGTGCATATTTTCATCATTTGACTGGTTGACAGTTGAAACCGCTTAGTGTTTTTCTATTCCGTCTGAATCCCAATGGAGGTTGTATAACTCGATAGTTCATGCCTTTTGTCCTTACATATCTTCAAGAGACAATGACCCGACATGAATCGTCATCTTGCGAAGCTCAGGTGTCTGTTCCAGAACTTTGTCAACCTTTTCGCGGAAGGCATCTTCTTTGTAGCGGTAGCCTTGTTTTTTCAGCTCATAGATCCACGCCTCTTTCTCGATGATGTCAACAACTATGAGGTCGATTTCGTTATCGCCCTTCCTGTCCCACCATTTTCCGACGATATAGCGGCCCTCTTCCTGGAACTTCTTCGTGAAGTAACGCTCCATCATCAGGCCTGACACCCCGCTGTAGTCGCGCTTGATAATATCGCCAAGTGCCTTCAGAGCCTTGTTCTCAACCAATGCCTGATACTTGTAGAAGAAGCGGAACCAGAATATCAGGAAGCAGTCGTTCAGCACATATCGTACCTTCTTACTGTTCTCCTTGGCAAAGATGGGCAGCGACTTGGTAATTACCTTATAATATTCCTCCAGTTTCACCAGGTAGGGGCCAATGTTATTGTTTTGAAGCTCGTTCTCTATCTCTGCACGGGTCTTCATGCCGCTGGCTATGCAGGTGAGAATAGAGAAATAGGTGACGTAATCAGTACCGAACTCTTCTATCAAAATATTCTTGCCCTCATTGATGAATGGCGAGTTCTCCTCAGTCAGTGCTGCCAGCATTTTGTTTTTGGTGGCCTTGCCTTTGTCGAGCAACAGCGTGACATACCAAGGGACACCACCTGTAATACTATACAGAGCCAGCAAGTCCTCTGGGGTGTATTTCGGATTGAAGTCTGTCAGAATCTGCTTCAGCACATCGGTAGTAAACGGCTCAAGGGTCATCTTATCGTCAGCACGTCCGAACAATGGTTCTTCCTTGTCTTCGAAGATTTTCGTCATCAGCGTAAATATCGAGCCGCTGATGATCAGGTTAAGGTGACTGGTGCGTTTGTGTAAGTCCCAGTCACGTTGAATGTCGCTGAAGATGGCAGGGTTTATCTTTAGGAAGTTCTGAAATTCGTCGATAATGAGCGTGAACGGAAGCCTCTCGGACAATTGGAGTACAAACCTGAATACTTCGGAGAAGGAGGTTGGTGTTCCAAGAATCGGTGCATCCAGCTTCTCACGTATCTCACGTACATAATCCTGGCACAGCAGCGCCTCTGCTTTCTTTCCTACAAAGAAATAAAGTACAGTGTCATCACCACATCTTTGTGATAGTTCTGTCTTTCCAATACGTCTGCGCCCCATCAACACCGTCATCCTTGCTTCGCGTCGGCTCTGCTGCAAAACCTCGCCAAGCACCTGTCGTTCGTTTTCCCTATCGTAGAACCTCATATCTTAAAATAGTATTCGTTATTACCGTAACCGTCATTACCTTTGCAAAGGTACAAAAATTATTCATACCACCAAGCAAAATGGGATAAAAACTTTCATTTTGTATCCATTTTCTGTCTTTTGTATATTCTTAAGGTGCTGGCAGTGTCGTTGTTGACAGTTGAAAATACTTATGGGATTTCAACTGTCAACCAAAGATAATTTGAAGTTTGTTTTGCACTCTGCCAGATTTTCGTTACCTTTGCACCCGAAAGCATCAAGAGCAGTCATCTTCGGATGGACTCGCCAACCGAGCGAGCAGCGAGTGCAGAGCCAAACCAGTTTGTGCTTTACTGAGTCGCGAGAGAGGAAGGGCAATAGCCCAACCGAGCTATAGCATAAGCGCCACGGTGGTCAGTACGATGCGGGAGAATTAAAGTTATGCAACAGCACATTTATTACACGAAGTATGCACTGCAATTCGCAGACATGCAGATTCCCGAGTTAGTCACAGTTTTCAACGCCCAGGTTGGTAATCATGGATGGTCCAGTATGCGAGCCTATCACGACCAAGCACTCATCGATGAGTTCCAGCGTCGCGGCATAGATACCACAGCCATTACAGGCGGAGAAACCATGTCGTTTTCCCATCCTGTCAGCTACGACCTACCAAACAACAAATTGGTAGTCATCAACTGACCCTATACAAACGTCGCCTTTGCAGTCTGCTCTTGCAAGGGCGGCGATTGTACATAAAATACTCATCCTATCACGCCGACTTAATCATCTCCATCATATCGTCCACATAACCATCGTTTAGTTGAAATAACACATGGTTCT
>CADAKX010000078.1 GCA_902788605.1 uncultured Prevotellaceae bacterium | reverse complement strand
TAAGGAACTACGTGCCGAGATAGCCAAACGCGACGACGTGAAACTCGTCTTCATCGCTGGAGAACGAACTACCGAAGGCAGCGATGCCTACAAGAAATATGTGGCTGAGTGGTTGGCTGACGAGGAGACCGTCTGCGTCACCAACGACGACTTTACCCGCCTGCAAGAACTCTTCCAGTTTAATGGCATTCCCCACTACGAGACTTTCACCCCCGACTGTCGTCGTGTCCGCGATGACTTGCAGATTCGCGGCTTCTATAACTTCGACCACGAGATGAAACAACTGAAAGAGAGACTAAAGTAAAGGTAAAAAAATAAAAAGGCACAATGAAGAAAACCATCATCCCAATTATTCTGCTCGCATTCGTCGCAATGGGCGCGCAGGCACAAACTCAGAATCCCAAAGGACTGTATAAACTCACAGAGATTGTCCATCAGGACGGCAAACACATAGAGGCTCCCTACAGACAATATAAGTATTGTTTGGACGACGTGACGCTCATGTTCAGTTACGACCCGTCTCCATTCATAACTGCCCCCTTCGACTTCAGCATCTCCAACCCTGACGGCAAGCCGCTTCGTCTTACGGGTGAGCTCTCGAAAACTGAGAACAAGGGCATCCAGATTATCGGCACTTCCGACAGCACTTTCACCCTGCGTTGGTTCAACGATCGTGCCTTCAACGAGCATCTCTTTCCCAGTAACACCAACATCGACGAGGTGTATGAACTGGTGAAGGACTCTACCGACAGGATTCAGCGGGCACTCAACGTGCTGACAATGAAGAACCTGAAGAAGGAGAACCGCCTGCATGGCGCATGGAAGTTGCGTGGTTGGCAGAAGGATAATATCGCCACTACCCAATACTGGATCAACCGTTCTGAGAAAGACCAGTACATCATATTTGGCAACAACGGGACAGTATCGTTTACTGCCAATGAGAAGTTCCCCAATGCCAACTTATCGTGCCACTACGCTCCCTGCAAGTATCTGAGCGACAATGTCGTTGACATGAAGGAGATGACTTTTATGATAAACTGGTTTGACTATGAGACCATCTCGATAATGACGCTTGACAATGACGGTCGTCCGATTGTCTCAGTTTGGGATCGCTGCGGATTGCCTGAGAACTACCGTCAGGTGTTTGGCAGCAGTCAGGCACCGATGACGAAGGACCTCTCGCGCTTCATGAACGATGAGTTCGAGAAGCGTTACGGCACTCAGCCCGACTCTATCCGTAAGGCCTACGAGACTTACAACTATGCCGTGGATGTGAACGAGAAAAACAACGCCATCTTCCCCGTCCTGATGAAGTGCGGCTTCGAGAATGAATATAAGGTGATGAAGAACGCACTCTTGGAAGAGTTGATGAACGGCAAGAAGTCTGCTGACGAGGCCGTTGCCCACTACACCTTCTGGTTCTATAAGAACTTTGACCGCCATACCAACTGTTCGGCTTACGCCTTCTGGGCACTCCAACAGGAGTGTCACCCCGACTATCGTAAGCTTATAGGTAACTATGCGCCAGAACCTGTAGCCTGCCTGGTGGATAAAGAGACTTATCTCCTGCGCCTGCCATCGTGCGAAGGCGATGTGCCTACTGAGGAGTGGGTTGAGAAGAAAGCCGAAGAATTCCTGCAGTCAGGCTGTAAATACCTCATCCTCGACCTTCGCGGCAACGGTGGCGGCAGCGACCATATCAGTCTGATTTTCACCAAATTCATGTGCGACAGTGGTTCGATGATTGACGAAGATTATTTCTATCGTGTGAGTGCTGAGAACGACAAACGGTTGGCTATGGTCTGTGAGACAGCGCCAGGCAATTTCTTCGACCGCGTTTTGGAGGAGTCAAAAGCAGCTGAGGATGGTAGTCTCATCAATTGGATTAGCTTCCGCAAGGGTGGCGAGATGAAGCCGATGGTGCGCAAGGGAGCCATCATCATCGATGGCTATAGTGCCAGCGCAGCCGAGACGCCTGTACGCTTTGTACACAACCATTCGAAGACCCACGCCAAGGTGTATGGCCGCGACAACACGCTGGGATGCGAGCAGACAGGCAACTGCCACGAGGTTCGTCTGCCCCATAGCCACATCACCATGCGCTATCCTACGACTGTCGATGACACCTTCGAGAAACAGTGTCGCTTGAGGAATCCCGGCTACAAGCCCGATGTCATCATTCCACTTGACTATCCAAAACAGCTTACTGACAACATTGACGAATGGGTGCTGTGGGTGGCAAAGGATTTGAAAAAGAAATAAAATCACACAATGAAGAAAAACATCATCACCATTCTCCTTGCTGTCGCCGCTTTGACGGTGCAGGCCCAGACGAAAGTTTGGGACAACATAGTTATGGGCTATGCCAACAGCCCACCAGAGGATATCACCAACACCTACTGGCGCAACGAATCTAAGGTGTGGGACATCGTGAGCCAGACGGAAAAGAAGGACGCCTATACGCTGACTATCAACGACGGCACAATCATCAAGGTCGGGAAGATGAAGAAAGGCCAGAGAATCATCACCATCGGCAAGGAGAAGCCCGCGACGTGCAGTCCTATCGTGAGGGCAGCCCTGCCCGACTACCCGACAAAGGACTTGCGCAAGGGGTTTGTGGATAATGGCTACCGAACAAATGACAGCGTGACCATCATCGGATGGATGAAGGATATGCCCCAACAGGCGTGGGAGCGAGGAAAGGAGTTTAGCGTCGGTATTGAAAACATCTTCAGTGACAAGGAGGAGAGTTCTTATGCCAAGATGGACTCTCTGGGGCGCTTTACGCTGAAGATGCCCATTCTGAACTCCTCGCAGGTGTTCCTCGACTGGGGACGCACATCGAAGAGCACCGTACTGGAACCGGGCAAGAACGTCGTACACTACAACCTGCCCGCCGACCAGCAAAGTGCCGTAGAGCATTTCCTGCAAGTCCACAGCTGGCCTACCTACAAGCTCATTGACCGCGACGGAAAAGTGCTTGATGTCAATGCCGACCCGCGCAACCTCGAAAGTCTTGCAAAACTATTGGATCTGATGAAATAAAACAGCCCAAAACTTGCCGGTATCGGCAAAAATCAGTATCTTTGCGGCAGAAAATAAGCTAAAAACTTGCCGATAGAAGAAAATGGAGTATATATCAGTCTTGCAGTTTGCCGAGAAGTTCGGCATTTCGGAACGTACAGCCCGCAACTACTGTGCGAGCGGAAAGATTGAAGGGGCATTCCTCACAGGAAAGACGTGGAACATCCCTGCAGATGCAGTCCTTCCACAAAAAGGAGCCGTCCAAAAGAAGGTATCGCCCCTGTTGACGGCGTTGCGAGAGCAAAAAGCCTCGCGACTGAAGGGTGGTATCTATCATCGCACGCAGATTGACCTGACCTACAACTCCAACCACATTGAGGGCAGTCGGCTGACGCACGACCAGACACGTTACATCTTTGAAACGAACACTATCGGCATTACTGACGAAACGGTAAATGTGGATGATATCGTTGAGACGGTAAACCATTTCCGCTGCATCGACTACATCATCGACCACGCTGAGGAACCTGTGACGGAAACCTTTGTCAAGCAGCTTCATCTGCTTCTGAAGACGGGTACATCAGATAGCCGCAAGGATTGGTTTGCTGTGGGTGAGTACAAACGACTGGCCAACGAAGTGGGTGGTCAAGAGACTTGTCCTCCCAAAGAGGTGCATCGTCAAATAAAGTCTTTGCTGAACGAGTATCATCGCAATAAACACAAGACGCTGGAAGACATCCTCGATTTCCACGTTCGCTTCGAGCAGATTCATCCTTTTCAGGACGGCAATGGTCGAGTGGGACGCCTGCTGATGTTCAAGGAATGTCTGGCAAACGGCATCGTACCTTTCATCATCAGCGATGACCTCAAACTATTTTATTATCGTGGTCTGCGTGAGTGGGGACACATTAACGGTTTTCTCACGGACACCTGCCTCACCGCCCAAGACAAGTATAAATCATTGCTCGACTATTTCAAGATATCATATTAACTATGCAGAAAACCATCTTAACCATTATCTTTGCCCTGCTCCTTGCCTTGACGAGCTGGGCACAAAAATTCACCATTAGCGGTGACCTGTCAGTCATGACCAACAAGTTCGACCTCCCCCCCCCCGCAAAGGCAAATATCGTATATATATGGAACGATGTCTTACTATGTCGTTTACGTGTGCTAAGTATAGTGTTTACGATGCCTAAATATGGGATTTACGAGTGCTAAGTGATATACTTTGGTGACACATATAAAGACATAATTAGAGATATGCCGTTTCGCGACGGACGAAACGGCATTTCTCGTTGCCCGATATGGCATTTCTCTTAGGCCTACCAGTAATTTTTCTTAGGCCTACTAGAAATTCTG
>CADAKX010000077.1 GCA_902788605.1 uncultured Prevotellaceae bacterium | reverse complement strand
CCTACATGTTGCTGATATTGCACTAAGTCAGCGGCGGTTAGAAGAGGATTTGATATACGGATAGTTCCCGTTTCAGTATTCTTTGTAATCAGAGCTTCCTCTGGCAGTCCATCCCGATAAAACCAATCTATGGTTACATTACGAGTAGAGACTGTCCTACGCTTAGGAAAAGTCGTCATTTAACTGATCAATATAATAGGTTGCTGGCACAGATCCACGCAACACATATTGAGTGGGAATAATAACGTAATACCCTCTATATACACTGGCTATAGTCTTATTTGAACATAGCCTGGAAAGTTCATTTTGAAGAATCTGTTCTGAAGAGCACAAGTCAGCAACCCTTACATCCTCAACAGAAAACGTAGGAAAGCCATGAATAGCTCTATCTTCAATCCACTTTTGTAATGTCATACTAAGTAATTTTGATGCAAATATAATAAAAAAAATATTATCTTTGTACTGTTTTTACCTAAATTCACACTATTTTATAGAGATTTCATCTCCAAATTCGCATTTTTATCGAATTTGGAAGCAAAATACACGCATATAACTCTAAATATGAGATATGATAGCCGTCCAAAAGAAAAAGAAGCCAATTATTCAGTTTGATAGCACAACCCTTTGGAGAAGCATGCCATCTGCATACTAAGCTCTATTACAACTGTCCTGATTGTACGTCTTGACGACAGAGATCCCAGCCTTTTAGCATGGCGAAATAATCGAGTGACTCCATGCCGTTTTCTTGGATAGCCATGGCGATGCCCAGCGCCATCCAGCGCGAGGGCCTATCTGAGGGGATGCCCAGGGGCTCGTCGGGGTCGATGCCAGTGAGGCGACTGACATTGGCGATGTAGGTCTTGGTATTGTTCTCGTTGGGTGGTGCCCAACGAGATACAATCGCCCTGATGGTGTACAATCTGTACTTGTGATAGTAGGTGCGGGTGAGCAGATAGAAGGCTGCGCGCCAGCCCCATTCCAAACTCTTGAACTGTACAAAGGCACGGTCTGTCTGCACCTCTGCCATTCCTTTCCACTGGTCCTTACTCTTGCGGATATTCAGTGGATTATGATTTCTAATTCCTCTTGGTAACATTATTATGAATTATGCATTATAAATTATGAATTATAAAATGGCACGTTGGCACGATGGCACGTTACAGCATTTGTACGCCTGTCTTGCGGAAGACTGAAAGACCTGTGGTCGTACCCCTGCCATCACTCACTTTCTCTATCAGGTGGTCGCTCATCAGACGGCGCGTCTTACTGCGCACGGCTCCGTCGCTTGCCAGTCCAAAGCAACGCATTACGTCCTCGCTGGTGAAGGTTTCAGGCAGTCGTTCAAAACCCTCGAAGGTCTTCTGACGACGCTGAATGTTTACTGAGGCATCCTTCAACTTATTATCAAAGTAGGCCTCGGCCATAGCGCCAAAATAATGGCGCTGACAAGCGTACTGGATGTTCACTATCAACTCAGCCAGTTTCCAATCCACGTCGTCCGTCTCGAACTCGCCACACCAGTATTGTCCGTCCTGCTTCATGCAGTCCCAATGGCGCATCACGATGAATGGCGCAGCGAAGTTCAGACCATGATAGGCGCAGCGTTTCAGCAGCATCTCGTCAGCCTTGGAGTCATTCTCTGCAGCATCAGCCATGCGGCGTGCCGTCCAATCGTAGAGCTCATCTACGATCTTTTGGACGCTGAGTTCGCCCTTCATTCTATCGAGCTTCTCAGCCCACTCCTTCAGGCGATTGTCGCTGTCGTGGTCCACGGTGCTCTCGCGACTCATCATCTGGAAGTTGGTAGCAGGCAAGGGAATGCAAGTGAGGCGTGTAGCGAGACCTGAACCAAAGTTCTGCTCATTCACCTTTTTCTTGAGGGCGATGGGCGTGCCAGTATAAATGAAGTTCCACGTCACAATGAAGTCCTGCAGAATCGAGTCATTGTTCGAATACGCCTGACCGTCCTCCTCGTTGTGGAAGGCCTTCAATTCCATGGAGAACTTGTCAATCCATGAGCCACCCTTCTGAACGCTGACCGTATTGTCCAACTCCGTGTCGAACGTCAGCTGGTGCAACTGCATCAGTTGGCCGTCCACCTCCTCAACAGAGTTCACCATGTCCTGGATGAACTGGGCGTTAGAGGTGCGCGCTGGATGCACTCTGACCACCACCTTCGGCTTCTTGGGCTTCTCCTTGTTGGCGCCCTTGGTGCGCATCTGCTCGCGATAAGCGTTGATGGCCTCCTTGCCAACCTTATCGGCAGCCACGATGGGCGCAGCCAACAGCTTATACAAGCGGGTGGCAAACGACTTACCACTGGCAGGGTCGCCAATAATCAGCGTCGAGTTGTTCAAACGTCGCAGTTCCTCAGGACGATGATAGAACCTGTAGGTACAGCGTGTCATCAGCGTCATCAACAGTCCGCCAGCCACAAACAGTGCTGCAGGATATTGGTTACGCTTCAAACCTTTGCAGATATCCTTCAACAGCGGATATTCTTCAGCCAGAGCCTCAATCTCAGTACCCCATTCCCAGAGCCAGCGACTCATATCATCATCCTTCAACGTCACCGCAGCCGTCTGCACTTTCGTGATTTCCTGATACGACTTGCCTGTGGCTTTCTGGATTGCCTCGAGCATCGCCTTTGAGGGCAGAGAAGAAGCGTACTTCTTTTCCTTTTCAGCAATGCAAGAGGCTGCGCTCTCCACCGTCTGACCGACATTCTCATCCCTCTCGTCGATGATTTCCTTGACCCACGTCTGCGCCTCCACAATACGCTGTACAGTCTGTTTGTCACCATCGAGCATAATCATGAGGTCGGTAGCGAGTTTGAGAGACTCTTTATGGCGGTTGCTGTCGTCGGCGCAGGGCAACTTTTCTGCATAGCGAGCATCAATGATAGACTGTACATCATAGCCTCGCCAGACCTCCCCCTTCCCCTCCAAAGGAGGGGTGTGCCTACCGGATTCCGACGCCCGCAGGCCCTCCTCCCCCTTGGGGAGGTCGGGAGAGGTTTCCCCTGAATGACCAGCCCTATATTCAGCATCGTATTTCTCACCAAATTCTTTGTTTTCATACGTGAATAACTCCTTGTCAATATACAAAATCACTAGTGTCCACTAAAAATGGACGAGTTTAAAAATTAAATAAATTAGGTTCACTTGAACCGCTTCGGTCTTTGTCATTTTTGAATATAGTTTTGTC
>CADAKX010000076.1 GCA_902788605.1 uncultured Prevotellaceae bacterium | reverse complement strand
ACTGCCCGCTATCAACGAGAGAGTTATGCTTCAAAGACTAACTTCTGGAACAACCTGGCCATCGAGGAGGTTGATGATGCGCTGGGCGTAACCGGCATCGCGCTCGGAGTGGGTCACCATAAGGACGGTGGTGCCCTCCTGATTCAGTTGTGTAAGCAGTTGCATCACCTCCAAGCCGTTCTTAGAGTCGAGGTTACCTGTAGGCTCGTCGGCAAGGATCAGTTTGGGATTCATCACCACGGCACGGGCAATGGCAACACGCTGCTGTTGACCGCCTGAGAGTTGTTGGGGGAAGTGGTGGGCGCGATGCGAGATGGCCATGCGGCGCAGCACCTCTTCTACACGCTGCTTACGCTCCTTCTTGGGTACGCCAAGGTAGGTCAGCGGCAGTTCCACGTTCTCCTCTACGTTCAGTTCGTCGATGAGGTTGAAACTCTGGAACACAAAGCCTATCTGACCTTTGCGAACCTTCGTGCGCTGGCTCTCTTTCAGTTGTCCCACGTTCTCACCGTCCAGCAGATAAGTGCCGCTGGTAGGATTGTCGAGCAAGCCCAAAATGTTCAACAGTGTTGACTTACCACAGCCCGACGGCCCCATGATGGCCACGAACTCACCTTCCTTCACTTCGAGCGACACACCGCCCAATGCAACGGTCTCCACCTCTTCTGTGCGGAACACCTTCTGAATGTTTTCTAATTTAATCATCTTTTTAATTTACTATTTATTTACGATTTTGTCGATTTGGCTATTTGAATCGCAACGAGCCAGATCTGGATATTTTCTGTCTACAAGTTTAACCTTGTTAACCATCGTCATGTTTTATTGTAGTCATGCTAGCAACTCCCGTTGCTCCAACAGTTAATGATGAAGCAGGTAAACATAAGTATCCATGATTGTCCAGAGGCTGGACTCGATGCGAATGGTTCATACTTATTCTGTTTTGAGATAGTTGACGGGATTGCTGGTTGTGACGCGATGCGTCTGAAGCAACACGATAGCGGCAATGATGAATAGTACAAAGAGTGCACAGGCCGCAAAGACATACCACACGAGAGGAATCTTATCGGCAAACTGTTCCATCAAAAGATTGCTGAAATACCAGCCCAAGGCGACACCGACAATGATAGACGGGATGGCTATCAGGGCGATGCTGCGCAGGAAGAGCGCTTGAAGCTCACCGACACCAGCCCCCATCACCTTTCGGATGGCCAGTTCGCGGGAGCGGCGCTGCACCTCGTCGCGTACATAGCCTATCAGTCCTATCAGCGTAATGAGCAGCGATGCCAGACAACCTATCATGATAAGATCACGGGTATGCTGCGTCTCCAGATAGCTGTCAACAAGTTCATTGGCATAAGACTTCACCACCAGTTCGGCATCAGGATAGAGCTTGTCACATAGTTGTCCTACGGCCATCAGGTTCTCAGCCGTAAGCACATTCAGCTTTATCACTATGTATTTCGCATAGATATTTCCGCTAATCATCATGGAGGGACGCTCCTCAGAGTTGACCAGCGTACCGAGGTGAAAATTTTTTACTACGCAGGCGATGGTAAGAGGAATGTCGTTGCCAAACTCCGTACTCAGCATCGTCTGGCCAATCACGTCCCCCCATCCAGTATGATCTTTCATCAGTTTGGCAAACTTCTCGTCGACAATGGCTTCAGGTTCCCAGCCCGGACGAGTCCGTTGCTCTGGAATCCTCCCTTGTACCACCGTCAGTCCCATCGTCTTGACGATGCTTGGCTCTGCCCAATATAGACAGGCATAGTTGAACAATTGCTTGGGGTCGCCCGGCAGCATGACATTATTGCCACTCTGTTTCTCGAAGAAGAGTGAATAAGCTGTAGAGGTGCTTTCGACGCAAGGCAACTTTTCAATCTCACGAGCCAATGTGAACGTAGAGTCCGACCGTTGGGGAATCTCAATATAGGCCACATCCTTATACTTATAGCCCAAGTCCTTGTTCAGCATATAATCGTATTGGCGATAGATGGTGCTGAGTATGCACAGGAGCATGGTGGAGAGCACGAACTGGAAGGCGAGCAACGACAGTTTCCAGATGCGCTTGTTCTCCGTAAACAGACGATAGGCATATACCATTGGGATGCGCGAGTAGATATAACCTGGCAACAATCCGCAGCAGACGAGTACGATGAGACACACCACTGTCAGCACCAACCATGTTTGTATAGAGAATAGGGTCGAGACGCTGGCCCCCATCAAGTCGCGAATCCAGTCCTGCCCAGCCGTGAGCAATAGCACCATGATAAGCAATGCCAGTAACAGATGCAGTGCAGCCCCACGGAGTGTCATCAGGTAGAACTCTCGCTTGGGTGCTCCCAACACCTTGCGGATAGCCACGAGACGAGCCTTGCCCACCATCATACTGATGACTACGAGGATATAGTTCATCACTGCCGTGAAGAGCATCACAAAGGCTACGATACCAAGGATGATACAGGTGGTGCGCACCCTTTTGTCCTTCATCCGGCTGTCACTCGTAGGGCTGAACGTAAAGTGGAAGTCCTCCACGCCAGCTGCTTTCAAGTCCTCCCAAGGCAACTGTTCCTTCAGCATCTTGTCCATCTCGTGTTCTACCTTCTTCATGTCTGCATCGGCACGCAGTCTGACGTAAGAGCGGTAACGATCGTTACCTATCAGATTTCTCGTGCCATCGTATGAGTAAGTACCGATAGAGGGCATAGACATCACGATGTCAAGCAGACTGAAAGTCGAGTTCTCGTCGAATGTCTCAAACACACCGCTGATGGTCATCGGCTTGCTTGGGGCTGCCACGAATGTAATGGTCTTACCCACGACATCGCCGCCCATCTTATCGCTCAGCCTGCGACTAATGAGGCACTGCCCCGATGTGCTCAGAATCCTCTTCGCATCGCCTTGCAGAATCCTCGTACCGAAAATGTCGAAGAAGCAGGAGTCGGCAAACACCGTATGTTCGAACGCATAGCGACTTCCATCCTCCAGCGCCAGTTTCTCGTTTCTGAACTGATACGTGTAGCGTGTTCCCACCACAATTTCAGGGATATAGTGGCACAAGGCGGGAATGGCACCGCCGGGCGTATTCTCGTGTTCAGCAGGGTCATCACCTTCCTTGGTGAACGACTCCCCGACGGCATATACATGCTGCTTGTCCACAATGCAGCGGTCGTAATTCATTTCCAACTGCACCTTGGCTATCAGCACCAGTCCTACTGTCAGACCGATAGCCAGCGAAATGACTTTGATAAAGGCTCCCTGGCCCTTGGCAAATATGTTCATAATAACACTCCTTTATTCTGTTTTAATACTTTCTACGGGATTGGTTCTGACGGCCTTGATGATCTGGAAGCCGACGGAGAGGATGGCTACCAACAGGGCAAAAGCACAGGTGGCTGCGAAGATCCAGGACGAGAGCTCGATGCGGTAGCTGAAGTTAGTGAGCCAGTCTACCATCACCTCGCCCGATGTTGAACCCATAATCTTGCGGATGCCAATCTCCTTCTGGCGCTGACGGATGAAGAAAAGCGACATACCCACGTAGCCCATCACGGAGATAATCACGGCAATGATGGTGAAGAGCGTGATAATCTTCAGCGTGTTCTGCTGATCTTCGAAGGTGTCGGCAATGCCTTCTTCCAAACTGGTGACGTACCACTCTATTGCTTCCTCTGAAACACCCTGTTCTCTTATCATATTGATGAGGGCTGCCTTTGCCTGCTTGTCTCCATTTGTCTTGACAAGGAAATTCGGGTCGTCCACATGCTCCTGCACACGGATGGCGAAAGGCTCTGCTGTCGTCAGCACGTTGATGCGGTGAAAGTCCTTGAGGATGCCGCTGATAGAGGCTTTCTCGTCTTTGCCCCAGACCATCTCGCGGTCTTCATCCTTCAACTCCAACCTGCGCATAGCTTCCTCATTCAAATAGTAGCCGTTGCTGGTGTTTCCGTAGTCTTTAAGGATGTCCAGCCCGTAGAGGGCAAAGGCTGTCGAGTCTAGATCGGTCAGAAACAGGCTCGTCAGTTTGTCGCCATTCGTGATACTCCTTATACTACTGCTGTAGGTGACAAAGGTTGTTCCGCTATACTCACCGATACGCTCTACGAAGGGCATCTTCTCTAATTGGCTCCTGACTGTCTGGCTCTTGCCCTCTGGCACGTTCACATAATAGAGTCGTTCTGTATTGAAGCCTAAGGGTGCGTGAATGAGGTGATTTAGTTGTAGCCAGATGACGAGGGCTGCTGTGAGCATCGTGACCGTAACGACATTCTGCACAATGATGAACAACCGCCCCATTACCATCTTGGAGTGGTAGCGGAAGTTGCCTTTCACAATGTCAATGGGTTGGAAGCGGGAAATCTGATACGAGGGCATAATGCCAGAGATAAGGCCTACGAGCAGGATGAAACCTAGGCAGACGCTCACCGTGCTGACGCTGACATCATTGAGCAAGGCTATCTTGCCTCTGAAGAGTTCTGCAGCATCGTCCTGAAAACCGAATGCCAAAGCAAGACCCAAGAGGAAGGCAACGGTTATCATCAACGTCGATTCTGCAATCAGTTTCAGCGAGATTTGGCACTGACTACTGCCAAATAGCCGTCGCGTAGCCATCTCCTTGGCGCGGAAGCCTGTATTCGCTACCGTCAGGTTGATGTAGTTGCTGACGGCAAAGAATAGGATGGCCAAAACGGCTGCCAAAAGGATGTGAAGTCTCGTCTTGTCCCCTTTCTGCATGCCATAGCCATTGTTCTGAGGTGCAAACATGATGTCTGTCAGTGGTGTTGCGATGAACTCATGATTGTCCATATGTGCCCACATGTAATTCTTGGCCAGATAGTTTTCTATCACTTTTTTCTTGGCATCAAGTGAAGCGCCTGATTTCAGCATGAGAAATGCCTTACAGGCCCCTGTCTGCCCAGAAGCAAAGGAATGGGGTCTAAGCGTATAGCCCATCACCTGAGGAAAACGCTCCATGCTGGCAATGAGTTGCGTCTCATTGGGCAGGACTGTGCGGTCGAAATCCTTCACGATGCCGCCGACGATATAAACCAGCGTCGAGTCATACGGATCTTCATTGTTCATGAAGACAGAGCGTTGACCAACAATCTGCAAGGCCTCACCGATGGGATTCTTTTCGCCAAAGAGTCGCTTGGCCAGTCTCTGCGTGATGACACATTTATCAGGTGCATCGAGGGCTGTCAGTTTGTCTCCCTCAAGCAGATCGAAATCGAAGAAACGGAAGAATGTAGAGTCTGTGAGCATGATGATGCCATTCTCCTTATCTCCTTCCTTCACCTCTCGCTGACCATATTTAATACGGCCTCTCTGACTCATCACGCAACACGTTTGTTCCACTTCTGGGCACATCTCTTTTATCTCTTGTGCAGCCTGCGGCCACATAAAGAAATCCTCATCATTACCCGTCAGGTAGATGCGGTCGGCATTCTTATGCCAGCTGTCGATGCTATACTGTCGCCACGTGTAGTCGCCCATCAGGATGATGAACATCAGCGACACCACCA
>CADAKX010000075.1 GCA_902788605.1 uncultured Prevotellaceae bacterium | reverse complement strand
TCACTCAGTTTGCTTAAAGAATCCTCACCAAAGTGCAATTTCGTAGGATTGTGGAATGTAAAATTGCCTAACATAATTATTCTGTTTTAAGTTTCTGGGAGCAAAGGTACACATTATATATTATAAAGCTATTACACAAATTGGCTGATTATATACCAATTTCGCAGAAAGTGATTAAAAATCGTAAAAAATATACCATTATTAGACTATTTCGCGCATCTTGTAGAAGTAATAGCAGACTTGACTTGTGTCATATTACTACGTGAGACAGGGAGGGATTCGTGGCATTGTCTGATTTTTGTTCATACGGCGGCAAAGGTACGAAATAAAACTGTCATTCGTCACATTTCCATGCCGTTTATCCCAGAAATTTGCAAGAATATGTTATTCTCCCTATCTTTGCACTCGGAAATGATTAATTTAACAGAGTTGAGAAATGAATACGTACATGAAACCAAGAACAGTTATCGGCGTTCTTTTTGTTGTAGCCAGCCTGTTGAAGCTCGCTACGTTGTGGGGCATTCTTCTTCGGCGGCGTGGATATCAAGAATTAAGAGTTAAGTATTTAAGATGAAAAGAGTTGTTTTTTGGATGACAGCACTGGTGATTGCAATGTTTTGGGCAATGACGGTGCAAGCGCAGGAGTCGCAGGACTCTATAGAATCTGTAAACAAGGCTGCGATTGGGCGAGAGCAGAACGATGCTCGCATCAGTTCTGCCGAGCGTGAGCAGGCTCAACAGGAGGTTAAGTTGGTGGCGTTGCAGGAGGTCGTCATCAAAGGCGGTCTTCCCAACACCCGCCTGAAAGCAGGTGCGATGGTTACACGCATTGAAGGCACACCGCTGGCTCAGTCAGGCACACTGGGCGAGATGCTCATCAAGGTGCCAGGTATGACAGGTACCGACGAAGCACCAGAGGTGCTGGGTAAGGGTTCACCTCTTATCTATATCAACGGCCGACTGATGCGCGACAATAGCGAACTGAAGCGTCTCCGGAGCGAGGAAATCCGCGATGTAGAGGTGATCAACAATCCTGGTGCGCAGTACGACGCGACGGTGCGGGCCGTGGTGCGCATCCGCACTGTCCGTCAGCAGGGCGACGGCCTCAGTCTCGACCTCACACTGTCTGATGAGCACGACTTGCGTTACGATTTCGATCGTCCTCAGGCGAAAATAGGTGCAAACTATCGTAAGAACGGCGTTGATGTGTTTGGCTCTGTGTATTACTATCATCAGGACTATCGTCAGTACAGCACCATCGAGGATATCACCACAACGGATAAGGTATTCCGTCAATATGGCCCTTATACGATGACGTGGAAGCACGATAACCTGACCTATACGGCTGGTGTGAACTGGCAGTTGTCGGACAATCACTCGCTGGGTGTTCGTGCTGATTTGACGCACCAGATGAAAGGCAAGAATCAGGTGATTTACGATGAGGATGTGTTTGAGAACGATGCCCTTATCGACCACCTCTATTCTCACCAGACCAGCAAGGAGACGAAGCCGCTGGGATGGCTCACCAACACCTATTATAATGGTAAGGTTGGCAAGTTGGGCATCGACTTCAACTTCGATTTAATGAGGAATGGAACAGATACCGACCGCGAGAACGTGGAGCAGAGCAAGGTACAGGACGATTTCGTCGTCAGCAAATCGGGCACCAGGAGCCGTCTCTATGCAGGTAAGTTGGTGTTGTCGTATCCCGCATGGAAGGGTGAGCTGGAAGCAGGTACTGAGATGACATTCGTGAATCGCAACAACACTTATTGGATTGACAAGGCCATAATTGCCAATTCGGATGCCGAAATCACAGAGAACAACGTGGCCGTCTTTGCCGAATACAGCTGCGATTTCAAGAAGTACGGCAGCGCCTCCGTAGGTCTACGATATGAGCATACGCTCATGGATTATGATGATGCCATCAATAAAGACGAAAAGATGCATCGCTCAATGGACGAGTGGTTCCCCACGGCATCCTACTCTGTGACCTTGGGCAAGGTTCAGACGGCTCTGTCGTACAGCATGAAGACCTATCGCCCCAGTTTCTTTGCTATGAACGATGCCGTGACCTATATCAGCCGTTATATGTATCAGGCCGGAAACTCACAGCTGCTCAACGAGCGTGTGCGCGACCTGACGCTGAACGTATCTTACAAGTGGATTACGCTCACTGCCTCGTATGAGCATCTGACGAATCCCATCACCCAATGGAACTTCCTCACAGAGACAGATGCGATGCTTTGCAAGCATATCAACCTCGATAAGCCCATCAACACGATGAGTGCCTATTTGGCAGTAACGCCTCGCGCAGGCATCTGGTCGCTCAATGCAACGGCTGGTATCGAGAAGCAGGACCTCTATCTCGATGTTGAGGGACCTCAGGGCGTATACCGTGTCTATTACGACAAGCCCCAATATACGCTCAATGCCTATAACACCTTTACGCTGAAGCATGGCTGGCGATTCGATGTGAACCTGATGTACCGTTCCAGCGGATGCTCGTATGCATTCTATAATGACACCTATAATCTGCGTCTGAGCCTGGTGGCACAGAAGAGCCTGCTAAAAGACAACTCGCTCACCCTTCGTGCCGCTGTGCTCGACTGCTTCCAGCGCAACCGCATGAACGAATTCTCTGATTGCGGTTATAACCAAATTCAGCAGAACAACCGCTTCTCTACCCACAAACTGATGCTATCGCTCATTTATCGCCTGAATGCTACTCGCAGCAAGTACAAAGGTACAGGCGCAGGTAAGGCTGCGATTGAGCGATTGCAGTGATGCTTGCATCGACTGCAGAGCGTGAGCAGGCTCGACCGAAGGTCAAGGATGCTCAGGCCAGAATGGGTTCATAAATAGAACCAATGAATAAAAATATGAAACTTTTTATATCAATTATATTGTTATTGTTTGTCTGCTGTGGCATGAAGGGACAATTGTTAGTTATGAACAAATTCAGTTTAAAGATGATGGCCTGTATGGCTACAATGATGATGAGCCTGACAGCTCAGTCCAAGACACAAGACTTTGGCGGACGAGTATTGGATGAGAAGGGCGAGCCGATGCCCTATGTGAACGTGGTGCTGCTGTCGCTGCCCGACTCGGCCTTTGTGCAGGGTGCGATGACTGACGAGCAGGGTGTGTTTAATATTGTGACAGATATAAGCGATGGTCTGTTCAAGGTGACCAGCGTGGGCTACCAGACCTTATATATCAATGCTGGCAACGACCTGACCATCCTGATGAAAGAGGACACCCAACTGTTAAAGGAAGTAGTGGTAAAAAGTCAGATGCCTAAGACTCATGTGAAGGGCGACGCCATGCGCACCACCGTCGCTGGAACGATACTGGAGAAAGCCGGAACCGTAAGCGATGCCTTAGGAAAGATACCATCGATTAAGACTGAACGCGGCGGTAGTGTGACGGTGCTGGGACGCGGCGATGCTGAGGTATATATCAATGGTCGTAAGGTACAGAATCTGAATGAACTCTCTCGCCTGCGTTCTGACCAAATTCAGCATGTAGATGTAGTTCAGAACCCTGGTGCCCGCTATAAGGCATCGACCAAAGTCGTAGTTCGCATCACGCTAAAGAAGGCACAGGGCGAAGGTTTCTCGTTTCAGGACTATTTCAGTGGCATATACCAGTATGGTCACACGCTGACGAACAACCTGGATGTGAACTACCGCACAGGCGGTCTCGACATTACCGCCTCGCTGTGGGCAGGGCGCTACGGTCATGCAAAATCGTTGCAGGAGCATGAGCTCACCTACTTTGTAGGCCCGGATTACATCCAAAGCAACAACTCGCAGGAATCGAAGAGCATCTGGAAGGGTTATTCACCGCAATTGCAGCTAAACTATATGGTCGATGAGAACCACAGCTTCGGTGCCTTTTATAAATACGACCGCCACCCCAGCAGCGACTTCAACAGTATGTTCTTTACCGACAACTACGTGAACGGCAAATACACGGAGCATTCAGAAAGTCGCATTTGGCAGGATGAGAGTTTCAGCAAACACATCTTCAATGCCTACTATAACGGCAAGGTGGGCAATCTGGGTATCGACCTCAATATCGACGGACTCTTTGACGACACCAAGACGCCTGGTAGTACCACGGAGCAGACAGCCCCTGCATCTGGAGACACTACAGTTCCTCGTACCATCGAGAGCAACACCCTCAGCGGCAACAACTTCTGGGCCACGAAACTCATCCTCTCCTATCCTGTATGGAAAGGTAATCTCTCTCTGGGTGGCGAATATAGCTATAACCATCGCACTGACGCCTACTCGTTTACAGCCACCGACTATGTGCCTGTGAAAACCACCGACACAGAGATCAATGAGAAATCATCGGCCGCCTTCCTGGAGTATGGTCGCTCTTTTGGCAAAGTCTATGCACAGGTAGGACTGCGCTATGAACATCTGACAAACGACTACTTCAACTTCGGTAAGAAGGAGGATGAGGTCTGCCGCGACTATGGCGACTGGTTCCCTACGGCAGTCTTCTCAGCCCCTGTAGGCAAGGCACAACTCTCGCTCTCTTACCGTCGTGACATCGAGCGTCCAAACTATGCTAATCTTACCAGTTCGACGGTTTATGTCAACCGCTATACTTACCAGAGCGGTAATCCATATCTGTTGCCGACTTATACCCATAGCCTGGTGCTCAATGTGTCGACAGAGCCTTTCCCTGGTTCAGAAGATCCCCTTGTCAGCCTGGTGCGTCCCATCAACAGCTGGGAGGATTACAACCAGTTCAGCATCCAGTTGTTTGCACGCCCCACCATCGGCTGCTGGCATCCTATGTGGAGCTTCATCACTCAGTTGCAGGACTTCAAGGCACCGAGTGTGCGAGGGGAGAACGATGCTCGCATCAGTTCTCCCGAGCGTGAGGTGACTCGACCTTCGGTCAAGTCGCCTACGGCCAATGGCTCTACCATCACGTTGAACCGTCCTTGGTTTATTCTTGGTTGGCAGAACGACATCGAATTACCTCAAGGTTTCCGCCTCAATGTCTCTGCCCAGTGGTATTCTAAAGGTGACTACACCAATTTCCGTATGACCAAGCCCCGTCTCTTCACCAACGTCGGACTGCAGCGCGACTTCAACCTGAAGCGCATGGGCACGCTGACCTTCGACCTCCGTTGCAGCGATCCCTTCCATACTAACAAGACCGACGCTATCGTCTACGGATACCGAGAGTTGACAACGCACAATCCTGCCCGTCGCACCTTCACGCTCGACCTTACCTGGAAGTTCAACGAAGCCCGCTCGAAGTATCGTGGCTCTGGTGCCGGCGAGAAGCAAAAGGCAAGAATGTAATCAAATGGTGTGCCGCTCAGTCGTATGGCGCCTACATGTTCGACCGGCTACAGATGATTGATTACCATTCATCACTTTTTCAGACAGAATATCCCAGATTTTTGTTGCTATTCGCAAATATTCGTAATTTCGCAGCGTCAAACAAATAATTAAAAATGAAACACGAGATTGTTGAACTGTACGATGTGCAGATTATTGGCATGTCCAAGAAGATTGCCTTTAATGAGGCAAAAGAAGAATGCTCTAAGTTCTGGGGTGAGTTTGTGGAAAAGATTATCAAGCCAGTGTTTTTTGAAAAGCAAGAACCCAACGCTTTCCAGAAGGCCGCATTCGACAACGGTATTGGCGAATTTGGACTCTGCACTTGCGATATTCCTAATCACAATTGTGCTACATGTGCTGAACAAAATTTTGGAACTTGCAGCAAAAACACCTTTACTTACGTCATTGGCGGTATTTATAAAGGTGGCGAAGTGCCCGCAGGAATGCAACTCTTCCCAATTCATAGCGGAAAGTGGCTGAAGATGCATTTCGAGGGAGGCATGAAAGTTTTTCAGGTGCAGTACGAGAAGTTCCATAAGGAGTGGCTGCCTGCTCATCCTGAGTACAAATGGACTCCCAATTCCTGCAGCATGGAGTGGTATCAGGGTACTGACATCGAGTCGCCAGACTACCAATGTGGCGTGATGATGCCGTTGGAGGGTTAGTTTAATTCATTTATTAAACAGATGAAAGAAATATTGTACATACTGCTGGATAATTATGCCGAGCACGAGATCGGTTTTATGCCAGGTGCAGTGAGCACCGATGCCACAGGCTTTCGCAAGGAGCCTAAGTATATTAACAAGATGGTAGCCCCAACGATGGAGCCTGTAAAATCGATAGGCGGTATGCGAACCCTGCCCGACT
>CADAKX010000074.1 GCA_902788605.1 uncultured Prevotellaceae bacterium | reverse complement strand
CTTAGAGACTACGAAGTATAATCCTCAC
Organism: uncultured Prevotellaceae bacterium; assembly: GCA_902788605.1. GTDB lineage: Bacteria > Bacteroidota > Bacteroidia > Bacteroidales > Bacteroidaceae > Prevotella. The sequence continues at coordinate 5,209 of CADAKX010000074.1, read as the reverse complement.
TCTCCTTACAGTGCCTCCAAGGCATCGAGCGACCATTTCGTGCGTGCCTTCCACGATACCTACGGCATGCCTGTGGTTGTTACCAACTGCTCGAATAACTACGGTCCTTACCAGTTCCCCGAGAAGTTGATACCTCTTTGATTTTCCACAAGGGTAAGATTGCTGATACATATAATATTGGTGGCTTTAACGAGTGGAAGAATATCGATATCATCAAGGTGGTCATCAAGACCGTTGACCGTCTGCTGGGCAGAAAGGAAGGCGAGGATATGGACCTCATTACTTTTGTAACCGATCGTGCTGGTCATGACCTGCGCTATGCTATCGACAGCTCTAAGTTGCAGCGTGAATTGGGCTGGGAGCCATCTCTCCAGTTTGAGGAGGGTATCGAGAAGACTGTCCGTTGGTATCTCGACAACCAGGAGTGGCTGGATAATATCACTTCTGGTGACTACGAGAAGTATTACGAGAATATGTACGCTAATCGTTAATGTCAAGTCTGTTGTCGTGTATAGGCAACTCCATTTAATATGAAAAAGATACTGCTTTTAGGCTCAGGAGAACTGGGCAAGGAGTTTGTGATTGCCGCCATGCGTGCCGGCCAGTATGTCATTGCTTGCGATCGTTATGATAATGCGCCTGCCATGCAGGTAGCCGATGAGCGTGAGGTGTTCTCTATGCTTGATGGCGATGCTCTTGAGGCTGTCGTCAAGAAGCATCAGCCCGACATTATCGTTCCCGAGATTGAAGCTATCCGTACCGAGCGTCTGTTTAAGTTTGAAGAGCAGGGCATTCAGGTTGTACCTTCGGCTCGCGCTGTCAATTTCACCATGAATCGTCGCGCAATCCGCGACCTTGCTGCTAAGGAGCTCGGTCTGCGTACAGCCAAATACTTCTATGCAAAGACCTTCGAAGAATTTAAGGCAGCTGCCGATGAGATAGGCTTCCCTTGTGTAGTCAAGCCACTGATGTCTTCTTCTGGTCATGGTCAGAGTTATGTTCATAACGACGATGAGTTAGAGCAGGCCTTTAAGGAGGCTATGGAAGGCTCGCGTGGTGATGTGAAGGAGGTGATTATTGAGGAATTTATTGACTTTGATTCAGAATTTACTCTGCTCACCATTACTCAGAAGAATGGTTGGCCTACATTATTCTGTCCTCCCATTGGACATGTGCAAAAGGCTGGTGACTATCGTGAGTCTTGGCAACCTTATAAGATTAGTGATGAGGCCTTGAAGAAGGCCCAGTATATGGCTGACCAGGTGACCAAGGCGCTGACTGGTGCAGGTATCTGGGGTGTTGAGTTTTTTCTGACCAAGCAGGGAGAGGTTATTTTCTCTGAGTTGTCTCCTCGTCCACATGATACTGGTATGGTGACTTTGGGACATACTACCAATCTCAGTGAGTTTGAGCTGCATTTCCGTGCTGTGATGGGATTGCCCATCCCGGCTATTCATTTGGAGCATGCTGGTGCCTCGGCTGTGATTCTGTCGCCAAAAGAGGCTTCGACGCCTGTCGACCGCTCTCTACTTGACTATAACTTCGACGAGGCATTGAAGGAAGATCGTACCCGCATCCGTATTTTTGGTAAGCCAGAGGCTCACAAGGGGCGCCGCATGGGTGTCGTCCTCTGCTACGGTGAGGTGGGCGATGATGTCAATGCTCTTCGAGATAAGGCCAAGCGCTTAGCGAAGACGGTGTTGGGAACCGATCCTTATACGAAGTTCGAACACTAAAGGACACAATGATAGAGACGCTACAGTCACTACGCTTCATCTTTATGATGATGATTTTCATGTCGCACTTTGCCTATCGTGACATTGGTGCGTTTGATGCGGGTGGTGACTGTGGTGTCTCATTTTTCTTCTTGCTCAGTGGCTTTGTCTGCTCTTTGGGCTATGGCGGTAAGATAGAGAATGGTACATTCCACTATGGACGTTTTCTGTGGAAGCGCTTCAAGAAACTATATCCTCTCCATCTGATATGTCTTTTGTTCTTTCTGTTGGTGAGCCATGCGCCTCTTGACGAGAAAGTCTTGTTGAATGTGCTCTTGTTGCAAAGTTGGATACCAGATATCGATTACTACTTTGCATGTAATAGCGTTTCCTGGTTTCTTTCTTCATTGCTGTTTTGCTACCTTGTATTTCCTCTACTTTACCGATGGATTTCCTGGCGTTTAACATTGTTAGTAATGCTTGGTTATGTGGCAACCTATTGGATGACGCCATCTGATGAAGTCAATTCCATTCTTTATGTTAATCCCTTGGTAAGAATGGTAGATTTCTATTTAGGAATGCTTTCGTGTCGTATGTTTATGTGTGGGAAAGTCTTTGCTTCTTCAGGACAATTGGAAGTGGTCTTTCTGGTTATCTTGTTGATGTCTCTGGTAGTGTATCCCTTCGTTGGCGAAAAGTTCCGAAATGCTCCGTTATATTGGATGGTGCTGATACCTTTGATTTTGGCTTTTGCACAGGAGAAGGGACCAGTGTCTCGTTGGTTGAATACGAAACCAATGCTCTTTTTGGGTTCGCTTACTATGCCTGTTTTCCTGACGCATCAGATGCTGATTGGTATCTTGTTGAGACGTCTGCCAGAGATGCCTGTCGTATTGATGTTGGCAGCTTGCATCTTTGTTGTTCTGTCGATAAGTTGGGGCATCCAGATAATAATTCCTCGACTTTTACGTTAATCAATATATGAAACAAAATAAAGTTAGAATCATTGACCTGCCAAAGATTGTCGATCCTCGTGGCAATTTGACAGTGGCTGAGCAGTTGAAGAATATTCCATTCGATATTGCTCGTGTCTATTGGACTTACGATGTCCCATCGGGTGAGCGTCGTGGCGGTCATGCTCATCGCACATGCGAAGAAATTATCATAGCGGTAAGTGGGTCGTTCGATGTGGAGGTCTTTGACGGTGAAGAACGTCAGACGTTTCACCTGAACCATCCTTATCAGGGACTTTATGTCGGAACAAATGTTTGGCGAACTTTAGAGGACTTCTCTAGTGGTGCAGTTTGTCTGGTGCTGGCATCAGAACTCTTTGATGAGGATGAATATATCTATGACTACGATGAGTTTCTGAAACTGACGGCAAAGTAATGTTTACGATTGTTAGATATACTCCAGCCCATCACGATGTGTGGAACAGTTATGTGGCAAAGTCGCGTAACGCTACCTTCTTGTTCTATCGTGAATACATGGACTATCATAGTGACCGATTCTTTGATCACTCGCTATTGTTTTATATTGGCAATCATCTACACTCAGTTCTTCCTGCCCATGAGGTAGGGGATATTTTCTGTTCTCATCGTGGTTTGACCTATGGTGGGTTGCTGATGGATGAAGATGTAACCACCGCTGATGTGCTAGTGCTGTTTGAGGAACTAAATACCTACCTTCGTCAGAGCGGATTTAAGAAAGTGCTCTATCGTACAATCCCTTGGGTCTACCACCGACTGCCAGCAGAGGAAGACCTCTATGCCATTTTCTGGAAATGTGGCGCTCGTTTGCAGCAGCGTATGTCCGGTACGGTCATCTTTATGGATGCTAATTTGCGTTGGCGAAAGGATCATCGTCGCCGCTTAAAACAAGCCCAGATGGCAGGCGTTAGGGTTGAACGTGATGCCAAATTGGCAGAATTCTGGCCTGTTCTTAATGATAATCTCCAAAGGAAATTTCAGGCACAGTCTGTGCATACTCTTCAAGAGATAGAACTTCTGAAGTCGCGCTTCCCCGACAAGATCATTCAGTATAATGCTTATCTGGACGACAAAGTAATCGGGGGAATCACGTTCTATGTAATGGGACATGTCCTTCACGGACAGTACAGCGGCACGACCGATGAGGGGAAACGCTTGGGTGCTATGGAGGCCATATATGATCAGGTGATGTATCGTGATTATACTCACATGCGCTATTTGGACTTTGGAACCTCTAATGAGCAAGGAGGGCTCGTCCTCAACGAGGGGCTTATCGCTCACAAGGAGGGGTATGGCGGCCGTACCGTTATGTATGATACATATGAATGGATACTTTAATTTTTAAAAAAAATAATTATGGATTACGAAGAAATGAACTATCAATCTTTTTCGCGCGATAGACAACTTGAGGCCTCGTATGCTTTTCCTGCATTGATGAGGAAAACATATCTTTGGATGTCAATGGCGTTGGTTATCACAGGACTTACTGCATATGTTGTGGCTACCAATGCAGCAATCAGTAGCTACCTCTTTATGCATTCGCAACTTATCTGGGTGCTTTTTCTTGCAGAAATAGGACTTGTTGTCGGACTGAGTGCAGCTATTAGAAAAATATCGTTGTCGACAGCAACCTTGATGTTCGTGGCATATGCTGCGTTAAACGGTATCACGTTTTCTTCGCTGTTTTATGTCTATACGATGGGTAGCCTGGCATCAACCTTCTTTATCACAGCAGGTACCTTCGGGGCAATGTCGCTTGTTGGCTTCTTTACTAAGACCGATCTTTCGTCTATGGGCAAGATCTTGTTGATGGCACTTATCGGACTGATAATTGCTTCAGTAGTCAACATCTTTGTGGCCAGTTCTGGTCTTGAAATGCTGATGACTTACCTTGGCGTACTTATCTTTGTGGGCTTGACGGCTTACGATACTCAGAAAATCAAACAAATGTTCCTGATGGCTCCCGATGCCAGTGAGTCCACTCAGAAATATGCCGTCTTAGGTGCTCTTACCCTCTATCTCGACTTCATAAATCTGTTCCTCTACTTACTGAGGATTTTTGGAAGGAGAGAATAATCCTATAATATATAATAAGGTGTATGACTGCAGGTTTGTCAATAAAGACGAAAACTTGCAGTCTTTTTATGAAAAAAACATGGAAAATGTTTGGTGGTTCGAAAAATAGTCGTACCTTTGCATCCGCTTTCGCCTCAAAACCTGGGGCAAGCGAATAAAGAAAGAGTTCTTTGAAAGATTTACATAGACAGAAGTAGTACAAGAAGCGAGCACTTAATATTTTTAGGTGCTTGGGTATAAGAAACAAACCGTTTAATTCTTGAATACTGGATAGTCGTTCTGAGACAGATTATATGACACGTTGATTCAGCATTTGCTGTTTTAATGATGTCTAGAGATACAAATTTTACAATGAAGAGTTTGATCCTGGCTCAGGATGAACGCTAGCTACAGGCTTAACACATGCAAGTCGAGGGGCAGCATAACGAA
>CADAKX010000073.1 GCA_902788605.1 uncultured Prevotellaceae bacterium | reverse complement strand
AGAGTGAGGATTATACTTCGTAGTCTCTAAGAAGAACTTCTCACCATAGGCCAGATGATGCTCTGCACTACTTGCTGTCGTTGTAAACGGAGGCTCAACCCCCTCGGGATGAGTCAATTCCAAGGCGCCATATACCTCATCAGTAGAAATATGATAGAAACGCTTGCCCTCGTACTTCTCTGGAAGTGACTCCCAATACAGTTTGGCAGCCTGCAGCAAACTCAGAGTACCCATGACGTTGGTCTTAGCAAATGTAAATGGATCCTTGATAGAACGGTCCACATGACTCTCTGCGGCCAGATGAATGATACCATCCACCTTTTTGTCCATCATCAGCTTGTAGAAGGCTTCAAAGTCGCAGATGTCCATCTTAACGAATTCGTAATTGGGCTTATTCTCAATATCCTTGAGATTAGCCAGATTACCTGCATAGGTCAGCTTATCCAGATTAATAATGTGATACTCTGGATACTTGTTAACGAAAAGGCGCACTACATGACTTCCAATAAAGCCAGCACCACCGGTAATAACTATATTTCGCTTCATCTTATTATACGTGCTGCAATGTATTTGAATTAATAACTTCCTTCATCTCGTCGATGACCTTCAAGAGATACTGACCATACTGATTCTTCAACATGGGCTTTGCTAGTTCACGCATTTTCTCCTCAGAAATCCAGCCATTGCGATAAGCAATTCCTTCTAAGCAAGCGACCTTTAGCCCCTGACGTTTCTCAATAACCTCTACGAAGGTGGAAGCCTCAGCCAAAGAGTCATGTGTGCCCGTATCCAGCCAAGCGAATCCACGGCCAAAGACCTGTACTTTCAAATCACCGTTATTTAAGAATTCCTGATTTACAGTGGTTATCTCCAGCTCGCCTCTTGCACTTGGTTTGATGTTCTTGGCCACCTCAACCACCTTATTAGGATAGAAGTAAAGGCCAACCACCGCATAGTTAGATTTGGGTTCTTTTGGTTTTTCCTCTATAGAGAGGCAGTTACCCTGCTTATCAAACTCAGCAACGCCATAACGTTCAGGATCTGATACCCAGTAACCGAACACTGTTGCCTTATTATTCTTTTCTGCATTCTCTACAGCATTGCGCAAAAGCTTTGTGAAACCTGCACCATAGAAGATATTATCACCAAGAACAAGACAAGCACTGTCATTACCAATGAACTTTTCACCAATAATGAAAGCCTGAGCAAGACCATCAGGTGAAGGTTGCTCTGCATATTCAAGGTGAACTCCATAGTCTGAACCATCACCGAGCAAACGCTTGAATCCTGGCAAATCATATGGAGTTGAGATAATCAGAATATCACGGATTCCTGCCAACATCAGAGCACTAATCGGATAATAAACCATTGGTTTATCATAAATAGGCAACAATTGCTTACTGACTCCCTTTGTAATAGGATAAAGACGAGTGCCGGAACCGCCAGCTAATACTATTCCCTTCATAATCAATACAGATTTATATTAATATCAAATGGACTATCAAAATCTTTAAGCAATGCATGCTTGGTATCTTTATCACTTAGATTTGCCTTGTCTGTCGGTATTTTCCAATCGATACCAAGAGAATCATCGATAATACTGATGCCACCATCTGCCTCAGGATGATAGAATTCATCACACTTGTACTGGAAAACGGCTACATCGCTAAGAACTGCAAAGCCATGAGCGAAACCACGAGGCACGAAAAATTGACGATGATTATCCTCAGTCAGTTCCACGGCGACATGCTGACCGTATGTGAGGCTCCCTTTGCGAATATCAACAGCGACATCAAGTACAGCGCCCTTCACACAGCGAACAAGCTTGCTCTGGGTATAAGGGGGACGCTGGAAGTGCAGACCTCGCATTACACCATAGCTTGACATACTTTCGTTGTCCTGCACGAAGTTGATCGTATGCCCCAATATAGGTGCAACCTTCTCATCAAACTCTCGCTGAGAAAAGGATTCAAAGAAATAGCCTCGCTTATCACCGAACACTTTAGGTTCGATAATAAGGACACCATCGATTGATGTTTTAATAACCTCCATAAATTATGCTTTCTTTAAATTGTTAATACAAATCTTGAGAGATTCCGTCCAGTATGGAATCTTGATGCCAAAGGTTTCTTTAATCTTAGTTTTGTCCAGAACGGAATAACTTGGGCGGGTTACAGGCGAGGGGAACTCATTTGAATGGCATGGCTGTATATCACAACTTGTCTGACCCGCATATTCTGCTATCATCTTAGTGAAATCGTACCATGAGCACACACCTTCGTTGCTATAATGATAAACTCCTGCAACAGGTTTCTTTAGAGCAGCCACAATAGCTGTTGCTAAATCGTAAGCATAGGTTGGTGTTCCTGCCTGGTCAAAGACCACCTTCAACTGTGGTTTGGTTGCAGTCAAGTTGAGCATGGTCTTACAGAAATTCTTGCCAAACTCAGAATAAAGCCATGCAGTACGCAGAATCATATACTTACAGCCTGTTGCCATGATTTTCTGCTCTCCAAGAAGCTTTGTTGCACCATATACGCCAGTAGGTGTACCCTTTTGGTCTTCCTTACAAGGAGTGTTATAAGGCTCTTTGCCAAATACATAATCCGTAGAGATTTGCACTAACCAACCATCAACCTCCTTCATGGCCTTTGCAAGGTTCTCAGGAGCTGTAGCATTCAACTTCTCTACCAATGCATATTTCTCTGGATCTTCAGCACCATCCACATTTGTCCATGCAGCGCAATTGACGATTGCATCAATCTTATTGTCCACAACCATCTTGCGTATCGCCTCAAGATTGGTAATGTCCAGATAGATTGTTTCCAGACCTTCTACCTGATTTACATCGGTAAAGATATAATTATCTTCTGAATTCTTCGAGATGATACGCATCTCATTTCCCAACTGTCCGTTGGCTCCTGTAACAAGTATATTCATTGAATATTCAAATTAATGACTTACGTAAGAAGAAGGAGGATAGGGCTACCTTTTTTGAACCTTAATTATTATGAGAGAGGTAGACACCTCCCCTCCCCTATATGATGTAAGAGGTAAAATGGAAGATGGAAGATGTTACTTCCACGTCCATATTGTATTCATTAAAAAATTGTGTTCCCTTCATCAGAGACAAAAAACTGGGGTCACCACACAATGTTGTGTCTTAATGACCTCATATTAGGGTGCAAAGTTACTAATAAAATTTCAAAGAAATTGCTTTTTCGTCGAAAAAGATTGTGCAAGGACGTATAAGAGAGGGCTGAGGGAGTTTGATGGAAGACGGAAGAGGGAAGAAGGAAGAAGGATCTGATGGAAGATGTAAGAGGGAAGAAGGAAGAGATTTCCTAAATTCCGCTGATTCTCCATTATTCCTTATCATTACTACCCATATCTTGGTTCAACTTCTTGCACCTTGCTACCAATATCTTTACTAGTTCTTCGGCATCTGCGTATATGCTGTTATATTGTTCGTCAGTGAGATAATTATTTCTATGGAGCAGATCAAGCCAATAGAGACTTTCACGAGCCTCTTTTAACGCAATGAAAGACTTTGATTTAAAATCTGCCTTACTTATCGCATTACATGCTTCAGCGTTATTGGCTCCGATACTTGTACCAGCACGAAGCAATTGGTTACACAAATTGCTTATTGCCTGCAAGTAAACGGGGACAGGTTATTATAGACTCGCTTTCCATTTACCATCTTGTAGACAGGCTTCTTATTTGCAGCCTGCTCAAGCAAGTAATCATTGAGTTTTATTATGCGGTCGCCAAAGGCAAGACATTTCGCTTGTATCGCTTCGCTAACTTCGCTCATTGTAAATGGGTTACATTAGAGGCTTCAGAACCTTTGTCTTTTCTAAAATACGCTTCTGATTCTGACAGAGAATCAATTACCAGCTCTATATTATTAGCCATTGCCGAAAAGTTATCGGCAAATCCCTCACTAATTTTCTGACTTTGAAGAACAGTCTTCCTCATTCTATTAATAAGGGAAAGAGTCTTATAGTCATTTAACTCAACAGCCTTATAGAATAGTTTTTCTAAATACCTAAGATGAACTTTTCTTGAACCAGGAGTTTTTACCAACTCTGTTTGCCACGCCTCCACTATAGCTTGATATGGGCTATTCAAAGGCATAGCATTATAGCTATCTATAAATGACTCGTAAGTAGAATTCCATTCTCTACATTGTTCAAATGACTGCTTGTTATAATGCTCATAAGTCTGAGCTACTCCTTCAGTCATTTTAGTAAGGAACTCGAACCCAGAGATAATGTTGAACATATTAACATAGCGTTTTTCCTTATCTTTCTTAAAGTCGGTCAGAAAGGCCTCGGTCATTTTTTCGACTGACATATCACTCAACTTGTCATGCAAGGATAACGGCATTGCATATGCAACTGGCTGCATTTCATCGGAGCTTAATATGTTTTTAGAAAGATTTGACACTGATTGATTGAAAGTCTTTTCTGAAGACGTTATATTACTAATCCAATCAAGTACAGCATTCCTATATCGCTTTCGGGCTTCACGTTCCTTACTTCGATCATAGAGCAATGTAAGCCATTTCTCAAGAAAGACAACGAACAAGGCTACTGCGACAGGTACAAATAGTTGCAACCAACCATTGGGTTGATTTTCCCTTGGGAAATCAGCAACTGAAACTACAGTTGTACCTGTAACATTTACAGCACAAGTATCTACCGTTGGATAAACAGGCTGAAATAAAGCAGTTGTTGTACTATCTGTTACAGGAACTTCCATATTTCAATGCGCTAGCTGAGAAGAAATCCAATCTCTATGCAATAGTGACAAACACCTATTTATGTAAGAAGGCTGATGTCTGAAGAATGGAAACTGCAACAGAAGACTAATCTAATAATCACGCTTTGAAAAGCACATATAACACAAGAATAGACTTCTGCCTTACTTCCCTCGTCTGTCGCATGCAGTTCGCATAGTGTTTGGGCTGCTTAGGGTATGCGAAGGGTATGCCTAAGGTATGCGAAGAGTATGTGAAGGATATGCCAATGGCTTAATCTCTGCTTTTTATTTGTTTTATCATATTTGTTTTTTCTTATGGCTGTTGTTATGGCCTCCATAATTTGCTCACCAAAGTAGTTCTTTACCTCTTTTGGGTTTAGGTTCAGTTGCTGAACAACCTCGGCATTCAGGTTGATATATAGGTTCTGGATTTGAATTTTCGGTAGGTTGTCTTCTTCAGTCATTGTTTGTCTTAGTCAGTCATTTCTTTCGTTTCTGCATGAGTTCTTTTATTGCAGTCAGAATTGCCTCGGATGGATTCCGGCCCAGTTCCTGACGGACGTGGTGCTCCTCGTTGTTTTCCAGCGCAATAGCCAGTGCGGTGTAGGTGCATTTGTTATAGACCTTGCAGTCCATCAACACATGGATGATGCCTGCCACCAGCACTCGGTTGAACACGGTGCCCTGCTGTCCGCCTTTATTATACACCTCTGCATCAACGTCCTTGAGCTTGAGGATTTCCTTCCAAAGGGCCTCGAAATGATTTTTCCACCTCTCAGACACGAAGTCTAAGGTTTTCATGACATACTTGACAATCTCGTGGCGGATACTTTCTTTATCCACTTCATCACCGTCACCACTTGCCTGATGGCTGACTCGCGTACCATAGTTATGGTTGATGACGGTGGTGGCATTGGGGTTATAGTTCTGCACGTTACCTATGTGTATCTCGGTAAAGCAGTTTCCTGTACCAGGATTCCCCTCTATCTTTATCTCCATAGAGTTTTTAATATTGGTCTTGAATGTCCGAAAGGACTTTCAAAATATGTTGGTATATTGTTGATAATCAAGTCGAAAGATGAATGAAAGCGTGTCGCAGCTTTCTTTCAAGGTTTCACTTCCTTGTCGTTGTAACTTTGCAACCGCAATCAGATGTTCAAGCATTGAATAAAATCTTTTAGTTATTACATATATTATAATTTTAAAGCAATGGCAAAAATCACTCAAGTCGGCCCTGGCCGCAAGACTGTCGGTACCATAGATGGTATCACGTATGTAACCCGCGGTAGCGTAACCTACGCCCGAAGTGCTCCCAACATGCCCGCAAGTGCTTACAAGACTCCAGCAGCGAGAAAGCGCCAGGCGTTGTTCAAACTGATTCAGATGCACCTGAAGTATCACCTGCGCACCATCCGACAGACGTTTACACCCAAGGACAACGGAACTCCAACGAACCGTTATTACTCTCTTAACAGTAAGGCGATGACGGCTGCGCTGGATGCGCTGGCTGACCAGTACGTTGCTGGCGAGGATGTGACCATCACAGATGTGGAGCAAGCTATCAGCAGCTACGCAGCCCAGCATCCTACCTCTATCAGGATTGCCTCGAAGAGTGGCTATCAGGAGGTCTTCCTGACTGGCCCCTGGCCTGGAACCATCACCCTGAACGCCAACTCTGGCGACAGTACCATCATCATTATCGTGGCGGAGAATGGTACAACGACAACCATCAACCCTGACGGAACAACCACTGTTTCCGATTCAACCACGAATAACTCGAATACGGGTGGTTCAGGTGGCTCGAACACGAATCCCACGAATCCCACAACGGGCGGTGGTGGTGACAACAACGGCGGCGGCGAAAATGATTAATGTTTAACCCTTTAAATAGTTCAAGACAATGAAAATCAATCTTACAAGAAAGCAGATTAACGACATCGTGGCTGATCCTGAAAAGGCACAGGAAGCCGGAGTGAAAATCAGTGATCCCTGGTGGGTCATCGTCCTGAAGGTAATGGCTTACATCGTCGCTCTCCTCATGGGAGGAGTTGTGACTACCAGCTGCGTTAATGGTTCTGGTGCCCTTATGGTTATTGGTTAATTATCTTAAGTTCCATGAAGAAACTCAAATATATCCTTGTCGATGAGAGGAGGACGCATGGCTTACAGCGTCAGGCGCTCATCAAAGAACTCTGTCATCTTCGTAACATCTATCCGAATGCCAAGATCCTGGGGGATAGCGAACTGGGGGAACATCGGATTCATCCCAGTGAAACGATGAACAGTCTTCGCAGAGAGCTAAGCGACTTGACTTCTTTACCTCGAAGCGATGATGTATGAGGGCTGAGGGATGATGGATGAGGGAAGATGGAAGATGGAAGATGGAGTCTTCGACGGAAGAAGGCTGAGGGATGAGGGCTGAGGGCTGAGGGAAGAGGGAAGAAGGCTTCGAAGGAAGAAGGAAGAGGGAAGATGTGGATTCCACTGCCAAGCAGCTGGATCACTATTCAATAACTACTCTGTCAACGAAGTAGGAGTAATGGACTAGCAGGTGCTCCGTGAAGCGACCGAGCATAAAACGCTCGTCATCGCCGTTTCTATCCTCGCAAGAGTCCCAATAGCAAAAGCGGACGCGGAGCTCATTGTGGGGGAGATTCGCCTTAAGGGTAATAAAACCTTTCTCAGCCCAATGGTCAAGGGTGTAGACTAGTACGTTGTCATTAGCTTCCGTCTTCACGCATTTCCATGAGGTCTCATCTGTCACGGTGGACGAAGAACCCAGGATCTCCTTCTTCAGACGCCTGGCGCTAGGAGTATAGATAATGTAGTCCATTGCTTCTATCGTTCCGTTATAGCAATTTGCATCGCTAGGAAATTAACGAAAGACTGACCGTCCTTTTTCTCTGTGCTCACATTCTGAGTCGTGTTACACGATACTTCATAGTGAGGATTGACGCTACTCAGGTAAAGGCATACGTCATGAACAAAATCCTGTTCTGATCCCTTGAAAGGGGTCAGACAGTCAACTCTCAACAGAGGGGACTTACCTGCATTAGACAGGATGTATGTTCCCAAGGTCTCCGGCCTATTGAAGTGGCCATCCATATAAATCAGTGTATACATTGTGATGTTTGATGTATGATGTATGATGGAAGATGTGAATCGATGGATGATGGAAGAAGGCAGATGGCTGAAGTTAGATGTATGATGTTAGATGTATGATGTTAGATGTATGATGTTAGATGTATGATGTATGATGGAAGAAGAAGGAGAAGAAGAGGGCTACCTTTTTTGAACCTTGATTTTATTATGAGAGCGGTAGACACCTCCCCTCCCCTATATTAATGATGTATGATGTTTGATGGAAGAAGGCTGAGGGAAGATGGAAGATGTTACTTCCACGTCCATATTGTATTCATTTAAAAATTGTGTTCCCTTCATCAGAGACAAAAATCTGGGGTCACCACACAATGTTGTGTCGCGCCCTAAACTATCGTCATTTTGCTTCATCCTCATCATATCGCTCTGATTTTCAGTGGCTTTACAACTTGGATATATCATTGTTGGTCTTAATGACCTCATATTAGGGTGCAAAGTTACTAATAAAATTTCAAAGAAATTGCTTTTTCG
>CADAKX010000072.1 GCA_902788605.1 uncultured Prevotellaceae bacterium | reverse complement strand
AACGCGTGGGATGTACTTCTGGCGCTGCTCCTCTGAACCGAACTCGTACAGAGTGTCGATACAGCTCTGCAGGCTCCAGATGTTCTGGAAACCGGCATCGGCAGCTGAAATCATCTCAGAGAGCATAGAGAATACAGCGTTGGGCAGGTTCAGACCACCGTAACGGCGAGGCATTGATACACCCCACAAACCAGCCTTACGAGTAGCGTCGAGGTTCTCGTAAGTCTTAGAGGCGTAGATCATACGACCATTCTCGAGGTGTGGACCTTCGAGGTCAACGCTCTCAGAGTTTGGCTCGATGATCAGCGAAACCTTTTTCCTTCAGCTCAACGATACGAGCCATCAGGGGGTGGTTCAAGTAGAACCCGATCTCAGGATGATCGCTATAATAGTTTGCCATATATTCTTTTTTTATTGCAGCGGACTATCGCGGACTTTTTCGGACTGTCCGTATTAGTCCGTGTAAGTCCGCTGCTTTAAATTACTTACTGTTCTGCTTATAATATTTGATCAGCTTTGGAACAACCTCCTCAACGGTACCAACAATCACGTAGTCGGCAATCTTGTTGATGGGCGCATCGGGATCGCTGTTTACAGAGATGATGATACCAGAATCCTGCATACCAGCGATGTGCTGAATCTGTCCAGCTTTGGATGAACGGTAACACCTGTCTGACCAATCTGACGGTCGTGGTCGAGCCAACCTGCATCAACAGCAGCACGGCTACCACCAACCTCACCATGCAGCACCTTAGCCAACTCGAACAGCTGGTCGAAGTTCTCCTTGCAGCCCATACCATAACCACCGGCTACTACGATAGGTGCACCCTTCAGGTTGTGCTTAGCAGCCTCAACATGGTGATCGAGAACCTTTACTACGAAAGCCTCAGGGCTTACATACTTGCTTACCTCAGGATAAACAACCTCCTTGCGGCACTCGCCATCGTACAGGGCCTTCTGCATAACGCCAGAGCGTACAGTAGCCATCTGTGGACGGTGGTCGGGGTTAACGATGGTAGCTACGATATTACCACCGAAAGCAGGACGAATCTGATAAAGCAGGTTCTCGTATGTCTTGTTGTTCTTCTTATCCTCGAAAGGACCAATCTCCAGCTCTGTGCAGTCAGCAGTCAGACCAGAGGTCAGAGATGACGATACACGTGGACCGAGGTCGCGACCAATAACGGTAGCACCCATCAGGCAGATCTGTGGCTGCTCCTCCTTGAAGAGGTTAACCAGAATATCAGTGTGGGGAGCTGAGGTGTAAGGGAACAGGTCCTTAGCGTCGAAAACAAACAGTTTATCAACACCATAAGGCAGAATCTGGTCCTCTACCTTCCCCTTGATGCCAGTACCAGCAACAATGGCGTGGAGCTCAACCTTTGGCGAGCTTGCGACCCTTGGTCAGGAGTTCCTGGGAAACTTCTTGCACTTGTGTGCCTTCTATTTCGCAATATACAAATACATTGTTCATAATCTTATTTTCTTATTATTGCAGCGGACTTTCGCGGACTTTTTCGGGCTATCCGTGTTTGTCCGTGTAAGTCCGTTGCTAAAATTATCCAATTATTTTCTCTTCCAGTAACTCTTTGATCATACCTTCAATATCAGCATCAGAAGCCGTCAAAGTCTTCGACTCCTTAGCCTGGAACACGATGTTCTTGATGGCCTTAACCTTGGTGGGTGAGCCATTCAGACCACACTGGTTTACATCGCCATCCACATCGGCCACGCTCCACTGGTTGAGTGTGAGCTCAGGGCGCTGCTCGTACAGATAGTCGTAGGCAGTACCCTCGGCAGGACGCTCCATAGGACAGGTAGCGCGCTTGTACTTCATCACCAGCTTAGCATTCTGGGGGCGACAAGGAGCAGCGCTTCCGTTAACGGTGATAACCACGGGCAGAGGAGCCTCTACGGTCTCAACACCACCGTCGATCACACGCTTGATGGTAGCCTTACCATCCTTTACTGAGAGAACCTCCTCAGCGTAAGTTACCTGGTTGAGACCCAGCTTCTGAGCCACCTGAGGACCTACCTGAGCAGTATCACCGTCGATAGCCTGACGACCACCGATTACGATGTCGACATCGCCAATCTTCTTGATGGCAGTAGCCAACGCATAAGAAGTAGCGAGGGCTGACGGATAATCTCACCTGCACGTGGAGGACCCATCGTGAGGATTCCTACTGTTGAGCCTGGGTTCTGCTCCTTCAAGCGAAGGGCCTGCTCCAGGGCATTCAAATCTTCTGGATTGAAGATGGCGGGCAGGGCAGCACGGTTTACGGTGCCTTCGGCAGTCATTGCATCCTTACCCACGTTACGGGTGTCTGGCACTTGCTTGGCCAGCACAACAATCTTTAAAGCCATATTAATAATGTACAATAATGAATATTCAATTTTTTGCAAAAAGCGGTGCAAAGGTAGTATTTTTTGCGCACACAGCCAAATAAAATGCACAAAAACGATTGTTATGTGCACAATTTGGCTGTTTTGTGCAAAAAAGATGATTAATCCTCAACGAATACTCACGACTGACACTTCTGCCAGAGGTTGGTGTCGATCTTTATCACGAGACCTTCTTTCACCCAACGGTAGATGATGGTCTTAACCACAGGCGACTCGTTGTTGGCCAGACGCAGGGTCACCAGGTCTTCCTTAGAAAACTCCCTGGGCAGCGCATCCAGATAGCGGATGTTGCCTTTTGAAACCTGGGGACTCACCGCATTGTCGTGAAGGGCGTCAATCTTGTTGCCATAGAGCATCAACTGGTAGTGCAGACAACGCTCGGCATACCAAACGGCGAACTTGATGGCACGCTCTGTTTCCTGACGACCCTCCAGCAGATAGGCGATGATGCCAGCTCGGAAACCATTGAGGGCGGCACGACGACGCAGCACATCGAGCGAATAGCGCAACGTCTGCAGATACTCCTGACGCTTGCCTTCATCCCACGCTTCGATGGCCTTGTTGATGAGGGGCAGATCCACCTCGCCCTCTTCGTCCATCAGGCAGAGACACTGGCGCTTCACCTTCTCCTCATCCTCCTGACTCCACGCCTTGAACTGAGGCATACGGGCGCCCACCATATCGGGCAACACCACAGGTGTCACTCGGCTCACCAGACCACTCTCGGCATCAGCAAAGAAAGCACGGCACTTATTGGGCGTACCACACAGCACCATATTATAACGGAGGGTGACCTTGCCAGAGAATGAATCCTTCGAGATGCGATGCTGACCCCAGGGTTTGTTGTCGTAGGCCAGGCGGAATAGGTCGTTCTTCTCTGTCCATGCGCCGCCCTTGTTGTTCTTCTGCACCGTCTCAATCTCAGGGGCATAGGTAAACAGATGTTTGCCTTTGGCATAAAGGGCACGCTCGAGGAATGCCGACACACCGATGTTGGGTTCGATGATGCGGATCTGAGCGCAGGGATTCTCCACCTCTTGACCGTTTTTCTTGGCCAGCGAGTACTCCATTTCCTTCTGCCATTCCACCTCGTCCTGCTTGATGATAGGGTCCATCAGCAACTCAAACTCGGCGTCAACAAACGACTTACCTGTGGCCTGAGGTGCCTCGATATCCACGATGAAGCTGGGTGAGTTCAGTTTTCCGTCGCGATACTTGGCTCGGATGCCTGTGGCCAGCGTGCCCAACATAGGCATTGCTGCTATCAGTGTGGCCTCGCGGAACTCCTCAGGAGCATGGTCGCTGAGGTCCTGAAGGATGCCAGGCAACTCGGCTTCAACAGGTGAAACCATCGAATCGTCCACAGTCTCAGTCCCTGCCTCGCTGGCTGCTCCAAGCGACGAGAGCACCTCGTTCATCATCGAGGGAATGCCTGCAGGACGGGTGCTGCCTACGGCACTCTTGATGGTCGACTGCACCTCGTGGTCCGACAAGCCCCAATGGGGGAGGATGGCGAACAACTTCTGTTCATCGAAGTCGCAGATGAAACGCATATAGCGACTCATGGTGTAGAGTGCCATGTTGCGTTCACCCTCGGCAGGCGCATCGCCATAACCCAACTTCCAGAGCAGGGCCTGCACGATCTTGTCATAGGGGATACCTCTAAAAGCCCAAACCTCCCCCTGCCCCTCCAAAGGGACAACCTCCCCCTGCCCCTCCAAAGGAGGGGTGTGCCTTTCGGATTCCGAAGTCCGCAGGCCCTCCTCCCCTTGGGGGAGGTTGGGAGGGGTTGTCTCTTGGGGGAGGTCGGGAGAGGTTTCAAACACCGCAGGATCGAGCAACTTCACATACTTCTCGCTGACCATAAAACAGCAACGGGCCAGGTCGGTGACGTGCGAGTCGTAGGTAACGCCCAGGCGAGAGGCCAGTTTCTGGATGTCCTCTTCGATGGTTGAGCCAGGTGTGCGTCGAGCCCAGATGTGAGTACCACCGCCAGCACTCTCGGCGAAATAGACAATCTGGCATTCCTCGATGAGGTTCATCTCCCAGACTTTACCCCAAAGCTCCTCAGTCAGTCCCTTCTCGTCGATGTCGAGGAAGAAGAGTCCTGAGGGCACCGCATCTTCAGCCTTGCGCGTACCATTCTTAAAACACTGTGCAAGAGGCAGCCAAACGGGCAGTTCCTTCTTGCGATTCAAATTCTTGTTCTGCTTCACGTCTGCGAGGATTTCCTCTACGTGATTCTCCGCCAGCAGTTGACGGTAAGCAGCCATGCTCGCCTTGCGAGGCTTGCCGCTAAATGATGTTGCCATACAAATCATAACGGCGGCAAAGGTCACAAGGGGTATTGCACCTTCAAAATGGGATATTTCTCGCTAAGGGTGCAATTACTTCTTAGGGTGTGCTAATTGGTTGTATTTCTGATAGATAGTATTGAAAATATGATTCACATTTTGTGTTTCTTCGCCCATCCCTTCCTGGATATTCTTCCTGAAAGTACCCACATATTGCTTCTTGGTCAGCTTTGCTGCCAAATCGCCATCGGAATGGGCTCCGAAGACTGCACTTTTTTTCATTTCTCCCACCAGGTGACAGAAAAAGCGTGCAGTAAACAGGTTGTTGTGGGGACTCTTGCGTGTCACCTTCAGATGGGCAAAGATGGTTTCGTCCTGAATCAGTTCCTGCCACATCGCTCCGTAATGGGGATACCAGGCCTTATCAACCAGGTCGTCCAGTTGATGGGCTGCTTCCAAGACGGCATCGCCCACGCGCTGCAGGTCGTCCATCACCAATTGTTCGTCGCCAAACTTACTGGTGGGATCGAGTTCTCGAGTAATCTCCGACAGGGTGGCCAGATGGAAGATGAAGTGGCGCAGGGCATCGTCGTCGAGGTGGGCATCGAGAAAAGCCGCATCGAAGGCCTCGCGGTCGGTGGTCCACTTAGCAAACAGTCCGCCAGCCACCTGTCCCAACTCTCTGCGCTCCTTGGTGCGCTCGGCTGTCATGATGTCCTTCCACGAACTGCTGTCGCTGACCACGCGGAGTGTCTCGCGATGCTCTTTCCAATAGTTCCACCATGAGGTGCTCTCGCGTACCCGCATGAGTACCTTATTAAATAGTATGGCTCTTGTTTTGCTGTTGCTTCGGTTCTGCTGCAGTATACTGACCGTCAGACTGGGCAGCAACATCAGTATCGCCAGTTCTATCAGCATCATCTGCAGGCTCTCGCCCATCTGGCTGTCGAGTGTTTCTATGACCTGACGCATGTTTTGGATGTGGTTGATGGTCTCAGTCTGATTCTCGGCGTCGTCTTTGATGTTGATGCTCTGAATGGCTTGTAGCATCATCATCAGGTCCTCTGGGTTCAGATGTTGGGCACATACGCCGAGGATATACTGCATGGGCGAGACTTTCTGTCGGATGGCCTCCTGCTGTTCTGTGGGCAATGCCATTTGTTGGGTCATCATCTGAATCACCAGGTCGAAGAACAACGACTCTTGTTTGTGGGGAGATGTGCCTCCCAGCAGTTGTTGTATCAGCGTGATTACCGAATGGCGTATGCTGGCGTTCGATACGGTCTGGCCGATGCGCTCCAGGTACTCCGAAAAGAGTAATGCTGTGGGTGTCTTGCTCAGTTCTATCAGCGCCATCACCGCACGCTGCATGCGCATCAGGGCAGCATAGATCTCTGCTTCCGTGCAGGTGTCTATCCCGTCAGTTATTTCTTGGGCCAGTGTGTCCAGTCTTTGTGTGGCTACTTCCCAATGACGGCAGAGTAGGGCAGTCAGTTGCTCTGCGCGCTCATCATCAACGATTTTCTTGATTTCTTCTGTGGTCATATCTTATCGTTCGGTCACATGGTCACAGCTGTGACCATGTGACCATTTAGTCTTATGATTCGAAATAAATGTTTGCAATTGTTTGTAAATCAATATATTGTGCTGTGATATTGATGCTGTTTCTTCCTCCGCGGTCACATGGTCACAGCTGTGACCGTGACCGTTTCCGTTGATACCGTGATGCTAATTAGGATTGAAAGTATTGGTTCTTGCAAGGGCTCGTATTGGTTCTTGCAGGGGAAAAGCCTAGGGGCAACAGGGGAAGAAACGGCTACTTTCTATCATTTGCCTATACCAAAACGATTGTGTGCCTATACGCAAACAACTGTTCGCCTATACCCGATTTGAATCGCAAAAAAATCGAGTGATACTCCTAAAGCCCTCTGCCATCATCCATCACACCTCTGTATATATATGCTCCTTGCCACGAGGTGTCATCAGCAGTTTTGGATTGTCGCCCTTGGTCCACTCGTTCAGCAGTTTGCGGGCAGAATAGAGCGTCAGGCCAGAAGCGCGCGAAAACATGCCGGCAGTAATATAGCCGTGATGTTGCTGGATGCAATCCCTCATCACCTGCTCCAACTTCTCCTTATCGGCCAGGATCTCCTGCGTGTCAGCATTCTGCCAGCGACGGAATCCGTCCATCCACTTATGGATCTCCCTGTCCCACAGCTTGCCGGGGTTATACTCCACGCCTTCCAGTCGCACGTCGCGGTCTTTCACCATACTGGCGTCCGTCACCTGCTTGGCCAGCGACAGTTTGGGCGCAAACGAGCCGATGGGCGTGTCGATACGGTAGCCCTCAGCCAGAAAGCGACCTGCCACTCGGATAAAAGCATCGAAGGCACGGCTCAACTCGCCGTATCGTAAGGCATTGTAGTCCTCGCACTTCTCTTCCAGCTCCTTCATCGTCAGTTTCTGTCCGCTCTTCGGACGTACATATACCAGGTTCTTCCCGTCCTCGCCCTTCACTGGCGTAGGGTGAACCTCGTACCACATTCCACAATTCTTTCTTGGCATAAACAATCTTTTTTTTTCTTGACTACAAATGTATATAAAAATCTCGAATTATAAGCCAGTCAAGATAAAAAACTGAAATAAATTCTCTCGAATCGGGTAGGAAATCAAGGCACGCATGC
>CADAKX010000071.1 GCA_902788605.1 uncultured Prevotellaceae bacterium | reverse complement strand
CGACGCTGAAGACACGCTGACGGCTACTCAGGTGGCCAAGACCTTCAATATGACCACGCTCGACTTCAACGCCGTGCTGCGCGACATGGGAATCCAGTATCGCCGCGGCGGCCACTGGAACATCTCTGACGACCTGGCCGACCGCAACTTCGTACGCATGAGGACACACGTCAGTTATTCGCTGAAGGGTGTCAAGAAGGTGAAGGTGTATATGACGTGGACGCTCGATGGCCTGCGCTATTTGAATTCTAAACTCGGTTATCCGAACTTCTAGACTCACCCCCAGCCCCTCTCTGAGCAGAGAGGGGAGTGAATAGATTTCTCAATTTACAATTAACCATTTATTATTTGACCAACTAACTACTCCTCCCCATTCAGGGGGAGGCAGGGAGGGGGTCTTCTTTATATGAGTGTACATTATATTTATAAGGGGGCGGGTGGCGCGAAATATATGCGCCCCGTTCTCACGAGAGAGGAGTATCTGAAGTTGAGGAACGGCGGGTTCCAGAAGGAGAATGTAGCGCGCATTAGACAGGGCGATGGGGCCTTGAAGGCGAGTCTGGTGCAGATGAACTACAGTTGTTTGCCGAACGAGGACGGCACGCTGAAGGGCTCGAAGCGGATGAGCACCACCGTGGGCATGGATATCGACCATCTATCGGCCGAAGAGATGCCCGTGGTTCGCGATAGGATACTGAGCAAGAAGGACGCTGGAGGAGAGTGCCCGTGGAGGCGGATACCATCTGGTGTTTAGTCGCAGGGCGGAGATGAATCAGGAGGAAAATCTGAAGTGGGCTTCTGAGTTGCTTGGTGTAAAGTTTGATGCGCAGGCGAAAGACATCACCCGCGTGTTCTTTACAACAACGGAGGCGGAACTGATTTATCTGGAGGATGGAATATTTGAAACCTCCCCCAGCCCCTCCCAAGGAGGGGAGGACCTAGCGGCACAGGTGAACAATAGTAATACATCGTCCTCAAATACGTCGTCCTCATGCGCCAGCCCCTCCTCCCCTTTGGGGAGGCCGGGAGAGGTTAATACATCGTCCTCATGCGCCAGCCCCTCCTCCCCTTTGGGGCTTTGAGCCCACCGTGGGCGACCGCGACACGCTGACCTATCAGTTGGCCTGCGACCTGCGCCACATCTGCGGCAAGAACGCCGACTGGCTCGACCAGGTGATCCCCTGCTACGACGGCTTCACGCCCGAAGAGAAGCGCGAGAAGATCAAGAACGCACTCGCCTCGGAGTACAACGGCTTCCCCCTGCGACTACGCAACACGCTGAATGCGCTAACCTCCCCCGACCCCTCCCAGGGAGGGGAGGGCCTAGCGGACGAGGATGACGAGGACATCAACGCGCCAGCCCCTCTCCCCCTTGGGGGGAGTTGGAGGAGGTTTCCCCAAGGTATCCGCGAATCGATTGACGCCGTCGGCCCTTCGTTGGCTATGCCCGTTGTAACCGCCATCTGTCCTTGCATCGGCACGCTGGCTACGGGTGTGCAGCTGGATGTTCACGGCACTAAGCGCGGACTGAATCTGATATCGTACATCGCTGGTGACTTTGCATCTGGCAAGGGCGGTATCGACCCCGTGGTGGAGGCCTGGATGAGTGAGGTGCAGGCTTTGGACAAGATGTACCAGCAGCAGGAGGACGAATGGCGCGCTAAGAAGCGGGCGGCGAAGAACAAGAAGGAGCAGCCCGAGGAACCGAAGTTGCCCGTGCGCTGTCTGACGCTGAACAACACGGTGGCCAACCTGGCCGAACGACTGGCCAACACCGAGGGCAAGCACGGCTTCTCGTTTACCCCCGAGGCCGACACGGTGGCGCAGAAGTGGAAATCGACGATGAGCGACTTCTCGGTGATGCTGCGTCAGAGTTACGACGGCAGTAAGTACGAGCGCGAGGCCCGCAGCGCCGATGCGGTGAACGTGCATATCGAGCACCTGCTGTGGAATGTCACGATGTGCGGCACGCCCGATGCCCTCTACCGCGTGGTGAACAACTACACCGACGGTTTTCAGAGTCGTATCGCCGTAGCCCGCACGCCCGACAACACGTTTGCGCCGCTGGACGACAAGCCGCCTGTGCTGTCCGACCGCCAGCGCGAGCGCATCCAGCAGATAGCCCACCTGTTGCCGCTGATGTACGGCGAGGTGGTGCTACCCAAGCTCGAGGCCAAGGGCCGCGAATGGGTGGAGCGCATCCGCGTGGAGACGATGAAGAACGACGACCGCACCCGTGCCCGTCAGCGCTTCCGCGTGTGCGTCACAGCCCAGCGCATGGTGTGCTGTCTGATGCTCTGCAAAGTATGCGAGACATTGATTCATAAACACGGACTGAATGGTGCTGAGGCGCAGTTGAAGCAGCAGCCCGGACTATGGAAGGAAATGTTGCTGAAGGCGCAGACGCCAACGATGCTCGAGGCCTACGACGTGATTGCCGACTCGCTGCTTGAAAACGCCCTCTACTTCTTTCGCGACCGCATCGAAAACGCTTTCCAAAGTCGCAGCTATGCTGGCAGCCAGAACAACGAGGCAGGCTATGCAGCACTCGGTAGCGGTGAAGGGTGCCAACGTGACCCGCAATACCGTC
This sequence comes from uncultured Prevotellaceae bacterium, assembly GCA_902788605.1. Classification (GTDB taxonomy): domain Bacteria; phylum Bacteroidota; class Bacteroidia; order Bacteroidales; family Bacteroidaceae; genus Prevotella. Next base: position 5,910 of record CADAKX010000071.1, on the reverse strand, counting down.
CGCCAGATGCTGAAGAACTGGCGCAAGCAGGGCCTCGTGGTACTCGAAGAGGACGGCAATTATCGTAAGTTGTAGCGCGGTCATTTGGTCAAGGTCATTTGTCATTTTTAAATTTGAACATATAATTACCGTATAATTGGAACATTAATTGGACATTAATTGCCTGTCGGCCGAAATAAGAATTAATGAAAAATTAATGGGTAATTAATGGCAATTAACGTAGAAAGAAAAAATATGATTTGTGTTGAAAACAACAAAGAATGCTTCGTGCAGCTCTGGCGCAAGCTGGAGCGCACGAGGCGCCTCCTCGGAGGTCAGTATAAGCGGTACTGCATCCGCAACGTGTTGAAGTCGTGGTTCGGCCCCGAGGCCACCGACGACATGATCTGGCAGGTGTGCCACATGGCTGTCGTAGACGACGAGCCTCAGGAGGGTTGGAACGAGTTGCCCCTACCCTCGCTCTATCCCCGAAAACATCGTGAATTATTAAGAGCTATTGTTGCCGTCCGCCTGGGCATCAGCTTCTACAAGATAGACCTGAAAGCCCTCGACGCGGCCTACACCGAGGTTTTTCCTCACAGTACACCTATTAATGTAAATATTTCCAAATATGGGACAACTTTTTCCACCAGTGACACATCGGTTTAGGTGATAGGTTGTAACTTTGCAGCAGAATTCAATCATTAATCACAATTAAACAAAAAAATTATGGCAACATTAACTAAACAGATTGAGCAGAAGAAAGCTCAGCTGAAGCAGCTGGCCGAAGAGGCAAAGCAGTTGAAGAACGAATTGGTAGAGGCAGGCGCATGGCCTCTCGACGAGGACAGCCTTGACAACGTTGCGGGAGGCTTAAGACATCACAACGAAGATGGTACTCAAGCGCCCCAGACTTTTAGTGACGTCTGGTTCCTGTAATACCTATTTTCTTCCGATTAAATCGGTGTTTTTTTTGCAGATAAGCCTTCCTATTTTTGCGGGACTTAAAAATCTCCAAGGAAAGAGATTCTAAGGAGCCGGGGAGCCAAGGGAGAACAGCTTCGATAGCGAAGCACCTCCTCATCCTCCTTTCCTCCTTAGACAATGAAAAAAATAGGGCCGGAGAATCAATTTCTCCGGCCCCATTTTTCTGATTGGATAATTAATTACCTGTACGGATGTACTGCAGAGCACGGTCGAGCTGGGTATCTCAAAAAGGCTACGAGAGCCATCAAAAGCTTTTTCAGACTTTAATTATTTGTATAGACAACCTTTTTTCCGTTGGTGATGTAAACACCCTTCTTCTGAGGTGAGACGCGACGGCCTTGCAGGTCGTACATCTCATTAAGCATTAAGCATTGAGAATTAAGCATTGAATGAATGCCACTCGTCTCACCGGTGTTGATTCTGAGTCTGACCACAGACGGGTTGAAGGTGACAGGCTTGAAGTAAGCACGGAAGGCATCACTACCCTGCCCCAGCACGAAGGCGGAGCCTCCGTCGTTCAGCGTATAGATATTCTCGGTGCTGACGGCATGGGTGCTTCCAACGAAAGTGTAGTATCCGGCAGTGAATGAGCTCACGGCGTCAGCCTTGTGAACAATGGCGTTCTCACCCACAAACTTGATGGTCTTGTCACTCAGGTCCACAGGCATCGCGAAGAGATAAGGAACGTTGGCCTCCAGACTGTTGCCAGCCTCGCTCTCGAAGTACAGCCTATCGACATCATCACCCACAAAGCGCTTCAGCCAGAAGCGGCCATTGTCGTCTGTGCTGCTGTGACGCCAGTCAATCGTCTCGCCATCGGCTGTCACCGTAGTAGCCTCGAAGGGCAGCATCAGCGTGTTCCAGCGAATGTGTTCGTCGCACTGCGTCACATTGCCATAAGTAAACTCCACCTTCTGGGCCGTGAAGTTGACGGGCGAAAGGAAGTTATGACCGTCGGTCAGCGTGATGGTCTCGGCCGTATAGTTGCCCTCGGCGTCGGCCTTCACCACGTTGGTCAGTCCTGCGGGCACGTCCTCCCCTGTTCCCAGGATATACAGTGTATTAGGATTGCTGTTCTTTTCAACCGTCTCCACATGACAAGCCGTCAGGATCACAGACGTAGCATTGTCGGGAACGTGGAAGGTGGCAGTGGGCTTGGAGGCTGTCGTCTTGCCCTCGCCATCGGCAACGATAATAGCCGGACGGCACTCAATGGGGTTAGAATCATGCCATTTACTCCATCCGCCATTCTGATTATATATATGGGAAATGATATATTTCTCACCATACGTGAGTCCGGTTGCTACGAAAGGAATACTCACACTACCCTTCGCTGGGATATTATATGGTTTATACGTACTTCCCATCAAATTAAAACTCAGGTCATACACATCTACCTGAATAGTGCCCGAATAATTGGCTTCCGTCTCGTTCGTAAAGGTCATTACGCCCTCCAGTTTGTTAGAATAGAAAACCTCCTTTCCATCCACATTTTCATAATTAGTGACCACGGCATTTGACAATGCCAAATCCATATTGTCGGTGGTAATGGCACCGCTTTCCGTCACAGATAGTTCAAGGACTTGTTGGCCCCAAGAGTAAAGCATGTTGTCCTTAGCGACAGCAACACGGAGCTGATAGTTATGAGTTATGTCTTTAGGAGTAAACTTGAGCACACAGTCTTTAAGCTGACCTGCAGGAATCGAAACCATGGTTTGTGCAACCACTCCATAACTGTCTTCACTGACATCCAGAAGATATACATCGCCTTCAAACGATTGACTGCTGCTATTAAAGAATGGCATCGTCACTTCTACCGATTCGCCACCAGTAATCTCGTTTTTATCTATCGTAACAGTGCCAATCTTCAAGCAAGAAAAATCATACTGTTCCTTCTGCAGCACCTCGCCAAGGTCTTCGCCCACCTTTTGGATACCCACAACTGCAAATTGGTCTAAACAATAGCCACCTTCTGAAGTGGCACCACCAATGCCTTCTGCATCAGGATCAAGGGCAGAGAGCTTGAAGTAGTCGTCGCTCAGGCCACCCCAGCCCCAGTTGATATGGAAGAAGTCCTCGCCCTGGTAGCCGTCACAGACAAACTGATGTCCTTCCATTGACCGCTTGCCACCTCTATAGCAGATGACACGGCCCAAACTTAGTTCATGATACATCATATCTATCCAGTCGGCATAGGAATGATCGCTACGGGCTTTGCAAGTAACGGTTTCGTCGTAGCCAAAGAAAGCTTTCAGGGCATCAGCAACAGCAAAAGGTTCTGCGCTCGACTCTGGGCCATAGTCCATCTCGACAGATGCGCCACAGTACTTCATCAACTGGGCAACAGCAACGGCAGCTTCGTCCGTATCGCCGTTATTGTAAACAGGCGACATCTTATACCAATCGATGGGGGTGCCTGCGGTGATGCCCTCTACTGCAATGCCGTAAGTCACACCAACGTAGCCAGGGATATCGGCTGTTGTGTAGGTGGTAGTAGAACCCGCACGCATCTCTGTGTAATACATACACTGCGCCATGGCCGTAGCGACACAGCCCGTAGCACACTTCTTTCCTGGCGCATATTCCGGACAGAGGTCGTTATACGGCGAACCCTGATTCCAAAGTGTCTGCATCAACGGAGCAATGGGTGTCTTCACATTACTCTTCGCACGATGCATCGCTGGAGCCATCTGTGAGGGGTGCGCCTTCGCCCATGCTATCTCGTCGGCATAGCCCTGCAGCCACGCGCGCATGTTCTCTGGCATGTGTTCTATATCTAACGAACCACGCTCGCTATAGCCCAGCACGGGTACGGCACAGTCGTCGTTGCTCACGATGACATAGCCGCCATCGCTTTTCATCACGTTAAACACATAGAGGTCGTTCACCCTTCCGGCCAACTCCATCTGTGGAGCCACGGCAGGAGCCTGCAGTCCCTTTCCCTCGCGCTGCATCTTTTTCTGCATAAACAGGCGAGCCTGTTGCAAAGCTTGTTCTGGAGTAATGTCGGCGGCCATCGCCCACAGTCCCGTGAACGATGCCAATACTAAAAGTAATAGAATACGTTTCATAAGTTTAATAATTGTTATTTGATTTTGAGTGCAAAAGTAGTCTTTCTTCAAAAAACAATTGTCTCATGGTAGGAAAAATAAGTCTCAAAACGAGAAAAAGTAAGCCCGACAGTAGTTGCCAGGCTTACTTTTTCCAAGCTATACCAGGCGTCAGCCATATTATGTGCCGTCAGATTGGTCAGCGCCTACTTTTACAAATGAATGTTTTATCTAAATATATCAAAAATCGATCCAGGAAGTAAACCAGGTATACCGCCAGCCACGTTTTCGAGGTCCTCTTCCGAAATCTCAATAGCACCAGCCTCTGCGAGTTCGTTGTAGATGGCCTTCATCTCTTTCATTTTCTCTGCGAGCAGCTGCTTCTTCTGCTCAATCTGTTGGTTAGTTAATGTTGCCATAATCTTAAGTTTTTTATGAATGAAATATTTTAATCTATGATTTTTTGTTAAGCCATCCTTTTTCATTGGAATGACGCTGCAAAATTATATAGAACGACTACCATACTAAAGCGGAATCATCGTAATACACGATAGAAAGTCGGTAGTGTGCATCGTTTTCTGTGGCCGTACAGGTCTGGTTTGTTTTGGCATCAAGGTAGTGCAGTTGTCTCTTCAACAGCAGATTGCGTGTTGTATCTCTTACCCAGAAGGTAGCTTCGGTGTTGACATGCATTGATAAAGACTCGAACTGCTTGATCAGTTCCGCGTTGTTGCGTATGATGCTAAGAGCCTCTTCTACTTGTTCTCCTTTAGGAAAGGGGAAACTATAGTAGTTGGTGTCATAGAACAGATGTTCTGAGTCATCCTTGACATAAGGCTTACCATCAATAATAGTTAAGAGAGTTGCAGGCGTTTTTCCCAGCACCTTTACTAATATTCCTGGTTGGCCGTTTGCCGATTCGCGGATACACACGTAGCGCGAGGATATAAACTTCTTAAATATTGTGCTACCACTCTTTTTCAGCACTTTTTCGCTGCGCTGAAGAGTAACTGTTTCTCCGACTTTCAAATTTGTTGTTGATAATTCCATACGTATATTTATAAGAGGTATCGACCCTTATTCCCTGATCCACCAGTCGAAATTAGCTCCACCAGCCGCGTTTTCGAGATCGTCATCCGAAATCTCAATAGCACCAGCCTCTGCGAGTTCGTCGTAGATGGCCTTCATCTCTTTCATTTTCTCTTCGAGCTGTTGTTTCTTCTGCTCAATCTGTGCGTTAGTTAATGTTGTCATGATTGTATTGTTTTGAAATTGCGTTTATCAATATGATCGCAGGCCATAGGATCTCTTACTGCCCTTGTTCAGACAAAAGATAATCTGTGAAGCATTGAGGAATCGGGTCATAGTTCATTCCTCCACCAGCCACGTTTTCGAGGTCGTCATCCGAAATCTCAATAGCACCAGCCTCTGCGAGTTCGTTGTAGATGGCCTTCATCTCTTTCATTTTCTCTGCGAGCAGCTGCTTATTCTGCTCAATCTGTTCGTTAGTTAATTTTGCCATAACCGTAAGTTTTTTATGAATGAAAAATATTATTTGATTGCAAAAGTACTGCATCTTCAGGAAACAAATGTCTCACTGGCGGAAAAAAATGTCCCAAATTAGGAAATTATGTTTTTTCTTTCTCTAATTGGCCTATCCGTTGTTCCATCTTCCAGTTCTTATATATAAATTCGGTGATGCCTGACATCAGTTCTGTGGTGCGCCAGCGATAATATGCCAGTGCCACAACCAGTCCGATGATGATAAGCATGAGGACTGTGGAAAGTGCTACTGCGATGATGAATGAAAGCGTCATATCCATTTGTCGGTTTGATTTTCTGGTTGCAAAGTTATGTGTAGTCATTAAAAGGTGTGTTCTCACGGCGCACGACT
>CADAKX010000070.1 GCA_902788605.1 uncultured Prevotellaceae bacterium | reverse complement strand
GGTAGGAGTGGCTTTCGCTGCCATCCACATTGTGCGTATGGTCAGCCATTCCAAGCCACAAGCAATGCAGGCAGAACAAACCATATCTGCCAAGCCTACGTCGACATTACCAACAGACACCATCAAAACAGACACGACAACCAGTATAAAGCCCATTGTTTTCGACAATGTTGCATTGGATAAGATGCTGCCGCAGATAGCTGCTTATTATCATAAAGGGGTAGATTTCCAGAATGCCGATGCCCGCCAGTTCCGTTTCTATTTCGTGTGGAAGCAGAACGAGACAAGGACAACAAAATAGTAGTGGAATAAGCCATGAGAAGAATCATTTTTACTTTCATCTGCTGTATGCTATTCATGGCGGCAACAGCTCAGCGTATTACATGCGAATATAATAATGTGTCGCTCAGCGAGGCTCTTCGCCAGTTGAATGAGCAAAGCGAAGAATACACCATCAGTTTCCTCTACAACGAGTTGGAGGACTTCCGCATCACGACATCAGTACATCACAAGACCGTACCCGAAGCCATCCGTCAGATGATAGGCTTTTATCCCATCCGCATGAGCATCGACAGCACAGAAATCACCGTCGAGTGTCCGCAGAAAACCGCCAACCGCTACAAGGGTACTATCATCGACGAGCAAGGCCAGCCCGTAGCCTACGCCAACATCGCCCTGCTTTCGCCTCAGGATTCCACGCTGATCACTGGTGGAGTATCAAATGAAAGCGGTCTCTTTGTTATTCCCTGCGAACAAAAACCAGTCCTTGCAAGAATATCTTTTGTCGGCTACAAGACGATTTACAAGCAATGCAACAATGCAGAACTCGGTACTATACGGATGCAGCCAGAAACACAAACGCTGAAAGGAGTGACAGTGAAAGGTGAACGTCCTGCTTACAAGGCCGTTTCAGGAGGTATGTCCATTGCCATAGCAGGAACTATCCTTTCTGATATGGGAACTGCACTTGATGTACTTGGGCAGCTGCCTCGTATAGATGTGACAGGAAATGGAAATATCAGCGTATATGGCGCTGGAACACCTGTCATTTACATCAATAACCGAAAACTACATGACATGACTGAACTCTCAAGACTGAAGTCAAATGACATCAAGTCAATAGATATTATCACCAGTCCTGGTGCTAAATATGACCGTAGTATCTCATCTGTCATCCGTATTCGTACTATTAAGCCACAGGGAGATGGCTTTAGCTTTAGCACTTCTACCAATGTAAGGAATAATAAGAAATGGGGCGGGTATGAAGACATTAATGTCAAATACCGTACTCATGGATTGGAAATATTCGCAGAAGAGTATGTTCGCAACAGTTGGATAGGGGAGGACAATCATGTAGGGAGTTATCTGCAATTGCCTGATAGTTATGTTAGTATCATACAGACTGGTGACACAGATATGCGCAGCAAAGTTCATTATGAACAGATTGGCATTAATTACGATATTAATGAGCATCAGTCCCTTGGTGCCTCCTACACATTGAATGGCATTAATATTGACGATGCCACTTGCTTGAATGAACAGTCAATCTATAAAGATGGAGTGTTGGAAGGTCATGTGACACAGGAGTCTTGTATCAGCAGAAACCGTCAGCCAAATCATGAAGTCAATTTATATTATCTTGGAAATTTCGGAAAGTTATCCATAGACTTCAATGGCACGTGGTATCGTGGAAAAGAACGTCAAAGTGATATCAGAGAAGAAACAAGCTTAGAACTGGATGACCACGATGTGAATACACATAGTGTGCAACGCAATAAGATGACAGCTGCCAAACTGGTGTTGACCTATCCTATATGGAAAGGTTCCTTCAGTGTGGGTTCTGAGATGACTTGGACACGTACGAATAGTGTATATACAAACGACAATCAGCCTTTACTCTCGTCTGACTCTAAAATCCATGAAAGCAATATTGCAGGGTTCGCAGAATATGCGCTATCACTCGGACTGATCAAACTGGAAGCAGGATTACGTTATGAACATATCGTTTCTGACTACTATTCTTTGGGTGTCAAAGAAGAAGAACCAAGCCGTACTTATCATGACTGGTTTCCCAATGTCTCTGTTTCATGGGAAAAAGACAAAAACAATGTTCAACTTAATTACAGTCGCCGAATCAATCGCCCCTCATACTGGGCACTTCGCAATTTTATCCAATATGACAATCGATATATCTATGAAGGTGGTAATCCTCTACTCCAACCTGAAATGAACCACAACATTGAACTTTCGGCCATCCATTCATGGCTCAACCTGACAGCACGTTATACTTATAGCAATAACACCATGGCATGGATGCCTTCGCTTTATAAAGATAAAGACTTTGCATTGGTTTGCAACCGGAATTATGATCATGGTCAGAGATTGGATGTTTCACTCACTGCATCTCCAAAATTCGGATTCTATCAACCTGTTTATCTGGTTGGTTTCCAGAAACTATACTTTAATTCTGAACAATACGGCTCTGAGCTAAAGGAGTATAAGCCATCATGGACATTCAATGCAAAGAATACTTTTGCTATCAGCGAGACCTTTTCTGCCATGCTCAATCTCCGTTATCGGACAGACTATTACAATGAGTTCCAGCATAGCAAAAGTTACTTTAAGTTGGATATTCGTCTCAACAAGACTTTCTGGAATAAGGCATTGACTGTAAATCTTTATGCCCTCGATCTTCTACGTACCAGTAAAGAGCGATGGGACACGTATGGCATAGGAGTCAACTTAACGAAAGACTGCTATAATTATGACCGTACTTTTGGAATGACAATTACCTATAACTTCAATACAACACGAAGTAAGTACAAGGGTACTGGTGCAGGAAACGATGAAAAGAACAGATTATAAATTCTCTCTCGTTAGGGCAGTGGTCAGCCTTCGCGCTGACACTGCCCCCATATAATAAAAAACATAAGCAATATGAAACATGCAAAACTTCTCTTCCTCCTGATTACCGCCCTCGCATTCGTCTCTTGTAGTAGTAGCAATGATGAGAGACGAAGGCGATATAATCTCTCTCTTTCTCATTTTCAGGAACTACATATTTTGATGTGCCTGTTTTCTGTATCTATGTCAATATCAGCGACTTGTCTTACTGAAACATCTACATTTTCGGATGGTACTATTCCATAGTCAGATTATTATTCGTACCTTTGCACGCGATTATGAAACATGTGTTATTGTCATTGGTTTGCCTGTTGGGCTGCTTGTCATGTACGAAGGACGATGATGTTCTGGTAGAGCTTGACAATACACTGTCTGACTACCAATGGTACATTGAGCAAAAGGATATTGAGTTGGAGAAATTAAAAGCCCGTCTGCGGAAATCAGAATCAAGGGAGGACAGATATGCCGCGACGATGGAACTTTACCGTGCCTACCAGGACTTTTCCCTTGACTCCGCCCTTGTCTATATCAAGCAGTCGTTGGAACTGGCCGACGCGCTCGGCGAGCAGGAGCGCATCATCGACACCCACCTCAGTCTGGCTTTTCTCTATAACTATGTAGGAATGCACTATGAGGCTCTGGAGATTTTCAAGGAGCAGGATGTGACCGGGCACTCCGACTGGTTGCGGAGAAGCCATTTCTATCTGGGCACGAATGTTTATAAAAACCTCTCCCTATATTCTGTTGACAAGGAGCAAAGGGATTATTACCGTCGTCAGATGGAGATTTGCCGCGACTCAGCTTTAGCATACGCGCCCGATGATGTCATATTCCGTGCAGAGCGGTTGAGCGATAACGGGAAAATGCAGGAAGCGGTCGAGTTGCTTTCCAACAACCTGCCAGACAGTCTTACCACCCATGAGGTAGGACTCAGATACTACATTCTCTCCGAGATTTATGAGAAGATGCACCAGCGTGATGAGCAGATCAAATACCTTGCCTTGTCGTCTATAGCAGGAATCAAGAATGCCGTGCGTGAATACATCTCGCTCCGCAAACTGGCCGTATTGCTTTACGAGCAAGGCGACATCGACCGGGCCTATACTTACATCCACCGTTGTATCGATGATGCCAATGCCTGCAATGCGCGAATGAGAATGGTCGAGACATCGACATTCCTGTCTGTCATCGACTCCGCAGTAGTAAAGCAGAAGCAGGAATCGAGAAACACGCTCATCATAACTGCTGCCGTTATCAGTCTGTTGTTGGTTTTGTTGGCTGTCGCGCTGATAGTGCTTCGCAGGAAGATGAACCTGCTGCGGCACTCGGAAAAGGAACTGATGAGGGTGAACGATCAGATGACCGATACCAATGTGCAGTTGCGGGCTGCTAACGAAATCAAGGAAGAATACATCACAAGGTTTATGCACCTCTGCCTTGACTACATCAATAAGATGGAAAACTACCGTGCCCATCTGAACAAAGTGGCACGAAAGCGCAATTTCGACGAACTGTATGACACCATCCAGTCCACCCGCTACATCAATAAGGAGGTGAACGACTTCTACAACAGCTTCGACGAGGCTTTTCTCCATATCTACCCGAATTTCCTGAAAGACTTCAATGCCCTGTTGCGCCCCGATGCACAGGTTACGCTAAAGAATAACGAGCGGCTAAATACCGAACTGCGTATCTATGCCCTGATGATACTCGGCATTACCGACGGTCAGAAAGTGCAGGAGTTCCTGCGCTGTTCCTCTTCTACGGTCTATAATTATCGCACCAATATGCGTAATAAGGCCATCAATCGTGATACCTTCGAGCAGGATGTCAAGAGTCTTTGGACTCCGTAATATGTCTTACAATGATAAATAGACTCATCCTCAAACAAGACATGCTTGCTGCATTCCAGAAACTTGGAATGCAACAGGGGATGACGGTGATAGTTCATTCTTCGCTGAGCAGTCTGGGCTATGTCTGCGGAGGGGCGCAGACCGTTATCCGGGCTTTGCTTGAAACAGTCACACGCGAGGGTACTATCGTGATGGCTACGGAGTCTTGGAAGAACCTCGACCCCGATGCAGGCGTTCACAACGAAGTAGGTACTGACGACTGGCAGGCTATCCGCGACAACTGGCCTCCATTCGACAAGCGCCTCACGCCGACAGACGGCATGGGCACAGTTGCCGAAATGTTCCGTCTCTGGATTTGGACCTATCGCAGTGACCATCCAGCCCGTTCCATTGCCGCCAACGGCAAGCATGCGACATTCCTGACCGTGAAGCACGACCTTTCAGATATTTACGGCGACACATCACCCATGGGACGGCTCTACGAACTCGATGCCTACGTCCTGCTGATTGGCGTAGGCTACGACAAAGTGACTTCACTCCATCTTGCCGAGGCCCGTTCCAACTATCCGGGCAAGCATAACACCATCGCCCATAGTGCCGACTTCGAGTGCGGCAAGCGAGTCTGGAAAGCATACGAGACGCTTGCTGTCGATAGCAGTGACTTCAAGCAGATAGGCAAGGCTTTCGAGCAGACCCATCATGTGGCAAATGTACGGCTCGGTCATGCTACCCTGCGGCTGATACGCCAACGGGAACTGGTGGACTTTGCCGTGGAATGGATGGAAAAGAATCGTAAATAACAAATAAGTATAAGCAATATGAAGAATTTGAGATTTTGGAAAGACATTACTGTAGTGGTTGCTGCTTGTTCTCTCGCCGCTTGCTCTACGCAAAAGGACGAGCCGTTGCAGCCGTTGGATGACGTGATGATGCAGGCGTTCTACTGGGATGTGCCTGTGGACGATCAGGCAAAGGATGGCACATGGTGGGATCATCTTTCTTCGTTGGCGCCCGAACTGAAGGGCGCTGGCATCAGCAGCCTGTGGACGCCCATTCCCGCAAAGGGCAATTGGGGCATCTATGACAGCGGCTACGGCATTTACGACCATTATGACCTCGGCAACTATGAGCAGAAGGGGACGGTAGAGACGCGCTACGGCAGTCGTGCGGAACTGGAGCAGATGATTGCTACGATGCACCAAGCAGGCATCAAGGTCTATTCCGACGTGGTGCTGAATCATCTCTATGGTGGAGATGAGAACTTCGAGGCAAATCCTGCTGTCACGGCGTATGTCAGGGTGGGCCGTGGCGAGCCGTACCCTGAGAGCGACATCCAATGGAAGAACGATACGGCTTATACGCGGACACATCTTTTCTTTCCGAAGCATACAGGCAAGGG
>CADAKX010000069.1 GCA_902788605.1 uncultured Prevotellaceae bacterium | reverse complement strand
TTGTTTAGCATAACATAAAGGATTAGAGTCACACCCATCGAACTTGATTCCGCACCATGCTGCTATATCTTTTATAATAACTTTTTTAAGGCCAGAGCAATAATAGTATTTGCAAGTCTTTTTCTATCAGCTATTTACATCTTAAACGGTAGAAAAGTGGTGACGTGGATTCTATAGAGATTAGAAAAGATGAAAATTTAACGTATTTAACTACATTTAGGCTCCATTTTGTAATGACATTACAAAGAGTTTTTATCCGAGCTATATTTCAGTTAGCCATTAGGAAACAATCAACTCTTTTAATTTTCAATTATGCGTTTTTTTAGCATTTTCTTCTCTATTGCGGTACTCCGAGGGGGTAACACCGAATATCTTTTTAAAAGAGGAAGAGAAGTTGCGAGCAGTGGCGAAACCGACATGAGTGGCAATTTCATTGATGGAGAGCTGGGATTCGGTAAGCAACTGGGCAGCTCGCTTCAGGCGCACTTTTCGGATGAAATCAGTAGGTGTAATGCCGAGCATGTTTTGCAACTTTTTGTAAAGCGAAGCGCGGCTCATGGCGACATCGCGTGCCAACAGGTCAGCGTTGTATTGCTCGTTATCGATATGTGCTTCAATGGCTTTTAGCATCTGAGATACAAGCTTTTCCTCTTCGGCATTGATGGCTATCTTGTCGGGAGAGATGTTAGCCGACTCAGCAAATTGGTGTCGGGCTTCCTCGCGCAACTCAAAGAGGTGGTTCACTCGTGCATCATTCTCTCGCCTCAATTTTGCTTTCTTTTTCTGCAGATAGACGCTAATGAGACCCACAATCATCAGGATGGTAGCCAGGCCATAGGCTGTCTTCATCCACCATGTGAGCCACCAAGGTGGACGTATGGCGAATTGCAATGTGGTGACAGTTCCCCATTCGCTCGATGCCGTAGCAGCCTGTACCTCAAAGGTGTAATCGCCTGGGGGTAGCGCCCTATAGATGGCTGTACATTGTCCACCCCCATCACTGCAAGTGTTCCATTCACTTTCCAAATTCCGGATGCGGTAACGGTAGCGGTCGTGCGAGGGTGTGGCGTAGTTGAGGGTTGAGAACTGGAATGAGAGGTAGTTCTGTTTGTAGGAAAGGTTGCCTAAAAGGGAAAGCGTCGAACTTTCAACCATTTCTCCGTTTATTGTGATGTTGGTAATGACGACGGGGAGTGGCTTTTCCTCACCTAATTGTTCGTCGGGGCGGAAAGATACGGCCAATCCACCACCTGCTGCGAAAACCAATCGTTTGTCGGTAAGGAGCAGTGCGGCACAATCCATCATTGGTTTAGCAGGGATGCCGTCATCTACACTGAGGTTGACAACGGTAGGCGTAATACGTGAGATGCCATACGATGTGCCTGTCCACACGTGTCCATCAGCATCTGTCACCAAACTGCGTATGCAGTTGTTCGTCAGTCCCTCAATTCTATCAGGTGTTTTGTATTTTTCGCTTTTTGTTCCTTTGCCTTTCACTTCTTCCATTTTGAAGAGTCCGTTCTGAGTTCCTACCCATAAAGTTCCCTTGTGATCTTTCAGCATACAGTTGTATTTACTGCTGTAGCACTCTATCTCATAGGCATGGGGGAACGGTGCCAGCGTGTCAGCCTTCGTGTCAAGCAGGAAAGCACCATTTTGTGTATAGACTGCCACCCACTCCTCGTCCAAAGGACAGGCTCCTACCATGTGGCGATATTGGTTCAAAGCTGGTAGTTTCTCGTTTAGCGGTATGGTTGTGTGGTCTGACTGAGCATAAGCCAAATGGGAAAGCGAATCACAGCGCAACTGCCTGCCATCATCTAGTTGTATGACAAACATAGTCTGTCCGTTGCGCAGGGAAGCACTTCGTGTTTGTCCGATCAAGGGATCATTCCCAGTGTGTATCATAGGCTTAGTCCTATGTGGCGGCTGATAGACGATACCATTGGTGCGAGTGCCTATCCATAGGCCGCCCTGACGGTCAGTTATGGCAACGGTAGCGTCATGTATATGGAGTGAGTCGATGACGTGTTGTTGTTGTGCTGTTGGCTGTGGCGTGTCAGCCTTGTCGGCAAGGATGGTTTTCAGGAAGGGTCTGCCCAATCCGTTCTCGTCGGTTTTTACAAATCTGTATTGGTGGGCGTCAAAGCGGTAGATTCGATAAAAGTCTCGCAGCCATAAAATAGAGTCTCCTTCCCACAATTGGCCATATCGATTGGTGTATTGGGGAAGCTTATATGCCAGGATTTGGTTGCAGGACACTACGTCGAAGGAGTGTCCATTCGAAAGACAAAATACTCCTTCGCAGTTCACGAGCATCTGGCCGTTGGGGAGTTCCACAATCTGCTGCACCTCACCCGTCGGAAGCCCATCGGCCACCATCCAATGACGTTGCCCGCTGACGCAAAGAACCCATACGAACATGCTGCACAACAAGATACAGAATTTACCTTTCATAGGCTAAAACAATCATTATTGGGCGATAAAGTTATAAATTTCTATTGAAATAACAGCTTTATTTATCTAAAAAATACGCCTGAAACGTCTATTTTTGCTTTTAGACGGACAAAACGTATGGTTTAAGACAGATGGGACACGCCGTTTCAGAGAAAATGCGTTACTTTGCAGCAGAAAATCATAAAATCATATCACAATGAAAAAGAAACTGCTTGTAGTAGCGATGCTCCTCATGGCCCTGACGGCAGGAGCGCAGGAAGAGAACCTGAAGTTGAAGTTTGACTTCGAGAACGTGTCGGGAGCGAGTGTGACTGACGAAGTATCTGGCGTGACGGCCAGCCTGAAGGGTGCGGCCAAGGTGGTGGAGGTGGGTAGCCACCATGTGCTCGACCTGGGCAATGCCACGGGCTACCTCGACATGACGCGCAGCGCGGGAGCCATCGTCAAGGAACTGACAGACTTTACCGTCTCCGTGTATTACCGTGTCAACGAGAATGCCTCGCTCTCCGGCGCAGGCTATTTCCTGTGGTGCTTCTCACAGTTGGCTGCCAACACTGCGGATGCCTCTCCATATACGGCATATCGCCTGAACGCCCAGCGTATGGCCACATCCACAGGTGGCTACAACCATGAAACAGGCATGGAGACAGGAACCGAATCTGCCAAGGGCCGCTGGATTCACTTTCTCTATCGCCAGCGTGGCACTACTGGGCAGGTCTTTCTGAATGGTCGTCAGATGCTCAGTCAGAGCGGAATGCCAGTACTGAAGCAGACGTTCACAGCCGTTCCTGCATACTGCTGGATTGGTCGTGCTCCTTTTTCTGGTGACAGCTATCTGAAACAGACTCTCATTTACGACTTCCGTCTCTACGATGCAGCTCTGGCCGATGCCGAAGTAACAGCCCTCGCTGCCGTAGCCGACGAGCTGGAGACGTCCTACCGCTACGGCGTGTCAGGCGACTTCACAGCCTTGCAAACGAAGCTCGATGAAGTAAAGGACTTTCTTGCTACCGATCTTACTGCATACGCTGACGGGGCTATCGGCCAACTGCGCGATGAGCGGAACCTCTCAGAGAAAGAAATTGTACGCGGGCGCGCATCACAGACTCTGATTGACCTGCGGCTGAAGAACCTTACCTCAGCCCTCATCTCTACCCAGAAGACCGCAGGCTTCACGATGGCCGAGACCTGCATCTTCACACCCGAAGGCCACGGCTTCCGTCATCCTGGTGGCATGGTCACAGAGGCTGATATTAACCGCATCAAGGCAGCTTTGGCTGCCGGTGACACCCGCATCAAGCGCGCATACGAGATTCTGTGCCAGAACGAATACTCGCAAAGCGGCACGGCAACGTGGCCCGTCTGGGAAATCATACGTGGCGGCAGCAGTGGGCAAAATTATATGAATGCCGCACGTGGAGCAGCCATCGCCTTCCAGAACGCCTTGCGATGGCGTATCAGCGGCGACCGTGCCCATGCAGACAATGCGGTGCGTGCCTTGATGAACTGGGCACACAACAACAAATACGTAGGTGGTGACACCAATAAGAGCCTCGCCGCCGGGCTATATGGTTACGGCTTCGCACAGGCTGCTGAGTTGGTACGTGACTATGACGGTTGGAGCCGTACTGACTTCGAGGAGTTCAAGCGCTATATGCTCACCACGTGGTATCCCGTGGCCCTCGATTTCCTGCGCCGCCGTCATGACACGTGGCTCAACGCCCGCTATGCCAACCTTGGCGAGCGCCCGGGACATTATTGGAGCAACTGGGGCCTCTGCAACGCCCTCTGTCTTATGAGTATCGGTATTCTCTGTGATGACGTTCACATCTACAATCAGGGTGTTTCTTTCTACAAATATGACCACGTCGGCACCTATAACCCCAACCGCACTACGCTCTCGCAGATTCTCAATGACGGATGTGATGAGTTCTTGGGCAACCTCGTACCAGTCCTTATGCCCGACGAACGTGGTCCCTTTGGCTATCTCGGACAAATGCAGGAGAGTGGCCGTGACCAAGGCCACGCGCTGATGGCACTCGGACTGGCTGTCGATATCTGTCAGACGGGCTTCTCACAGGGGGATGATCTCTTCGCCTACATGGATGACCGCATTGCTGCCGGTGCAGAGTTCGTGGCGGCCAGCAATTTCGGAGGCGTGGATGCCGCTTCGCTGCCATGGAAGAACTACAACTATGCCGACTGTCGTGGAACGATGGGTGCCGGTTGGCTCATGACAGGTGTCAACACGGGCGGCTCAGGCGAGTACCGTCCTTATTGGGATCGTCTCATCGGTTACTACGAAGGTCTGCGCGGTGTCAAGATGCAATACTCTGAAGCGGCAAGCGCGAAGATATGTCCTGATGGCGGTGGGGGCAACTACAGCCAGAACAGCGGCGGCTTCGACCATCTGGGCTTCTCCACGCTTACCCACTGGCGACCAGCCATCGAGAAGGCCGATGCCATCACGCCACTTAGCGGTGATATCATATATAAAGGTGTCACTTACAAGAACCAGACCAACCTCGGCGGACTGAAATATACTTATAGGATTGAAAAGACCCGTGCCATCCCTGCCGACGGAGCCGACATCACCCTTATTCCCCAGTTGCCCGCTGACACAGAGGACACAGGTCTATGGCAATGGGAGTCTGGTGAGACCACTCGACAGCTCACCGTAAAGGCCGACCGCAGTCATATTTATCGCGTTACCTACACCGCAGCCAACGGCACGACCTCGGAACAGAGCTTCGCCATCGCTGTTGCAGGCGATGCCGTGCCTGACGTTACTGTTCCCGAGATTACCGTTGATGGCACCATTTACAGTGCTACGGAGCAGACTGTCCTCTACGGCCAAAGCGTAATCCTCTATCTTGGCAACTCTTCCGGCTGGACCGATGACTACCGCTGGAGTACAGGCGCTATGGGCAGCAGCGTAATCGTCATTCCCAACATCACTGAAGACCGCACCTACACCTGCCAGTATGTGAACCAGGGCGGTTATGTCAATGAGCAGCAGTTCCACCTCCATGTTATTCCTGCCCGTCCGTTTATTTCCATCGGTGGCACACAGACTGATGGCGAGACCAGCGCCCTTGTCTTCGCTGGTACGGAAGTCATCCTCGGCCTTACCCTGCCCGACAATGCCCTGCCCGAGGAGGTTACCTGGCAGGATGGCACCCATGGCCGCACCCTCACCGTCAGTGTGCCCATCGGCTTGCCCGACGGGACCCCTCTCACCTACACAGCCATCTATCTTGACAAAACCTACACCTTCACCATAGATGTCAAAGCGGCAGCCTACAGTTACTACGACCTCCTGTCCTCAAAACACGGCTACACCCGCATTGACAGCGAAGCGCAGCTCTCCGAAGCGGTTGCGGCAGGCAGCTACTTTGTCATCGCCAGCGATGAAGCCGACCTCCTCGTTGGTCTTCGGGCTAATGCACCCCACAACGGAAACAGGGCCTTCTTTTATCAGAGCCCAACCGACCCTCTGACAGACCTCCGCACT
>CADAKX010000068.1 GCA_902788605.1 uncultured Prevotellaceae bacterium | reverse complement strand
AGATTATGAAGATTATCGTAATGGACAGCGCAAATGTGCGCATCGAGGTTTTGAATGTTCCCGACCACATGATTGACGAGGACATCGAGCAGTTCTTGGTTGAGCATGACTATTCGCTCAATAACATTTCATGGATGGCAGCACCCATCGATTTCGTGCCGGTGCAGTTCCATGAATACGGCATCTGCCATTCGGATGGTGAAGAGTTACACTTTGTTCGTCAAGGAAAACTCAAAGACTTCTCTATCTATGACCGTGTGCAGGAGGTGAAGCACCGTGAGCAGGAGGAACTTGCCGAAAAACTCAGACTTCGTGGCGAGAAGGTGGATGATGGCTATGAGTGGCACTTCGAGGGGGAATGTCCCATCGTAGCAGCTTACGACTATGACGAGCCATGTGATGTGGTTATCCTTTCTGTCAGAGTGGACAAGGACGGATATTTCACCATCATTGGCGACGAGAAGAATGACCGAGGTAACGAGCACGAGATTGAGGTTGATGATGTCTTCGCAGGACACTTAGACTACATCATCAGTGAGATAGGAAAATAGTTAAGAAACATGGGATGGGTGGCAAGTCTGCTGCCTATCCCTTCTAACCCCCAAAGTATTATGAGACAGATATTTGTTGTGTACGAAACCAATGCGTGGCATGAATTAAACAAGCGCGAGTGCGCTGGAGTATTCACCAGCAAATGGGCTGCCGTGAATGCCATCGTGAAGAACCACCGCATAGAACTTGACGAGTTCTTTAGTGAAGATGAGATAGAAAAGACCTCCAAGCGAGTGTTGGAAGCAGTAGCAAGGCGCAGACTACGCAAAGAGTTGGAGTTCGCCTACCAGACACAAGGCTATGAGACCAACTACGACATCGAGGTCTGGAATATCAATGAATGGTATCTTACAAAGTATTAAGCGATATGACTAACAAGCAGAGAAAAACCATGATTGAGCAATGGGTCACAGAGATTAACCCTAAAGCCGTACTTCGTGCAGCAGATGCCCGAGTGGGGCAAGGTATGCTGTCTATGTCGTTCCCTCTCCAGGAGAGTTTGGAACAAGATGCACCGATTATCTGCCTTTGGAGCAGTTGGAACAATATCTCTTGGGGGTGTTCTATGCCAATGAGTTCAATAAACTAATAGGCAGGAAAACGGCATGATGCCATGACTGTGGCTTCGCCCTTCTGCCAACAGAGCCGAAGGGCGAACCAGCTCTTTATTATATCCCTGACGGTTGGTTCTCAGATATTATACATGAACAAGGTTCACTTGATGGTATTCACCAATCTCCATGTCGGACGAGTGACAGCGGAAAGTTTTTTCTGCGAAGTTACCACGTCCGCGCCAAATAGCAAGTCGTGCCTTGTGAACAATCTTCCTTTTCGCTGAAAAGAGTATTCTTCACGGCAGACTTGCCTAATTGTCGTTTCCGCACTTCTGAATGCAGAAAAAATCTTCCCTGGTCACAGTCCGAAAGGATTTAATGAAAGGGAAATAAAAAACTTTAGCGACAATGAACATGGTCAAGGTTTTCATCAAGGGTCAAGAGGACAAGGAACTCAGCAGTTTCTTCCGTTACTATCCAACTCGTATCAAGAATGTGGGTATAGATGCAATGTTCGACAGACAGACCATCTTTGACTTCAAGGACGGATGCAATCAGCCCCAAGTAGCTCAGTTCGTGGCAAAGGAACTTGTAAGGAAGTTCGGACGCAAGGTCGGAAAGGTCGTCTTCTCATGTGTTCCTGCAAGCAGCCAAGAGCGCAACGAGTCACGAAACAAGGCATTCTCTGCACTTGTATGTCAGTTGTCGGGAGCGATAGATGGCTTCTCCCATGTCAAGGTATCGGGTGAGCGGTCTGCCGTTCATGGCACGAAGATGAAGAAAGAGATACGTGCAAAGCGTCTTGAAGAGTGCAATACCATAGAGGTAGATGCAAGTTTCTTTAGGAACAAGATAGTATGTGTATGGGATGATGTGGTAACTACGGGAACATCTTTCTGTGCCTATGCAGCGCAGTTGGAGAGTGTTGGAGCACACGTTACTAACGGCATCTTCCTTGGAAAGACTTCATATAGATATGTACCAACTTATTGATGATTATATGAAACAGAGAAAAATTAGCAGGGCGGCAACAGCCGCCTTCACGGGGCATCGCTTCGTCGATGCTTCAAAGAGAGATTGCGTCAAGAAACGGTTGACAAGAACTGTGCTTTATGCTTATGGGCAAGGCATCCGAAACTTCATATCCGGCTTTGCCATTGGATTTGACATGATGGCGGCTGAGGTGGTTGTGTCATTGAAACAGAACTATCCAGACATCACACTGATAGCTGCTATTCCTTTCAAAGGTCAAGCCAGTCGTTTCGGTTTCTATGACCGAAAGCGATATGACAGGTTGCTGGAGGTGGCTGATGAAGTGATTATGCTCAGTGAGAGTTATTATCCAAGGTGTTTCTTGGACAGGGACGAGTTCATGGTGAACAACTCTTCTAAGCTCATAGGCTATTATGATGGTCGAGAGAAAGGTGGAACGTTCTACACCATTCGTAAGGCAATGGATCAGAACATCCCTATAGTAAATGTGTTTTGAACTCTAAAAGTATGATATATGGGTGATATTGGAAGCATTATCATCATCGTCATTGTCTTCCGCATCATCTTCCTCGTGCTTGGCGCATGGTGGAGAGGTGATAGCCGGAATGACTTTAGACGTGACAGATAGCGTCAGCAGGAGATACGCTATCATTCATTGATGTCATCAGGCCACCAGAACTGTTGCAGTTCGTGGATGATATCATCCCAATCCTTCATGGTGAACGTACCTTCACCCCTCATCATTATTGTCATGGTGATGTTGTTGTAGGTATGATAGACATTTGTGTCCCTTAAGCCGTTCCGTAAGCAAAAGGTATGGTAAAATTTTCTATGCTTACTCTCCTCACAGACCTGTGTTGGGGAACAATAGCTCATTTTGCAGGATGGAACACCTTTCAAAGACCGATAAATACATGCGTTTTGAAAGAATCAAACGTTTGAACATCCGAAATTCTTTTATAGTTGGGTTTTCTTTGGCATCGCGATACTCATATTGATTCTACTAAACCGAAAGTAGCATATATTTACATAATTTACTTTTTATCCTGTAAAATGAACTATATGCCATGATGGGCTCTCAATTCCTATAATTTAATTCTGCGGAATAGCATCTATTTGCTTCTTGTAGAACACTAATTCGCTATATTATTACTCGTAAATTTGTGGAAATTATGTTTGACGTATTTAATGATATAACAATCCTTGTTAGTAGCAAACGCTGGTTGCATATTTATACAACAGGGCTGTGTAAATCCTTTATGGTTTCTTTAAACTTCATTTTCTATGAAAGTGTTGTTGCTGTTAGGACTATGGCAGATAGAGTTGATGTTTTCTTTTCTCATGTTTCTAATTATTTCTTTGTTATTTCATCTTCTCCAGCAGTCCGGCCAGCGCGTCGAGGTCTATCGGGTCGGCGTTGACATTGAGCACGGTGCCATCGCGGTCGATGAGTTTGTAGGTGGGGTAGCCGTTGACACCGATGAAGTACTCGACGGCGGTTTGCTGGTCTTGGGGCAGGTTGTAGTGGACTACGTTGTCGCCTTCTATCTTGTATTCCTTGATGACGTTCTTCCACGACTCGTCGCTGCTGCGGTTGCAGAGGTAGAGATAGACGAGGTCGAAGTCCTTCAGCCGCTCGTATTCCTCCTGCGAGTGTTGGAGGCGCTGCTTGCAGGGGCCGCACCACGTGCCCCAAATATCGACGAGGATGAGCTTGCCCTTGTACGGTTCGATAATCTTGCGTAGAATCTTCTCGCCGTCGCTCATGCCCTTCACGTTGTCGTTCGATTTGAGGTTGTCGGCGTTCGAGAGTTTACGATTGCCTAATTGCTCGTATCGGTCGTTGATGGCATA
The DNA here is from genome assembly GCA_902788605.1 of uncultured Prevotellaceae bacterium. GTDB lineage: Bacteria > Bacteroidota > Bacteroidia > Bacteroidales > Bacteroidaceae > Prevotella. The sequence continues at coordinate 2,335 of CADAKX010000068.1, read as the reverse complement.
AACGGCGTGGAGGGCAGCAGGCGTGTGGATGTGCTCTTCGGCGAGGGCGATGAGTTCCTTGTTGAGTGCCCTGCGGTTGCCGTTGATGTTGTTGTAAAGTTGACGGCAGAGAAGGATGTCCTTAGCCTTCTCTGATATTCCGTGTGCGTCTATATCCTTTACCATCTGCTCCATCAGGCGCAAGTAGAACTTCTGAAAGGAATAATCTCCATATTCCGGGTTACGGGCCTGAATCTCAAGGACGGTTTTCACGAAGTCGTTCCTTCCAAACTCCTCATCAACTGCCTCGCGTAGACTGTCGGGTGTGGTTTGCCTTTTCTCCTGGTATGCCGGATAGACCTCGTCGTACAGTCTGATGGCTTGCCTGTCCTTGGACGTCAATTTGAAGAGTCCGTCTTTCTCGGCTGTCTCCAAAATATTCATCATCGTAATCGTATTGTCAATTTTGTCATTGGCTTTCGTCCACAGGTAGTTTCCGTAGTCATTCAAGAAATGCGAGAATTCGTAGGCACTCATCGTGTAAGGCTCGTCGAATTCCTTCCAGTATTCTTCATCGACGGCTTTGATATATTCCTTCGGCAGTTCGTAGTTAGGCTGCGTGTACATTCCCTGCGTCAGGAAGTAGGCGTTCTGCGCCAGGATGTAGTTCCTTGTGTAAGTGCGATACCGCTCTGAAAGTGTCGGATGCTCTCGGCATACGTCGTCCAACTCCTGCAATGTCGCCTTCGTGTTGTTCTTGATACTGTCGAGGATGTTCATGATGTTGCCTATCTTCTCCAGTTTTGTTGCCCCGTAATAGGACGTGATAATGTGGTGAGCCCCAATCTCGTTCAACAGGCGGACGTTCTTGCCCATGAAGAGCGTCTTGCCTTGGTCATAGTCTTTCATCATGAAATAGGTCTCGTTGGGCTCGGCCACGACGGTGGCTGCAATATCCGGCGAATCTTGGCCTATTTTTAGGCAAAAGGACGTAGTGTTCTCAATCGGGATTCGCAGCACGAACTGTCCATAGTTGTCTATCGGTACCGTGTACGTCGGATTCTCGCCCGTCAAGATGTTGGCTGTCAAAAATACAGTCACTTCCTTGCCGTTTTTCGTCCCAGACCCGCCGAAAAGGCCCTTCTTGGGCTTTACCCATCCGATGACGGTCACGCTGTCGCCCTCCTGGTAGTGGTTGTCGGCAATCGTGGTGCAAGTGTCCTTCTCGGGGTAGTCGGGCAAGCACCATCCACTGATGAGACTGCAGTCGAATGGCTTACCATCGATGCTGATGGTTCGCTTGCCGTCGTTCTCCGTCCCGATGCTGATGTCGAGGCTGTCCAATCCATTATTCACCCGTATGGAGTACGCCCCGTCGTTTTCGTCCATCGATGCGATGCCCCACACCTTACAGTCGTAAATGAGCTTGTCCTCCGTCAGGCCAATCAGCCACTCGCCCGTTTTGTCATCGCGCCAGTAAGTATCCATGATGCCACCGCCCGAGCATCCGCAGAGCATTAGCAGCAACATTTCTAGTGAAATCAAGTTCAGTTTCTTCATATAAATCATATGGTAATCTAGTTGTTTCTATATACCTCCACTGGGATAATATTTCGCAGTATGATCTTCATTCTTTTTGCTGTGCATCAGAATGACCAGACTCTTTCCCCGTGTAGAACGGCTCGTTATAATTTTGCAAAGATACAGTATTGGGGTGAAACATCTTCTAAATGGGTAAAAAAAACGCATTATTTAACAATTTTTATATTCACGGCATCCTTAATAATATTAATTCTCCTTCAATATTTGCCGTCTCTTTCATAGGCTTACCAGATGTAAAAGTTTCATAATATACACCGCTCATGTTCTGTATCTATTATCTGAAATTCATATTTTTCTTATAGTTTGCAGTCTCATCATGTTGGTTTTGATGATAATAATAAACTATTTCCACATATTGAATATATGATCCTTATGTTGTCATCACAAAAAACAAGAGTCAGTTAAGCATTCTCTTGCTGTGTACAGACTACCCAAATCTGTAATCTATATGTAGTCATAGATGCCATTGGACTTGTTGATAGTGTTTTTGGGGGTATATTAACCTTTTGTTGTGTTTTTATTGTCATCCTTAATAATCGGATTCTTCCTTTCATTCCATTTCTTGATTGGACCAGAATGAGGACCACGATTAAGTGTTATGCCATATTTGCGCAGGATCCTGAAGATGGAACTTCTGCTCTTGAAACCGCTGACTGCCCAAATATCGTCAATAGCATGGCCTCCATTGTACATGTTTACAATCGTAGCCTCTCGTTCTTGACGGGATTTAGTTGATTTTGTCTTGGTTTTGGCA
>CADAKX010000067.1 GCA_902788605.1 uncultured Prevotellaceae bacterium | reverse complement strand
TTCGTACCTTTGCACCACTAGAACCCGCCAAGCCTCTCAACGATGCTCAAATGTGCGGGTCGTTTTATTTTTATACAATGAGCAACAGAGTACCATTTCTGAAATCTTATACCAATGCGCATGACCTTGTCAGGTTATTGCAGTCACGTGGTTTGACAGTTACAGATACTGCCAAGGCAGAAAGTTACCTTGAGTATATAGGCTATTATCGTTTGTCTGCCTATATGTACCCATTATTGCAGATGCCAAAGAATCAGCACCGCTATAAGCCCAATACGTCCTTTAATCAGGTGATGATGCTCTATCGCTTTGATAAGAAGTTGCGTCTGCTTATCTTCAATGAGATAGAAAAGATAGAGGTAGCTGTTCGCAGTGCTATAGTTAATATAGGCAGTGAGATGACAAATGACCCATTTTGGATGACAGAAAGTCGCAACTTCATCGATGCAGGGAAATTTCGGCATACTATGGATTTGATTGATGCAGAGTTACGTCGCTCACGAGAGGATTTTATCGACCATTTCAAACAGACATATTCAGATGCCTATCCTCCTGCATGGATTCTGGCAGAAGTGCTACCTTTCGGTGTCCTCACCAATATATATAGCAATATTCGGGTTCCTCGGATAAAGAAACGTATAGCCCAGAAGTTTGGCTTGCAAGTTGCTCCTTTTGAATCATGGCTTACAATTGTTGCTCTGACTCGTAACTCATGTTGCCATCATGCACGTGTTTGGAACAAACAGAACACAATCCGTCCTATGATGCCAAATCGTATGACTGGACATTGGATTTCTCTACCTACAGATCCACTTCGTATCTATTTCAATCTGTGTATTATCAAATACTTTTTGGATGTCATTTCACCGCAAAATGACATGAAAGTTAAGATAGATACACTACTTGCGAACTATCCTGATATAGATATTGCGGCAATGGGCTTCCCTCGCGGATGGGAGAGCGAGCCGCTATGGCAATAACTTTATTTCTCACTTCTTTGTATTCTGCTGAATTCTGTGCCTTGTGGAGCGGATGGCCTCTTGAGTGATGCCCATGATGCGGCGCACGTCCTTGTCGCCCATACCCATTTCATAGAGAATGAGGAAGAAAGTGTTGTGGGCGGTCTTGGGAGCGTATTTCTTTTGGATGCGGCAGAAAGCGGGGAAGTCGATGGCCTTGTAGTAGTCGATGAAGCATTTGTAGTCGTCGTTCGACCATCCCGAAGTGGTGCCGTCCTTCTTGATGTCATCGTATAGCATCTTGCCCCTGACAAGACGCGGTGAATTCTGTTCCACCAGTTCACGAATCTTGCCGTTCAGTTCCTCTATCTGTTCTGCGACATCCGTATTGTCTTGTTGGCTCTTCAACTGGGCAATCTCGCTGACATAGTTGTTGATAAGCATTTGCTTCTCAGCAAGTGTAACCTGTTCTTTCGTCCTTCGATAGCGGATATAAAGAGCCAAGAGCACGATGACAAACAGCAGAACGCCCAAAGCGATTCCTACCCATATCATTTTCCGTTGGTGAGCCTCTTGTGCGGCTTGTTCGTCAAACTGATGCTGATACTCCAGTATTGTACGATCCATTTGCGCTTTATGGAGACTGTCCGAGATAGTCATCATTCCTTTCAATTTCTCTTGTGCGCCCTCCAGATTATGGTGTTCTATGTCGTATCTCAACAATTCATACAAAATTTTATCCTTTGGCCAATTATCTCCTATCTCATGTGCTTTCAAATACCACAGATGAGATTGTTCCTCATCCCCCTCCTTTTTATATATCCATGCCAGATAGTTGCAAGCGACAGCCGTTACCTTCACCATCAGCGACTGCTCCAAATATTGTTTTGCCTCTTCATACCTCCCGACTACCATATAATTGTAGCCTATGTTTGAAAAAAAGTCAGGATGAATGTTTTCGCCAACGACATTCTTGTAATCTTTCAGATAAGGTATTGCCTTGTCAGTATAGAAGGCAGCACTATCCGTCTGTTGCAAAAAGGCAAATGTTGTGGCTATTTGCATATATGCACCACAAATGGAACTCCTTCTCCCTATTCGTAAGATGTATTCCAACGCCTTTCTTCCATAGTCCAGACACATTTGGTAGTTTCCACTTTGCTAGTTGACAGCGGACAGAGGATTAGTTTCGATATGGCATTCTCATTAAAAGCAATATAAGATGCTCACCCAAGAGTCTTCTCAACTTTAATATATCTTTGCAAAACTATATCAGTTTCATTGCTAATGCTGTCTGAACGGCCTCCATTGAATTATCCACAGAGAGTTTTTCGAGGATATTCTGCCGATGCTTGTTCACAGTGAAGATGCTGATGTGCAGGGTGCTTGCAATCTCCTTGCTCAACATTCCCTGGCGGATGAGACCTAAGATTTCCTTTTCCCTGCGGGTCAGAATGTCGAAGCGTTCTTCATAGAGGAAAGGGGTAACAGACTGGCCGGTCTCCATGTTGATAATGTGGGGATTGATGCCGTGAATGGGTTCCTGCTCAGGCGAAAGCTCGTAGGTGCAGACTACCAGTCGCATATATCCGTCAGTCGAGTTGGATTGTATGCGCGTCAGATTCGAAACGTAGACGTAGTTCCCAACATCATCGCGCATCCTGATACGACAAGTGGCATGGTATTTGAGACGCTCCTCTGAGGGTAGATGTTCTACCTGTTCGAAGAATTTCACTTCGAGCATGCGCTTGTCCACCAGATCTTCCGGATGGATGCGCTCATAGATAAAGTCCTCATCGACGTCGGTCAGCTCTTCCAATGCGGTGTTTTGATGTAGCCCCAGTTTATTGGCCAACCTGCCAATAGAGGAATAGCTGTTGCCCACGGCTATATCAGTCAGTATAGCACAGCCTTGACTGACATCTGTAAAGGCCTTGATGATGTAGCGGCACTTTTCCACATCCTGCCCGGAAAGCCGCGTCGTGTCGAACGGCTGACGGTGGAAAATCTCCTGTAGTTCTCGTCTTAGTACATCCATAAATAGTTAAAAATCAGTATTGCACGGCTGAAGGAAACCTCGTACCTTTGCACCGCACTTTTATTCCTCTGGTGCAAAGATACGAAATGTTTCACTAAAATAATAAAGGTATGGAGAAAAATATCCAAGAAAGAAAGTTAGACGATTGTACACAATCCAGTAGTTCAGGCCCTTCGCATGTAAGTTGCATAGCCATTGTTAAGAAACTTTGCGCAGCTATGACTGCCTCAGCCGTCGTGTGGTTGGTGTATGTTGACAACTGCCATATGCCCAAGCCTTTTGCTTATGGAACTATGGCTCTTGTTATTTTATCCTTTATGAGCGGATTGTTTGTTTCTGTAGAACGGAAGAAGACAAGAGATGTTGTTATTGGACTGTTGTGGGCGCTGCTGTGGTTCCCTTGGCTATGTTATGAACTGCTTTCCCGACCTGATGTTTCTGTTCAGTCTTTTGCCTATACGTCAGCTTTGGTTGTGACCGCTACCGTAGTCGCTATGGTTATCTGGTTCATGGCAAAAGAACTTAGACGCGTGTTGTCTAAATCTGAAAAGAGCAAGCCTGTCCTCATTTTATGTCTGTTGGCGGGCGTATCATCCAATGTCATTGCATCAGCCCCGATACGCATAGAGCCGACAGACTGGTATGTAGGTCTGAAGAACCCTACGCTGCAACTGATGCTCTATGGGAAAGATGTAGGTGATGCTACAGTCAGAACAGACTATCCTGGCGTCAGAGTCGATTCGATAGTCCGTCTCGACAGTCCCAACTATCTGCTGGTCTATCTGAACATCGCCGATGCACAGGCTGGCGAGATGATGCTGAGAGTTAACGGGAAACGGATTCGATACCAGTTGAAACAGCGTGAGAAGCGCGGTGAGGAGCGCATCGGTTTCACCTGCTCCGATGTGCTCTACCAACTGGTGCCCGACCGCTTTGCCTCCGGCACGGTGGAGAACGACCAACTCATCACGATGAACCGCTACCAGTGCGACCGTTCCAACCCCAATCTCCGGCATGGCGGCGACCTCGAGGGCATCCGCCAACACCTCGATTATTTCAATGAGCTGGGCGTGACAGCCCTGTGGTTCACGCCTGTCTTGGAGAACAACTCTCCCGACCGTGACGGCTATAGTACCTATCATGGCTATGCCCCCACGAATTATTATCAGATAGACCCTCGCTTCGGCAGCAATGATGACTACCGCCGACTCTGCGACGAAGCACACGAGCATGGGCTGAAAATGGTGATGGACATGATTTTCAACCATTGTGGCTTTGAGCATCCCTGGGTGGCTGACATACCCAGCCGCGACTGGTTCAACTGCCCAGAATGGCTGGAGGATGCCAAGGGCGAACCAACACCCAATGCAAAATATCAGCAGACCAGCTACCAGTTAACACCCGTACGCGACCTTTATGCCTCTGAGATAGACCTGCACGAAACAACGAAGAGTTGGTTTGTGCCGACGATGCCCGACCTTAACCAGCACAATCCACACGTGCTGCGCTATTTGATTCAGAACTCCATCTGGTGGATTGAGACAATCGGCATCGACGGCATCCGCATGGATACTTACCCTTACGCTTTCGAGGATGCCATGTCCAGGTGGATGCAGGCTATCAACGAGGAATACCCCAACTACAACGTGGTGGGCGAGACCTGGGTGACAGAGCCTGCCTACACCGCCTCGTGGCAAAAGGACAACCGGCTGACGAAGGTGAATCCCCATCTGCCGACTGTGATGGACTTCGCCTTCTACGACCGCATGGTGCAGGCTGCCGGTGAGGACACTAATGACTATGGCCGTGGCCTCAACCGCATCTATAACTCACTGGTCTATGACTACCTGTATCCCAATCCCCGCAGCGTGATGGCCTTCATCGAGAATCACGACACCGACCGCTTTCTCGCTGACGGCTGTGACACATTAGCACTGCGACAGGCACTGGCTTTGCTTCTGACCATACCGCGCATTCCACAATTATATTATGGCGTAGAAATTCTACTAAACGGAACCAAAGAAAAGAGCGACGGCAACGTGCGCCAGGACTTCCCCGGCGGATTCTGGGACGACAGTCGCAATGCTTTCACCACTGAAGGGCGCACTGCTGCAGAAAACAGCATGTTCCGCTGGCTGAGCCGTCTGCTGCATTGGCGACAGGGCAATGAGGTTATCGCCAAAGGCAGTATGACGCAGTTCATCCCTCATCGCGGCATCTATGTCATCGCGCGGCAGTACACGGGAAAGACCGTACTGACCATCCTCAATGGCACCAACCACGTCACCACCATGCCCGTCAGCCGCTATCGCGAAGTCATCGGCCAGCATCGCCAAGCCACCGACATCGTCTGTGGCTGTACCGTTGACATCAGCAAAGATATCCAACTGCAACCCCGTGAAACGTTAATCCTTGAATTATGAAACCGCTTATCTTAAAAGAAGACATTCTCGCTGCATTCCGTGAACTCGGGATACGGCAGGGAATGACGGTGATGACGCACACCTCACTGAGTAGCCTCGGCTACGTCTGCGGCGGCGCGCAGACAGTCATCGAAGCCTTGTTGGAAACGGTTACCCGTGAGGGGACCATCGTGATGCCCACGCAATCGTGGAAGAATCTCGACCCCGACGTTGGGGTACACAGCGAAATAAGTGAAGCCGACTGGCAGAGACTCCGCGACCACTGGCCAGCCTACGACAAGCGGCTGACCCCGACGCAGACGATGGGAACCGTGGCTGAGATGTTCCGGCAGTGGCCAGGGACGCTCCGCAGCGACCATCCCGCCCGCTCCGTCGCTGCCAACGGCAGGCACGCCCGGCGGCTGACGAAGAGCCATGACCTACAGAATATCTTTGGCGACGGTTCTCCAATAGGTCGCCTTTACAATCTCGATGCTTACGTACTGCTCATTGGCGTGGGCTATGACAAGAACACCTCGCTCCACTTAGCTGACGCCCGCGCCAACTACCCCGGCAAGCACAATTCCTTGGAGCATAGCGCCGTCTACGAGTCTGGCAAACGAGTGTGGAAAGCCTATGAGACGCTCTATGTAGATGGCCACGATTTCGTGCAAATCGGCGAGGCTTTTGAGCAGACGCACACCGTCAGAAAGGTAACGCTAGGCAATGCCACGCTCCGTCTGATGCGCCAGCGCGAACTCGTAGATTTCGCCGTCAACTGGATAGAAAGGTTCAGATTGTAGGCTAGTATTATCATTGTGCTATTGTGAAAACGCAATCAAATTTTATCAAAAATGGAGAAAATCTTTCAAGATACATCGTAATCTCAAATATAATTTGTACTTTTGCAGCACGAATTGAAGAAGCAGCAGCTTTCTTTGCAATCTTCTCGAACCGCTAATTCAAAAGGACGCAAACGGAAAGACAGCTGCCAGCTCACACCCTTCGGGGCGTGGGCATTGGCAGTTTCAACATGTTTGCGTGGCTTTAGCGGGCCAGAGAAGATTTGTTGTTACTAACTAGATCAGGGGCCGTTATTCGGGCCAGTTGTCTGAATCCAGCTCCCTGATCGCATAACCCTTTTATGATTTTGTTTCGTTGTTTCTTTTCTAAGTTCTGGACGGATCAGAACCGTCCCCTGATCTGGAAACTAATGCAATCTCCTGGGAATCTTCTCTGCTTATTATTTCGTATAACAAAGCGGTACGCCCTCACATCAACAACAATCCAGACGACAATAATTATCGGCTGGATTGTGTTGATATGTAGTTTTACAAATGAAGGCCCCGGCTTCGACTTTGCTGTTGTTCTTCCTTCATATCCTGGGCAATATCAGAGAGTTGTCCCTTCACACGCTCACATTCATCCGCTTTCAGAAAGGGGAGTGAGGCATTGTACACAGTACCTGCGGCTTCCTCCTTATCGGGCTGGCCATTCATATAGCGTTTGATGTCGCCCTCTTGACGATAGGTGAAATTGCGATAGCCGGACTGGACATAATCAATAACAGCCTTAACAGCACCACGTAGAAGTTCAGAAAGAGTTGACAGATAATGACCAAGCCGTTCGCGATAATCAGTGATAATGCGTTTTTGCTGATTGATTATTCTGTCTTTCTCCTGATTGTCCTGCTGATGACGGAGCACCTCACTCTTTAACAGAGTCTGAAGTTCTTCAATTTTCTTGTCTTTCTCCGTGAGTTGTTGGCTTTGTTGGACTCGTTCTGCTTCTAAGGTTTGCTGATATTTCTGCTGTAAAGCTGCTTTTTGCTTTGGCAGTTCTTCTTTCAGCCGTTTGTTCTCTTTCTCCATCTCAGCATACTTGCCCTTTCCGAAGAGATTGGCGACACCTGATTTGATGGCATTGCCATTCTCTGCATCAAGTCTGTCTCGCTTCTCAGCAATCTCATTGTCGAGTTCGGCACTCTGTTTCCTCTGATTAGCCAAGATAAAATCGTTCCGTTCCAAATGTTTGGCACCCGTCTCTTCCTTGCGTTTGCCTCTCTCCATCTCCAAAGTCTCTGCTACCATATCCTGAATTTGGGACATGTCCTCGGCTTTCAGTTTGAAGGATTTGCCTGTCTGGTGGTCTATCCAGTCCCAAATGATATGTGCATGGAGGTTTGATTTCCATGTAGATTTGTCCTTTGGGTTTTCATAATGTCCCTCGTCTCTGTGCATGTGTATCTGGATGGCTCTGATACCCCACTTCTCATGCACTCGATTGACATAGTTCAGCAAGTCCTCCATCTTAGTGTCAGGCTTGATGTTCACCACACCCTCACGAATGGGACTGCTGCCTTTACGAACTCTCGTTTTACCATTCTTGTCCTTATACTCCACATCCTTCTCCTGCATTGCCCTGCCAGTTTTTTCCTTGACCAATGCCTTCAAATATAGATTTCGTTGTTGTGGGTCAATTCAAGACGTACATATATCCGTGCTGGATCGAGAGACTTGATATAGTCCTCGTCCCTTCTGTTGTGTCGTTCGCACTGAGCAATGTTGCACGGCTTGATATGCTCAGATGCTTTTGCTATTGTAGCCATATCTTTTCCTGTTTAATACGTTTATATTATTGTGCTATTGCCCCAAAGGGGTATCGGGGTGTTAACCCTGATTGGAGGATGCAGGGAGAGAGTCACTTCCTGCTCAGGGTTCTTAGGGGCAGACGCCACTGAGCGGGGCGGTCAAGGGGGAGGGTCACCCCCTTGCGAGGTTCCATAGGGCAAGCAGCCCTTGGTGGGTTCTTAGGGCAAAGCCCTGAGTCCC
>CADAKX010000066.1 GCA_902788605.1 uncultured Prevotellaceae bacterium | reverse complement strand
TCGACAAAACTATATTCAAAAATGACAAAGACCGAAGCGGTTCAAGTGAACCTAATTTATTTAATTTTTAAACTCGTCCATTTTTAGTGGACACTAGTGGTTCGCAGTAATAAAAAAACGTCATGGACATATCCTTTCAACAACCGTTGTTAATAAACCATCATCACTTCCAAAGTCAGAAAACGGCTGTGCATAACTTATGAATCCATCCTTTGTTATATAGAACTGAATGCATGAATACGAGCCTGAACACTGGAGATAATAAAAAACGCAATACTCTGACAAGTGTTCTACAATATTAGTAATCTTCACATCCAAGTCTGAGCAAATGGATTCAACGTAATTGTACAAATTCTGTAGTACTGCATTCGATGGAATATATCTAAATGAACATAGCATCGTCATATTGGTCTGAATTAACGAAAGGATTCTAGTCATGCTGCTAGAATTTCCAATAGCGTTGTACCTTGTGAAAAGCCCTGCTTTATTATAATAGCACTGTACAAGAAGTGATTCGCCATTATTGTCTTCAATTTGATACCATTCACAATATTGCTTGCTCTCAACTCTTTTGATAGTGCATCCCTCTTTCTTAAGCTCATCGTAAATTACCCAATATTTTGCTTTTATATAATTTGGAGTATCCTTTTGATGAAAAGGCGTTTCTGGTATATCTGTAAAGGATAGATATTCGTCTCTTGGCTTCGATGCTTTAATTATAGGTGCAATCTGTAGTTTAGACATTGGAGTAACATTTGGCATATTACAACCATAGAGCGTATGACTAGCGCGAGTTGTCACAGTATATATCCAACGTAAGCAATCTGTATTTAAACCTGTCCTGCCAGTATAATCCACGAAAACAGTATTCCACTCGCCACCTTGTGACTTGTGACCTGTTATGGAATAACCATATTTTACACGTAATGCATTAAAATAAGGATCATTTTTCAGACACTCTTTAAACTGCAAAGAATCTCTTTTCAAATTCGGATATCTCATACAGAAATTTATATAGAGAGCTTGAATCTGAGTATAAGTCAAATTGGGTTCAGCATCATCAAGCATACTCTCAATAATCTTACATGATATCTCTTGATTATTATCCAGTCTTATCCGAACGTTTTTAAATGCAAGAGTAATCTTATGTTGTATTCTCTCTCCACCAATATTTATATAAACTGGTGCAGATTGAAGTTCTGTGTCGCCATCAATGGCTGCTATTTTCACAAAGTCGCCATTCATAACATCCAAGTTGTAGTTGTTACTTACTACTTGAAGAATGTCACCAACAACAATCTGCTTCTGGTTCGGATACAGCAATTCTCGGACTGCATAGTTATAATCTCGAGCCTGGCGATTGCAATATGTAATAATAACAGATTCTCCAATCTCTGGTTTGGGATACAGTGACAACAACTGATTGGGGATGTTGTACCCTTCCATATCTATGACCTCATTCTCTTTCCTGTCAAAAACCAGATTGTTTCTTTGCTGAGAATCAATTAGGGCTCTGACTTTCATCGCATTACTTAATATCGCACTGCCAGCACCCTGTCGTACTACATCCGTTAACTCTGTCATCATAACCTTTAGGCCAATACTCTCAAAAAAATTTTCGTCAAGTGCATTTGATATATTGTCCCCAACAGGAGGCAACTGCATAGGATCTCCAACGAATATTATTTTCCCTCCACGATTAGGAGCTACGAAGGAAAGCAAATCATCAAGCAAACTACCTGTTCCAAATTCAAACAATTCATTATGAACTTCTCGTGTTCCTATCATTGATGATTCATCAACAATACATATATGGTATTTTGCCTCATCTTCTTGGTCCCTTAATGGAAATATGAATCGGATGTCGTCAGAACCTTCTTTTGTTTCGATAGTATCTAATTCATAAATACATTTATGAATAGTTGATGCAGGCCATGAATTCTTTGTCTCCAGAACCCTAGCAGCTCTGCCTGTGGGTGCCATCAACAATGGTCTTTTATTTCTATTCCGCACCTCTTCAATGACAGTTCGAATCATTGTCGTTTTACCTGTTCCTGCATATCCTTTAAGAATAAACACGGACATATCACTATCAAGAAAGGTCTTGATTTTGTCTAAAACTTGATGTTGTTGTGACGTCAATTTCATACCTTACATTTCTTTAATAGATACAACTCGCCAGCGTCCATCTGGCATTAATCTGACTTCTGCTTTAACAGATTGACCTTCTTGCAAATTATTGGATTTTCTTATTTTCTCAGGAACATAATATGTATGGTCAATGAAGCAGAAATCTCCTTTAGGGGGCATAGAGACAATACCAGATATTGTTTTTCTCTCTTTAGCTTCATTTGGATTACTATTATTCTTCTTACTTATTGATTCAATTTTTCCTGTTTTATGAATCGTTAGAGGAACAAAGTGTCCATTTTTCCTCGATAAACGAACAAGGAACACCTCACCAATTACAGCCTTACGCAATACTGGAGTAATAGAAGTTTTAATTTCAAGATGTTTTCTTGTATTTGTCAGTTTCGCCCTTTCCTTGCCTTCTTGATTCTTAAAAATCTCTACAAATACAAGTTCTTCAGCAGGAACATCTGAATAAGCATAATTCTCTGCTGCCTCGATATTGTTTCTATAAAATGCTTTCGATTGACTAGATGGGGCTACACCTTGCAATTTGCCTTGGAGTAGATAGACATCTCCAGAGATGCCCCACCCTTTCTCTTTGTAGGTTGCCATATATTGGTCTATCTCATATGCGGCCTGCCCTTTGTTCTTTTCCAATAACAATGTCGCCAACTTTAGGCGTAAATCGCCTATATACTCTTCCTTTCCCATCATAGTAAGAGCCTTGCAATAGAAAGATACCCGAAGGTCATTGTCTTCAACAATGTCACCTATGCTCTTCCAAATATACCATTCTGGAGTATTACGCAAGATTGTTTTGTAGGCATCAAGAGACTCTGCCGTTTTCCCTTGCCAATATAATAACTGAGCAAGATACATACTGATAAATCTGTTGCTTGGGCAAGCATCTTTTACTTTTTCAAAGAAAGGATATAGCTTTCTTGCAAAATCTAATGAATGCCGAGATTTCATTTCACGATACAATCGCGTAGCAATATCTTCTGCCAATGACTGGTATTCTATGTCTTTACCTGATTCTGTTGTCAATTTAGCAGATTTGTAGTCCTCATCTCGCAAGGACTCCAAATTCCACATCAGACAAAATTCAATAAACCGAAAATCGTTTTCATGCTTCTTCTCAAGATTGACGGCCTGAACCATGATGCACGAATGCAAGGTGCTTGGCTTACATGAAGCGAAAGAAAGATAGAAGGACAAAGCCTTTCTTGTTTCAAATGAAGAGAGTTTGCTTTCATTATTCTTAAGGTATCGGTAAATAGTCCATCCACAGGGTTCTTCGAAAAACGATGGAATTTCTTTAGTTTCAAAATGTGGCACAAGAACATTATACGCTTCTTCGTATTTCTGCTCCTTGCCCAATTTGTATGCTTTTGCCACTTCTGGGGCTATTGCTTTTATATGTTCCTGAGAATTTATATCCATTCTAGTCTTGATATTGTTCTACATGCTTCAGAAGGCGATCTTTGATTTCTAATCTGATAGATTCTGGAGAAAGCACAACAAGATTTCCTCCAAAAGAGCACAATTCCCGAATCAGTTCAAAATTTGGAACACAGTTAATACTAAAGAACATTCCGCCTTTTAATCTTGGATATTGATTGTGTAATTCCCGATCTTTATCGCCTTTCAGTGGAGTGTAACTCTCGTGAATTGGCTTCGTGCTAACATAACCTTTCGAAGAATCATTGACCCAACAAAGAATATGCTCACATTTTCTTTCTTCGTATAAGGTTACACCAACAATATCCTCGAACCGATCATATATATCATCAGGACACTCTATATACTTCTTCTCTGGCATTGGTTCCACCTTATCAATCCTGTCCAATGCAAAGTTTAGAATCTTTTGGTCGCAGTCTGCTGCGCCAAGCAAGAACCACCTATCATTATACTGTTTCAGAAGATAAGGATGGAAATCAATACTTCTAATAGTCGCGTCGCTGAAGGTATGATAAGACAGTTTTATTACCACTTCATTTGATATATTATCGAAGAGAGTTCCAAGCAGATTCGAATTCTGCAAGTATGGGTTGTTGCTGAAGCTGATAATCTGCCTGCGCTCTTCAATATGCAGTCCAATCTTGAAATCTTCAAGCCAACCAAAGTTGTCAAGGCCGTCAAACTGGCCAATCGTACTTAACACTTCACGAAGAAGGTTTTGCTCTTCGCGGCTTATCTCCTTCTTGAATATTGAAAAAGAACGGTTTTCATAATGAATACAACGCTTTCCATTCTTGTTAAAACGCTCTATGGGGGCAGAGAATGGCGCATATTCCAATGTGTTTATATCCTTCTCGATACAACGCTGAGTTACTTCGGGAAAACCATCCTCACACAGCATGTCATTCACCTTCTCTGTGAGATCGTGAATGTCGTAAAAGTGGTGATAGTCAGACAGCAACCTGTCCAAATACTTATATCTTATGAGAGCATTTTTGTTTGTAGGCATATCTTCTCATTTTTGCGACAAAGGTATGTTTCTAATACGAACACAATGTTCGCAAATCTTCATTCTAGCTATTGAACTATGCAAAGATACAACATTTCTTCAAAAAAAAACACGATTGATGAGAAATTTTTTTCTTCATTACAAGCTTTATGATTGTTTGGGGAGAAAATGAAAATCTTTTGTGGCAAACAAAAAAACGTAACTATAACTCCGACTTGTTTATCTTGATGTGGTAGGTGGATAAATGAAAGGTGGTTGACGTAAGATATCGGAAGCTAGGTAAGCAAAAAAAGGAGGCGTTACCTCCTTTTGTAAATCGTTTCTTTTAAGCATAAAAAAGTTGCTTACCGTGAAGAGAATCACATAGATGACAATCTCTAAACATTCCCTCAAAACTCAGGTCTTCGTCTACTTGAGGCCAATGAATACCAAAATAGGATAGACGAAAATCACGACGCTGCTCGTCTGTGGCATTAGCCAAACGAGGCCAGTCGGCAAAGGCATAACTTGCCTGCATGCCATCTGAAGTTTCGGCATACACATAGGTAGAATCAACCCATACTTTTGCAATTTTCACCTGTTCCATTACGTCTTATTCTTTAAAATAGTTCTTCCTTTTGCAAAGATAGAAACTTCTTTTGAACTTCCAAAATATTTAGGGGAAAACTTCATTTCACCACATTGGTATCGTCCTACAAAAAACAGCTCAACTATTCATAAAACCGTGTAACTGTCTGATTGACAGTGCGTTTACCCTATGAATAGTGCCATTATTTTAAGAGCACTATTCATACTTTTTGTAAGGTTTTATAAATATGTAAACTTTGTTCTAAATTCTACTTGGTCAGATAACGGGTGTTTCCTCATGGTTACCTACACGGAAACACTTTGTTTCACCGAGGGTGACACTTTGTTTCACTGGGAGAAACAAGTTGTTTCCATCGTAGTTGTAGATGCGTAACAGCCATAGGAACAGCGTGTTAGCAGCATTTCAACCATCAAAAGAAGGCATTAAAGCCCCAATATATGAATAGTTGCACCCACTATACATAGCACTATACATAGCACTATTCATAGGGTAAACCTATTAATTATCAGAAGGTTACAATGATCTATGAATAGTTGGCCTATTTTTTGCAATATTCTAATTTTTTTGTTACATACAATACTTTCTTTAATTTTGCAACAAATAATCAGAAAGATATGGAAGTTAAAAACAAGGCCTAAAAAGAGTCAACCTTATTCAGGAAAAGACACATCTTTCTCATACTTGGTCTTTAGCTTCAATGATGCAAAGATACAAAAAAGATTTAAAACTGATACAACTTTTAAAGAAAAAACACATTTTCCGATTGTGGCACTATCTTTAGTGTACACCAAAAATACAGAAAAAGTGAAAAAGATTTGGAACTTTAAGAAAATGTTCTTATCTTTGCAGCGTGAAAGGAGAAGCCAAGTAGAGCCACGATGTGCGGAACGGTGGCATGGCTGTGGAAACACAGAGATGATGAGCAATTCGACCTTGCCGCTTGGTTTCCTTCACTCAAATATAGAGCTGGTCACGTGTGGCCAGCTTTTATACTTTCTGATACTTAGGCAACGTAAACTCTGCAGGGTCCTTCACTTTAGTTGCTGTAATGAAATTTACTTTTTTCACAAGTTCACGACATATCTTCATCTGATAATTAGGATGAACAATGAACTTAGACTGCCCATCAGTATAGATGAAGCACTCACCATCGTAGTAGAGATCCATCTGAAAACGATTCTGAGGGAAACCTATCAGGTCGGCATCAGCAACCACAAGTCCTTTAGCGTTCTTTGAGGCTCTCATACAATGCTGCAATTGCTTGGCACTCATATATAGCTCATCGCTGGCTAGGAGAATGGCATTTGATTGAGCAAACAACGACATCCGTTGTTCCACTTTTCCTATACTAAATGGCTGTGCTGAAGAATACCCAATTTTGTGAATATCTTTCAGCACAGCAGCTATTTGCGATTCTATCGAATTTTCCGTTTCCATACTTGAATGCAAAGTTACAAAAAAGATTTAAAACATACAAAAAAGATTTAAAACAGGAACAACTTTTAGGTAAAAATACATAATCGAAGTACAAAAAACGGGACGCGGGACGCGGGACGCGGGACGTTTTCCCGTTTTTTTAGAGTTAAAGAGGGAAGAATAGATTAAAATAGTATATGACTAATTATAATATTTATATTATTATATATATTATAATATATATAATAATATAAATATTTTGGTGATTTTAAAAAATCACCAAAACGTCCCGCGTCCCGCGTCCTGTCGTCCCGTTTTATAGTTTTTCCTGAACACACAACACATCCGATTATTTATTTGCATTTTTAAGCCGAAAAATACCCCTCAAAAATGGCTGTTTTTGCTTCGATTTTTTGCCAGCCTCGTTTTTTCTTTGTACCTTTGCATTGTACAACACAAAACTATGGGAACAATTGAAATTAAGAAAGTGGAACGTAAAGTGATCGTTGGTAAGAAGGGCGAGCAGCGCCAGCAGGTGCAGAAGACCTATGGTAAAATCATCTATCGAGGCACGCTGAGCCTGTCGGACATGGCCGAGCACATCATGAAGCACGGCTCTGTGTATACAGAGGACGTAGTTATCGGTGTGATCACCAAGCTGAAGACCTGCATGCAGGAGATGCTGGCCGATGGCTACAAGGTGAAGCTGGATGGCATCGGAACCCTCTATCCCGTGCTCAGCTCTAAGGGCGTGGACAACGCCAAGGACTTCAGTGCCAACGAGGCCATCACCCGACTGGGCATCTCGTTCCTGGCTGACCAGAGCAAGAAGTCGGTGTATAAGGCTTCGGCCATGCGTCAGGGCGCTACCCTCAGCACCCAGCTGTATAGCGAGCTGACAACCTCACCCCAGCCCTCTCCGAGCGGAGAGGGAGCTGAGCAGACTGGCGGCGAGAATGGCAATCAAGGCAATGAGAATCAGGGCGGTGGTGGCACCACTAATCCTCCCTCAGGCGGCGGAGGCGGCAACGAGAACGATTAGAGATGGCTGAGGGCTGAAGGCTGAAGACTGATGGCTGAAGCCCTCACCGCTAATCAAAAACCTAAGTATTAACTTTTCGATTAAGCGAACGCCATCATGCTTGCATGAATGGCAACGACTATGAAGAAAGAAGGCGTAAAGACACTCTTGCAGATTCTTGCAAGCATCATCACGGCAATCCTCACCACGCTGGGCACCACCAGCTGCATGGGTGCGTGAAGAGTGAATGAAAAGAGCATCGGGCGGGTCACGAAATGTGGCTCGCCCGATTATTGTTTTCTGAACTTCCCAAATATTTTGTTGAAAATAATCCCGACGCGAGATGAAGACAGTCCCCTGTAAAGAGCTTATATTTAAAACACTGCAGCGATTCTTGGTATTTCCTTTAATCGCTCCAAGAATGATTTGTTGCGCTTGGCCGACAGCAAGTTGTATTTCATTTGTAGCCCAAGCAATGGTTCTGCATCTAAGTCCAGCGCCTGCCCGATAAGCAACGCCATCTCAGCACTCAAAGGGCGCTTAGCATTCAGCACTTCGTTCAACTGACTGGCAGGCACGCCTATCTCCGCAGCCAAACGTCGCTGGCTGATGCCACGAAATTCAAGTTCATCTTTAATAACCTCGCCCGGATGGGTCAGGTAGTGTGGTTCCAAATTGTTGGCAACCATTCTGTCGTCTTTTCCCTCTACGTGTACCATAATTCACAAATTTATGAACAGCTTTTTGCTAAAAAGATGGAAAGGCTTATTCTTACCACCCTGGCGGCAACACGATGTTGTCTATGCCGTGGGCATCCTTGAAGAGAGGGGAGATCTCCTCGTTGGTGAAGCCGGCAATGCCGCAGCCAATGCGAGTGACGAGGAAGGTCAGTTCGGGATGCTGCTTGGCAAAGGCGATGAACTCATCGACATAGGGACGGATGGTTTCCACGCCGCCCTGCATCGTGGGTATGCCATAGCTCTGGCCTTGCAGGCCGACGCCCTGACCCCAGATGGCACCAAACTTTCGCCAAGCCAACAGGGCCGCACCGCCACCGTGTGCTCCCTCCAAGTTGCTGCCAAACACAAAAATCTCATTCTCTTCCAGTTGCGTAATACGCTCTGGCGTCACTCTTTTCTGATCCATATTCGAGTACATTTTTGATTCTGCCGACAAAGATACAAAACTTTTTTAAAACGAAGAAATAATAATATAATTAGGTATACGCATCGCCAAAGTGTTTTCAAATGTTAAATATATCGTTTTTCGATAAAGTTTTTGCATGGTATCAAGAAAAGATATACTTTTGCATATCGAAAATCGATAAATGTATCAATTAAAACAATAAAACGATGAAAAAGAAACTCAATTTTCTCTGTATCATGTTGCTGATACTCATGGTAGTAGGCATGGTCATCTCCTGTCTTGCAGGTTTCAGCGATTTCAAACGAGGTTATGAAGACGGCGTCAATGCCACAACGAGCTCAACAAACGATATTATCGTCGGCTTTGTCGTCCTGGCCGCTTTCGTAGTCTATGCCTACGCCTTTGCATGCTATGTACGCTTCATCCTCCGCGTCAATCATGGCGAAGTGTTCAACTGGATCAATGTCGATTTGCTACGCACGGTGGGTTGGTGTATCGTTGTCACAACAACCGTGATGTGTTCGGTCATATCGTTCTCAAGTATCAACCTGCTGGATGCGTGGACTGACGGTATCAGTATCATTGCCGATGGAGTCTTTATCCTGATTATGGCCGAGGTTTTCTCCATCGGTCTGAAGTTGAAGGAAGAACAGGATCTAACGATTTAAGTGCCTATGGGAAAGATTGTTGTAAACCTGGACGTGGAGATGGCCAAACGCAAGATATCATTGAGTGAGCTGGCCGAGCGCGTGGGACTGACACTGGCCAACCTGTCGATTCTCAAAACGGGCAAGGCCAAGGCCATACGCTTCTCTACCCTTGAGGCCATCTGTCGCGAGTTGGGCTGTCAGCCTGGCGACATCCTGGAATATAGAGACGAATAAACTGTGTGTCAACAACTTAAAACCAATGATTATGATAACGATTATTTGCACTGTATCAGTATTTTGCTTCGGACTGCTGCTGACCTCTATCTGTGCTTAGGCCGAGCTGCTACTTCTTGCCTGTGCCTTTGATCCTCATGTTGCACAGATACATGCCGCCGAGAATCAGGATGGTGCCGATGATGAAATAGAGGGTGATGCGCTCTGAGAGAATGAGCCAGGCAAAGAGTACGGTGGTGACGGGATTGAAATAGACATAGTTGGTCACCGCCACTTCGCCCACCTTCTTCATGGCCCAGTTCCACAACAGGAAGCAGAGCATGGAGGCGACGCATCCCAGGAACAACAGGTTGGCCACCACATCATGACGCAGCAGCACGCTGAGCGAGGGCATCCCGGGCCATATCAGGAAATAGGGAATCATGAACACCAGGCCATAGAAGAACACCTTGCGGGTGATGAACAGGGTGCGATAGCGCTGGTTGGCGGGTATCATCAGCAACGAATAGAAGGCCCAACAGAGGCAGGCGCCAAAGGCAAGGGCATCGCCCAGGGGCGACAGATGGAGCACAAAATGACCGTTGAGGACGACGACAGCCACACCCAGGGCTGCCATCAGGGTGCCAACGATCTGAATGCCATGCAGTCGCTGGGAGCGATAGAACAGGGCGATGAGGGCCGAGGCAAACAGGGGACTCAGACAGACGATGAGTGAGGTATTGGTTGTGGTGGTATAGATCATCGAACTGTTCTCCGTCAGAAAATACAGCGAACCTCCCGTCACACCCAGGCCTGCCATCAACAACTCGTCTTGCCATGACGAGGCAAACAGGTGGAACGACCTTCTGGGCAGGGAGTAAACCAGCAACATGACGTAGGCGATGATGAATCGCAACAAGAATATCTGTGCAGCCGTCAATCCAGCCATCAAAAGCAATTTGGTACAAACAAACGTGGTGCCCCATATCGCCACCACAAGGAATGCTACTAAGTGATAGACAAATCTATTCATATTCAGTTAAATCGGGTGCAAAGGTACGATAATAATCTGAAAAACATTTGGTTTTCGCGAAAAACATCGTAACTTTGGCCTTGCCGAAGTTACAATGCACTCGGAAATAAAAAGAAAATGCCTTTTCTTTTGTATTTCACTCGACTTTTCGTAACTTTGCCATCAAAGATGGCGAACTTACTCCGTCTCGGCAAAAAAAAGAATAAATTCTTTTGTTTTGCTCTCGACTTTTCGTAACTTTGCATAATTGAACGAAAAAAAGCGCAATTCTATAACAAATGAAAACAATTTGTGATTTCATAGCCCGATGGATGGGAGCGATGGTGCTGCTGGTGGCAGCAATGGCACTGGTGATGCCAACGTCGCTGGCGTGGATTGGCACGTGGGTCATCAACCCGATGCTGGGCGTTATCATGTTTGGCATGGGACTGACACTCTCGCCGCAAGACTTTAAGATCGTGCTGAGCCGACCCAAGGAT
>CADAKX010000065.1 GCA_902788605.1 uncultured Prevotellaceae bacterium | reverse complement strand
GGATGCCTACGACCAACTGGAAGCGACCACCACCGCCAAGGAGCGCATGGAGAGCGAGCTGCGCATTGCCAGCAATATCCAGATGTCGATGTTGCCCAGTGTGTTCCCTGAGATCGACGGGATCGACATGTATGCCTCGATGACACCCGCCAAGGAAGTGGGAGGCGACATGTACAACTTCATCCGCGAAGGCAATAAACTATATTTCTGCATCGGCGACGTCAGCGGTAAGGGCGTGCCCGCATCGCTCTTCATGGCTATCATCACACGCGGATTCCGCACACTGGCTTTAATGGGGAAAGCACCCGCCGAGATAGCCACCCGACTGAACCATGAACTGACAGAAAACAACGAGCAGGGCATGTTTGTCACCATGTTCATCTGCCGACTCGACTTAAAAACCCTGCAGCTTGAATACTGCAACGCCGGCCACAACCCACCCATCATCGGTAATGCCGAGGGACAATTCGCCTTCCTTGATGTCAAGGAGACCAATGCACCCATTGGACTATGGCCCGACCTGGAATATGTGGGCGAAGAGATAGACTTACCCAGCGGCAGTATGATGCTACTCTACACCGACGGACTTAACGAGGCCGAGAACTGCCAGCAGGAACAGTATGGCGAGGAACGCATCATACAAATGATGACATCACACCCAGCACAAAGTACGCACGACATCATCGAGGCCCTTAAAGCCGACGCGGACCGCTTCCGCGACGGTGCCGAGCAGAACGACGACCTCACCATGCTGGCCTTCCGTGTGACACAACATTAAACCTTGATGAAACTCTGATGATACTATAACAGAAAGAAGGCGGTGAGAAATCACCGCCTTCTTCTTATAAGATAGTAATAGCTTACTTCTGGGCTTCACGTCCCAAAGCCAAGGCTTTGATATTAGCCTCAACGATTGCCTCGCCCTTACGTCCGAAGACGCGGCGAATAGCATCTTCCAACTTTTCGTATTCGATACCAAGTGCCTTCTGGGCGGCACCCAAGAGGATGACGTTGGCAGAACGGGGCACACCGTTATCCTTAGCCATCTGTTCGATATCGAGTGTGATGACATGGGGCAGTTTGGCCAAGTCGGCATTGATAACCTCCATATCGGGATAGTTGGGGATATTCTTAAAAGGAGCACTGCTGGTGATGATCCAACCCTCTTTCGACAGGAAAGGCAGATAACGCAGAGCCTCCATGGGTTCCATCGAAATGATCACATCGGCACAGCCCTTGGCAATCAGGTCGCTGGCGATAGGACTGGAAGAGATACGCAGGTTTGATTGCACATCACCACCTCGCTGACTCATACCGTGTACCTCAGCTTGCTTGATATAGAGATTCTCGTTCATGGCAGCCTCGCCAATGATGGTAGCGATAGAGAGGATACCTTGTCCTCCCACACCGCACAATATAATATCGGTCTTCATTTCTTTCCCTCCTGTGCTTTTTTCTGTTTCAAGTGTCTCTGAAGTGTCTGCATGCACTCACGACGTGGAATGATGACACTGGTTCCCTTATAGTTAATCTCATCGCGGATAATCTGCGTAATCTCAGGCATATTCTTGGGCAGAGGAACAACCACTTTCAGATGCTCGTCACTCAGGCCGAGTCCACGGCAGATAGCCTCGAACTTATTCGTACCAGCAGAATCCTGTCCGCCAGTCATACCCGTCGTCAGGTTATCACTGATAATCACGGTGATGTTGGCATTCTCGTTGATGGCATCCAACAGACCCGTCATACCACTATGTGTGAAGGTTGAGTCGCCAATCACAGCCACAGCAGGCCACTGACCTGCATCTGCTGCGCCCTTAGCCATCGTAATCGACGCACCCATATCTACGCAAGAATGGATGGCACGGAAGGGAGGCAGGAAGCCCAGCGTATAGCAACCGATATCACCAAAGACGCGAGGATTCTCGTATTCCTTCAGCACCTCGTTAAGGGCAGCATAGACATCACGGTGTCCACAACCCTGACAGAGAGCAGGCGGACGGGGCACTACATCGGCGCATGGATCGAAGCACTCGCCGATCTCCATACCCAGGGCTTTCTTCACGATATCAGGATTCAACTCTCCCGTACGAGGCAGTGTGCCGTCAAGTTTACCCTTGATATCCTTACTGTCGCCTACGCCACGCACGATATCCTCGATAAACGGCTGTCCTTCCTCGACGATAAGCACCTGCTTGCACTCAGCCATCAGTCGGCGCACCAGCTTCTTGGGAAGGGGATACTGCGAAATCTTCAGGATGGGATAAGGACTGCCCTGAGGGAAACACTCGTTCACATAGTTAAAACCGATGCCGCTGGCAATGATACCCAACGATTTGCCCTGACCCTCTACATATATATTATAGGTGGAGTTGGCAGCATCCTCCTCGAGAGAAGCCTGCTGTGCCGTCACCACATCATTGCGCTTACGGGCATTGGCGGGGAGCAACACCCAGTTAGCAGCCACGGCATTGTAGTTCAAGTCGTTTTGTTGACGCGGAACGTCAACGCACTCGACAACGGCACGACTATGCGCCATACGGGTGGTAACTCGCATAAGAACGGGCAGACACTGCTTCTCTGAATATTCAAAGGCAGCAGCCATCATGTCGTAGGCCTCCTGCTGATTAGCGGGCTCGAAGGTGGGCACCATCGCAAACTTACCATAGAAGCGCGAGTCCTGCTCATCCTGCGAAGAGTGCATCGAGGGGTCATCGGCCACCAGGACCACGACGCCACCATTAACACCCGTCATGCCACTGTTGACAAACGGGTCGGCACAGACGTTCATACCTACGTGCTTCATGCATACCAGCGCACGCTTACCCATAAAGGACATGCCCAGGGCAGCCTCCATAGCTGTTTTCTCGTTGGTAGACCAGCGACAGTGCACGCCGCGTTCCTTAGCCAGAGCATTGCCCTGGATATACTCCGTGATTTCCGTCGACGGCGTGCCCGGATAGGCATACACGCCAGAAAGTCCGGCATGCAATGCACCCAGTGCGATGGCCTCGTCGCCAAGTAGAAGTTGTCTTTTCATCTTTTTATAGCTTTAATGTTTTATAGTTTCACCTCAAAATAAAGAACACCACTATTCTTTCATATACTCTTTGGCATATTCCACATAGTGGATGGCATTGTCCGTCTGCCCAGGCCGCGTGGGTTTGATATACTTCGCCGGCACGCCTCCCCATATCTCATGAGGGGGAATCTTGGTGTTTTGCAGCACCAGGGCACCTGCAGCCACAATGGCACCCTCGCCCACCTCGCAGCCATCCAGCAACGTAGAGCCCATACCGATGAGGGCGCCGTCGTGGATGGTACAGGCATGCACGGTGACATTATGACCTATAGTCACATAACTGCCGATGTGCGTGGGACCTGTCTCGTGAGTCACGTGAATACACGAGCCATCCTGCACATTGGTGCAGTCGCCAATAGTGATGGGAGCCACGTCGCCCCTGACCACCGCATTGAACCAGACGGAACACTGGTCACCCATCGTCACATCGCCGACGATGGTGGCATTCTCGCTGAAGTAACAGTCCTTGCCCCATTTGGGCGTCAGGCCTTTGTATGATTTGATTAGTGCACACATATTGGATGCAAAAATACAAAAAAGGGAAGAAAAAAGCGAATGAATATTGCTTTTTTATCGTTTGTACGCAGCAATTGGTCAAAAAATGCATAAATAGTCAGCTAGAAAAACATTGCAACTCCGCGTTTCTTACTTATTTTCACGTCTTGAAAAGATAAAATCACGTCGTGATTAAATAAAATCTCGACGTGGTTATTTATAATCACGCCGTGAAAATAAGTTTCAAACGCCTATTTACTCATTTTTTCTCGCCATGTAGAAATGTCTCTTTAAAATTTGATTTTCTTAGAAATAATGCTTACCTTTGCAAAAACAAACCTTTTTAGACTTATGAAAAAAATTCTAACTACTCTATTAGCACTGGTAGCCATCGCTACAGCTAAAGCCGAAGAAGTGCCCTTACTGGGCAATGTGTATGCGCGACAGACCACGCCGCTGAACGGCGAGTGGAACTATATCGTCGATGTGCAGGAGGAAGGCTACTATGACTATCGTATGAACGTCAGTCGCTGGGGATTCTTCCAGAACGCCAAGCCTCAGCGCCCTGAGGACCTTATCGAGTATGACTTCGACAAGGCAGCCACAATGCGCATTCCTGGTGATTGGAACACGCAGGACGAGAAGCTGTTCTTTTATGAGGGAACGGTGTGGTTCAAGAAGTCGTTCAACTACCACAAGCAAGAGGGTCGTCGCACGCTGCTCTACTTCGGAGCCGTGAACTATGACTCGCATGTCTATGTGAACACCAAGCACGTGGCCCATCACATCGGTGGCTTCACACCATTTAATATGGATGTGACCAACGAACTGAAGGAGGGCGAGAACGTGGTTATCGTCAAGGTGGACAACAAGCGCCATCGCGACAACGTGCCCACGCAGATCTTCGACTGGTGGAACTATGGCGGCATCACCCGCGACGTGATGCTCGTCGAGGTGGCCACCAACTATATCGAGAACTACAAATGGGAACTCTGCAAGACGACTACCAAGGACAAGAAACGCACCATCACGCTGGAAGGCAACCTGAACAAGGCTGAGGCCGGACAGCAGATTGAGGTCAACATCCCTGAACTGAAACTGAAGCAGACAATGACCACCGATGCCGAGGGCCATTTCAGCGCAACATTCTCTATTCAGAAGAAGAAACTCACACTCTGGACTCCCGAGAATCCTAAGCTCTACAACACAGAGCTCACGCTGGCTGGCGAGACACTGAAAGACCAGATTGGCTTCCGCACCATCGAGACGCGTGGCAAGCAGATCCTGCTCAATGGCAAGCCCATCTTCCTCCACGGCATCAGCATCCACGAAGAGAAACCCAATGGTGGCGGACGCTGCAACTCGCTCGAAGACGCCCAGACGCTGCTGTCAATGGCACAGGACCTGGGCTGCAACTACGTACGTCTGGCCCACTATCCCCACAACGAGTTTATGGTACGCGAGGCTGAGCGCCGTGGTATCCTGGTGTGGAGTGAGATTCCCGTTTACTGGACCATCTCATGGACCAACGACAATACCTTCAACAACGCCAAGCGTCAGCTGACTGATATGATTCGTCGCGACCAGAACCGTGCCAACGTCATCATCTGGTCTATCGCCAACGAGACACCTCACTCTGACCAGCGCGACTCGTTCCTGAGCCGTCTGTCACAGTATGCACGCACCTTGGACGACACCCGTCTTATCTCTATGGCTATGGAAGTTACAGGCGCTTCGAACTACGTCAACCGTCTGCAGGACAACATGAACAAGTATGTTGATGTGGTAAGTTTCAATCAGTATATTGGCTGGTATCGTGACGTGAACGACGCACCCAAGATGAAATGGGAGATTCCCTATGACAAACCCGTTATCATCAGCGAGTTTGGTGGTGGTGCCAAGGCTGGCTATCACGGAGCCAAGAACCAGCGCTGGACAGAGGAGTTCCAAGAGAATCTCTATATCGAGAATATCGCTATGCTCGACAAAATCGAGGGACTGGCAGGCACCACGCCCTGGATTCTGAAGGACTTCCGTTCACCCCGCCGCGTGCTCGACGGCATTCAGGACTACTACAACCGCAAGGGTCTCTACTCTGACAAGGTTGAGAAGAAGAAGGCTTTCTACATCGTTAAGGACTGGTACGCCAAGAAAGCTGCTTGGAACAAAGAACAGAAACTGAAGTAAAATATATACAAAAGAAAAGGCTGGGAGTTTTGCTCCCAGCCTTTTTTAATGTTTATCTGTTAATTAGAGGTTTGCATTGTCCTTGCCCCACTCCTCAACAGCAGGAATGATACCGAGAGAGATGATCTCGTCACGCATCTTCTGCAGGTGCTCGTAAGAAGCCTGGAGAGCAGCCATCTCCTCAGCAGTACCCTCGGGCTGAGTGAAGTGAACGCCATCCTTGTCGATAACAGTAGGCATAGCCATCATCACGTTCTTGAAGCCATAAGCGTTGACATAGCAACCTGCAGGCCACTTGAAGGGCTCGCCACCCATAGCACCCTCGATCATCTTAACAGCCTGATAAGCGGGGCTCTGGAATGAACTGCGGCCACGGAGCTTGATGATGTTGCTACCACCCTGAGTGGTCATGTGCTTGATCTCAGCCCAACGCTCAGCAGAGAGGGGAAGCTCTGAAAGAGGCTTACCATCGATGAGAGCCTTGCTTGCGAAGACAGCCATCTGCTCGCCGTGACCACCATAAGTGTAAGCGTTGGTAACCTTGTCCTGACGAACGCCGAACTCCTGAGCGAGCTGCTGCTGCAGACGGGTAGAGTCGAGAGCTGCCAGAGAGGTCAGCTGGTTGGGCTTCAAACCTGAGTGAATCAGAGCAGTCAGAGCAGTAACGTCAGCGGGGTTGAAGATCACAACCACGTGCTTCACGTCGGGGCAGTACTTCTTGATGTTCTCACCGAAGTCAGCTGCGATCTGGCAGTTGCCCTTCAGCAGGTCCTCACGGGTCATACCCTCCTTACGGGGAGCGCCACCAGAAGAGATGATGTACTTAGCACCAGTGAAAGCCTCCTTGGGATCAACGGTGTAAGAGATGTTTGCACCAGGGAAGGCGCAGTGGCACATCTCGTCATACACACCATGAACACCGGGCTCATAGATATCATACAAGCAGATGTTAGGAGTAAGACCCAGCATCAGCACACTCTGTACCATGTTAGAACCG
>CADAKX010000064.1 GCA_902788605.1 uncultured Prevotellaceae bacterium | reverse complement strand
CAGCATCTATATTGTCATCCTCACCAGCATGTCGCTCAGCAGTTGGGTTGATCAGCAGCTTATCATGATCTACGACTCATGGCAGATGATGCATTGGCTCATTATCGGGATGATGCTCGTGATAGTCCTTGTAATTTATACTTGTACTCATCCTTGGCGCATGATGCCCCATCAGGTGCCCCTTATCTCGCTCGACTGGCTGGGTTGCATCTTGGTGTCTGCTTGCATGTTGGAGGTCATCTGGTTATTCAACTACGGCGAATACTATCATTGGTATGACAGCACGTTATGGTGTGCGGTGCTCTATATGCTGCCCCTCACCATTCTCATTACCATAGGCCGTTTGACGCATATCCGACACCCGTATCTGGAACCGTGGATATTCCGTCGCTGGCGGTTATATCCCATCTTGGGCATGTTTCTTGTTGCCGAGGTGATGAACGCTACACCGCAAGTGTTGCAGAACACACTCACTGGAGGAGTGCTCGGTTGGGGATTCACCACCACGTCACAGTTCTCGCTGCTCGAGATACTGGGCTATGTCAGCGGTTGTGCATTTACCATCCTGTGGGGCAAAGAGACACCACAGTGGGGACCACTCCCCCGTCTGGGTTTCAAGTACACACGCCTGCTCACCGTGGGTTTTGCCTGTCTGCTCGCCTATCAGGTATTGATGTATTTCTGCGTCTCGCCTGTGCTCAATCTGGAACGCTTGTGGCTACCCACCTTCCTACGTGCATTCGGATATAGCATCTTCTTTGCCACGATGACGCTCTACCTGAAGGACCTCATCGAGTTTCCTTTCTTCTTTCATGCGCTCACCATCTCCGGTTTCATCCGCAACGGTGTGGCAGAGTCCATGTGTTCAGGCATGTATAGCTATGGTCTGCGCCATCAGATAGCCGAGACGCTCAATCGAGGTCTGCACACCGACTATCAGAGTATCCTGATGGTGGCTGTTAAGGAGATGTTTGGCATCATGTGTATTATCGGTACCATCGTTCTGCTGCTCATGCTGCTCTACGATGTCCAACCCGTGCGTAGCACCATGCGTAAGATGCCGAAGCTGAAGAATCTGGGCAACATCATCGTAAAGCAGTTGCATGGCAAACAAGACCCGAATATATTGAATATTGATAATCAACAACTTATACGTTAAACGGTAGAAAAGTGGATTGAGAGTTGGGGAATGCAGAAAATAAGGAAGCAGATTTAACGTATTTAACCTTTGTTTAGGTTCTCATAAGGGAAATCGTAAAGAGTAAGGCCCTCATTATAGGCCTTTGATGGCGGTCTTTATCTGTGCCATGTTACTGCGAGAAACGGGGAGTGATTCGTGGCAGTGCTTGATGAGCAACTGGATGGAGCCGGAATGTGAGACGATCTGCTCGACATGACCAAGGTTGACCAGGAAGGCGCGATGGCAGCGGACAATCATCGGATAGTCCTGCAACGTTTCTTCCATCTGTTTCATCGTGGCGCGAAGCATGTCAGTACGCACTTGCTCGTTGCGCAGATGACAGACTTTCATATAGTTGCCCACGGCCTCAATATATAATAGGTGAGAAATCTGGAGCGTCACCGATTCGTTGGTCGTACCAGTGAGGGTTAGCTCCTGCGGGCGTGGTTTCTCGCTCATTTCTTTCACTTCGTTCACCGCAGGAATATCCTGCTTGCGAACCTCGGAATTGACATTTGTATCAACTGTTGGATTGTCCGAAGACATGCTTGGCAAGGATTTCTCCTGCATCTCTTTCAACTCCTCGTTCAGCAGTCTCGTTTCTTCCAGTTCCATCGCCAGATACCTGCTTCGGAACTTGAAGCGCCAGTATAGCCCGATGGCAAAGGAGAGGAAGGCAATGATGACCAGCGTCTCAAGATAGTTGCTCAGCGAGAACCTATTGCTCTCTACCAGGCTGCTCATCACAAAGTGGCGATACAAACAGATAAACAGGGCGACCAGAGGTGTATTGATGAGCTGGAAGCGCAGATTGCGGCTGATGATATAGTTGATGCCGCGTTCGTAGGAGCGAGGCATGCGTACGATGAATCGCAGAATGATCTCTGTGATGAAACAGCTGGACAAGCCTAACACGAAAAGGCTCAGCAGATGCAGATAGGACTGCCATTGCCCTACTTCGAGTCCGAAGGGCTTGAAGATCGCGATTGCCAGTATCATGAAAGCGGTACTGATGAATCGGATGCTGATGGTTTCTTTGTGACTTTTGTTCATACGGCGGCAAAGGTACAAATTTTAAGTGAAAAGTGGATAGTGGATAGTGAAATATTTGCTGCCGCTCGCCCCTTTTTCCGCATTTCGTCCTTGATTCATTACCATTCATCACAAACTCCTGCAGAATATCCCAGATATTTGGAAAGATATGTCATTCGCCCTACCTTTGCACTCGGAAATGTTTAATTTAACAGAATTGAGAAATGAATACGAACATGAAACCAAGAACAGTTATCGGCGTTCTTTTTGTTGTAGCCAGTCTGCTGAAGCTCGCTACGTTGTGGGGCATACTCCATTGGAGTTGGTTTGAAACGATGTCGGAAGGTCCGTGGGCCATGTATTTCTGCATCTTCATATTATTATGTGTGGGTGTACATCTGATCATCGACAGCTACCGTCGTGACCCCGATCAATGGCTGCAGCGCCCGCTACCCATCGGTGAGGACGGCAAGCGTATCCGCTGTTCGGTTCACTATGGTGGCGATGAGTACGTCTATCATGGCGAGACCTTCCACGGTGCCCGGCTCGACGCTTTCTGTGGTGGCATCCGACTGGACCTGCGTGACGCCGTGATTACCGAGGACGAGGAGATTGACATCCACACCTTCTGTGGCGGCATCGAACTCTTCGTGCCCACGACGGTCAACGTAGAGGTAAAAAGCCGAAGCTTCATTGGCGGTGTCGGCAATCATGCCACACATACTGTTGACCCGAAGGCACCAACCCTCCACATCATCGCCAGCAATTTCCTCGGCGGCGTGGATATCAAGAATTAAGAGTTAAGTATTTAAGATGAAAAGAGTTGTTTTTTGGATGACAGAACTGGTGATTGCAATGTTTTGGGCAATGACGGTGCAAGCGCAGGAGTCGCAGGACTCTATAGAATCTGTAAACAAGTTGGTGGCGTTGCAGGAGGTCGTCATCAAAGGCGGCCTCCCCAACACCCGTCTGAAAGCAGGTGCGATGGTTACACGCATTGAAGGCACACCACTGGCTCAGTCAGGCACACTGGGCGAGATGCTCATCAAGGTGCCAGGTATGACAGGTTCCGACGAAGCACCAGAGGTGCTGGGTAAGGGTTCACCTCTTATATATATTAATGGCCGCAAGATGCGCGACGCAAGCGAACTGAAGCGTCTGCATAGCGAGGACATCCGCGACGTGGAGGTTATAAACGCCCCTGGTGCTCAGTACGATGCCCAGGTGCGGGCCGTGGTACGCATCCGTACCCGTAAGCAGCAGGGCGATGGTCTGAGCCTGAATGCGACGCTGTTTAACGAGCACGACCTGCGCTACGATTTCGATCGTCCACAAGTGAAGTTGGGTGCCAACTATCGTGCCCATGCTGTCGATATCTTTGGCTCTATCTACTATTACCATCAGGACTATCGCCAGTACAGCACCATCGAGGACATCACCAAAACGAACAAGGTATTCCGCCAGTATGGTCCTTACACGATGACGTGGAAGCACGACAACCTTACCTATACGGCAGGTGTAAACTGGCAGCTGAACGAGAATCACTCGCTTGGGGTGAGAGCCGACTTTACGCAGCAGACGAACGGCGCCAATCAGGTGATTTACGACGAAGATGTGTTTGAGAATGACGTACATATCGACCATCTCTACTCTCATCAAACCAGCAAGGAGTCGAAACCGCTGGGCTGGCTCGTAAACACATATTACAACGGCAAAGTTGGCGAATTGGGCATCGACTTCAACTTCGACTACATGACGAGCGGCACTGATACCAATCGTGAGAACGTTGAGCAAAGTCAGGTGAACGACGATTTCGTCCTCAGCAAGTCAGGCACCAATAGCCGTCTCTACGCCACTAAGCTCGTGCTGTCCTATCCTCTCTGGAAAGGCACGATTGAAGCGGGTACGGAGATGACCTGCGCCAAGCGCCACAATACCTATTGGATTGACAAGGTCACCATCGCCAACACCGATGCCGACATCAAGGAGAACAATATTGCCGCCTTTGCAGAGTATGGTTGTGACTTCGGCCAGTACGGCAACGCCAGCGTCGGTTTGCGCTATGAGCATACACTCTACGACTATGACGATACACAAAACCAGAATTTCCTGCACCGCTCGATGGACGAATGGTTCCCCACCGCTGCCTATTCCATATCCTTGGGCAAGGTGAAAGCGGCTCTGTCGTACAGCATCAAGACCGAGCGTCCCAGCTTCTTCGCCATGAACGACGCCGTGACCTACATCAGCCGTTATACCTTACAGGCTGGCAACTCGCAGCTGCTCAACGAACGTCTGCACGAGCTGACGTTGAACTTGTCCTATCGATGGCTCACTTTCACTGCCTCCTACGAGCACACCAAGAACGCCATCACCCAATGGACATACATCAGCACTACGCAGCCGGATGCTACTCTTGTCAAACACATTAACCTCGACAAACCTGTCAATACGCTCAGTGCCTATCTCGCTGTCACACCTCGTGTCGGCATCTGGTCGCTCAATGCCACGGCAGGCATTGAGAAGCAGGACCTTTACCTCGACGTCACAGGTCCAAGCGGCACCTATCGCGTCTATTGCGACAAGCCACGCTACACGCTTAACGCCTTCAACACCTTTACGCTGAATCATGGCTGGCAGTTCGATATCAATCTGATGTACCGCTCCAAAGGCTACTCCTACAATTTCTACAACGATACTTACAACCTCCGTCTTGGTCTCGTGGCACAGAAGAGTTTGCTAAAGGATCGCTCGCTCACGCTCCGTTGTGCCGTCCTCGACTGCCTACAGCGCAACCGCGTCAACGAGTCAGGAGATTTAGGCTACAACCAGTTCCGTCAGTGCAACCGCTTTTCTACACACAAACTCCTTCTCTCCATTGTCTACCGCCTCAATGCCACCCGCAGCAAATACAAAGGTACAGGCGCAGGTAAGGAGGCACAGGCCAGAATGAGTACGTAAAATTCAACGTTAATCGTGTAGTTTTCGACTGCACCATGCGTCTAAGAGTTAAAATGAACAGTTAAACTGAATAAATTGTAATTATGAGAAAATTGTTTTTCGCCGTTGCCCTCGCTCTTGTTAGCTTAGCGGGCACGGCACAGACTTCGATGAAAATCAACATGGACCCGAGTGTGAAACCTGGTGATGACTTCTGGCAGTACGCCGTTGGCGGATGGCTGAAGGCGAACCCGCTGGATGCACAGCATCCTGAGAACGGAGCGTTTACCGACCTGTATGAACTGAACAACGACCGCATCAACAAACTCATCATGGCATACGCCGAGAAAAAAGATCTGCCGCAGGGTTCAGACGGCCAGAAGATGCAGGCCGCATGGGCCATTGAGTATAGAATAGGTATGAAGACACTCGACCAGGTGGCCCGTCGCGATCCGATGGCTACGAACCACCCGATGTCATGGGAGCAGCTGCTCAACGACTTCAAGGGCATCGATTATGTGGCCTATCGTGATGCATTAGGGCTGCCGAAGGACATCGACGTGGTGAACGTCGGTGAGTTCGATGCGATACACGAGGTAGAGAAAGTGCTGGCCGAGACGAGCGTAGAGGACTTGAAATCATATATGGAGTTGCACGTCATTAACGCCTACGCAGGTTTTCTGAGCGATGCCTTCACCGACCGTGCCTTCGAGGCCTCAAAGGTCATCAGCGGTGTGCAGGAGCAGCAGCCACGCTGGAAGCGTGCCGTCGCCACCATCAGTGGCAATCTGGGCGAGACCATCGGCAAACTCTACGTCAAGGAATTCTTCCCCGAGAGTAGCAAACAGCGCGTCTACCGTCTGGTGAAGGACTTACAGCAAGCCTTCGAGGACCGTCTGAAGGAGAACACCTGGATGAGCGACTCGACTAAAGCCAAAGCTCTGGAGAAGCTGCACGCCATGCACATCAACGTGGGCTATCCCGACAAGTGGCAGGACATGGAGAAGTTCATTGACATCCGCGAGACGGAGAACCTCGTAGAGAACTTCATCCGCATCAAGCAGGAGTCGCGTCAGGCGGGGTTGCGCAAGTACTGGCACCAGCCAGTCGACAAGACTATGATGCCCTGCTCGCCGCAGACGGTCAACGCCTTCTATCACCCGCTCTTCAACAGCATCAATTTCCCTGCTGCCATCCTACAGCCCCCGTTTTTCGACCCCGAGGCCGATTATGTATGCAACTATGGTGCTATAGGAGCTGTCATAGGCCATGAGATGACCCACGGCTTTGACGACCAGGGCTGTCAGTTCGACAAAGACGGTAATCTCGCCAATTGGTGGACGGCTGGCGATAAGGCCCGCTATGATGAGCGTACCAAGGTTATTGCCGACTGGTTCAGTGAGCAGGAAGCCGTGCCTGGTCTGAAAGTGAACGGTCAGAAAACCCTCGGCGAGAACGTCAGCGACAATGGTGGCCTGAAGATTGCCTATCGTGCCTACAAGAATCGCATGGCCTCTGAGCCTCTCGGCGATGTCGATGGCTTCACCCCTGATCAGCGTTTCTTCTTGGCTTATGCCCGCGTCTGGGCTTGCAACTCAACGCCTGAGTACACCGCCATGTTGGTGAACAGCGACGTTCACTCACCAGCTCGTCTGCGTGTGATGGCAGCCCTGCCGATGATCGATACCTGGTACGAGGCTTTCGACATCCTGCCCACCGACAAGATGTTTATCCCCAAGGAGAAGCGAGCATTAGTGTGGTAAGTGCCACCAGAGTTTCGCTCGATGACATTTGCGCTCGGCAAAACTCGAATAAATTCG
>CADAKX010000063.1 GCA_902788605.1 uncultured Prevotellaceae bacterium | reverse complement strand
TTTTTTATTTGAATAATAGGATTGAATGTACGTTCTACCGGGTAGGTTCGCTTCCTCATATTTGTTTTTAATTTAATGGGGTGATTATTTGTCGATACTTATTACCAGCAACTGTTCACCGGCATCTATCCTTAAACTCCTGGAAGCGTCTGACTATTTCATTGTACGTTTGGGGCGGGAAGTACATGACGCTGCCGCTGTTGGGATTCACATCAATGTCGTGCGTGTCGGCATTGAAACGGTATTCGAACTCAAGGCGGCACTGCTGTCCCTCCTCCTTGGTGAGGCGACGGAACTCGGAAGTCTTGTCGTTCACCACGATGATGTCCTCTCCGGCGTGGGCCTGCCGCTCGGCCTCAGAGCGCAAGATGTTGGGAGTCATCCAGTTCACCAACGGCTGACCGACACACCAGTCACGGGTCTGCACAATGAAGTATTTCTCTCCGTCCATCATCACCGTCGGCACGGCATAGCGGTTGCTGTTGACGTATGCTGCCAAGAACAGCTCCATGGCCTCGTTCATCTGCACGTTGATGCGCGGCATGCTCTTGATGCGCTTGTCGGCGGGAGCCGTGTCGTTGTCGTAGAAAGCCTGTAGGATGTGCAGGAAACCGCGCCGCGTATCTGGATAGGCCGAAATGATGACGCGCCCGGCGTAGAGGCGATTGTAGATGGTCACGGGGTCGTAGCGGCCCAGTTCCTTCTTGTAGGCATCTACGGCCATTTCCAAATAGTCGATAGCATTGTCCATGCTGTTTTGAAACAGGTAGATTTTACTGAGCACCATACACGAACCGGCCAGGAGCGTGTCCTTCAACTCTTTCTGCGCCTGGGCGATTTTCAGCGCCTTGTGTGCGTAGTCGATGGCGCGGTCGAACTGGCTCTTGTCATCAAGGGCAGCGGCGGTCAGCGCATCGGCTGCACGGAGTTGCTTCATGCCGTCCTTCGGGTTCTTGTCAGCGAGTTTCACCGCTGCCTCGGCGTTCTTTCTGACGTTCTCAGCCACGGTGTCCTTCCTGATAGGTTCGACCTCAATGCTCTGTGCATTCACTTGGAATGTCATAGCGCATATCAGCGCCACGATTGTTACGATTCTTTTCATATTCGTTTCTTTTTATTATGATGTCTATAACAGTCCTGCCTTCTTCATCTTTTCACGCTGTTCCTCATTCTGTCGGAAGAAGCGGTCGATAAAGACGTTCTGGTCGCCAATGCGCCAACGCTGGTAGATGATGATGCCCACGAGCACCAACAGCGCTACAATAATGGCGGAGGCCAGAGCAACGGTTATGATGAGTGTTATATCCATACGCTTTGTGATTTTGATTTCGGTGGCAAAGGTACGGCAAGGCGGAGAAACGACAGTCCCACGGTAGGAAAAAATAGTCTCATTTCGAGAAAATGTGCTTTTCAGGCAGTCTCAAAACGTGAAAAAGGTGTCTGGAGTGAGACGGCCAGACACCTTTCTTACCGATGGAATGGGGATTTTTTATTTTTTCGCGACTTTTCTGTAATCCGACGGTGACATGCCATAAACTTCGCCCCTTTTTTTACCTCTTTTTCGTGCTATTT
Source organism: uncultured Prevotellaceae bacterium (assembly GCA_902788605.1). Lineage (GTDB taxonomy): Bacteria > Bacteroidota > Bacteroidia > Bacteroidales > Bacteroidaceae > Prevotella. The sequence continues at coordinate 6,011 of CADAKX010000063.1, read as the reverse complement.
TGTCAGATTGTTTGCCAACGATGGACTGCAGCAGCGGCACGTCCACCTGCAAACGGGCATTATCCTTCTCGTACCTCTCGATGACGGCAGGGATATGCAGCAGTGCATTGAGGAAATTGCGGGCAGCGGCCAGTTGGAGGATTATTCCGTTTTTAGGCTATTTTGCGCTCGCTCGACCTAAAAGAACGCTTTGTGCAAAGAATTTCCAAAATTATTTTTGTATTACGGGCTTTTTTAGTATATTTGCGGCATAGAAACCAAAACGCAAAATATGAATATTACTGAGAACAACCTTTGGAACCATGCCATTGTCACCATCTATTGGCGTGCAGACCGTCACGAAGAGAGTCACTCAATCACGTATAAGCGACCGACGGAGGAGAATCCCTTTCCTGACCATCCGGTCAAAGTGGGGGGATGCCTGTCAACCTCCCCGCTGCCCATGAGTAGCGAGTGGGGTGGATTGTTTTCGAAAATCATAGTGAAAGCCTTCGACGAACACTCGCTGACTATAGAATATAGTAATCAGAACTATGTCATCACCCCTGACCGCAGCGGGGTGAAGTTGGACGAGGGTGGTATGAGCTACACCTCGTTTGAACTCTACATCTCAACAAAGTTGGTGGAGGATTCCGTTATAAAGATGACTCGCGACGAGACATTCCTGCGCCACTTCCGCACCAAAGGCAGGATGATGCACCTTAGCGCAGACGATGTGAGTCTGCTGAAGAACATGGCCGCTCAGGGCGACCCCTTTGCAGAATACGGTTACGCACGATGGCTCTACTACATGAATCCCGAAGGAGATTCGAGGATTGAGGTTGAACGACTGCTGAACGCCTCGAAGGAACAGGTGCCCGATGCCTTGGCCGGCTATGCCCTGTTGTGGCGATATGGCGATGTGGAGGCAAACGTGATGGACATCGATAAGAGCAACCTTCTGATGCAACAAGCCATCAGTCAGGGCAGCATAGCAGCGGCTCAGCATTGGGCTCGCTTCCGCCTCTACGGTATCCGTTGCCAGGCAGAACCTGCGCTGGTGGCGAAGGAGATAGAGAAGCGGCTCAGCGAGACAGAAGATTATGACCCCTATTGGCACACGATACTGGGCTATGCCTATGAAGAGTTGGGGCGAAAGGACGATGCCATCAGCCAGTATGAGCAAGCCATTGCGAAAGGTGACATCGAGACCTATTCTACATTGGCCTATGTCTATCTTGAGCGTGGCAATATGGCACTCTATGACAGCATCATGGAGGAAGGCATCAAGAAGGGAAGTGCAAGCTGCTGCACCTACGGCTCAGAGATGTCCGAGGAAGACTTTAAGGAACTGGACTATTCAGACTGCCAAGAGCTACATCGTAATATTTCCAACTGGCTGCACCGTGGCATGGATAAAGGCGAAGGCCTGTGCGCCTACTTCCTTTGGTATCATTATTACTACGGTCAGCTGGGCTTCTATAGGAACGAATGGGAGTCAAGAAGATATCTGAAAGAGGGTGTCAGGTTGGGCCACGTCGCCAGTCTCACGACAATGGCTAGATTGGCTGAAGAAGGCAACTGGTCAGAGACCCTAACCCCCATGGAGATAGCCGAACTGTGGCTGCGCGCCGCCCGTTATTATTATGAAGACGAAGAGGCGCTCAAAGGACTGCGTCGCGTCAGCGACCCAGCCTTCCTGCTGAAGCATAAGGAGGAGTTGGAGAAATACTGGCAACCCTTGTTTGAGCATTTGTCTGAACAGGAGGACGACGAAGACGATTATGATGATGACGGAAAATACGATGCATGGGTGTAAGCACTTGTTGCCCTAACGGGAATGAGGTTACGCCAGTGATGAGTATAAAATAAAGAGCGATATGAAAACCATCCAGTATAAAAACGGTAATTCTTATAAAGGCGATGTCGATGCCGAAGGACTACCTCACGGCTATGGTCGCATGGACTATAAGCTGAACGGCTGCTGTGGAAAATATAAAGGACAGTGGGAGCACGGCAAACGCTCCGGAACAGGTCACTACTACGAGTTTACCAAAGCTGGCGCCAGACATACCTGCGACTACGAAGGCGAATGGCTCAACGACATGGAGCATGGTCAGGGTGTGGCTACCAAAGGCGATGAGAGAGGCATCCACCTGACATTGGTCACCGAAGTCTATACAGGCACCTTCCGCAACGGCAAGCGTCATGGCAAAGGCACCGTCGAAGTAGACCATTTCACCGGTTATTTCACCAATGGCGTTGACCAGTTTGATGGCGAGTTTGCCGACGGAAAGAAACAGGGGCACGGCACGTGGCACTATGCTAACGGCGATACCTTCGAATGTGAGTATGACAATAATTGGGAGAATGGGCACGGCAAATATACGTTTAAAAACGGACTTTACTACGAAGGAGATTGGAAGGACGGCTGCCTTATCGTTGAGACCTTCATGCCAGATCCATCCATTAAAACGCCTGCACTGATTGTTGAGGAACACCATCATGGCTTCGACTACACTAAACAGGGGTGCTTCTTGATTATAGCGAAAAAGGAGGGCTTCTTCAACTACAAGGATGCTGCCCATCTCTGGAACTCTTCCCTCGGAGATGATGGTAAGGGCATTGATATTTTAGAGCTGACGGCCGATAGTGTGAGCTACATAGTCAGAGGATGCTTTATGTCCGATAGTAAGGAAATCATAGATACCATTCATCGAGGCGAGACGAAGGAATATGTGGATGAGCGAAAATGCACCGCAACTATCTACGGTGATGATTATGACTACACTATTGACGATAGCCTGAAAATAATCTGTAAATAGAATTACGATATGGTTGGAAAAGAGGATGATAAGGCACAGCGTGTCATTGCCATAGTCGATGAGATGCGCAAGAACTCCGAGGATATGCGTCAGTGGAAAAACATTCCATTGGCCAACGAGTGCGTGCAGTTACTCAAAGAGATTGACGCCACGGAAGAACCTCCCATTGGGAAGGCGCTGGCTTGTGGGGCTGTCATCAGCCAATTGCCAGAGTATGATGTGCCACGGTTAGTACTTTCTATCTTAAAGTATAAGTTGGAACTGGTGCGTCAGTCGGATGAGCAGGATTCGGAACGCTATCCCACAGAGGAAGAGGTGCAGGCCGACATCCAGCGTCTGGAGGACTATATCGACACGGAGCATGTCAGCGTGAGCGACTTTATGAAGCTATACGACCGACATCTGCGTTTTGCCGCTGTCAAGCGTACGCCTCTGTGGGAGGACAATTACTACGAGGTAGAGCAAGAATGCGACCGCCGCTTGGGCGATACACCGCGTGGAATGGGCTTCTGCTTCGCCTACTGGAGTACCCTGCGTGAAGTGTTATCCGAGCGCGGCATTATCTGGCAGTCGCCCCATGAACTCAACCCAAGGGTGATGTTTGATTAGTATAGAGTTTTTCGCATGTTCAAGTTTATAGTTTATAGTTAGATATGGCAATCGCGTGTTACATTAATATTTATCACAGTTACAGTGACAGGGGGGCTTTTGTGCAGAAGGAAGCCTTCAATAGCATCGAAGTGGACCAAGAGGAGATAAAGGTTGGCGAGAAATTGCCGCGATGGAAGGGGAGTGAAGCTCCTATTGTCACGGCCTATGATGGCCATCAACTCTGTCTTGACTATCGTAGCGCTATTCCCAGTCTGGCCAAGCAATTTACTATCAAGGAGGGCGAGGAACAGCTTGTTGACGAGGGCATCTTGTCGCAAAACTATGGTGTTACTTGCTACTCACTGACCACAGTGAAAGTGCTCCACCCAGAAATTATCTATATTGGCGACATACAACTCCCCGATCCTGTCAGACAGGAACTGAAAGGGTGCAAAGGCCATGGAATGGTGGCCTGGCCCAATAATGATGGGTTCGAAGGCACTTTCCATTTGAACTATGCACATATCGATGGACCTTGCTATGCTGCCGAGGGGCGCTTCCTCTTTGCTGACGGCTCTTCTATCGAGCGGGCATGGCTTAAAACCTCTGATGACTTCCAGACATTTCTTCTGACGGGACTATTCCGTATTCACCATCCTGAAGGGCCCGATTCCATCGCTTTGTTCAAGAATCACCGCCGCTACGGTTTCGAACTGTTCTTGGACGAGAAGCAACCTTATGTCCGTGAGTGGTGTCGTAACGAGCGAATACGGCGTATGGCATGGAATGGCTACGACTACGACTCATACGACCTGAAGGTGATGGACTTCCAGATAGACGACGAGAGTCAGAAGGACTGCATGACTCTGAATCTTACGCTTCATAATGAATACGAGAGGAATGGCATCTATCAAATTTGTCAGCAGGGTGGCAGCTATCTGACAAATAACTATGATCAAAAAATCTATGAACCATCGGCAAGTATTGATGGCTGGGAGAATGGGGAACTGAAGAAAAAGACGCGTAAAAGAACATGATACGTATTGAGACACACTTGGCTGACAGCCCGTTGACGGGACAGAGTAAATGGTGGGGAGAGCCTGACATGCCTGAAGAACTTGACTGGCCTACGGTGATGGTGAGAGACGAGGACGGTGAGTCGTATGACGACCCGCTGACCTTCGTTTGCCAGATTCGCTGTGCTGATATCGCCCCATTCGATCCCGATGGACTGCTGCCTCATGAAGGAATGCTCTATTTCTTTGCTGCCCTCGACTATTTTCTGGGTGATTTCGACACACCAGCCTATCCTGGTATGGGCGAATGGAAAAAAGAGTATTTCCGAGTGCTCTACTCCTCATCTCTCGACCAGCTGCACACCCATCACTTGAACTATCCTGACGGTACGCAGGCCACAATGCCCGCTGAGGCCATCAGCTTCAGGAAAAGCTCCAAGGATGATGACGGACTGAGTCTGTTAGGCTACCCATATTTAGAAGAGGTGCGCCAAGAAATGACGGGCTGGCTGTCGCTGCTGCAAGTGGATGAGTCTGACCGCTGGGGATTGACGTTCCACGATTCAGGCATGCTGAACTTCTTAATAAGACCTGAAGACCTGCAACAGCGCAGATGGGGTCAGACAACGTGCTACCTGTTCTCTTTCTAGAAAAAGAAATAGCACCCTTCCATTGGAAGAGTGCTATTTGAAATTTGTACCTTACATGCAGCTCTGTACGCAGAGCGTGCCAGCGATGGTAGTGATGATAGTACCAAGAATCTGAAGCACTTGCTTCCAAGTGGATGTTGAAATTCTCATAATTGTTAAGTCTAGTTTAGTTAGTTTTTGAACACGAATATCACGAATTTAACGAATAAACAAATAGCAAGGACGCGCAGGATGCGTTCACGAGAGGTAAGATGGAAGATGTAAGAGGGCGCTCGGCGAGCATAGCGAGACGCTTGCTACCGAAGGGACGCAAGAAGAAGGAATCTGGAGCCTCTTCAGGTGTCTCGTCGCTTTTCCCCGGACACGCCCTTGCTACTTAGTCATTGAATCAGTCGTTCTCGTTGCCACCGCCAGAGGGAGGATTGGTGGTGCCGCCACCCTGGTTCTGGTTCTCATTGCCGCCCTGGTTGCCGTTCTCATTGCCAGTCTGACTAGCTCCCTCTCCACTGGGAGAGGGCTGGGGTGAGGTCTGCTGGGGTGAGGTTCCCACCATCAGGTTCTCGTGGGTCTCCTCGAAGGCGACGTCCTTCAGCATGCCGATGGCATTGACATACTTCTGCTTGACCGAGCCGTTGAGCAGCTTCTTCTGGCCGACGATGACGCGAGAGGTCTCGGGCTGGAAGAGCACGCGGCGGGTGGTGATGGTCTGGGCACCGCAGTCCTCAATCTTGGCCACGCCGATGCTCGAGAAGCCCACCTTGAAGATGCCGATGCCGTCGAGCTTGATCTTCTGGCCCATCTCGAAGAAGTGCTTGAAGGCCTCGCCCAGTTCCTGGAGGACGGCCTTGATATCACTCTTCTTCACGGACGCCTGGTTCTGGATATAGTCTGAGAGCTCCTCAGTGCCAATGAAATGGTTGTCGTACACGGCCTTGGCGTAATACTTGCCG
>CADAKX010000062.1 GCA_902788605.1 uncultured Prevotellaceae bacterium | reverse complement strand
CGATGATGAATGAAAGCGTCATATCCATTTGTCGGTTTGATTTTCTGGTTGCAAAGTTATGTGTAGTCATTAAAAGGTGTGTTCTCACGGCGCACGACTTTGTTCTCATGGCGCACAAATGGCATTTTGAGACAAAAAAGAAAAGAATATGTAACATTTGAAATAGTTTTTCGAGAAAAAATGCGTAACTTCGCACCGAAATTTAACAAAGAAATCAACTTTTGAAGAATCTGCTTTATGTGTTCTTGGTAGTGGCAGCCATGGCCATCAGTTGTACCAACGGCAACAGTAATGGCAACGGCAACGTGGCTGATGCCGATAGTACTTATCAGTGGGAGAACGTGCGCAAATATCTGAAGGAAGAACCTGAACGTGCGCTCAAGATGCTTGATACTGCCGAGATACGCGGGGTGATGGACATGAACGAGGCCGACGAACGACAGGAAGCCCTGAGCCGCGACAGCCTCGCCCAGATGCTCGCCACGAACTACAACGCCGTTGGCCTCATCGTAGAGCAGAGCGGGTTCAGCAGCCGCAGCCACTTCAATACTCTTTTCCGCGAAAAGTTCAAGATGACTCCCTCGGAGTATCGCAACATTGCCAAGGAAAAGAATCTTTGAACAACTTGCAGTCACTAGGAAAAACTGTTGTCCCCAAAACAGAAAAAAAAAACGATTTTTCCTGATTTGGGACATCTTTTTCCGCCAGTGAGACATCTATATCCCATGTTCTATATAATTTTGCAGCGTCATTCCTATGAAAAGGAATGTCGTAACAGAATTCATTTCACTCATAAAAGTAAAACAATGAAAAAGATCATGATGACGCTCGCAGCCGTCCTTTGCTGCGCAATGACAACAACAGTGTTCACCGCCTGCGGTGATGATGACACCCCAACGTCGCCGGTGGCCGGTGCCTATCAGTATTTTGTGGAGTTCGATATAATGAATTCCGACGGATATTACACGGACGAGGCACAGATGGTGAATGCCGCCTTGAACAGCGCCGTGGGCTTGGAAGGCAATATCTATAAGAAGACCTACACCAGCAACCAGGACGCAGAGATGAAAGCTGCCTGCGAGGAGGTGCTGAAGCAGTTCCCTAACTTGAAGAGTCTCCTTCTGGGATTCACCCTGTATGGAAACAATGGCGTTGCTGGTCAGGCTCTGGTGGTGGCCAAGCTGAAGGCAGGAAAGAGTCTCACAACGCCCTATGCCAAACTGGTGCTTAAAGATGAATACGACACCAAGGGAATGAAGGCCATCATCGACTCGCTCTATTCATTGAAGACGGCTGAAGACAGCGCTAAGGTGGAATCTCTGAGGAAGAAGAGCAACAATTTCAGAACTCAGCTATACCTGAATATCAAGGAGGCTATTAAGGATGCTTCTGATGCTTGGTATTTGGCAAAAGATCTGGACGGCTATAATACGGCTTTCTTCGACCAGATTGCCAATGCTTTCGAGGAGCCAGACTCGCTGCTCTACGACTTCACCATTACTGTTTCGAAGGAAAGACTGCCAGAGGCAGATAAGACAAAGCTTTGGGAGAAGACTTTCAAGGCCTACTATAATAAGTAACACTATCATCTGAAAACATCATAATCGTCAACAGATGACATAAATAACAAGGGCTGTCTTTCGAGACAGCCCTTATCTTTTGTACAGGTTTCTTTCAGGAATATAGTCCTGTGTTACCTACACGGAGGGACTACATTAACGAAAGATTGGATAATTTACTTTTCGCTGATAATAAGGGTCTAAACTATTGCCACCTGCAGCCTGGTCGAGGTCGTCATCCGAAATCTCAATAGCACCAGCCTCTGCGAGTTCGTCGTAGATGGCCTTCATCTCTTTCATTTTCTCTGCGAGCAGTTGCTTCTTCTGCTCAATCTGTGCATTTGTCAGTGTTGCCATAATCTTAAGTTTTTTATGAATGAAAAATATTATTTGATTGCAAAAGTAATGTATCTTCAGGAAACAATTGTCTCATGGTAGGAAAAACTTGTCCCAAAACAGGAAATAATCGATTTTTCCTGATTTGGGACATCTTTTTCCGTCAATGAGACACCCATATCTCATGTTTTATATAATTTTGCATCGTCATTCCAACGAAAAGGAATGTCGTAACATCGATTATAATATTTCATTCATAAAAAACTTAAGATTATGGCAACACTGACAAATGCACAGATTGAGCAGAAGAAACAGCAGTTGAAGCAACTGGCCGACAAGGCACAGCAGTTGAAGAATGAATTGGTATGAGGAATAACAGATTTATCATTCTCCTGATTGCGATTATTGCCGGACTGTTTGTTGCAGCCTGCAAAGATGGCGTTGGACAGGGAGAGGGACAGACTGCTGAGCAGACGCAACGCGATACAGCGGCGATGGCCGACTGGATGCTCGGCTCGAAATACGACAGGCTTGGCCAAAAGCGACTGGCAGAATTGTACTTCAAGAAAGCGTACGACGCGCTGAAGGATGATCCTGCCAGAGACTTGGTGACCTATTCTGAAACAAGTTACGGATTGATGTCGGTTCTCTACCAACGAAACGACGTTGAAGGCTCGATGAAGGTGGCTGCCGACGTGGTGAAGGTGATAGAGAAGCATAAGGACTACCCTTCCCGGAGACGCTATTCCGTGCTGCTACAGATAGCACAGAACCAGTGGGCTGTGAATCAAATAGAGGATGCTGAGCGTACGTTCATCAGAGGCTTCGAGAAGTCGATAGAGACTTGGGGGTCTGGTAGTGGCAATCTTGATATCGTTGTCTTTGCCTCGGCCATGTCTGAATTCTACTGGAAAACGGGCCAATATGACAAACTTGCAGAATGGCTGAAGCGAGGCGAATACGAATTCCAGTTTTTTGAGAAAAAGGTAGATAACAAGAGAGATTCCACCTTCTGTGAGGAGTTTAAGGCTCATCTGGCCATCTATCGTGCCATGCTGCTGCAAGGTACGGGTCATCCCCAAGAAGCGCTGGACGTTTACCATGCCATCCCCCGCAGTCGCATTGAGCACGTTTATGTCATTTCTGAAGCCCTGGAATTCCTGAGGTCCGTTGGTCGCTATAACGAAATAGCCGACCTATACGAGAAACTGGACACCAGCGAACTGGCTACAAACGGTGCCAAGATGAACTTCGACAACATCTGCTATCTCCTGACACCACGCTACGTGGCCAACGTGAAAGCAGGGCGCACAGACGAAGCCTTGAAAGTAGGAATCGATATTTGTGAAGCCATCGACTCGGCCGTAGCCTGGCAAAAGGAGAACGATGCCGCCGAGTTGGCCGTTATCTACCAGACACATGAAAGGGAGCTGGAACTGAATGAGGCCAAGGCAGAGGCGTTACTTCACCGTATCATCTCCATTTCTGCCGTACTCATCATCCTGCTCATCGTCTATCTCCTGTGGCGCTCATATAGATATAATAAGGTGCTCCTTGAGAAAAACCGCCGACTGGTGGAGGAGATAGAACAGCGCGAACGCGAAGAGCGACAGACCATCGAACAGTTGAAGGCTGAACCCCAAGAAAACCTCACAGCTGAACAGCAACTCTTCCGTCGTATCTGCGACCTCATGGACGGTAAAGACCATATCTATACCGATGCCGAACTGGACCGCAGCCGCTTGGCCCAGCTCCTTGGCACCAATGAGCACTATGTCACCGATGCCATCAGCGCCTGTACCAATGGTAAGAATTTAAACGGTTTCCTCAACGAGTACCGTCTGCGTTATGCCACCCGTTTGCTGGCCACGACGGATGACTCTATATCAGTGATTGCCGAACTCTCAGGTTTCTCCCGCAGTTCGTTCTTCCGTATCTTTAGTGATGCCTACGGCATGTCGCCATCGGATTACCGCAAAGTCGCGAGTAAGTGAGAGAAAAGTCGAATTTATTCGAACTATTCCGAACGAGAGCGACTTCGACCGTAGGTCAAGGTTGCGAGTAAGTGAGGAAAAAGTCGAATTTATTCGAACTTTTCCGAACGAGAGCGACTTCGACCCTAGGTCAAGGTTGCGAGTAAGTAAGAAATAACAGATAAGGGCTGTCTTTCGAGACAGCCCTTATCTGTTGTACCAGTTTCTTTCAGAAAGATCGTCCTGCGTAACCTACACAAGTGAACTACATTAACGAAATTCCGGATTTCTTCTTTTCCTTTCATAATACCAATCAAGAGGAGATTTGCCGCCTGCCGTCTGACCAAGGTCGTCCTCAGACAACTCTATCACACCAGCCTCTGCGAGTTCGTCGTAGATAGCCTTCATCTCTTTCGTTTTCTCTGCGAGCAGCTGCTTCTTCTGCTCAATCTGTGCATTTGTCAGTGTTGCCATAATCTTAAATCTTCTATGAATGAATTATATTATTTGATTGCAAAAGTAATGTATCTTCAGGAAACAATTGTCTCAGGGTAGGAAAAATATGTCCCAAAACAGGAAAAAGTAAGCCTGGCAGAAGTTGCCAGGCTTAATATTCCCGATGAAATGGGCGATTTTTGAAGATTGGCCTTAGATTAGAACTTATATTCGACGAAGGCCTCCATTGCCTCATAGCAAGCCAGTCCAAGGTCGTCATAGAGTTTGGCGGTGGCGCGGTTGCGGTCTTCGGCACGCTGCCAGCTGATGGCGCAGGATGGCATTGCGCTTTTCGCGCAACTCCTCAGGACTCATGGGCACACACATCTCGATATTCTCTATCTCCCATTCAGACCATGCACCACGATACATCCACACACGGCAATCATTGAGCCATTCGGCACTCGCCTGCTTTTCCTCATCGATGGCTGCCAGCACGGCATCAGTACACACGCGATGCGTGCCATGCGGGTCGGCCAGGTCGGCTGCCACATATATCTGATGGGGCTGTATCTGCTGCAACAGCTCCTGAATGATACGCACATCGCGCTCCGTCATCGGCAGTTTTTCAATCTTTCCACTCTCATAGAAAGGCAGGTCGAGAAAGTGGATATGGTCTTTCTTAACACCATTATATCCACAGGCATTGCGCGCCTCTCCCCTACGGATAAGTCCCTTGATAGTCAACACGTCGCGATTGTCAAAATCGCCCTCCTGCTTCCGCTTGATGAATCCCAGCACATCATCGGCATAGTGTTTGATAAGTTCGTCGCTACCATTGGCAAACACCTCATTAAACGCACGAAGGAAATGCATATAGAGCCTCACCTCCTCGTCGGCCACAGCAATATTTCCTGAGGTCTCGTAGGCAATGTGGACATCGTGCCCCTGCTGTTTCAGTCGGCGGATGGTGCCACCCATCGAGATGACGTCGTCGTCGGGATGCGGCGAAAAGACGATGACGCGCTTGGGATAAGGCAACGCACGCTCCGGTCGTGTGGAGTCGTCAGCATTGGGTTTTCCGCCCGGCCAACCCGTAATGGTGTGCTGCAGGATGTTGAACACGGCGATATTAACCAGGCCGGCCGAGCCGTATTCCTCCACATAGTGCTGCATGCCGTTGTCCACATAATCTTTCGTCGAAAGCTTCAATACCGGCTTTCCTGTCTTGAGGCAGAGTGCAATCACATCGCTGCGCAACTGGCGGTCGGCGATATGATCAAAATTGATGGTAGATGTCAGATTCAGGTTCATCATTATTGGTTTTATGTCATCAACAAATGTTATTCTGGGTGTAAAGGTACAAAAAATAATTGAAACCCTTTTGCTTTTCACTTAACTTTTTGTACCTTTGCCCACATTATGATGGACGAAGATTTTGATATTCGCGAAGAGCGGTTTGCCGGCGGAGGCGAAAAGGAGTTTGAGAACGCCTTGCGCCCCCTGCGCTTTGGTGACTTCAGCGGACAGCAGAAGATCGTAGAGAATCTGCAGGTGTTTGTTGAAGCAGCGAAGTATCGCGGCGAGCCACTCGATCACACCCTGCTGCACGGTCCTCCAGGACTGGGCAAGACCACGCTGAGCAACATCATTGCCAACGAACTGGGTGTGGGCTTTAAGATAACGAGCGGACCCGTGTTGGACAAGCCTGGCGACCTGGCCGGCATCCTGACCTCGCTGGAGCCGCGCGACGTGTTGTTTATCGACGAGATTCATCGCCTGTCGCCTGTGGTAGAGGAATATCTCTACAGCGCGATGGAGGATTATCGCATAGACATCATGATTGACAAGGGTCCCTCGGCACGCAGCATCCAGATTGACCTCAACCCGTTTACGCTGGTGGGAGCCACCACGCGCAGCGGACTGCTGACGGCCCCACTCCGTGCACGCTTTGGCATCAACATGCATCTGGAGTACTATGACCCAGAGACGCTGAGCAAGATTATCGAGCGTTCGAGCAACATCCTGGGCGTGCCCATCACCGAGGACGCTGCCCTGGAGATTGCAGGCCGCAGCCGAGGCACGCCTCGTATTGCCAACGCCCTGCTGCGCCGCGTGCGCGACTTTGCTCAGGTGAAGGGCAACGGTGCCATCGACACCAAGATTTCGCGTGTCGCTCTGACAGCCCTTAATATAGATAAGTATGGACTTGACGAGATTGACAACAAGATTCTGCTGACTATCATCGACAAGTTTAAGGGTGGACCCGTGGGCATCACCACCATCGCCACAGCCATCGGCGAAGACGCCGGTACCGTGGAGGAGGTCTATGAGCCATTCCTCATTATGGAAGGTTTTATCAAGCGTACGCCTCGCGGACGCATGGTGACCGAATTGGCCTACAGACACTTTGGACGCAACCCCTATACGGGTGGCTTACTACAGCCCGGACTGTTTGATGAATGACTTTTTTCATCAAATAGTCCGGCCCTGATTTCGAACTTTTTTAGGATTCGCCAAACTTTTTTGTGCAAACTTTTTTGGACTTTTGAAACATACAAAAGAACAAAATGCTTGATTATCAGTATTTTAATCAGTCAAAATGTGTCTAACAAACTTCTACATGAAAAACATAACTTTTCCAAAGAATTTACACACGTTTATTTGCATAATTACTACTTTTGCATCCGAAAAACGAACGACAACCCTGTTAACAGTCAGAAAACACAGGAGTTCAACTACAAGAAAAATGAATATTAGACCCATTATATTACCTCTTATATTGTTGCTCGCCACCGCATGCAGCAATAATAATGGCGGTCCTGTCTTCACCGACGAGGATCGCGACGCCAAAGAGGAGATTTTGGGAAATATCCATTCTATCGACTCGCTGAACGAGATGCTGCTGAACTATGAGGAGCAGACAGACGAACTGGGACAGATCATGACCTATAGATATATGGGCGTGTACTACCGCGAGCAGAACCAGAATTTCTCGGCGCTGAACCACTTCCAGCACGGACTGGCCCACGCCAACGAGATGAACGACACCATCGAGATTATGAAGATTCACAACCAGATTGCCTTCAACTATCTGCAGATGGGACAGCTGGAGAACGCCACACAGCACCTGCTGAACTCACTGGCGCTGAGCACACGATATAAGGACAGATACAACAGGAGAGCACAGCAGAACCTGGCTGACACCTATAACGGCATGGGCCACGTCTTCCGCCTGATATCCAATAAGGACCAGGCCGACGGAGCTTTCCGCGCAGCCCTGAACATTGAGCATCAGCTGAACGGGAACAAAGATAAGGAACTGGACGACGAGCAGCTTCCTCACAAGGAATACATGGGCAACGACAGCCTGATTACCAGTCGTCTGGACAAGCGTGCCGTCACACACATCTATAATATGTGTATGGAGCAGGAGCGCTTCAACCACATTCAGCAGCAAAAAGAGGCGCAAGCCTACTACGAGACGAAACGCCTGCAGAAGAATACCTTTCTGATTGTGGCCTTCCTGGTGCTGCTGCTGGCAATGGCGATCATCGTCTTCCTGTGGCACCACCTGCACTCGAGAGACACCAAGCAGTTGATGATGAGAGACACGCAGCGCGTGCGTGAGATCTTCTTCAGAAACGTGACTCACGAGTTCCGCACCCCGCTCACCGTCATCCTGGGCATCAGCCACCAGCTGGAAAACGAGGATATCGAGGATATCGGTCAGGTGCGCTCGGCAGCCAAGATGATTGTCCGCCAAAGCAACTCGCTGCTGAGCCTCATCAACCAGCTGCTGGACATCTCAAAGATCCGCTCGGCTGTGGGAGAGCCACGCTGGCGTCACGGCGACATCATCGCCTTCACGGATATGATTATCCAGAACTTCCTGCCCTATGCCGAGAGCAAGCGACAGGAGCTGACGTTCAGCCACTCGCTGACACAACTGGAGATGGACTTCGTGCCCGACTATATGCAGAAGATGCTGTCGAACCTGCTGTCAAACTCGGTGAAATATACTGAGCAATACGGCAAAATCAACATCACTCTGGAGCAGTGGGGCAACAAAATAAAGATCCAGGTCTTCGACACGGGCCGAGGCATTCCCAAGGGAGAGATGCGCCACGTGTTCGACGCCTTCTATCAGGGCGAGCGCCTGGGAACAGAGATTGGTACGGGCATCGGCCTGTCGGTGGTCAAGATGACCGTAGAGGCAATGGACGGCACCGTATCGGTGGACAGCCACGAGGGACAGGGTAGCACCTTCACCATCATCCTGCCTACCAAGCACGCCGACGCCAAGCAAACGGACGCCTATCCCACCTTCGACGCCAGCGAACTGGAGAAGCCGGTTATCGCCCTGCCCAAGGAGAACGAAGAAGACCAGACACAATTCAGCATACAAAAGCAGTCGCAGGCGATGGCGATCGCCGAAGGTAAGCAGATCCTCATCGTAGAGGACAATCAGGACATCGCGCACTATATCGCGCAGCACCTGACAAAGTCGAACCTGCTCTTTGCGCGCAACGGCGTGGAGGGACTGCAGAAGGCCAAAGAGACCGTGCCCGACCTGATTATCACAGACGTGATGATGCCTGGTGCCGTCAACGGACTGGAACTATGTCGCACCGTCAGAAGCGAAGAATTGCTCAACCACATCCCCATCATCATCATCTCGGCCAAGACGACTGAGGATGACCGTATCGAGGGACTGGATGCCGGCGCCGACGCCTATCTGGTGAAGCCATTCAACTCGGAAGAGCTGCTGGTGAGAGTGAGAAAACTGTTGGAACGTCAGCAGCGCATACGCGACAAGATGGCCAACCTGAGCATAGAGGAGAATACCACCGATGCCACCATGACGGCAGCCGACAGGCAGTTCCTCAACCGCATCATCGACACCACCTATCGCCTTATGGCCAAGGGCAACGTGGACATGGAGACGGTGGCCAGCGAGATGGCGCTGAGCCGCAACCAGCTGAACCGCAAGATCATGGCGCTGACAGGCCAGAACTCATCGGCCTACATCATGAAACTGCGTCTGGCTCGCGCCAAGCGTCTGCTCAAGGCCGATATCACAATGTCGGTGGGCGACGTAGCACTGAAGTGCGGCTTCGACGACATGGGCTATTTCAGCCGAGTGTTCAAGCAGTCGTTCGACATGACGCCCACTCAATACAGAAAGAATTATTAAATTACATAACATTTAAACTCATAAAATAAAATCAAACTATTATGCACATCGGAGAAAGAATTAAGGAAGTGATGCACCAGCAGAGAGTGTCAGTCATCGCTATTGCAAAGGAAATTGATTGCGAGCGTACCAACGTTTACAACATTTTCGAGAGAGAGACCATCAGCACAGGATTGCTGAAGAAATTCTGCATCATCCTGGGATACGACTTCTTCAAAGATTTGTCGGAAGATACTTTCCAATAAAGTAGGATTTTTGAAAGACTTTTCGTATCTTTGCACCCATGAAAGAGAGAATAGGTATCTTCGTGGGGAGCTTTAACCCCTTCACGATCGGCCACGATTCTATCGTTCGCCGATCGTTTCCATTATTCGACCGCCTGATTATAGGCGTCGTGGGCGACCATGTGTCAAAGCCTGGCATCCCGCCTGCCACAGAGCGGATGAAGGCCATCGAAGACCTGTATCGCGACGAGCCACGCATCGAGGTGAAGCCCTACTACGGACTGGCTGTCGACTTTGCCCGCGAGGTGGGCGCACAGTTCATCGTCAAGGGTGTCCGCTCGGTCAAGGACTTCGAATACGAGCGCGAACAGGCCGATATCAATCGCCAGCTGACCAATGGCCAGGTGGAGACCATCCTGCTGTACAGCGAACCGCAATTTTCGTCCATTTCATCGAGCATGGTGCGCGAATTGCAGCACTTCGAAGTGGACGTAGAACCGTATCTTCCCAAGCGAAAATAAAAGGAAAAGCATGATTAGTTACAACTGCGAAAACGTTAAGATGCCTGCCATCAAGAAGCGCGATACCACAGCCTGGATTCGCGCCGTTGCCGCCACCTATCAAAAGAAGGTGGGCGAGGTGGGCTACCTGTTCTGCGACGATGAACACATCCTGCAGGTGAACCGCGACTATCTGGGTCACGACTACTACACAGACATCATCACCTTTGACTATTGCGAGGGCGATGTGCTGAACGGCGACCTGGTGATCTCGCTCGACACGGTGCGCTCAAACGCCGAGCTGTTCCACAAGTCGTATGATGAAGAGCTACACCGCGTCATCATTCACGGCATCCTCCACCTTTGCGGCATCAACGACAAAGGGCCAGGAGAGCGCGAACTGATGGAAGCGGCAGAAAACAAAGCGTTGGAACTCTTGAAGTAGTTCCAACGCTTTTTTATTTTTTCGGGCCACCCTCACCAAAATCGCTCGAAATACCTTTGTACACAGGGGTTTCCAGAGATTGAGGATGCTCTCAACCCTCACCACACCCTCACCCAACCCTCACCATATTCCCATCTTGAATCTTATCATGAATGGTAAGAAGGTGATGAAATCGATACCATTAATGCAAAAAGGCTGTCCGTAGGCCACGGACTGTGAGTTCGTAGGCGTAGGACCAAGAGTTCGCTAACGACGGACTTTAAAAAGCTCCATAAGTATATCACTTAGCATCTATTAGGCTTACCAGTAATAACGGATCTTGTGCGGCCTGAGATTGGTGAGGATATGGTGAGGGTTGGGTGAGGGTGTGGTGAGGATGACGAGCATCCTCAATCTCTGGAAACCCCTGTGTACAAAGGCTTTTCGAGCGATTTTGGTGAGGGTGGCCGAAAAGTCGTTTCTCTGCAAGTGAAACGACGAGTTGCTTGCAGAGAAACGACGAGTTGCGCGCAGAAAAACGAAGTAAGATCCACTTATTTATCAAAAAGTTCAGATATTTTTTGTTTATTCATTCATTTTATACTATCTTTGCAGCGGAATCCGAAGAAGAAAGGCAACAGATATGTCACAAATTGAATATATTACAATCAATAATGCTTCACGCAAAGTGCTAAAGAAAATGCGGCAAATTGGCGAGGAGAAAGCCCAAAGGCTCCAAAAGATTCAGGAGCGATGGGACGCTGGTGATTATAAGAATGTCGAAGTAGTCCAGTTGTAGCAATACTCCCTCACGTAGGAAAAAGATTGTGGGCACACGTGAGAAATGTTTTTCTTACGTGTGCCCACAAATATTACTCATTTACTAAGGGTTCTACCTCATCACCTTCTTTCCATTCTGGATATACACCCCATGCTTGGGAGAGCCCTCCATCACATCCTGACTGCCAACATACCTAATCGTCTTCTTTAACGATTTGGGTAAAGTCAGACCAGTTCTCAACCTTTTTTATTTCATAATATGCATTATTATAAGGCTCTCCGTAAGAGTTACGGAGTTCCTTAATATCCATGTCAAATGCTATTGCAAACATGTGGAAAGATCAAATAGCAACAAAGAAGCGGCTCTGACCGAAAAAAATACGTCCGAGCTTATCTTTGATAGAAATGACTAACCCTGTAAACGGGTTATGCTCAACATCAATAACCTCTCCGTCAATCCAATCTGCTTGATTTGTCAGCTGTGGACTCACTTTCATTCTGTCTCCAATCTTTGGCTCCATATAGCGTTTGTTTGGTAATTCTACGGCAAAGTTACAAAGTGTTTTTGAGAAAAACTAGGATTTCGCTGTTTTTTTGTCTTTCATTTCTTCTTCACCTTCTTGCCATTCATGATAAGACTGCAAAATCTGTTGATGATGCCAGTTGAGGATATGGTGAGGGTTGGGTGAGGGTGTGGTGAGGATGACGAGCATCCTCAATCTCTGGAAATCCCTGTGTACAAAGGCTTTTCGAGCGATTTTGGTGAGGGTGACCCCAAAACGTCAAAAAGGTAGGTGATAGGTAGGTGTTAGGTACCTGTTGGTTACCTGTTTGACAAACACCTACCTTGCCTCAAGCCCTTTGCCACAGGGCTTTTCCAGCGATTTGAGTTA
>CADAKX010000061.1 GCA_902788605.1 uncultured Prevotellaceae bacterium | reverse complement strand
TGCGTTTGACAACCTTGCGTTGTCGGGATGAGGCGACTCGAACGCCCGACCCCTACGTCCCGAACGTAGTGCGCTACCAACTGCGCTACATCCCGATTGACTCCGATTGCTCGAAATCGGCTGCAAAGGTAGTGCTTTTTTGCGAGTTGAGCAAATTTTTGTGGGAAAAGTTATGTTTTCTCGATTTTTTGTTGTACCTTTGCAGCCGGAATTTAAAAAGGTGCCTTAGCTCAGTTGGTAGAGCATCGGACTGAAAATCCGTGTGTCCCCGGTTCGATTCCTGGAGGCACCACCACAAAAGCGCTTATCAACCGCAAGGGAGATGAGCGTTTTTTGTTGATGTAACTAACCTATTAACCAAACATGAAACATCTGAGATTTCTTTTCCTGATAGCATGGCTGACTGTCGCATTGGTGATGGAGGCACAGACTGTGGTCGAGGCTGGCAATGCCGAGAGCCTGTTGAATGCCATCGAACAGGCCAACAAGCAGAATGCCGACTCGCTGTCGAAGCGTCTCTTCATCTTGATTCCCAATGGCGTCTATGACCTGGGCGAGCGCGTGCTGACGCCCATCAACGGGCATAACATTGCGTTGGTGGGGCAGAGCGTGGAGGGCACTATCATCGTGAATGCACCCAGGGTGGAGGATGAGGGCATCAGCAAGACGGCCACGCTGCTGAATCGCGGACACAACACCTATGTGCAGGACCTGACGCTGAAGAACGCCCTGGACTATTACCACTCTGGGGCGGCTGGCAGGGCTGTGTGCTGGCAGGACAAGGGCGATGGTACCATCTTCAAGCGCGTGAGGATGCTGTCGTATCAGGACACCTATTATAGTAATAATGAGCGTGGACACTCGTATTTCGAAGACTCAGAGATTCATGGCACGGTGGACTATATCTGTGGCGCTGGCGACGTGTTCTTCAACCACTGCCTGCTGGTGATGGAGAAGCGCAGGGAGAACGGAGGCGGACGCGATATCATCGCTGCTCCTCGCACGTCGAAGACGGCGTGGGGCTATGTGTTCAGCCACTGCACCATCCGTAGCAACAACACGGACTTTGTCTATGCCCGTGGATGGCAGGCCGAGCCCCATTGCACCTGGCTCTACACCACGATAGAACAGCCAGAGCACCTGCAGGCATCGCGCTTTGAGCTTCGCGGCATGCGCACCATCAAGAGCCGCTTCCAGGAGTATGGCACGATGGATGCCCAGGGGCGCGACATCACGCCGAAGTCGAATGTGGTGACGCTGACGATGAACGACGAGAAGAACACCATCGAGACGATTATCACCAGACAGGAGGCCGAACGCTATGCCCTGAAGAGCGTCTATCCCCAGTGGCGACCAGACAAAAAAGCGCGCACCCTGGAGAAACAGAGCGCGCGTATGATGAAACGTTGTGTGAAGGCGTTATAGCAGTTCTGGCAACTGATAGAGCTTCGTCCCGTTGGAACCCTTGATAAGAATAAGGTGACCAGTGGGGCGATTTTTCTGTATCTCGGCCTTCACCTCCTCCACGTCCTTGAACTTGCGGAACTGGGTGGTGGTCTTGCCAAACTCGTCGCCTACAAGCCAGACGTTGGTAAGACTCGAAGCGGCCAGCAGGTCAACGGTCTTCTGGTGCTCCTCCAGACTCACCTCGCCCAACTCGCGCATGTCGCCCAGAATGGCCATCTTGGTCTCGCCCTCGCGAGGCTCCACCATCTGGAAGTTCTCGAGGGCAGCAGCCATGCTCGATGGGTTGGCGTTATAGGCATCGACGATGAGTCGGTTGTAGGGCGTCTCTGTGAGTTGCGAACGGTTGTTGGTGGGCACGTAGGTCTCCAAAGCGTGGTCTATCTGCTTGCGATCCACATCGAAGTTGATGCCCACAGCGATGGCTGCCAGCAGGTTGTCGATGTTATAGGCACCAATGAGGTTGGTCTGCACCTTGTGCCACTTCTGCGAGGCGCCTGTCTCTTCCAACTCCATCAGGGGCTTGCGCCAGCGGAACTTCAGCAGGGGGTTGCAGCTCACCACCTCGCCAGAGATACAAGCATATTGTTTCTCAGGATCGGTGGAGTAGGGGGTGCACCACATCTCGTCTGTCAGCATGTCGCACAGGTAGTCGTTGTCGGCATTGACAAACACCAGTCCGTCCTCCTTGGTGCGCAGGTAGTCGTAGAGTTCGCCCTTGGTCTTGACGACGCCCTCAAACGAGCCAAAGCCTTGCAGATGGGCACGTCCCACGTTGGTGATGAGTCCGCAGGTGGGTTCTGCCGTCTCGACGAGGGTCTTGATGTCGCCAGGATGACTGGCACCCATCTCGATGATGGCAATCTCGTGCTCGCTGTTCAGGCGCAGCAGCGTCTTGGGCACACCCACGTCGTTGTTGAAGTTGCCCTCAGTGGCCAGCACGTTGTATTTCTCAGAGAGCACGGCCTTGATGAGTTCCTTGGTGGTAGTCTTACCATTGGTACCAGTGATGCCGATGACAGGGATATTGAACTGGCGGCGATGCTCGCGGGCAATGTCCTTGAAGGTCTGCAGACAGTTGTCAACAAGGATGTAACGATGGTCTTTCACTACATCGGGGTTGTCAACGATGGCATAGGCGCAACCCTTCTCGAGGGCGCCCTCTGCATATTGGTTGCCATCAAACTTCTCGCCTTTCAGGGCCAGAAAGATGCTGCCCTCAGGGCAGTCGCGGCTATCCGTGGTGATGCATGGATGCTGCTGATAGAGATGATATAATTCCTTGATATCCATTTGTGGGTTTATACTAATTCAGTTTCTTGACGGGGAAGGTGAAGTACGTGTCAGGGAAGGGCTCGTCCTTCAGGGTGAAATGCCACCACTCAGTGGGGAATGGCTTGAAGCCGTGGCGCATCATCGCTGCACGCAGAATCATGCGGTTGTGGAACTGCTCTGGGGTGATGCTCCTGCCAGCAGGACTCTTACTGTTATCGCCAGTATATTCGCCTGTCTCAGGATTGCCACAGAAGTCAGGATGACTCTCTGGGCCAAACCAGTCGAAGGTGCCGCCCATGTCGACTTCCTTCTCTGTGGTCATGTCGAAGAGCGTCAGGTCGAGGGTAGAACCACGTGTGTGTCCGCTTCGTTCGCAGATATATTCCTGGGGGAAGAGCACTTCCTTGGTGAGGTCAGGATAGAAGTAGGGCTTCATCAGCGTGTCGGCGATGTCGGCTCCCCAGCGCATGAAGTGGTCGACACCCTTCTGGGGACGATAGGCATCATAGATCTTCAGGCGATAGCCTAGCGCCTTGACATCATTGCTCACAGCCAACAGACTGTCGGCAGCAACCTTGGTCAGCAGGGCTGTAGGCTCCAGATAACCATCAATGCGCGCTCCCACAAAATTATAGGTGCCATAGTAGCGAATCTCCAAGATGGCGTCAGGCACGACGTCTGTGAGGGTCACGAACTGACTGCTGTCTTCCGTTGGGTCAACAGCAGAGGTGTCGCTCTTGGATGAACAGGCAACTGAAACTGCGATGCCACAAATCAGGATGATGGCGCTGGCGAGTGTGAATGCTGTTTTTTTCATGTGATAATAATTTGATGGATTATAATGATTGCAAAGATACAACTAATTTTTCTATTCCGTCACGTTTCTACAAAAAATCTTGAAAAGATTTGGCTATATTTGCCAAATAACGTACCTTTGCAGAACAATGGAATATACGCTGAATATCAAAGGGCAGTTGATGGATTTGTCAGAGCCAAAGGTGATGGGAATCCTGAACGTGACGCCCGACTCCTTCTTTGCTGGCAGTCGCAAGCAGACGGAGATAGACATAGCCCAAAGGGCCAATGAGATAGTGGAACAGGGTGGCGCTATGATTGACGTGGGTGCCTACTCCACACGTCCTGGCGCAGAGGAGGTGAGCGCCGAGGAAGAAATGCGCCGCCTGCGCATGGCGCTGGCTGTGGTGAGACGCGAGCAACCCAACGTGCCCTTGTCTGTGGATACGTTTCGTGCTGATGTGGCTCGTATGGTGGTAGAGGAGTTTGGTGCCGATATCATCAACGACGTGGCCGAGGGTGCCGACAAGGACATGTTTCGCATGGTGGCCCGCTTGCAGGTGCCCTATATCCTGATGTCTGTCCAGAAGGACCTGCACGACACGCTGATGGTCTTCGCCCAGAAGGTGCAGCAGTTGCGTGACCTGGGACAAAAGGACATTATCCTGGACCCTGGCTTCGGCTTTGGCAAGACATTGGATGACAACTATCGCCTGATGGCTGAGATGGAGAAACTGCAGGTGCTGCAACTGCCCTTGCTGGTGGGTATCTCGCGTAAGTCAATGATTTACAAGTTGCTGGGTATCACTCAGAATGAGGCTCTCAACGGCACCACGTTCCTCAACACCATTGCCCTGATGAAAGGTGCCAACATCCTGCGTGTTCACGATGTGAAGGAAGCAGTGGAAATAGTGAAGATGTATGATAGAATTCGGAGTTAAAGACATTATTGACATCCTGTTGGTGGCAGTACTGCTGTACAACACCTATCGCTTGATGCGCGAATCGCGTTCGCTCAACGTGTTTGTGGGCATCATGATTTTTATCCTGGTGTGGGTGTTCGTGTCGCAGGTGCTCGAGATGAAACTCCTTGGCGCCATCCTCGATAAACTGGTATCGGTGGGTGTCATCGTCATCGTAGTTATCTTCCAGGAGGACATCCGCAAGGTGCTCTACAACCTGGGTGCCCATCGTCGCATCCGTACGCTGGTGCGCCTCTTCTCGCCCAAACGTGTAGAGGAGAAGGATGCTGCGAAGGTGAAGAAGAATATCATGCCTATCGTGATGGCAGCCATGTCGATGGCTAAGGCTAAGGTGGGCGCGCTGATTGTGATTGAATGTAACGTGCCCCTGAACGATATCGTGGCTACTGGCGAGGTGATTGATGCGGCTGTGAACCAGCGACTCATCGAAAATATCTTCTTTAAGAACTCGCCCCTGCACGATGGCGCAATGGTTATCAGTAATCATCGCATCAAGGCGGCTGGCTGTATTCTGCCTGTGAGTCACGACCTGGATATCCCCAAGCATCTGGGCTTGCGCCATCGCGCTGCCTTGGGTATGTCGCAGGAAAGTGATGCGCTTTGCGTCATCGTTTCTGAGGAGACGGGTGGCATTAGCATTGCACGCAACGGACACCTGAAACTGCGCCTGTCTGGCGAGGAGTTGGAATCGATGCTGACGGAATTGATGAAGGCATAGCTGCACGAAAGACTAAATAAACAAAAATAATCCGGATATCTGACTGATGTTCGGATTATTTTTTGTAATTTTGCAAGCATCATATGAAAAATTTCTAAATCGATATAAAAACATGGGATTAATTGAACAAATCATTGCGCGTGCTAAGAGTAACAAGCAGCGCATTGTGCTCCCTGAGGCTGAAGAGGAGCGCACTCTGATGGCTGCCGACCGTGTGTTGGCAGATGACATGGCAGACCTGATTCTGATTGGTAACCCTGAGAAGGTGCATGCACTGGCTAAGGAGAAGGGTCTGACTCACATTGACAAGGCTACCCTCATCGACCCGCTGAACTATGAGAAGAGCGAGGAGATGGCTCAGCTTCTGCAGAAACTCCGCGAGAAGAAGGGTATGACCATCGAGAAGGCTCGTGAGTTGGTGAAGGATCCCCTCTATCTGGGTTGTATGATCATCAAGACTGAGGGCGCTGATGGCCAGATCTCTGGTGCACTCTCAACAACAGGCGAGACCCTGCGTCCTGCCCTGCAGATTATCAAGTGTGCACCTGGCATCACCTGCGTGAGCGGTGCTATGCTGATGATTACTGATAAGCCTGAGTATGGCGAGAATGGCGTGCTGGTATTCGGCGACGTGGCTGTGACTCCTATGCCCGATGCTAACCAGCTCAGTCAGATTGCTGTGTGCACGGCTCAGACTGCCAAGAGCGTGGCTGGCTTCGCTGATCCTCGCGTGGCTATGCTGAGCTTCTCTACCAAGGGCTCTGCTTCTCACGAGGTAGTTGACAAGGTGGTTGAGGCTACGAAGCTGGCTAAGGAACTCGATCCCAACCTGAAGATTGACGGCGAGTTGCAGGCCGATGCTGCTCTCGTTCCCTCTGTAGGTTCTAAGAAGGCTCCTGGTTCAGAGATTGCTGGTAAGGCCAACGTGCTGGTGATGCCTTGTCTTGAGGTAGGTAACATCGCCTATAAGCTGGTGCAGCGTCTGGCTGGTGCTACTGCTATCGGCCCCATCCTGCAGGGTATCGCTCGTCCTGTCAACGACCTGAGTCGTGGCTGCTCAGTAGAGGATATCTATTATCTGGTAGCTATCACCGCTTGTCAGGCAATGGACGCTAAGAAGTAGGACCTCTCCCGACCTCCCCCAAGGGGAGGAGGGCCTGCGGTCAAACAATTGATATAGAAGTTTAACTAAATAAGAAGTCTGGTTATCCCCCTGAAATCCGCCAGGCACTCCCCTCCTTGGGAGGGGTTGGGGGAGGTTATATGAAGATATTAGTATTGAATTGTGGCTCATCGTCAATCAAGTACGCCCTGTACAACATGGACGATAAGAGCGTGATGACCAGCGGTGGTGCCGAGCGCGTTGGCTTGGACAATGCTTTCGTAAAGGTGAAGTTGGCTAATGGCGAGAAGAAGCAGATTATGCACGACATCCCTGAGCATACTGAGGGCGTGAAGTTTATCTTCTCTCTGCTTACCGATCCTGAGATTGGTGTGATTAAGAGTCTCGACGAGATTGACGCCGTAGGTCATCGTATGGTGCACGGCGGCGAGAAGTTCAATAAGAGTGTGATCCTTACCGACGAGGTGCTGAAG
The DNA here is from genome assembly GCA_902788605.1 of uncultured Prevotellaceae bacterium. Taxonomy (GTDB): domain Bacteria; phylum Bacteroidota; class Bacteroidia; order Bacteroidales; family Bacteroidaceae; genus Prevotella. The sequence goes on along the minus strand of CADAKX010000061.1, from coordinate 1,322 downwards.
GCCTTCGAGGAGTGCTCTGACCTGGCTCCCCTGCACAACCCTGCCAATCTGAAGGGCGTCAACGCCGTGAAGGAGCTGATGCCTGGTCTGCCTCAGGTGGGTGTCTTCGACACTGCCTTCCATCAGACCATGCCTGCCAAGGCTTATATGTATGCCATCCCTTACGAGCTCTACGAGCAGTATGGTGTGCGTCGCTATGGCTTCCACGGCACCTCTCACCGTTATGTGTCAGCTCGCGCCTGCGAGTTCCTGGGCATCAAGGCTGAGGGCACCAAGATGATAACCTGTCACATTGGTAACGGTGGCTCTATTGCTGCTGTGAAGGATGGTAAGTGCATCGATACCTCAATGGGTCTCACGCCTCTGGAGGGTCTCGTCATGGGTACCCGCTCTGGCGATATCGACGGTGGCGCAGTGACCTTCCTGCAGAAGAAGCTCGGACTGGATGCCGACGGCATGAGCAACCTGCTCAACAAGAAGAGCGGTGTGGCTGGTATCACTGGCGGCTCCAGCGATATGCGCGACGTAGAGAATGCTGCCAAGGCTGGTGAGCCTCGTGCTGTATTGGCTCAGGAGATGTACTTCTATCGTATTAAGAAGTATATCGGCGCCTATGCTGCTGCTATGGGTGGCGTGGATGTCATCGTCTTCACCGCTGGTGTTGGTGAAAACCAGATTGGCATGCGCTCTGAGGTCTGCAAGGGCTTGGAGTTCCTGGGCGTGAAGTTCGACGAACAGAAGAACAACGTTCGTGGCGAAGAGACTATCATCTCTGCTGACGATTCTAAGGTAAAGGTTGTGGTTATCCCCACCGACGAGGAGCTGATGATTGCTACCGATACGATGAACCTGCTGTAAGAAGCGCAACGGATATATATAAGAAAGGTGCCAGGCATTCGTTTGCTTGGCACCTTTTTTTGAAATATTCTTCTATCTTTCGCATACATGCCTACATAAAACGACTATAATGTGCTGATACTAAAGATAATATGTAGTTTGATTGCATACATAATGCCTACATAAAGCCTACATAAAGCCTACATGATTCCTACATGTTTTTTACAGCTACATCGTTGAGTGGCAGATTCTTTATGCTTGGTTTGCAAACTGTTATACTAATACTATCTTTGAAATTCTCTAGAGAATTTTGTCGCTTCTTAACTATAAAGCTATTGCTACTTGGTTACTTAGCAAAAAATTCTCTAGAGAATTTTAAGGAATTCCTTAATACTGGTTCTTGTAAGTGCCTCAAAAAGATCTTGCGTGCAGGCTATCTGTTTATTTTAAGTACGAAACATGTAGGTATTATGTAGGCTTTATGT
>CADAKX010000060.1 GCA_902788605.1 uncultured Prevotellaceae bacterium | reverse complement strand
CATCTGAGCGTCCACCACGTCGAACACCGTCTTTGCCAGCGCATACAGCGCCACCATTGCCGAATCCTCGCCAGTGCATTCCTCCACTATCTTCAGCGATAGCTTGCGGCTCAGTTCGTCACTCTTCTGCATAATCGCATTCACACGATGGTACAAAGCCATCATTTTCTTGTCTTTCTTCATATTGTTTTTGTTGTTTTTAATGTCCTTGCCTTTTCCTTATGTCGATTTCCTGTAATCAAGTTTTTAATAAACTCTTGCCCCTTCTTAGTCCACACCGGGAAGCGCGTCTCTACGAGGTCGCCCTTCGAGTTGTAGCAGAAGTGGCTTCGAGTCTTTGCATATCCAAGCCCTGCATATTCCTTGCAGAGCTTCAGTTCGTAAGTTGAACGCTCACGAAAGAGGAACCCCACATCTACATACAGTCCTCAGTACCCGCATTACGTTTGTGTTGCAGCTTGCGTATGTATTCCTGCGCGGGCTGCATCATCCTTTTCTCTTCGGTAGTCATATTCCTAAATTTTCAATTATCAATTGTCAATTATCAATTAGATAAAGGTACGTGCGTATGGGTGCATGTGCGTGTGGCGCGTATGCGTTTGGAAATTGTGTATGTAAGCATGTCAAAGAGCACTCGCAAATCCTGCGTTGTTGCAGGTTTGCAAGTGCAAAATTAGTTAGTATATTATACTCCTGGAAAGAAAAGAGTTACAATCCTAAAGGCCTGAAACCTTTTGAAACTCATTGAAACTTTTTGAAACTAAAGTCTGAAACTTTTGGCTTCAAAAACCTCGCTATAAGGCACAAAAAAAGGAGAGCTTATTGAACTCTCCTATTCCAATTCTGAATGGTCCGCGGGTATAACTTCGCTTCATGTAGTATTTTCCATAAATCCCCCTTTCGACTACTTCCGTAATCAGAAATCCGCTTCTCCTGCACCCACCGGTTCACAAGGTCAGTAATGTCGTTGGGCTGCATGCCAGTAATCTCCTTTAGGAACAGCCGCACGTTTTCATCGTTGTTATAGAAGATGGCTTTGAGTCTTTCCACCAAGTCTGCACTATCCTGCCCTTCCGGTGTTTCTTGCTGTAATTCTGTAAAATCCACCTCCAGTCCATACTCTTTAGCATGACCAGTTAGAATGTCGGTAAGTATGCTGATACGGTCGATCTGCCCAAAGAATTCATTGACTTCTCCGACCCTGCCTGATTGATTGAAGGGAATATTCCTCGAAAACACACGCCAAGCCACATCATCGTCCTTCATCTGATACCAGCGACTGGCGATTTTCATCCTGGCAAACTCTTCTATCCTTCGGTCACGCTCTTCTCTTACTTCACTGAAGAGAAACTCACTCATGCTGCCGTTTACCCACTGGATAATTTCATCCGCCGTTGAACGATAAGACATGGTGAGGTGCCAAGCAAAAAGATACTCACTATCGTTAGAATGAAGTGCTCCCCAATCAGAAAATGGTGAAGGCAGCATATTCTCATGGCTTAACAATAGTGCCTTCTGACAATGCTCACGCACACCACCAAGAGAGAATAAACGGTCTGCATCTTTTAGCAAGCGGTCTATCCGCTGCTGCATAGCAGGAGAAAAGTCTTGCTGAGCTGTCATCATTGTATTATCCAAATATGGGGTCATTGCCATAATAAATATTACTTAGCCAGTGTTTTAAGTAATCCAAGGGCATACTGAATTCATCATCCAGTTCCATGTCAACCTCATATTTCTCAGCGATAGGAAGCGCTATCTCAACCATATCATTGACAAATAGATCGCAATCCTTTCGCGATTTACGTCCCTTTTCGTCAAATCCCTCACGTATAGGTTTAATTTTGCTCCATATCTCGCGTGCAGCATCCACATAGTTACTAGGATATTGATGGGGAATCTCAGTCCACAGCGAGTCTACCAAGCCTATTTCCTCTTTCGTCAGTCCGAGATTACTTCCTCGCCTTATATGCATATTAACATCATCGATAGCATCGCGTAGTCCGTCAATATAGCCAAAGCAGTTTCCTTTATCAGTAAAGTCTGGTTTTAAACGGTTATCGCTAAAAACGTAGAAGTCGAAGATGGCATTGTCAATTTTTTCAGCCTCAACACAAGCAACGGCATACACCATCTTGGCAAGAAGTACTCCTGTGCGAGTGTAGGTCGTAAGATACTTAAGCAGCTCTTTATTGCTGGGTGAGAACTGCTCTGTTCCCTCACCCTCCATCGGTGGAAATCTACTATCAAGCAGATTCAAATCTATCGCATGTGAAAACGGATTGTTGATAAACAGAAGTGCCAATAGGCGCATCAGCTCCACAATCCATCCTGCCAGTCCCTCTTGAGGTTCTTTCAAAAGAGGGTTGTCAGCAACAGGGTATAAAGTATCAGAAAGTAACTCCTTCGTTTCGTCAAAGAAACTAAAAGCCAGTTGTCGGGCAAAGTCACCATTGGCATCTTTGCCTATCAACTGGTCGGCTATACTTACCGTAGCCCACTTCCTCTTGTCTTCATCTAACGTTAGCACAGAGTCGATGTCTATCCCCATGCTTCCAAACACATCTTTCCGCAGGTAGTCCAGCGCTTCTGCTGCCGTCATCTTGTTGATATCCATATTCTTTTCTTATTACTTAAGAAGGAAAAGATGAACCCTCTTCCTTCTAACATCATACATCTTACATCAAAAGTATGTCACTCACCTGTCCCCGTGACATCGAAGAGCCTTCTCTAAATTCTTCAAAGTGTCCTTATTCTTATTCCTAATCACAGCCATGTCAAGAGCCGCTATCAGTTCCTTAGTTTGGTATCCTTTCAGATACGCTTTTCTCACCTTGCCGTAAAGGTCGTTCAGCTTGGCATTGCCGTCATTGCCTTTCAGCGATTTGGGAATACTCTTCAACTTCAAGTATCGGCAAATTCCTTCTATGTCGCATAGTATCCAATCCTCGATACTGCTTCTGATACCCAGCTGAATAAAGTCGTTGATGCCCATCCGTTTCACTGTCTTGCGGAGTGTATCCCAGTTGACCATCAAGGGATTTCTGACCTCAAAGACGTCTGTATCGTATGAGCAACAAACGGTCTGAATCTTGTATCCGTCCTTGCGCGCATCTGGTAGGTATTCGTTCTGTAGCTTTGCAATCAGTTTGCTGCTATAGCGCGTCACGCCTCTCAGATTGCAGATCTTGCAAGGATTCAACTCCGTCTTGCTGATACTCCTATAGTAATCAATGAGGGCCTTGAACAACACTTCATCCGTATCGCCCTCCACAAAGAGCACTACCTGTACCTTACAATTCTCGTTTTGCTTAGCCATCGTACTACTCCTGAATGAAGAACTTTTCCATCTTCTCGCTGTCATTCTCGACATCGAGCATGAAGTCGAACATATACTCACCAAACGTCAGTTCCATGTCGCCAGCATACTTATACAGATACTTTAGCTTCGATGGGTCAACCTGCGCGAAGTGAGCCAAACCGTCATTTTTAGGTAGGCCGAAGTACATCTGACTGGGCTTCAGATAACGCATGAGGTAAGGCGAATGACTGGTCATCAAAATCTTTGTGTCCTCGGCATAGTTCTGCATCGTCAGCAGCAGGTTCTCAATCATCCGTGGGTGAACTGAGTTCTCTGGTTCCTCCAGCATAATCATGGGCACGCTCTGCCTCCGTGCTGCCATGCACAGGGTGAACAGGAAAATCATTCGCTTGCTGCCACTCGACAGCTGGGCGATGGTGGTAGGCCGTGCGCAGTACTTTTCTTTGATTCTAACGTCATAAATCTGCTGTCCTCCAGGCAGACTGACTACCTCAGGGCTGAACTCCTCCATGTTGGGAATCAGCTGCATCAGCCCATCCACAAGGATAGCATAGTTCTCTTCATCGTCCGTTTTCAAACGATACAGATACTCGCTCAACGTCATGCCACCAAGTATCTGAATGCCTTTACCACCACCCACAGAGAAGTACGATTCAGGATTGTCGAGCGTCTCCAGATTGGGCACTTGGATGCCATATATCTGACTGGCAACGCCATTGAGGAACATCGCTGAAGAACGAGCAATAGCTGACAGGGCGAGTTGGTTGGCAGGCACGTCGAACGCCTTGTTGCATCGCCCTGCGGCAGAGGGCACTATCAGACAATAATCCGTCGTTGCGCGATTAATCAACTGACGGTATCGTTGGTCGGCAGAGCGCTTCATCTTCAGCGCCTCAGTAACCACACATCCTTCTCTGTCCTCGCGAGCCCATGCCAGCTGATAGGAATAAACGAACTGCTGTTCCTCGCCATCAACGCTGATGCAACCTGCTATCTCGAAGGAGAAGTCCTTGCCGTAGATGGCCGTATTGATCGACATCCAACGCCCACTCAGCATCTGCTTCCTCTCAGCCTCGTCAGCAGAGAGAAACCTGACTCCAAACTCAATAGCCCTAAGTACATTACTCTTGCCATAGCCGTTGGGTGCTATCAGAGCGCACAGCTCTTCTATCCTCAGATGGGCATGCTCTATGTTGGCAATGCCATCCACCTTAAAACCGTCTATCTTCATAACTCAAGTTAAAATATTTGCGCGAGTACATTAAAATACTCTGCAAATATAGCAAAAAGAAATAACTCGTGCAAATATTTTGGCAAAAGATTATCGTTTTTATAGAAAAAAGAAGGATTTAGCGAAGCCACTTCGCTGCTTCATGCTCATTCAGATGCAGCGCTTCCGTCAGCAGCCATCATTTTCAACTGGTGACAATTTGTCACCGTTTCATTTCCTTCATCTTTCAGCCTCTGCTTCAGTTTGTTTCGCAACTTTCCCACTTTCCCGGTTTCCCACTTTTGACATTAAGGTTTGAGAGAATAGGATGAATAAATAGAGATTATACTATTAATATTATATATATTATAATATATATAATATTAATGCTTTCTGCTTAGAGAAATCTGAAAATGTAAATGTCGGAAGTGGGAAAGTGGGAAAGCGGGAAACTGTGATGGTTGATTTGGGTTTTCTAAAAAAATCGCTCTAAAGGTAAAAATAATAGCTGTTTTTCTTGCACAATTCAAGAAAAATTTGTACCTTTGCAACATAGTTGCAAAACAGACAAAAGCGACTAAAATTTGCGGCATAGCCAAAGAGAAAATTTTTGTAAGCCTAGGAACAATATTTTCATGGCCTAACCGCAAAACGAGGACTCAAGGAAAAGGTTTTAAGGAAGAGGAAATAATTTTACAACCCTTAAAATTTTAATTCAATTATGGCATTGAAAGTAAAGGCAGTAGAGAGACTGCTGAAGTTTGACAAGGAAAAGGCGGGCAAGTACCGCTATGTGATGAAACCCGAGATGTACTCCAGCCTGAGCCAGGCAAAGGTGATCAAGGAGGCGGCTCTGCGCAGCGGCGTGAGCCAGGGCGTGATGAAGGCCTGCTGGGATGCAGCTGGCGAGGTGATTAAGGCGTGGGCTACGGAAGGCCACTCGGTGGCACTGCCCGGACTGGGAACGATGCGTTTCGGACTGCGTTCGAAAGCAGTGGAGAATGTGAACGAGGTGAAGTCGGGCCTCATCATCAGTCGCCGCATCATCTTCACTCCCTCGGTGGATCTGAAGGACGAGCTGGCCGACACTGCTATCCAGATTACCTGCATCGACCGCAACGGCGAAGTGGTGAAGCGCGTAACCTCAACCTCGGGTGACGTCGAGGATGATGAAACCTCACCCCAGCCCTCTCCGAGCGGAGAGGGAGCTGAGCAGACCGGCAATGAGAATCAGGGCAATGGTGGAAACACCAATCCTCCCTCAGGCGGCGGAGGCGGCAGCGAGAACGATTAGTGAGGTCTGAGGGCGGATGTCTGATGGCTGAAGCAGAGACAGATGTCTAATGGCTGAAGGCTGAGGCAGTACTAACTTTTCGATTAAGCGAACGCCATCATGCTTGCATGAATGGCTGAGCGAGAGAAAAGTCAAAATGAAATTTTAACCTTAAAATTAAAACGACCATGAAAAAAGAAAGTTGGAAGACAGTGATTCAGATTGTGGTATCGGTGCTTAGCGCGATACTCACCACACTGACCACCACGAGTTGCATGGGCCACGGGCCTTTCTAACAGACAACTACATTAAAGCAAAGGACGGACGCAAGAAATTTGCGCCCGCCTTTTTTTGTTACGTGTGAAAAGAATTATTGGTCCTTTCCACCAAATTCGTTATACGACACGTTTTCGGGCTTCCATTTGTCTTTTGGCTGAGGTTTCTCAGCAGGATGACCGATAACAATGGTGCAGAGGGGCAAGATGGTCTCGGGCAGTTTCATCGCCTTTGACACAGCCGACACGCGATCGTCCATGGGATAGACGCCCGTCCATACGGCGCCGAGTCCAAGGGCATTGGCGGCCAACAGGATGGTCATAATCTTTTTCATATTTACAGTTTATGCGGCAAAGATAGGGAAAATAGGCGAATTATCGTCATGGTTGCCAAACTTTCTTGCCTTTTCGACCACTTTTTACGCAAAAACGGCAAAATATTTGTGTTTATTTAAACTTTTTTGCAAATATACAAGGTGGATTGGGGAAATTTGTGTATATTTGCCCAAAATAATATTTTGTCGTTATGAAGGAGGAAAAAAATAAGAAAGACAAGAAATATGAAGAGCTCCTTTCCAGAAGAGAGTTCTTTAAGAGTGCGGCAAAGAAGGTGTTGCCGATTATAGGCGCATTAACCTTCGGTTCCCAACTTCTCGTTGCCTGTGGCGGTGACGATGATGACGGCATGGGTGGGTGCGTAGAATGTAGTCAAGGTTGCGCCTCCAGCTGTGCCAGCTCGTGCAATTCAGAATGTACATCTAGCAGCGCCCAATCGTCAAGTCAATGCAGCACTTGTTATAACACTTGTAAGGGTGGCTGCAACGAGACATGCACCCAGGAGTGCTCGTCAGGGTGCGGCAGCGGTTGCTCAAATGGGTGCACAGGAAACTGTTCGGGCGATTGTTCCACAAGTTGCGGCAGCGATTGCACCAGCAACTGTAGCGGTAGCAGCACCGGTTCAACTTGCTCTAATTGCTCTTCTAGTTGTTCTTCAGGGTGCTCCACTAGTTGCGGAAGTGGATGTAGCTCTGCTTGCTCGACCAAGTGTACGGGCAATTGTAAGGACGATTGTACCACGGGATGTTACGGCTATTGCAAGACAACCTGCGGTGGTTCTTGTGAAAACAGTTGCCCAGGTGGTTGTTATAATGGATGTACCTATTCAAGCAAGAACGGATGTTCTTACTCATGTGATGGAACATGTTCATCTAACTGTAACAAAACCTGCAAAACGTACTGCTATTCCAATTGTAAGAATGTAGGAAAATCTTAGAACCACAACCTAATGACAGACATCAAGGATAGCGACAAAGGCTGGCAGGACGGCATGGCGAAAAGCATCACGTTCATTGTCACCAAGGATTGTCAGTTGGCTTGTAAGTACTGCTACTTAGTGGGAAAGAACACTAAGGAGCGGATGACTTGGGATGTAGCAAAAAAAGCCGTTGACTTTATATTGGACCACGAGAATGACTTTACAGAGAATAGCGTCATTTGGGAATTCATTGGTGGCGAGCCTTTCTTGGAAATAGAACTGATAGACAAAATCTGCGACTATCTCAAACTGGAGATGTATCGCAGGGATCACCATTGGTTCAATTCCTATCGATTCTCGTTCTCGACTAATGGCATCAACTATCATACAGGAAAAGTGCAGGACTTCATTAAGAAAAACCACACACACTTGAGTATCGGTATCACCATCGATGGTACAAAACGGAAGCATGATCTGAACCGCATCTGGAAGGCGTCCGATACGGTACCGAATCAGGAGCGTGGCAGTTACGACGACGTGGTAAAGAACATCCCGCTGTGGTTAAGTCAATTTCCTGGTGCAGCAACAAAAGTTACCATTGCTTCTGCCGACATTCCTTACATCAAGGAGAGTGTACTGCACCTTTATGAATTAGGAATCAAAGAGGTCAATATCAACTGTGTCTTTGAAGATGTGTGGAAGGAAGGCGATGACAAGGTCTTTGAAAACCAACTTATTGAGCTGGCCGACGCCATCATTGACGGAGATCTCTATCGTGACCATGCCTGTTCGTTCTTCATGGAGTTCATTGGAAAACCGATGAACCGCGAACACGACAATCAGAACTGGTGTGGCGCTGGCAACATGCTGTCTGTAGATGCAGCAGGCAACTTCTATCCCTGCACCCGCTTCGCCCAATATTCTCTGAGAAGCAAGAAGCCATGGATCATTGGAAATGTGTGGGACGGCATTGACCAGAACAAGCTTCGCCCGTTCCTGACTCTCGACCGTCTGACGCAGAGCGATCAGGAATGTATCGACTGCGAGGTGGCCAGCGGATGTGCCTGGTGTCAGGGTGAGAACTATGATGCTGCCGCCACACCCACCGTATATAAGCGTGCCACAGCCATCTGCAAAATGCACAAAGCCCGCGTGCGAGCCAATAATTACTATTGGAACAAGCTCTTCTACAAACTTCAGGAGGAGCACGACATGGAGGAGATGGAGCGTCAGAAAAGCAAATCAAACAAAGTCATCTGCTAAGCCTTATGTTGCAATATCTTATCATACAATTGGATGCCAGTAGCCCGTCGTTCTGTCACTATAACAACGATGGCTCACCTGGGTTGATGCCCTTAGAGACATTGCAAAAAGCCATCTTCTTCGCCATGACAGAAAACCTCATCGTTCAGTACCTCGTACCAGATACTCCCCTATCCACTGAGTATGAGGCACTGATGCGCAGAGTGGAGCACAGCATCATTGCCCGTCAGGGCGTGAGGACCGATGCCGACGTAGAGGTTATCGAAGGTATCCCCGACAGCGAGCCCACTGGATGGAACACCGACGGTGTCTATATCATCCGCACGTTGAAAGATGAACTATACAGCCGCTCCAAGCAGTTGGCCCAGTTGATGCTGCACTCCCTGCGAATCAATGTGGTACTGACAGATGTGGAGCGTTTCAATGCCGACGATTATTCCCGATACGAACAGGCACTTCAAGAGATGGCCGATGTGGTGGCAGACAATCTGGAGCCTGGCTCCCGACTACCCCAGAGCAACCTCCTCACCGACCGATTGATGCTATGCGATATGAACAACTGCAATGCCGGTGTGAAGAGTGTCACCCTGATGCCCAACGGCAAGTTCTATGTCTGCCCCGCCTTTTGCTTTGACGGCAACTACGACCTCAGCATGGGAGACCAGAGCATAGGCTCGCTGGACGAGGGACTCTCTATTCTCAATCCTCAACTATATGACATCAAGCACGCCCCCATCTGCCGCAGGTGCGATGCCTGGCAATGCAAGCGGTGCATCTGGCTGAACCAGCGGCTCACCAACGACGTGAACACGCCGTCGCATCAGCAATGCGTCATCAGCCACTTGGAACGCAAGCAGAGCAAACTGCTGGGCGAACGACTGCAAGTAAAACCGGAATGGCCCATACCCGACTTAGACTATGACGATCCCTTTGTAATAGCAACTCAATGGAAATGAAACTAAAAGCCAAAATATATGATGAAAACAAGAAAACAAGTAGGCAAGGTAACTGCCGAGGAGCGCGACCAAATACAGGCGCTCTTTGAACGCAAGAACGGTTTGGCGGAGTTGGCAAGAATCATGCCCGCCGACAAAAACGATCTCTATGAAAAGCTGGTCAGAGACATGGGCCACACTCAGACGCTATTCCAGCACTGGTGGGATGACATGGCCGCCAAGTACAAGTGGGAATCATCCAAGAATGGTCAGTGGGAGATTGACTTCACCACCTGCGACATCTATCTGAAGGAAAACTAACCAATCACAATTATTTCGCCTATGAAAACTAAACTTTCTGCAATATGCTGCATGCTGGCCATGACGGCATTCGTGACAGTTGCTCTGCCTTCGTGCAGCAAGAGCGATGACAATAATGAGCAAGTCACCCCGCCAAATAACAATGGCGGCAACAATAACGGCACCACCAATACCGACCCCGAAGGCACTCAAGACATGGCATTGAAGGTGGGTAACACAAAATCGGTCATCAACGGAGTAACCTGGGTTAATGCACAGTACAACCTGACGGGCGGAATGATAGCCTCGCTGGGTAAGGTCAGCGGCCTTGGAGCCATCACCAGCATACCTAAAACGGGGTGGCAGACGGCCGTTCCCATAAGCATAGGAGTGGGCTATGTCATCTATAATGAGGCAACCGAAGTGTTCTGCCGTATATACATCGTGGCGCAGGATGGCGAGGGTTATCACGTGAAATATCAAGTGCCGTTCAGGGGCGCAGAGGAAGATCTGAGGTTCAGCAGTAGTGAAGTGAGCTTTCCTGCCGAGGGCGGAACTCAAGAACTGACCATCGCCAACTCTTCCATCATACCATTTACTGTCTCTTCATCAGAAGACTGGTGCGAGGTCGAGAAGATTCAGCCAGGCACGGGCGTGAAGATTACCTGCAAATCCGCTACCATCGGTTTTTCCTGCAATACCACTATCACGCTGACGCAATCATCATCCAGCAAGAGCAAGACATTGACGGTGAAGAGAGAGGGAATCGTTCCTAACGCTGTTGACATGGGGCTTTCTGTCCAATGGTGCGATCGCAACTTGGGAGCCATCAACGTTGAGGGTGTCGGCAGCTATTTTGCATGGGGCGAAACGGAACCTAAGGAGGAATATGGCTGGGGCACCTATGCTTACGGCTCAAGCGAGACAAACGTAAAGGATATAGGCATGGTTATCTCAGGCACGCAATATGACGCGGCCACCAACAAACTCGGAGAAGGCTGGCGTATCCCCACGAGAGCAGAGCTTATCGAACTGAAGAACAAGTGTAAATGGGAATCAACTTCTGTGAATGGAGTTGACGGCTATCGTGTCACGGGGCCCAATGGCAAAAGCATCTTCTTTGCAGATAAAGGTGGATATACTAGCGGCCGGACTCCATCTTATACAACAAGCAGGTTCTATGGCTTTACGGCAAATCGGGACTATGCTCATCTGTCTAAAGCTGAATGGTTTTTTATATTTAAGAATAACAATAACGGGAAGATATATCCTGCGATTAGTGGCGGAAATTATGTAGGAATAGATCGTTGCGACGGTCTGCAGGTGAGAGCCGTCAAGGGGAAACCATATTCTGATGCCGAAAGCTACTACACTAAATCGGGTACAATAAGCGGGCACGACTACGTGGACCTGGGCCTGTCGGTCAAGTGGGCCACCTGCAATCTTGACGCCAACAACCCATGGGATTATGGAGGACATTATGCCTGGACTTCATCAATCAACACATGGGGCAGTTCATGGAGAATGCCTACCAAAGAAGAGATGGAAGAACTGCTGACTTGCAAGATAGAATGGACTATCTACCACAACTCAGGAGGCTATAGAATCATAGGTCCTAATGGTAAAAGCATGTTCTTGCCGGCAGCAGGAATGGCCTTCAATCCGGATGACAAGCCATCCGACATGGACGCAGAAGCAGAATACTGGTCATCCACTTATTATAAAAATAACTACGCATATCAATTTTTCATCTCCTGGGACGAAAACACTTCTTATGGGAATCAAACACCCTACGTTTGGAACTCTAACACTTCTTATAGATACCCAATCCGTCTGGTTACGAAATGAGTGCACCGCTCCCCCCCTATTGCGCAGCTGAGGATATAAAGATATTGATGCCGCTCACAGCGATGTAGGCATAGACGATATAGCGGAAGATGCGGTTGGGGATGCGGTTGAAGACAAAAGCACCCAAGCAGGTGCCAATGACGACGCCACCCAGACCGAAGCAATAATCCGTGAGGACGGTGGTGGTGTTCACAGCTGCCCAAGGTAACGAGACCGCCCAGGGCTTTGCTGAGGAAGGTCACGGACTGTTCACCTACTACCTGCTGAAGGAGCTTCAGGGCTCTCAGGGTTCTATCTCATTTGGCGACCTGTCAGACAACATCAGTTCACAAGTATCTCGTAAGGCCTTGGAGATGAAGCTGCGCAAGAAGCAGACTCCCACCACCAATCCTTCTGAGAACATCGCCGACAAATGGCGCCGTATGCAGTTCTAACATAGCAATACGACGAGTTACTCATAGAGAAAAGGCCTTTCGCAGCAACGCGGAAGGCCTTTCTCTTTAAGAGGTATATCTATACTTTGAGAGGTATATCTACAAGAGCATTGAGAGATTTATCTACGACAGTCCCTCTATCTCGCCATTAACGATGGTGATGCGTTCAGCCTGCGGACTCTTTGGCAGACCAGGCATACGGAGCATATCGCCAGCGATGGCAACAATCATCTCGCTGCCACAGTTGAGGATGACATCGCGGATGCGAATAGTAAAACCCTCAGGCGAACCATAACGGGTGGAATCGGCCGAGAAAGAGTACTGGGTCTTGGCAATACAGATGGGATAGCGACTGATATCCTTGTCGTCAGCAAAGATAGTGCGGATAGCCTCCAGCTTCTTAGCGCCTGTCTTGCTGAACTCCACAGCAGCTGCGCCATAAATACGCTTGCACACCTTTTCTATCTTACCCTCAATGGTATCTGTCTCTGGATAGGTGAAGTTGATGGGCAGAGCCTGTATATGCTCGATGGTATCCACCACCTTCTGAGCCAGTTCCACAGCACCCTCGCCACCTTTCAGGAAAGCCTCGTTGACAGCAAAACCCACGCCCCTGTCCTCACAGTTTTTGCGGATAATGTCGATTTCCTCGTCCGTATCAGAGTCAAAACGGTTGAGGGTCACGATGACAGGCTGTCCAAAACCCTGCATATTATTAATGTGTCGATTCAGGTTCTTCAAGCCTTCCTTGAGACCATCGGCATTGGGTTCCTTGATATGGTCAAGGGCCACGCCACCATGCATCTTCAGTCCCTGTGTCGTAGCCACAATGACAACCAACTGAGGTTGCAAGCCAGCCTTACGGCACTTGATATTAAAGAACTTCTCAGCACCCAGATCGGCACCGAAACCAGCCTCCGTCACCACATAGTCACTAAAGGTCATCGCCATCTTCGTTGCCATCACACTGGAACAGCCGTGAGCGATATTGGCAAACGGACCACCATGAATAAAGGCAGGCGTCTGTTCTGTGGTCTGCACCAAGTTGGGAGAAAGGGCATCGCGCATCAACACGGTGATAGCGCCACCTACACCAAGGTCGCGAACACGGAAAGGCTTTCCATCGGAAGTGATACCCAAGAGGATGTTTTCTATGCGACGACGCAAATCCTCCTCGCTGGTTGCCAGGCAGAGGATAGCCATCAACTCAGAAGCGGGTGTGATATCAAAACCCGTCTCTGATACAACGCCATCACCACGCAAACCTGTAACAATATTACGCAGGGCACGGTCATTCACGTCAAGTACACGTTTCCAGTAAATCTCGCGCAGAGAAAACCCATCCTTGCGATGCTGATAGAGATAGTTGTCCAAGAGGGCACTAATCGTGTTGTGGGCAGACGTGACAGCGTGGAAATCACCAGTAAAGTGCAGGTTGATCTTCTCCATCGGCAGCACCTGGGCATAGCCACCTCCTGCTGCTCCACCCTTCATGCCAAAACAAGGGCCGAGCGAAGGCTCACGCAAAGACACAGAGGCCTTCTTGCCGATCTTATTCAAGCCCATTGCCAAGCCTATGCTGACAGTGGTCTTGCCAATGCCCACCTTTGTAGGACTGATGGCAGTAACAAGAATCAAACGACTATTCTTTACTTTCTCTTCATCGATGAGCGACATGGGCAACTTGGCCATAAAGCGTCCGTAGGGTTCCACCTTCTCAGGTGCTATTCCCAACTGTTCTGCGATGTCACTAATCGGTTTCAGCTCACACTCGCGAGCAATCTGAATGTCTGTCTTCATATTTAGTTTTATGGGTTAACAAAGGAAGAAAAAAGCAAGCGATGTAGCCTAAGTCACACCGCTTGTTTTTCTCTGAAAAGAACCTTAAGCCAAGAGTTTCTTTACAATCTCTGAGATGACTCGGCCATCAGCCTTGCCTGCCAGCTGCT
>CADAKX010000059.1 GCA_902788605.1 uncultured Prevotellaceae bacterium | reverse complement strand
ATTAATTTCTATTTCTCTTGTAATTCAGGCATTTATGTAAAAGTATAACAAAAATGATAAATTTCAGTCTCAATACATGTTGGCGCCTCATCCCGACTTATAAAAAACAAAAGGTGGTCGAACACGATGTTCAACCACCTTTTTTTTATTTCCATCGAAGTATTCCCACCACCATCAACAGATAGCCTGCCAAGCACAACATGGGAGCCACCACAATACACTGAGGCGAAAAGATATCGGGATTGAAAGCCTGCTCAGTGCTGCCTGGTCCATACATCAGCAGATAGCCAATAGCAATAAGGAGGAGCGACAAGAGGATGATGAAACGACTGGTGGTCAGAAAGAAAAGCCACTTAGTCTTTGGGGTATTGTTTGACATACTGTTCATAGAATTTACTGTATTGATAAAAAAGTTCTGTTCTGTTGAATTGCGCAGCCACGGTGAGGGCACGCTCCATCGTCTGCAGCCACACATACTGCGAGTAGCGTGAGCCATTGCGACGCTTGGGACGGATGGTCTGTATCCACGAAAGCCACTCGTCAGAACGAAGGAGCAGGTCGTTTGCGATGGCATCGCCCTGCTGATATTGTCCTGCCATATAATAGCAGCGTGCCATGGAAAGAGCTGCATCTGTATAGGGCACATTCTCGTGCGGCATCTCATGCTGCCATTTTTCGCAGACGGTCAGGGCCCGCTTCACATCACCCTGCTGTAGCAAGGAGTCAATCAATATGCCCATGATCAACTGGTGACTGTCGGCCATGCGCTTCACATCCTCGTCCACATAGATGCCTTTTGTATTGAGACCGCCATAGCGAAAACGGTGCATGATATTATCATAGAGACGCTCCACATCCACCCGCTGTCCTGTGGCCGTAGGACTGATGCGATAGGCCAGTCCCTCGAGCACCAGATGATTGCGAAGGAACGACAGCGTACTGTTACCCGTACTGATGGAGAGATAGAAGGGACGCTGCCATTGGGACTGCTGCAACATGTGGAGCACCATCAGCTCGTTCTTAAACAGGTAGTGCACGTCCTTGAGCGAGATGACCGTCTGACCAATGGTGACACTATCAACATCAATGGGCACACAGTCCAAGCGTCCTTCCTGATAGTCTTCATGACGCAAGGCGATAGGCAAGGCTGGCGAGTCGTAGGCCGGACGTTTCATCTGGTCGATATACCAGTCGGTATTCAGATACTCCAGGTTACAGTCGCGTGTATCAGTTCGCACCCCTTCCACCTCGTGGTTATACCACAGTGGGAACGTGTCGTTGTCGCCATTGGTGAAGATCACGGGATAGCCTTCGCGCTGCATACTCTCCAGATAGTTGGCACCAAAGTCGCGACAGGTATAGCGGCCAGAGCGATCGTGATCGTCCCATGTCTGCGAGACCATCTGGATGGGGACAGTCATCCCCACCAATGCCACGATGCCAGCCAACGGCACCAAGTGCTTGCCTGCCCGCTTTTCAAAGAAATGATTGAGGGAAGCCACGCCCATGCCTATCCAGATGGCAAAAGCATAGAACGACCCCACATAGGCATAGTCGCGTTCACGTGGCTGGAGTGGTGTTTGGTTCAGATAGGCAACAATGGCAAGGCCCGTCATCACGAACAGCAGCGAGACAATCAGGAATTGCTGTCGACCCTCGCGCCCTCTGCGCCATTGCCAAAGGATGCCCATCAAACCGAGTAACAAGGGGAGACCATAGAACACGTTGCGCCCCTTGTTATCCCTGAGGTCGGAGGGCAACTTCGACGTGTCACACCCCAGCAACCAGTCATCTATCCATCGGAAGCCTGTTATCCAGTTGCCGTGCTCCACCTCGCCATTGCCCTGGATATTGTTCTGTCGGCCCACAAAGTTCCACAAGAAGTAGCGCCAATACATGAAGTTCACCTGATAACTGATGAAATAGCGCAGGTTCTCATCTTTGGTAGGCACGCCATCCTTGGTTTTGATGTTGCCAAGCCAGTCGGCATAGGCCTTGGCATGGCGCTGGGAGTAGATTCTGGGGAAGAGGGGTGTCTTGCCATACTGCTCACGACTCAGGTACTTGGTAAGTCGTTCCACATTACTTGGTGCATCCTCGCACATTGGCGGATTGGCGTTGGCCCTTATCAGAATGACGCCATAGCTGCTGAAGCCAATCAGCATTACAAACAGACAGACTAGCGACAGTCGAAGTCTACGCTTCCAGGAGGTGCGTTTCGCCTTGCGGAAACAGACCACAAAGAACATAGCTGGCAGGCACAGCAGGCACAGCAGATGAACGCCAATGGACAAACCCGTGATATAGGCTATCAGAACAATCCACCGATGACTGCGAGGACTGTCGGCCTCATCTTCCCACTTCAGAATCAGCCAGAACATCAGGGCCGTGAGAAAACTGGAGAAGGCATAGACCTCGGCCTCGACTGCCGAGAACCAGAACGTGTCGCTAAAGGTATAGACCAGTGCACCCACTATGCCGCAGGCCTCAATGATGATGACTTGCGCCACGCCCTCAGGCTTTATCAGTTTACGAACAAGGTGCGTGATGGTGAGAAACAAAAAGAAGATACAGCCCGCACTCAGGAGTGCCGACAGGATATTCACCATCAATGCCACCTGCGATGGCTCACTGGCAAACTGTGAGAAGAGGTTGGCCACGAGCATAAAGAAAGGGGCGCCAGGCGGATGACCAATCTCCAGTTTATAGCCACACGCAATGAATTCAGGACAGTCCCACAAGCTGGCCGTAGGCTCCACCGTCATACAATACACCACGGCGGCAGTGGCAAAACACAGCCACGCCGTCATGGTGTTTAATCTCGAAAAAGTTTTTTCTTGTATCATACGTTTGCAGTTTTATCGCCGCAAAGGTATGAAAAGGATAAAGGGAAGCCAAAAAAACTTCCTGACATTTGTCTGACAATTACCTGTCAGAAACCTATCTATCTGATAGTCAAGCCATACGCACGACCTCTATCTACTTCAATTTTCAGGTTGGAATGTTCTTCTATGATGGGCTTCAGGCGACGGACAAGCGTATAGAGCGTCTCGCTGGCATCCTCTTTCTTGGGCCAAAGCGCATCGCATATCTCCGTTTTCGATAGTTTGTGGGAGGGCGACTGCCACAGCATCTCCATTAGTTGCTGCTGCATGGGCGTCAACCTCACCACACATCCCTTCGCATCAACGAAGCTACCTTCCTGCAGGGCCAGTCCGCCAAACATGCCCATGGTCACGCGTCTGCGATGCTGATAAAGACAATACATACCCCAAAGCACCACCATCGACCACAGCACCATCGACGGTCTTTGGTCAGATAATGCCAGAATGGTGGCAGTAGATACCTGCGGACGCGGCTGGAACCCCTTTTCTGTGTCCAACGCCAACACAGCCTTACCCTTCAGATCCTCTGTCTGAAGGTAGTTGTTAAACACCCTGATGGTGTCAGCGCTAATCACTTCTGACTGCTGTTCTTCCAGAGCCTTAGCCAGTGCCTGGTTCATATCCTCAGTCACCATCAGCTCTGTTGTCTTATAACTGTTCAGACTGCACCACAATAGGTAATCGCTGTTTCATCGGTTCATGCTTTTGTCTGCAAAGATAAAACGTTTTTCCGAACTCTCAAAATAATTCACAACCTTTAAGATTTTACGTCTTCAGCTATCGCATAAAGAAGTTCACGGTGAGGTCGTATCTCACTCTGACGGGCTCGCCATTCTGCTTTCCTGACGTCCACTTTGGCATGGCGTTGACAAGGCGGATGGCCTCAGCATCGAGATCGGGGTCGAGGCTCTTAATCACCTTCACCGTCGATAACTGACCGTCAGGCTCTACGATAAACGCACAGATCACATTGCCACGGATGCCCTTTGCCTTAGCCTCGGCAGGGTATTTCTGGTGTCTGAACAGCCACATCATCATGGCCTGGTCGCCACCAGGGAAGGAGGGCACACGCTCCAGTTTGTCCTTCTCTGTCCATTTTATCACGCCACCATAAGCCTCTTCTATCTCTTTCTGCAACTTAGCATTCTGGGCCAGGATTGCCTGTTCGCGTTTCTCCACAGCCTGCCAGTCGACCAGTTCCTTGATATTATCGGTGCGACTTGTCATCTTGCCGTTTTTCTTATACGACACCGTCAGGCCCTCGTTGTCCATCGCCATGTGGATGGTAGCCTTGCCAGCATCGCCCTTGATCTGCTCCACCACCTCGGGCTTGAGCACGTCGCCCAGCGAGAGCACCTTGTTGTGCACGATGTCAAAGACGAAGTTGCGCTCGCGATTCTTCTGCACCGTCTCCTTGCCCTGGATGGCCAGCTGCATGTAGCCCACGAAGTAGTTCAGATAGTGCTTCTCGTCGCCACCCTTAAATTCCACCACCATTTTCTCTCTTTGTCCTATTGGGCCGTCGAGAGTGTTGGGGTCAACGGTCGAGTCATATTCGGCCATGTGCTGCTTCCAGCCATCCTCCAGCGACTCCGTCGTCTTTTCCTTGCCAAAGAGGATACGCGTGATGGCTTTGTTCAGGGGGCCATACTGACGATGACTGTGGATGGTGGTCTCCACCTTAAACCACTGGTCACCAGCACGCGCCGCTTTTGTTTCTTGGATTGTCAACATGTCGGCAGACGTCTGACCTTGTGCCAGGCAGCAACCAGCTTGAATAAACATCACGAGTAAGGCCAACACCTTCATTCTTTTCTCTGTGATCATCATTGTTTTGGGGTTAGTTAATCATTTTTGGTTATTAATCGTGGTGCAAAGATAAGAAGAATATCCGATTTCCGCAAATAATTTGGCAAGAAAAAAGCAGGTCAGGATCTGTCACAGATTCCTGCCTGCCGAGAGAGATTTGTTATATGATAAGACCTATTTGCGTGCGAAGAGGTAGAAGGGCTCGTTGACAGCCGTATCGCTGATCTTGCGGAAGGGGTCCGAGGGATCGTCGCGATGATAGGTGATCACGTGGTTGACGCTGTCCTTGGCGTGCAGTTTGTAGACCATCTTGTCAATGGGCTGGTCAAAGATTTCATCCTTGTGGTTATAGCGGCTGTACTCTGCGAAGTAGGTGTTGTTGTCCAGCGTGTAGGCATGACGTGCAGCACGCTCCCACTTGTTGTTGCTGGCGTTCCAGCAATAGGTCACGCGAGCCTTCAGGGTGCCGTCAGCAGCATAGTCGTACTCATACTTGCGATGGGGCTTCAGTGAGACGTTGCCCTTGCCGTTGCCAGTGTTCTGATAGACATACATCGCAGTGATGTTGTTGCCAGTGCGCTCGGCGTTGTAGTAGAACTTGCCATTGGCCTTGTTTGACACTTCCTCGTAAACGTTGTTAACGGTCTCTGAGGTGAGAACTTGTGCGTTGGCGCTCATGGCTGCCAGACACATAACGAATGCAAATGCTAACTTCTTCATAATCGTATCTTGTTTTAATTGTTTCTACTCGTTAGACGCAAGACAAATCAGATTTGTTGCAACTACGAATTATTTTTTTTCTTTTTTTTTCGTTTCTACTCGTTAGACGCACACTTCAATTGGTTTATTACAAGATTTTTCGTCTTTTTTCTGTTTTAACAAAAATAAACATGGAGCACATCGCTGCGCCCCATGCTCTTAACTAATCTTTATTGCATTTATCACTCGTAAGTCACAGGTACATCCGTGCCATCAGCAGGCAGGTCGCCAATCCTCGTCAGCTTGAAGTCGGTGGCCGAGAACCACTGCATCTCGCTGTCCATCCAGGTGAACTCTGGGTCGGTCGATACACCATAGATAATATTGTGGCGATCCACCTTGATATTCTTGATGACCAGCTTCGACCAGCCATTACCCAGTGGGCCACCCTCGTTGCCAAAGGCAGGAACTGGATAGAACACGTTACGTCTGCCCACGCTGGCAAAGATCACTGCGCCCTTGCCCTCGGCTCTGGCCACGCACTCCAGTTGATAGAGGCCTGGCTCCACGCGCTCCTTGCGACCTGCATGATAGATCAGGGGTTTTTCGGCTGCGTAGGCATCCAGATAGCGCACCTGCTCGTCGCCTGTGTAATACTCGCCATTCGAGGTGTAGGGGTTCGTGCGATTGATAATGTTCTTGTGCTTCATCAGCCTGAAGCCATTCTCCTTAAAGAAGTGCCTGTCGGCCACTGACATCAAGGGATCGTGACGACGATACATCTCAGGATTCTCGCGATGGTCGTATTCACTTCTCAGGTCCTGCAGATAGAACAGGCTGGGGAAGACGCTGAACATACACACCACCCATATCAGCGACCACAGGATGCGGCGCCACGTACTCATGGGCTGTATCTTGCCAGACTTCGAGATGAGCATGTGGACGATGCCATAGAGGGGGATGAGGAAAGCCATCAGCACGCTGGCCACAAAGATATAGACGGCCCAGGGGTGCGAGACAGCGGCCTCACGCAGGTTCAGATAGTCGATATCGAACGGCAGACTATAATGGTTGCCCACAGTGAAGGCCACGATGATACTGCCTGCAATGAGCACGAAGCACACCAGCAGCACCAGTCCCACGATGACAGCCACAGCCATAAACAGTCCCATCAGCACCTGCAGGAAGACGGACAGCACGCCGTGGGTGGTACTCTTGGTCTGCATCTTTGGTGTCTTCTCTTCTATCACCACGTCGGCCAAGCTCTGCGGCGTCACGTCCTTTCCCTGCATCTCGAGAATCTGCTTGGGCGTCTTGGCCACAGGCAGCACGAGGGCGAGGATGATATAAAGGAGGATAAAGGTCGCATTGACATGGAAGAAGAAGCCTCCCAGATGCACCAGTTTGAGAACGGGGAAGACGATGAAATTGGAGGCCACAAACAGCAGGGCATAGCCTATGCGCCACCATGCGGCATCCGTACCCGTATAGGCAGCAAAGCCAGACAGCACACCTGCCACCATCTTGTCGCAGGGGTTGCGATAGAGGGTCTTGCCAGCCGTCCTGGCGCGCATCTCATCAAAGAAGCTCTGGTCGGTGTGTGTCGTGTTCTCCTGGTTCGTCTGACTGTCCGTCTGGTTCTCCGTGTTGTTGTCAGCCTTCTTCTCGCCTGCCTGCTCCTCGTCGTTGCCAGTCAGTTCCTCAGGCTTACCAATGCGGGTGATGATGTCCTCCACGTGCTCGATGGTGATGGCCACGATGCCCTGGGCACACAGCTCGTCAAACAACTCGGCCACGCGGGCCTCGATGTCGCCCACGATCTCCTCGCCGTCCTCCAACTTGCCAAACGACTGGTGGAGCGACTCGAGATATTTCTGCAACAGTTCGTAGGCATCCTCGTCAATCTGGAACAGACGCCCACACATATTAATGGTGATATTCTTTTTCATTTTGCTTCTAACAGCTTAGGGGTAATGGTTTGCAAATAATTAATAGTGTTTGAGAGTTCGGCCCAGGCGGCGTCGAGTCCTTCGAGGAATTTCTCGCCTTCAGGGCTAAGGGCATAATACTTGCGGGGAGGTCCCTGCGTCGACTCCTGCCACTGATATTCCAGCAGTCCGTCGTTCTTCAGGCGCGTCAACAGCGGATAGAGCGTTCCCTCCACCACCAGCAGTTCCGCCTGCTTCAGTTGTAGGATAATGTCACTGGCATACGAGGGGCGATGCTTCAGGAGCAGCAGTACGCAGTACTCCAACATGCCTTTTCTCATCTGTGACTTTGCATTCTCGATATTCATATCATTGGTTGTTTATATGATTTCGGGTGCAAAGATAAGCAAAATATAGTACCTTGCAATACAAAGTACTAAGTTTTTGCCAAGAATTATATCATTTTAACAATTCAGGGGGATTATGACTCTCGCACACCTATTTATATAAATGGTACAATGGTACAATGGTACAAAGTGCGGCTTATTCGTCTTTAACAAGTTTTAGGAGTGATTTCTTGCAAATATGGGCAATTCTTGCTTAATTTGCAAAATATTCTAATAACGTATATTACCATGAGGAGATTTTATTTGTTTGCAATTGCTTTTTTATGGTCGTTGATGATTCATGCAGTTACTGTAGAGATTGACGGCATTGCGTATAATATTAACCTGAATACTGGCATAACGGAGGTAACCTGCAACTCTGCTCATCCTTATAGCGGTGATATTGTCATACAAGAGACGATTGCCTATGAGGGAAAGGAATATACGGTAACAGGCATTGGCGCGCAAGCCTTTGCTCAAAAGAATATTACGTCTATTACTTTCCCTAATAGCATCTCCTCAATAGGAGCGGCTGCTTTTTACTATTGCCAAGTTCTGGATTCAATAGATATTCCAGAACGCGTAACGACGATTCCTACAGATGTGTTTGGTGGATGTCAGAACTTGAGGCATGTGATACTCCACGAAGGCCTTGTAGAAATAGGCAATTCTGCGTTCAACGGTTGTTATGGTTTAGATTCACTCATTCTGCCCAACACAGTGGAGAATATCGAAGACTGGGCTTTTGCGTGCTGTGAGCATCTTTCTTACGTCAAGATGCCACAACAACTCAAGAGAGTAGGTCAAGGTGCTTTTGGAGATTGCCCGTCTTTGGCTTATGTTGATATACCTGACCTTTCTTCATGGACTATGACTAACTTCAACACCTATCATGCAAATCCCTTGTATTATGCTAAAAGGTTGATTGTTAATGGTGAAGAGATCACAGATTTGGTCATCCCTGACGATGTCACATATATTGGTAGTAATACGTTCAGGAATTGTACGAGCATCACTTCGATAACGATAGGTAATCATGTTGGCAGTATTGGGGCGAGTGCTTTCGATTATTGCTCGAATGTCACTTCTGTTGTCATTGGTGAGAATGTGACTTCTATTGGTGGATGGGTATTTAGAGGTTGTTCGAAAGTAACCTCATTTACCAGCTACCCAAGAAGAGTTCCCACCATAGGCAGAGACGTCTTTGATAATACACTCCTCGAAAACGCCGTTCTATACGTTGCAGGCTCTGCCTTCAATGAATATTATAGTAAAGAACCTTGGAATAAGTTCAAGGATATCGTTGCACTCGACATCCCCAAGCACAACCTTTCATATTATCTTAATGATGTATTATATAAATCTTATACGCTGGAAGAAGGAGAATACATCACCCCAGAACCTGCTCCAGAAAAGGAGGGGTATGAGTTCTCTGGATGGAGCGAGATACCAGATAGAATGCCCAAGCATGATGTTACTGTGACAGGCTCTCTTACCTTGATGAGCCAGAACTTTACGCAGAACGGCATTCATTATCAGCTTTGGGTAAAGCCCCAGACTGCAGATGTCACAGGAATCACCTTGGAAGATATTAGCGATTTCTCTGGTCAAATAGACATTCCTTCTACGCTGTCTGTGGACGGTACGACTTATGACGTTACCTGTATCGGAGACCTTTCATTCTTCATGTGCGAGCGTTTGAACGCCATCTCAATACCAGCGAGTGTAACGAGCATTGGCGAAAAGGCTTTTGAGGGATGTATGCTTCAGAATGTGTTCGTAGAAAATGCGTTTACCCAGATTCTTGATAATTCCTTCTCACAAGCCACCTACAACCACGCGATGCTGTATATTCCAAAGGACAAATGGATGGAAGCAGTCTATCATGGAGATTTCTGGCGGTTTATCAACATTCGTGAAACGGCTACCAGTACCAGGAACTTATCGGACATGCAAGCTTATACCATGATGGACAGAAACACATTTGGCTATATGGTATATGATGCCGTGAACGACAGAACGGCAATGATGGATGCTTACTACGACGTTGATGAGAGTTCTCTCAATAATTGTTGGCAGATTCTGACAAAGGATAGCAATGACTACCTTTATAATATCGGCGCAAAGAAATTCGCCTCATTCAATTCTGATGGTCAGATGATTCTGACAGAATGTCCTGTCTCTATCAGTTTGGAGGATGGTGAAGACGGAGTGATAATTGGCAATAACCTCCATACGCAATGGGCCTTTGTGCTGAACAACAAGGTGCAAGCTAAAGATGTTATCATAGACAGCGTACCTATGATAGATTATGTATCAGATACTGCTGAACAGTATTACAAGATAAATGGTATGACAACAAAATCCAATAAAGGACTGGTCATTATCAAATCAAAGAATAGAAAGACGAGAAAGATTGTCAAATAGGAAAAAATCCTTATTTCAAAACAACTCAGTGCACAAAGGGGTCGGTTCCGTTGTGCACTTTCCTTAATGCAAAAATTGGCTTGTGATTCTTAAAATGCATGGATAGCATATGTTTTTTTATTTAATACTTGCATTATTGGTTATTATTGTTTATTTTTGCAGCGTAACTAAAAACAAAACACACATGGGGTGGCGGTTTAGAAAGTGCATCACTATCTTTCCTGGGGTTCGACTGAACATCAGTAAGAGCGGTATCAGCTTTTCCTTTGGCACAAAGGGGGCTAGTGTAAACGTGAACGAAGATGGTGCTTATCTGAATACCAGTATTCCTGGTACCGGTTTGTACAACAGACAAAAAATCTATTCTTCTAAAGATAACAAGGGAAGTGACCAAGAAAAAAAACATGATTCTTCTCATGATGATAAACGTTATAAATACAATGAATATAAAGACCCATCGACACAGATAGTACAATTCTCAGGTGATGATTTAAATACAAATAAAGACAATACTATTTCACTAAGCGGAGGCAAAATGGATATCAACACAATAGATCTTCCTAATTGGGGGCGTCCAGACCCTAAACTATACGAAGTTGCTGTTTACATCGTTACTAGTCAAAGCTGCGACACAAGTGTGATACAGAATAAGTTTGGCACAGATCCAAATAGAACGGCAAGGATTATTGACCAATTAGAGTCTATCGGAATAGTAAAACATACTTCCGACCATAAAATAGATGTTTTATTGGATAGTATCGATACGCTTAATATTCTATTAGAGGCTTTGCAAACAGTCGGCAATAAAACGAAGTCTGCTGACAACAAGAAACCAAGTCAAGGCAATAAAGAGAAAACAAATGGCGAACATAGCATAGGTTTCATTGACCCAAAATTGCATGCTGTTGCCGAATTCATTGTGAAAGAACAAAGTTGTAGCGCAAGTTTAATCCAACGGAAACTTACGATAGGGTATAATAGAGCATCCCATCTTGTTGACCAATTGGAATTGATAGGAGTAGTTAGGCGTTTGCCGAATTACAATTTTGAGGTTCTAGTGAAGGATTCTATTAGTCTTGATTCTCTTTTTGAAAATCTCGAATATGATGGCGTTTCCGAAAATATATTTGGCATCACGGAAGATTACTACAATAACGTAACAGAGATAGTTCATTCTTTGGTGAAGCTATATCAAGAAATAAAGTGTGATACATCAGTTATGTATGCTATCGCTGATTGCCTGCCCCCAAATTACGGGAACAAAGAGCAGAAGCTAGCGGCATTGTTCCATGCAGACATAATGAAAGTGCATCAACATTTTGGCCACTCTACGGAAAATCTAAAGAATAGAGAAGGATTTGCACTAGTTTTGCTATCTGCATTGATACTTGGGGAGGGTCAATCATTAGACGTAACTTACAGTAGTGTCAACAGACTAGAAGATTTATGCAATAGTGTTCCATCTGTTTTTTCAAGCCTAAGCCATATATTTGACCGCTACACCGATGAAGATTTCTTTTTCATCGGACAAGTCCTCAAACGCTGTAGGCGTAGGAGCTTTTACACACGATACTTCACGCTTTTATACCGATTGTTCTCTTACATTGCAAAAGCAGATGAATCCGTTACAGAGAATGAAGCGAAATGGCTAAATACACTTCTTGAATTAAACCCACAAAGGGAGAACGTGAACATCGTTTTCAATGTTGGCGATACCCCTTCATACAAGCCAATTACTCCTAAAGAAGAAATTAGTAAGAATGAACCTAAGAAACAAACTGAAACAAGTTGCCGTGAATCAAATCCGATGCAGGAACTTGAAAAGCTTATTGGACTTGCTAACGTGAAAACAGAAATTAGCAGCCTTTCTAATCTTGTAAAGGTTCAGCAAGTAAGAAAAGAACGTGGAATGTCTGTTTCAAATCTTTCATATCACTGTGTATTCACTGGCAATCCTGGTACTGGAAAGACTACTGTGGCACGTATCGTTGCCGAGATATACAAAGAACTTGGCGTGCTAAAAAAGGGCCATTTGGTGGAAACAGACCGTTCTGGCTTAGTTGGAGAATACGTAGGACAGACTGCACCTAAGACAAATGCAATAATTGATTCTGCGATTGATGGTGTTCTGTTCATCGATGAAGCATATTCACTTGTTCAAGGTGGGCAAAATGATTTCGGCAAAGAAGCTATCTCTACTTTACTAAAGAGGATGGAAGATGATAGAGACAGATTAGTGGTGATACTCGCTGGCTACTCAAAGGAAATGGGTGATTTCATAAATTCCAATTCTGGACTACAGTCAAGATTTAACCGTTATCATTAGTGTCCCGTTAAAATGGGACGAGTTTAAATATTAATCAAATAGCCCCGGAATGAGGGGACCAAATTGATCTTTGACATCGTTGAAATTAGTC
>CADAKX010000058.1 GCA_902788605.1 uncultured Prevotellaceae bacterium | reverse complement strand
CACGCTCAATACGTATAATACTCTATTCTCTCAGCCTTGGAACGAGAAGTTCACCGCTATATGGAATCCTGATGATGAGCTAAAGGCAAAGATGAAGGAATTCCAGACTACTTGCTACACCATTGGAAACATAGCCGTCCTTCCTGACAGGCGCATTGGAGAATGGAGCATTAACAAGCATCGAGGCTGCCATAATGAGTGGCACGATTACGAAGATCGGTTTTTGGTGGCTCTGTATTTGGTGTTGACTGGTGATTCCCAGAGAGACCCTGATTTGGAGGAGTTAGTTGAGCTGAATAAGGAGGACTTTATACCGTTCTATGGCCAGGATGGCTGGGTAAAGTTCGTGGAAGGGAACCTGCTGATAGACTATGTGGATAGTGACTATGTTCCCGTCGTACGTTCCAAAGGGTACACATACTGGCGTGGTGGATATACGAACCGTGAGCGTTTTATTGCGGAATGTCATCGCTATATTGATGATAGTACTGAAATCATCAAAAACAGAGCGAGGCTGATGATTGATAAATTTAAACTCAAAATTGGGATATGTTAGGAGCAATTATAGGTGATATCGTTGGCAGTCGTTGGGAGTTTAATCCTACAAATGACTACAATTTTAAGTGGCTATCAGAAGAAAATGGATTCACGGATGATACCATCTGTACAGTAGCCGTGGCAGATGCGCTGCTGAAAGGGCGTGACTTTGGAGAAAGCATTCATGAATGGTGTAACAGATATCCACACCCGATGGGCGGCTATGGAGGCCGTTTCGCACAATGGGTTCAGAGTAAAAAACCCCAGGCATACGAAAGTTTTGGCAATGGAGCTGCTATGAGGCCGAGTCCTGTAGCATATTGGTATGATGATGAATATCAGGTTCTTGATGCTGCTGCAGCGACAGCACTCCCTTCTCATAACCACGAAGAGGGAATCAAAGGCGCTCAAACAGTGGCACTGGCCATATTCAAGGCATTATGCTATAAGGGATATCAAACGGCTCCGTTACACATTGATGAAATAATAAGAGAATGTGTGGAGTTTTCTGGATATGAGATTAATATGCCAAAAACATCTGTTTTAAATCGCTTTGATGAGACCTGTCAGGGTACTGTTCCTGTAGCACTAAAGATTATCAGCATGGCCACTGATTTTGTGGATGCTGTGCGGTTGGCTGTCAGCCTTGGTGCTGACGCTGATACGTTGGGGGCAATTGTTGGCAGTATCGCTGAAGCCATCTGGGGAATTCCAATGTCGTTACGTCATCAAATCGAAGATTATCTGCCAGATGAAATGCTGTTTACTATTGATGACTTCCATCGTGCCAGACCTCGTTCGTTCAAGCCGCTCATTGATATGACTTTCTGTCATAAAGAATTCAGTGAGGCTGGCTGGGACATGCTTGAAGATGATGAACGAGAGGAATTGATGGCTATGGCGGAAAAGGAAAAAGACAAAAAACTAGAACTGATGAAAGCACGTGGAAAGGCCCGTGAGAATTGGTAATCTTAAAATTATGGATAGACGACGTAAATACACAGTTGAGGAACTTGAAAAGTATGCTGATAGGTACATCAGTTACTTCGAGAACAAATTTAGACCCTCACGTGAAGCGTATTATCGTCTTTATGATGGTGGGAATTCCCCGGGGACTGTTCGGCCTTGGGATTTAAGATGGACTGTGGGCAAACTTTTATTTATGCATACGGCGAACGAGCATGGAACGACATCCAAGGCCTGAAGGACAACATAGAAAAGATAAACGACATTCTAATTATTGGGAATGCATTCTTTTCCCAATGGAGATACTTCAATCACTGGTCGTCTTCCTCATACGCAAATAAAGACACAAAAGAATGGTTTTTGATACTCTTTCGTCAGTTGAAGTGTCTCTGTTTATGTATAAGTTTAGTTTTGACAACAAACAAGAACAGTATGGCCGCAAAAGTAGTTTGCAACAAACTCGTCTCCAATAAATAGCTAACAAAGACTTTGTAAGACGAGAACATAATTAACGTGATTTTGGGTCAAAAAAAGCATTGTCTTTTATAATAATGTGAAAAATACTTGTTTTTTTGCTTAAAAAGTCAAAAAAACAAGTATTTTTCGTATCTTTGCAATGTATTATGTGCATAAGAAGATGACGCTGATTAATAATATTGGCAAGAACCTTCGGGAAAGCCTCTCTGCTCATATAAAGAGTGGGAGTAAACTTTCAATTGCTGTATTTTGTTTTTCCAACTATGCTTTTCCAGAATTGAAAGCGGCTTTGCTGAGTAAAGAAATAAAATCCACAGACAAAGCTCGCTATCATGATGTGACTTATTATCAGAATAGTGAATATTACAAACAGTCTTTGACATAAATATAGGTAGAACTATGGACTATAAAAAAACTAATTTACTACAATGTTCATTCCTCGCATTAATACTTTTGCTTGCTGGATGTAAAGGCGAATCTACTCAGAAAACACCTGAACAATTATTTGACGAATATGCTTCAGGAGTTGTATTAATCTATTGTGAGTATTATTATTCCATTACCCTGCCCACAGGGGAAACCTTATATATGACGGGACTCAGTGATACGGGCGAAGTTGAGAATGTTACCACTGATGAGGTGGCGATGAAACAAAACTGTAATCGTCAGTTTGGTACTGGTTTCTTCATTGATAGCAAAGGAGATATTATGACAAACAGGCATGTTGTAGATGTATCCATTGACGAGATTGAGGCACAAGAAAGATTTGTTGCCTCATTACGACGCGAACGCCAAAGCTACATCGATTCCATGGAAATGGCCAGAAGGGCCTATGCTGAATTAGAAGAAAAGAAAAAAGAATGCTACGGTCAAGACATGTTTGGAAATGTTTTTATATCTAACCAAGAATTGTTGCAAAAGATCAATGATGTTATGGAAACTGTCGAAGAAAGGTTTAATGGCTGGCGCAATATCTGCAACTTCATCACTGCCAATGCTAACCCCAGAGCTATTAAGATTAAAGTGTATTCGAAACTAGGCATTGCTTATAATAATACTTATGTGGAAAGCTTTGACGACTTTCTTGGAGGTAATGCTTGTACCGTGCGTAAGATTTCAAAGAAACAAAACGCAGACTTAGCTATTATCCAACTTAAAAAGAAAGAAACACCTGAATCCGTTCATATATTTGATATTTCTGGAACAGTTATGAAAGAAAAAGAATCTAAAACAATTGGTGACTATTTCAGCCAAATATTCACTGGTAGCCCCCCCATGGAAGAGGTAGAAGCAGATAATTTAAAGATAGACCAACAATTGTATATGATTGGCTATAATCACGGAATTGTCCTTGCACAGACAAGAGAAGGGATTAAGGCCCAGATGACCGAGGGCAAAATGACTCAATTACCTGATGGTGAAAGGCTCTTATATAGTATACCTACAATGCAAGGTTCTTCTGGAAGTCCTGTTATAGATGCAGATGGAACTTTAAGAGGAGTGAATTTTGCAAAATTGACTCTCAATGATGATTTCAATTTTGGCATACCAATGAACTTAATTAAAAACTTTTTAAAGGAATAGCAATATGGAAGAGACTAAGAAATGTCCTTATTGCGGCGAAGAGATACTAGCCGTAGCAAAGAAATGTAAGCACTGTGGCGAATGGTTAGACAAAAACGAAGAGACAGTGATTCCAACTACTGAAGATGTGATATCACGGCCAATCGAAAAGAAGGCTGGTAAAAATAAATGGGTAATAATAATTATATTGCTAATCCTTGCTATGATTGGCGGCTATCTATTTTTGTCAAACAATCCTAGCAAAATTGATAAAGAAGTTGTAACAACCAAATCTGATCCTGTTATCAACTTTGCTGATCCAGAAGAAGAGGAAGATGGTACAATATACCAGAGAAAAGAGGAAGACAACAATACCCAACCAGAACAGAACATTAGTCAAACACCAAAACCTGACAAAAATGAAACTGGAAGCTATGGCTCCGAAGAACTACTAAGCCTCGGGGAGAATTATGAGAAAGGGATAGGTGTTGAAGAAAATCAAGAAACGGCTTTCTATTATTATCAAAAAGCTGCAGAGACCGGTGATCCCGCAGCGCTGAATAAAATGGGTAATATGTATGCCCAAGGAAAAGGTTGTGAGAAGAATATGGCGAAAGCGGCCAGATACTATTTGGAAGCAGCAGAGAAGGGAAACAAATATGCCCAGCATAACGTTGCATTCTGTTACTGGGATGGCATTGGAGTAGAAAAGAACAGAGAAACTGCAATTATGTGGATGCGTCGCTCCGCTTCACAGGGTTATGAAAAAGCTCAAAAAGCACTGAAAACAATGGGGGTAGAATAAATAAGGTTATTATGGAAGAGAAGAAAAGATGCCCATATTGCGGCGAAGAGATATTAGCTGTAGCAAAAAAATGCAAGCATTGTGGTGAATGGCTTGAATCAAAAGAACCGTCTAAGAAACAACAGAACTGCCCAATATGCGGCGAGCTGGTAGATGAAGATTTAGATACATGTCCTTACTGCCATGAACCAACTCACTTCAATGAGACCCAGATTGATACGAAGATAATGGAGCAAACTGATAATTGCGTAAAAACTGAACGAGTTGATATTCCATCTACTCCACCTGTTGAGATTACTCCATCTCGAAAGAACTTCATGCGTATAATTGGAAATTATGTTCTATACTTTCTGGGTGGTTGCATCATTTTTGGTTGTATTTACGGAATAAAACAATGTGCCAAACCGAAAAAACAGGATTTCTTTCAGAATACGAATAATCCATTAGCTGAAAAATTTAAGAAGGATAGAGAAGAGGCCTTTGCCAAGCTCACAAAATCTCCTTGGTACGGTAAAAACACATATTCAGTTACGGATGTTGATGAAGGGTGGATTACAAAGGCGGATATGGTTGTAGACAGTAAAAAAACATACACGACTGATAATAATTATACAGAAGAAGGTACAATGACTCTTGAAATCACATGTTCCCATTCTGATTTAATGTGGAAAGCAGAAGGAGAAATTAAGTTTCGTGAAAAAGGTGATATAGGAGCATTTTCGAATACTGATTTTTATGAGAGCACTAAAGATTTCTATGGAGAAATCATTGATGCAAGAGTGAAATTTAACAATACTACCACGGATGACGAGGATATTGCAATGACTATTAGATTAAAGCTTAATGAAATAATTAAAGAAGCTCAAAAGTCGGAGGAGAGCACTCATTATAAAATTAAAACGTTAACTGCCAAAAACCTTGAACTAGATGAGATGGATAAAAAAGAGATTTTTAAATCAACAGGTTTAAAACTATCCTATAAAAGAGACTAAATTATTTATGGAAGAGAAGAAAAGATGCCCATATTGCGGCGAAGAGATATTAGCTGTAGCAAAAAAATGCAAGCATTGTGGTGAATGGCTTGAACAAAAAGATACTCAAAAAATATCGTGTCCAGTCTGTGGAGAAAAGATAGAAGCAGATGCGAAAGTGTGTCCAATCTGTCATGAGACTATAGAAGACACTTCTCAGCCAATAAAACTGCAATACGTCAATACTCCCGCAGGAACAAAAGAATCTGATAATGGTTTCTTATACTGTAAAAGTTGTAAACAAAGATTAAGTGTGGATGCGCCTTCATGTCCACACTGTGGAGAAACCGACCCTTTCCGCTTTGAGGAAATAAAAAAGATTGAAAAGAAATCACATATTGGCTGTTGGGGATTTGTTGGCTTATGCATTATCGTCGAGATTATTTTTAACTGTTTTGGTATACATGAAGGTATTTTAAATTGGCTCAACTACTTTAAATGGCCGCAAATGCTGTGTTTAGCTATTGTATGGCTAATAGTTGTTGGTATTTCGAAATATTTCATGAAGCAAGAAATAGATAAGATTGCCACAGATATGGCTACGATATTTGTAGATAAGAATACCAAGGATGCAATGTATACATGGTGGCTTCACGTTCGGACCATAGTTGGTGAACTCTGGTTCCCAATAATATGGTCAAAAGGTTAGAGCGATTACATGCTGATTATAGGGATTTTCCATGAAGAAATAGGAAAAATCCTTTTAGGTAAGCCAATAAATGATGTATATTTGCAACATGATTGCAATATAAAACAAAAGAAAATGAAAAAATTACTATCTATTCTATTCGCAATGGCACTGTGCACAGCACCGTGTCACGCACAATTCGGTGGCCTAGGAGGTCTGCTTAAAGGAGCTAAAGCTGCAAACGATGCCCGAAAAGCGAAAAAAAAGGCTGAGGAAGTATGGGGTAAAAAGAAAGTTAAAAATGTCATCGACACAACAAGCGTAGAATACAAAAAGGCTCAAGCAGAATTGCAGCAAAGGCTGGATAATGACCCCGAATACCAGAAATTGAAGCAGTTACAAAACGATTCAGTGGCTGCAATGAAGTATTTCAAAGAGAAATATGGGGAGGATCTTTCAAATCCATATGCTAATGACAAAGAGTATCAAGATGCATACAATAAAGCTCAAAAGATGGCAGGCCTTCAAGAAGACCCTGTATTCAAGAAAATAATGGCTGAGCAACGACAGCCTACTATGCAGGAGGCAACCTACCTGAACGAAAAGTATGGCACTAGCTTTGAATACGAAGGTATGGAAGCATACAATGACTCCATAGGCGTATTTGCTAACTTAAATGGCAAGATGAAACCTATGGGCATCACAAAACCCGAAACTATAACGGACGAAAAGCCTGTTCCTGATTTTGGACAAGATGCAATAAAGCAATATGTACAAGACTACATATCTTTTCTAAAAAAGCCTTTTGCAGACAGGATTATTGTTGACAGTGTTCAAAACTACATGATTTACAACAAGAGAAATGCTGATGAGCAATTCAAAGGGGCTGCTAAGTTCACTCTTTACTCAAATCTCGAAACAAATATTGGAGAATTGACTGTCAACGAAATGCTTTTGCGTAAGATTTCAGATTTTACTGAACCAATAGATCCTAAAAATATCTTTGTGTTCAGGGTTCATAAAGGTGTAGGATGCAGATATATGGAATATATGTATTCAAAAATCACCTATAAAGAAAATGAGTTGATGGATTATATCAGCAAACGCCTTGTAAATGAAGGTTATGTTGATGCAAGCATCAACCAAAAAATGTCCGATGAACAGGTGTTTTCTGCGATCGACAAAATGGAATTCCAGTTTAAAGTTGAGAAACTGCTAAAGATTCGGCAGAACAATGAAAAATTCATGTTTACAAATATCATTCCTGCTGCAGACGATGTAACATTGAAATCCAATATTCGAAAGGTAGGTGGCCATGTTACTGCTCTTGATATTACAATAGATGCCAAACCAGGTGAATATGCATTCATTATTCGTAATCCCGAAGTGGAGAAGTATTTCAAAAATTTAGGTGATGAAGAAAAGGATGAAAAGAAACGCAAAATGCTTCAGAACTTTGACATCTCAGTATTGACACAGGGAGCTTTCTTCTTTACTATTAATTAGTAACTAATGTGATTACAGATAGCCGCCCATATTAGGGCGGCACTTTATTATACGCCATAGCAGTAATGGGCATATACGTGCCAAACTTTTGAACCAGATTAATATGTAATGAATAATCATGAATGAGCAACACTATATGTGATGTCTAAATATGGATTACTGCAAAAAAAAGAAGATATGACTCGACAACATATAGTATTTCTGACAGGTGCGGGCGTTAGTGCCGAAAGCGGATTGAGTACATTCCGTGGCAAGGATGGCATGTGGACTAATGAGGAGTGGGTTCACCTGGCCAGTACGGATGCCCTCTATAATGAGACCCAGAAGTGCCTTGATTTCTATAATTGGAGGCGGAAAAAGCTGGCCGAGGTGGAGCCGAACGATGCTCACCGCATGATAGCAGAGCTGGAAAAAGAGCATGAGGTGACGGTCATCACGCAGAATGTGGACAACCTACATGAACGGGCTGGCTCGACACGGGTCATTCATCTGCATGGAGAACTGAGTAAGGTCTGCTCGATGGATAACCGCACGACATGCGTGAAAGAATATCCGCTGACAACACCCATTAGAGTGGGGGATAAGGCAGAGGATGGTTCACAACTGCGGCCCTATATCGTGATGTTTGGCGAGTATATCGATAGCATGAATGTAGCTGTTGATATCGTGAGCAAGGCCGACATCTTCGTGGTTATCGGCACCTCGCTGAAGGTCTATCCGGCAGCAGGGTTCATCAACTATGCTCACCATGAAGTGCCTAAATTCGTGATTGACCCAGGAGAGATGGAGCAATGCACGCAATTGGGCTTTACCCACTTCAAAACCACTGCCACAGAGGGCATGAAGATGCTGCTGGAGGCGTTCAAGGAATTGTAATTTTCGATTATGGCATAATATGAACAATATGGATAAGAGTGAAATACTGGCAGTAATTAAAAAGAAGGTATACTATGCAGAATTGCCGTCAAAGATGGACGTGA
>CADAKX010000057.1 GCA_902788605.1 uncultured Prevotellaceae bacterium | reverse complement strand
AGTAGCGTTAGCATAGTTGCGAGCGCCCTTAGAAACCTGCATGATAACTGGAGACTTTGTCTCAACGGCAGCCTGTACGATAGCCTGCATCTGCTCCATTGTGTTGAAGTTGAAAGCGGGGATAGCATAGCCACCGGCTACTGCTCTCTTAAACATCTCGCGAGTATTTACGAGACCCAAATCCTTGTAGTTTACCATAATAATTATAAGTTAAATATTTAACGTTTGTTTTTTACTGCGCGCAAAGTTACAAAAAAAAAGCGAAGAGTGAAGAGCGAAGCATGAAGAAATTGCTCCCACCCTACCGTTTTTTCATGTTTATTTGCAATGGCAACGCACTCATCATCTGATTTTGCAAAACACACTTTGCATAAATTACTCGTGACGAATGGCCTCGATGGGGTCCATATTGGCTGCTTTCTGGGCAGGAATATAGCCGAAGAGCACGCCAATGAACACGCACACTAGGAACGACACATAGATAGACCACGCAGGCACACTGCTGGGCATGCCGAAGGCCGACACGAATTCGCTGGCTCCAACACCCACAATCACGCCGATGAGCCCACCCGTGACGGAGATCATCACCGACTCAATGAGGAACTGGAGCGAGATGACGGGACCTGTGGCACCTACGGCCATACGAAGACCGATTTCCTTGGTACGCTCGGTGACGCTGACCAACATGATGTTCATGATGCCGATACCAGCCACCAACAACGAGAAAGCTGCTGCCACCACGAGGATGATGGTCACGGTGTCCATTGTCGACGACATGGTCTCCATCATCTCGGCTTGAGAACGGATGGTGAAGTCGTCCACGGCCTCAGCCTTCAACTTATGATTATCGCGCAGCATCTGGGTGAGTTCCTCGATAGCGGCATCCGAGAGTTCCTCGGTGATGGCCGAGCAAACGATGCTGGAGAAATAGGTCTGGGCAGCAATACGCTTCATCACCGTGGTATAAGGGGCCACGATGACGTTATCCTGGTCCATGCCCCATGAGTTGTAGCCCTTCGACTTCAGCACACCCACAATACGCATGGGGATGCTCTTGAAACGGATGGTCTTGCCAACTGGGTCGACATTCTCACCAAAGAGTTCCTTGACAACGGTAGCACCAACGACACACACCTTGGCAGCCTTCTTGATATCTTCCTCGGTGAAACAATCGCCTTCCTCTACGGGCCACTGCTTGATGTCGAGGTAGTCGATAGACTCGCCATACATCGACGTGTTGGTGTTGTTATTGCCATAGATGGCCTGGCCACTGGCTGTGACCTCGGGCGACACCTTGGTCACGAACTTCTTCTCGCGGATGATGCGCTGATAGTCAGCCATCTTCAGGGTCTGCATGGCTGAGGGGTCTTGGCGCACACCGCCACGCATATCAGCACCCGGACGGATGGTCAGCAGATTGGTGCCCATGGTGGACAGCTCTGCACGGATGCTCTCCTTGGAGCCCTGGCCGATGCTCATCATGATAATCACGGCAGCCACACCGATGATGATGCCCAACATCGAGAGGAACGAGCGCATCTTGTTGTTGGCAACAGCCTTCAGGCTCACTTTGAATAAGTTTAATATATTCATCTTCTTACTTCTTACATCTTACATCAGACTTCTCAGTCATCATTCATCACAGGCAGCGCGGCCAAAGCTTCTGCTGCCGACTTGATGTTTTCATTATACGTATCCTCGCGAATCTTACCGTCGCGCAGATTGATGTTTCTGCTGGCGTACTCGGCAATCTCGGGGTTGTGGGTCACGAAGATGATGGTGTGACCCTTGCGATAGAGTTCCTGGAAGAGCACCAGCATCTCGAACGAGGTGCGGGTGTCAAGGTTACCAGTGGCCTCATCGGCCAAAAGCACAGCGGGGTCGTTGACCAGCGCACGGGCAATGGCCACGCGCTGCATCTGACCACCAGACATCTGATTGGACTTATGATAGAGACGATCACCCAAGCCTACGTCCTGCAGGGCCTTGATGGCACGCTCACGACGCTCCGACGCCGACACCTCTGAGTTGTACATCAGGGGCAGCTCGACATTCTCGATGGCTGTGGTCTTAGCCAGCAGGTTATAGTTCTGGAACACAAAACCAATCTTGCGGTTGCGCAAACGGGCACGCTGGGTCTTCGACATCTCACGCACAGAGATGCCGTCAAGCAGATACTCGCCACTGGTGGGGGTGTCGAGGCAGCCCAACTGGTTGAGGAGCGTGGACTTGCCTGAGCCAGAGGTACCCTGGATGGTAACGAACTCGCCCTCGTAGATCTTGAACGACACGCCACGGAGGGCCTTCACCGTCTCGCTGCCCACCTTGAAATAGCGCTTGACGTTCTGGAGCTCTATGACAACTTTCTTATCTTCATTCATATTGTTGTTTCTTTCTACTCCCCTCCCTCACAGGGAGGAGTTGGGGGAGAGTCTGTTACTTCTTCGGTTGCTGACTAGCACCGCCCTGCTGACGGTTGTTCTGTCGCGGACGCGGCATGAAGGGGTTCTGAGCCTGCTGAGCTGCAGGTTCCTCGCCACCACTGATGGTGAAGTCGACCAGCACCTCGGTACCCTCCTTAATGCCACTGACAATCTCGGTGAGCACACCATTGGTGGTGCCTGCCTCTACGGCATGGGCCTTGAAGACATTACCCTCGAGGGTCCACACCTTGACAGGAGCCTCTACATCCTCGATGGTCTGTCCCTCGTGGAGCAGAGCCTCGTTGGGTATGAAGCGCAGAGCCTTGGCGGGAGCCGTGAGCACGTCGTTCTTCTCAAGAGTGAAGATGGTGACGTTGGCGGTGAGACCGGGCTTCAACTTCAACTCGTTGTTGGGAGCCGAGATGACGACCTCGTAGGTCACCACATTACTCTCGGTGGTAGCTTGCTGGCGCACCTGGGTGACCTGGCCTTCAAACTGGTCATCGGGGAACGCATCGACAGTGAAGGTAACGCGCTGGCCTTCCTTCACGCCACCAATGTCGGCCTCGTCGATATCAGCAATCACACGCATGTCGGTGAGGTCCTGAGCAATGGTGAAGAGCTCAGGAGTGTTGAACGAGGCTGCCACAGTCTGGCCTTCCTCCACAGCCTTCGACAGCACCACGCCGTCGATAGGACTGGTGATGGTGGCATAGCCCAGGTTGGTCTGTGCCTTCTGCACACTCTGTGTAGAGGTGACCACCTGCTCCTTGGCCTTGAGGTACGACAGCTTGGCTGTCTCGTATTCATCGGCGCTCACCAAACCCTTATTAAACAGGGTCTGATAGCGGTTGAAGTTGGTCTGCTCGTAGTTCAGGGTGCTCTGTGCCGACGACAGGTTGGCCTGCGCCGTCTTCAGTTCGCTGGTGAGGTTGGTCTTGTCGAGCTCGGCAATGACCTGTCCCTTCTTCACCACTGAGTTATAGTCCACATAAAGTTTTGACACGATACCACTGACCTGCGTACCCACAGTAACGCTGGTCACTGGTTCGATGGTGCCGGTAGCGGTGATGGTGGTCTGGATGTTACCCTTGGTCACCTGGGCGGTCTCAAACTCTACCTTCTGTTCCTTCTTGCCGCCCGAGAGGAACTGATAAGCGACGATACCAATGACAACAACGGCTGCCACGATGATCCAAATCTTCTTGTTTTTCATATCTCTTGTTTTTTTGTTTACTTCTTGAAATCACCCTGATAGAACTTCAGCAACTGCTGATTGAGGATGGTCTGATACTTTGACTGCAACTTATTCTGCTGGGCATTAAGAAGCTTGTCCTTACCGTTCATCAGTTCGATGATATTGGTAAGACCCAGGTTGAACTTCTCTTCCAGAAGGTCATAGCTCATTTGCTCACTCTCGACAGTGGTCAGAGCAGCACGGAAACGCTGCTGGTTGGTATTGGCATCCTGCCAGAAGCCCTCGATGGTCTGATAGAGCGTCTTCTGCTGGTCCTGCAGGTCGAGCTGAGCCTGCTGCTGCTGAATCTTTGCCTTGTTGACCGAGGTCTTG
Organism: uncultured Prevotellaceae bacterium; assembly: GCA_902788605.1. Classification (GTDB taxonomy): domain Bacteria; phylum Bacteroidota; class Bacteroidia; order Bacteroidales; family Bacteroidaceae; genus Prevotella. Next base: position 8,195 of record CADAKX010000057.1, on the reverse strand, counting down.
GTCTGACGACCATCAAAGAGGGGGATACTCAGCGTAAGACCTGCCTGTGTATTGACGTTGGTCTTCATCTGACTGCCCCAGCCATTGGCCGACAGGGAGTTGGTGCTGGTAGAGACACCGCCAGTCATATTGAGCGTGGGCAAATAGCCTGCCTTCGAGATCTTCAGGTTGAGACCGCTGCTCTCGATGGCCAGACGCGAACTCTCAATCTCGGGACGGGTGATGAGGGCCTGCTGATACACATCCTGAAGGACAGGGATGGAGGCCAGGGCCAGGTCGTCGGAGGTCTCAGGGATAGCCACGTCGAACGACTCTTCGCCAGTGAGCTCGAGCAACTGCTTGAGCTGCAACTTATAGTTGGACAGTTGCGCCTGGGCATCCACCACATTATATTCATCGGTGGCACGCTGGGCTGTAAGCTGGGCCAAGTCGGCCTTCGACATCTTGCCCACCTGAAGCATCTCGCGTCCGCGTTCCTCATTCTTCTGACTGGTCTCAAGACTAGCCTTGCTCACCTTGATAGATTCATCCAAATAGAGAATCTGCACATAAATCTGAGCAATGCGTTCCATAATATTATTAGCGGTCTCGTCCACCTGCAACTCTGCCTGCTTTTCAGACAACTTACTCAGTTTCACGTTGTTGTGGTTCTTATTGCCGTTCCACACCGTCCACTGGGCATTGAGGTTATACGATCCATTATGATAGGTCTTGTCAACCTTCGTATTCAGCGTACCATTGGTCACCGTGGTAGTGCCGGCATCCTGCCAGGGACGATAACCCAAACTCTGATTAGCCGAAGCACTGACCGAGGGCAGCAAATTGCCCTTGGCACCTTTCAACTCCTCTGCAGCCGATTGCTGTTGCAGACGAGCCTTCTGAAGCGTGATGTTGTTTTGCATGGCATGGTCAAGACAATCCTGAAGCGTCCATTTCTTTTGAGCCGAGACAGCCGATGCCATCAACGCAGCAAATACCATTATTACATACTTTCTCATATCGTTCTAAATGAATTTGGATGCAAAAATAAGAAGTTTTTCTGAATAACAATCCATCTCTCAAATTAAAAAAACACAAAAAAAGATAATAAAAAAGGGTCACCGCTGTGACCCAACCTTTGTTAACCTTAAATCTAATACTATGAAAAACACGATGCAAAGATAGGTGGTTTTGCTTACAGATACAAACTTTTTTGCTCGTTTTTCTTATAATCTGATTATTAATTGATTTATATCAAGTCAAAAATGTGTTCATAAGTGTCCAAATTACCATTACGCTTTGCAAAACATATTCATCATCGCTCAGAAATCTTGCCGATACCGCTCGCATCGAGCTTCTTTACGGCAGGGTTGCCACCATATTTCAGAGAACCCACACCGCTGACAACGGCCTTCAACGTGTCGGTGGCATAGCAGTCGATACCGCCAACGCCACTCACCTCGCCTTTCACGCGACGTGCTTTCATCTCACTGGCGTCGATGCTGCCCACACCCGAGCAGTCGAGATTAAGCCAAGTAGTCACGCCACTCAGGGTGATGCCACCCACACCCGAGCAGTCCACCAGAGTTTTCTCGATATCCAGCCGGCGCATCTTGATGGCGCCCACGCCCGAGTTCTCGACCTTGAGCAGTTTAGTCTTCAGACTATCCATCATCACGGAGCAGATACCGTCGTTCTCCAGTTCACACAGCGTTGGTGTGTAAATGGTGATACGTATCTTTGCATCCTCGAGATTCAGGTTCTCGCCTTCCTCGGTAGCCTCCAACTCATGGTCATCAACCTCAAACTTAAAGTAATCCACGTAGTTCTCGGGGGCCGAGAGCACCACGCGATAGTCGCCTGGCTGACTCTGCACAATCTTCACATGGCCCACCAGGTCGATGTCCACCTTATCGAAGGGCTCCAACTTCATTTCCTTTTCGACAATGGTCTTACTGGCTTCAAGCTTGTTTGAAGAGAAATGGCAGCTGAAGCACGAGGTGAAAAGCAACAACGTGGATAAACATCCACAAAGAATCAGTTTTTTCATACACTTTCTGTTTTTAGTTCTACTTTTTATCTATTAGACGTAAAAAGGAGTCGATTTGTTGCATCAAAAGCAAAAAAAATACGTAACTTTGCCCTCAATTATGGAACAAACCAATCAATACGTCAAACAATTCCCCGAGTTGATGAAGGGAAAGACCGTGATGTATCTTCACGGATTTGGCAGCAGCGGACAGAGTGGCACGGTGACACGACTGCGCACCATCCTACCCAATGCCAACGTCATTGCGCCTGACCTGCCCATCCATCCTGCCGAGGCACAGGCCCTACTGAAAGAGCTGTGTGCAAAGGAGCAGCCCGACTTGATCCTGGGCACGTCGATGGGTGGCATGTATACCGAACAGCTCTACGGCTATGACCGCATCTGCATGAACCCCGCACTTTGTCTAGCCGACACAATGCAGCAGCACGGCATGACGGGCACCCAGACCTTTCAGAACCCGCGCCTGGACGGCGTGCAGCAGTTCTATGTCGACAAGGCCTTGGTAAAGGAATACCGACAGGTGAGCGAGCATCGCTTCTCGGGACTGGAGGATCTGAGCGACGAAGAGTTGGAGAAAGAGAAGCAGCGCGTCTATGGACTCTTTGGCGACCGTGACGACCTGGTGGACACCTTCGACATGTTTCGCGAGCGCTACCCCAAGGCTGCCCATTTCCACGGTGAGCATAGGATGGACGACCGCTCGTTTATGCACGCCGTGGTACCCGTTATCCGCTGGATAGACGACCTGCAGGAAAACCGCCAGCGCCCCATTATATATATAGGTATAGAGACGCTGGTGGATGCCTACGACAAACCCAACAGCAGTAGTCAGAAGGCCGTACGTCTGTTGATAGAGAGCTATCAGGTGTATTTCGTTTGTGAGGACAGCTACCCAACGGAGAACCGTTGGGGCCAGTGGTTGGAGGAGTATATCAACGTGCCTGCCTGGCGCCACACCATCTATACCCATCGGCGTGACCTGCTCTATGGCGACTACCTGATTAGCAAGAAAAAAGAGGGCGACACGATGGCCACCCTCTTGGAGTATGGTTCCGACACGTTCAAAACGTGGGAGGATATCATTGAGTATTTCTCACGACTCGGCGGGCAGTAAACGTTATTCAGTTTCTGCCGTTGGCAGTAGCACGACGCCTGTTTGCTTTTTGCCATCCATCATCACCTTGAGCGGACGCTCGAAGCGCACATGGCGCACATGATCCATCTCCTCGACGGCAGGCATGCTGTCGAGGATTTCTTTTTGCAACACACCGTCGCCGGTATAGGTATTGATGGTGAAATAGCCCACGCCAAACGAGGTGAGGTTCTGGAAGAAGTGGGTGCCCTGCGAGGGATCCACATGATAGTTCTTCAGACCAGCCTCAACGATGACCCTGGCTGCCGAGATATGGGGCCACTTCACGGGAATGCCCAACCAATAGTCGCTGCTACCCCATCGGCCCGGACCAATGAGGATATAGTTCTTATCCTCATTCAGGAATTTGCGGTTAATGCGCTCTATCTCATCAGCAATGATGGGATTGTTGGCTGCCGTGAAGTTCTCGTCGGTCTTCACATAGACCACATCGACCACATCCTCCGAAATGCCGTGACCCAGTGAGTTATAGGAACGAAGGAGGCACTGCTCGTCAGGTATCTGCTGCAGATCCTCGTCAAGCACCTGCTTGGAATCGACAATAGGACGGATCTGAAGGAGATAGAACTCGCCCGTGCGATCGTCGTTGAGGTTGCAGGCAAACTCAATCTCCACGGGGCGACGCATCTCGTCAGAGCCGAACTTCTGCGACATCTGGAGCAGTTCTGGCAGAGGGAAGACGCCTTGCTGCAACACGCCACAGAACGAGATAATCTTACGGCCACCCTCATAGATGCCGTCGCGGATGACCTGGTCCATGGGGTCATAGGTCGAGGCAATATAGGTGAGCGAGCCGTCGGCATCGGCCTGACGCACACGCAAGTTCTTGATATTAAAGCCGTCGTCCACCTGGAAGTCGTCACCCACATGACTCATGTCCAGCGCATAGAAGCGGGTCTGCGTGTCACGCAGGGCGGTCTCCATCTCACTGGTCTGCAGCACCTGATGGGGGTGATAGGGACTAACGCGCAACGTCTGTCCACCATCAACGATATATTTGCCCAGGCCCAGGGCCAACGAGGCAATACCTTCCTCGGCCGTCTCGTCGCCAATGGGATAATAGTTCAATGAGCGCAATACGCCCGAGAATGTAGGATAGTAAAGGTCACCATAGCGATGGCCCACCACCTCCTGAAGGATGACTGCCATCTTCTCTTGGTCGATGACGTTCTGCGTAGCAGTCATATAGGCCTTCGAGTCGCGATAATAGACCGAGGCATAGACGCTCTTGATGGCACAGGCCAGCATGCGCAACATCTCGTACTTATCGTCGAGCCAGGGAATCATATAGGTAGAATAGATGCCCGCAAATGGCTGATAGTGGGAGTCCTCGAGCAATGAACTGGAGCGCACAGCGATAGGTGTCTTGATGGCGTCGAAGAAGATGGGCAACTGGGCCTTGAGGAAGTGCTGGAGGATGACCTCGTCGGGGGCATCGCTCAGGGCTATCGACCACAGGTTGTTATCGTCCATGAAGCGGTCGAAAAAATCGGTACAGAGCACCACCGTCTTGGGAATCTGCACAGTGGCATTCTCAAACTGGTTCAGTTCGGGATGACGCTTGATGATGTTGTCGAGGAACGCCAGACCACGGCCCTTACCGCCCAGCGAACCCTCGCCGATGCGGGCGAAATGGGCATAGCGGTCGAACTTCAGACGGTCGAACACAGCCACCACGCCGATATTCTTCATACGACGATACTGCACGATGGCATCGAAGATAGCTTGTGCCACGTGACATGCTTCAAGAACTGAGAGACGGGGAAGATGGCACGTGCACAGAGCCAGCGACTCATGTGGTTGCGACGGATGTGGTGCATCAGTGAGTCGTGGGGAATCTTGAAGATATTATCCTGCAACTCCTTCAGGGTTTTTACACGAGCCACCTCTTCATGGGTCTCTGGGTCACGGAAGACGAAGTCACCGAAGCCCAGGTGTTCCTCAATCATCTTGCGCAGGTCCACATTGAACTTCTTCGAGTTCTTGTCGAGAAAATCAAAACCCTCGGCCCACGCCTTATCACGGTTCTGCTCCTCACTACTCTCAAGAATCAGGGGCACATACTCATCGTGCTGGCGGATGGCGCGCAGCAGCTTAAGACCCGCCTCGGGATCACCCTCCTCTACATGAGAGAGTCGGCCTACTGGCGTTTGCATCGGGAAGCGTGTATCGCTGATGACACCCAGTGTATTCTCGGCATACTTCTCATAGATCTGCATAGCCTCCTCGTAGTTGGTGGCGAGCACCACCTTGGGTCGTCCACGCTTGCGCTGAGCAGCAGCATGAGGGTTGAGGGCCTCAGTCGAGAAATTCTTCGACTGCTGCAGAATATAGTTATAGAGGTTGGGCAGCACACTGGAATAGAAGCGGATGTTATCTTCCACCAGCAGAATCATCTGGACGCCAGCCTCCTCTATGTCGTGCTCTATGTTCATCTTGTCCTCAATCAACTTGATAATCGACAGGATGAGGTTGGTGTTGCCCAACCAGCAGAACACGTAGTCGAAGATACTCATATCCTCGTCTTGCATGCGCTTGGTGATACCGTGACTGAAGGGTGTCAGCACCACGCAGGGCACCGAAGGCTTGATGCTCTTCACCTCGCGGGCCACGGTAAAGGCGTCGTTATCGGCCGTACCAGGCATACAGATCACAAGGTCGATATTTGTTTCGTCGAGCACATTGCGAGCCTCCTCAATGGTACTCACTTGGGTGAAGATAGGCGGGAAGCGCATGCCCAACTCGGTATATTCGTCGAAGATCTTTTCGTCCACACGACCGTCGTCCTCGAGCATAAAGGCATCGTAGGGGTTGGCCACGATAAGAACATTGAAGATGCGTCGCGTCATCAGGTTGACAAACGACACATCTTTAAGGTAGAGGGAGTTGAACTCCTGCGGGATATTTGCCATAGCTACAGGTTAATTCTTTTGCTTTGCGGGTTGCAAGATGCGCTGATATTCATCGGGATTGTTCAGGATGCGTTCGGCCTCCTTCAACTGGTTGTCGTAGTCGAGACCGGCCTCGAGCGAACCTTTCTGATAATAGTAGGCGGCGATGATGTCGAGTTCCAGCGTCTGCTGGATAATGGCGCGATGCTTGTCGAGGTCGCTGGCCACGTTGTGCTTCAGCTTTTTCTCCAGGGCGTCGAAGGCCTCACGGGCATCGTCATAGTAACCCTCGAACTTAGCCGTCTTGACCAACTCGGAAAACTGCTTCTGAGACACGGGGTCATAGGTAAAGCCGCTGTCGATGACACGCTGGCGGAACGTCTGCCAGTCGGCCTCGGTGAGGTGGAAGTCCTTGGCGGGTGCAATGGTGGGATGATGGTCCAGATAGTCAACCACGAAGTCAAACATCACCTCGGTAGAATCGACGCCGGCAGCCGAGAGGTAATAGACGATATTAGGCATCGTATCGCTCTTCACCTCGATATCAGGTTTGATGCCGCCGCCATCGCGCACCTCACGACCATTGCGGGTATAGAAGACGGTGGTGAGCGAGTCGGCGATACGCTCATTACTGCGGCCCTGCTTGTATTTGATAGCCTGGATACAGCGTCCACTGGGGATATAGTAGTGGGCGGTGGTAATCTTCACATTAGCGTTGTAGGGCAGATCCATGGGCACCTGCACCAAGCCCTTACCATAGGTACGCGTACCTAAGATAACTGCGCGGTCGAGGTCCTGCAGGGCGCCACTGGTAATCTCTGAGGCCGAGGCGGTCTCGCCATTGACCAGCACCACCATAGGCATAATGGTATCCACGGGTTCGAGGCGGGTCTTATAGACGCGGTTGGCCTGGCGCACCTTGCCACGGTTCTCTACCACCATCTGCTCCTGGGGCACCCACAGGTTGACGATATCGACAGCCTCCATCTCGCTGCCGCCGCCATTGCCACGCAAGTCGAAGATCAGGGCCTTGGCACCTTGGTTCTTTAGGTCGATATAGGCACGACGCACCTCTTTGGCGCAGCCCTCAGTAAACTGATTCAGATTAATATAGCCGATGTTTCCGGGACGCATGCCGTAGTAAGGTAGCACGGGCAACTGGATATTGCGGCGAGTGATCTTAAACTTCATCTCCTTGCCGGTGGAAGGACGCTTCACCTTCACCACAAAACTAGTGCCGGCATCGCCACGCAGACGTGAGCTCACATCGCCCACCTGTCTGTCGACCATCGTGGTGTCGTCGATACTCAGGATGATATCGCCCTTTCTCAAACCAACCTCGGCGGCAGGCATGCCCTCATAGGGCTCATCTATCACCACACGTTTCTTGCCCAAGTGATACTTGATCAGGGCTCCCACGCCGGCATATTTTCCCGTGAGCATCATCTGCAACTTCTTTGTGTCCTCCTCGGGATAATACTCTGTATATGGGTCCAGAGAGCGCAACATGCCGTTGATGGCCGCGGTCATCGTGGTCTTGGGGTTCAGCGTATCGACATAGAAGAGGTCGAGGTTGCTGTATAGAGTATTGAAGATATCGAGGTTCTTGCCCACCTCCAACTGATGATTCTCCTGAGCCGCAAGGGTCATGGGCAGCATGGCCAGCAGCATCAATAGTGTTTTTATACGTCTGCGCATAATTACCTTTATTTATATTTGACTGCAAATTTAGCGTATTCTCGTCAAAAACACATCCTTTTTGCCCACTTTTTATAAAAAAATCACTTTTTATCGAAATTTTTCCCCAAAAAGTTTGCATAATCCAAATTTTCGCCGTACCTTTGCACCCGCAAATCAGAAATGACACGCACACTGCTTCAGTAGCTCAGTTGGTTAGAGCACCTGACTGTTAATCAGGGGGTCGTTGGTTCAAGCCCATCCTGAAGCGCCTTAAATCCCAATCGCAAGGTTGGGATTTTTTTTGTATTTAACAAAAAAAATAACGTTCGGTTAACCCTTTTTTCCATCGAAAGTAGTTATCTTTGCACCGTCAATCAATAAATAAGAGATATAAAATGATGAAAGCAACGGATAAACAATCGATTATTATTGCATGCGTATT
>CADAKX010000056.1 GCA_902788605.1 uncultured Prevotellaceae bacterium | reverse complement strand
CCCAGTTGCCGTTGGCGTAGGGACTGTCCGCCTCGAATTTGTTCATCGTTGGCACCATCGCCCTTCTCAGCATAGTTTCCCACGCTGGTGTCTTTTGTTCCTTCTCTATTATCATCGCTCTGCATAGCCAGTATCCCTGAATCAGGCACAGCGGTGCATCATGACCATCAACCCTCTGCAACTTCTCCGTGTATGCATTGATGATGCGCAGTGCTTCATCGTGCTTTCCTTCCTTGGCGAAGTCCCACGCGGCTTTCATATCGCGTTCACTGCCGCCCTTCGATTTACGGAACTCGCCATCGCGTGCCACCACCTCGTAAGGCCCGGCCATCTTATACTCCTGCGCGAACACTGGGGCTAATGAATGACTTGCGCAGAGAAACGCGAGTGTGAGAAAAAACTTTTTCATTTGAAAAGCACTTTCTTGGCATTCATGATGTATATGCCCTTTTGTAACGAAGAGTGCTGAATGATTCGTCCTGATAAATCATATATTCGTCCTGTTCTGTCTTCATCCTCCAGTAATTCATACCTCTTTACTAAGGTACCATTGCTGTAATAGATGAGATTGAAATTATCCACACACGCCCAATCATAAACTGTAGGAGTAAAGTGTCTGAGACCTATGCGTACATCACTTATAACAGGTAGATCAAAATCAAGATACTGTGTATAATATCCGTCAGTAAAGGCCTTATCTGCAGTACTGACATTGTCAGGGTAATTGAATGGTTCATAGGTATATGGTACAGTGGAGGCATAAAGTGACTGCATGGCTGTATGTGTTAGGTCGTACCATTTACCATTTTCCTCTTGTTGGATGTTGGCCGCAACATAAACCTCTGCCGTGTCCTCCAATCCCGCTGTGTGGCGCAGCCATGCGTTCTGGATGTTGCCGTTACGATAGAATCCCTGCCAGCTAAGACGATAGCTACCGGCAGGCATTTTCGACAGCACCTGATAGGTATCGAATAGTTGATTGTAGTGTTCGGCTACGGTACCAGGAGTTGCACTGAAAGTCGTTCCTTCCCACCCGTCGTTACCATCGGCGAAGTCGGGGTTACGGAGCAGGGGAGTGAGATCGGCCTCGGTGTTTTCGCCTATGAGATTGATAGCTTCATCATTAGGAGCTGTGTCGGGTACAGGGTTCAGCGCCTCGCACTCGGTAGTCTTCGTGGCAGCGCCTTCGTAAAGCGCCAATACCTGTGCCGATGTGAGGGCACAGTCATAGACGTTGAGGTCGTCGAAGAAAGTGCTGGTCATATAGGCGTCTGCCTCGAAAGGACTGCGCCCAAGCCATGCCATGGTGTTGCTGTTCAGGGTGAGGGCTGTGGTATTGGGGGCTTTCGTATTACGCAGTTGTCCATCAACGTAGATGCATGTAGCTTCTGTGTCGGAAGTGACTGTGATGTTATGCCACATGTTTTGGCTCAGCCCCGCATGTGAGCTGACCTTGCATGTGCCGGAGCGCACTTTTTCGAAATACCAGTTCTGGTTGTTGGCCTGACTGATGAGCCCAAGATAGCTGCTCGTACCATTGTTGATGTTCCATGCCCAACAGTAGTTGTCGAGATTGCCTCCTTCGGTCAGTAGTAGGTTAATACTGACGCTCCACGCCTTCCCATTGAGGACAGTACCGATAGCTTGTGCGGCATCACCTCCGAGATCCAGGTGTCCGTTCTTCTCATTGCCCCCGGTATAGAGGGCACGATTTCCGTCGGCAAGTTCCAACACGGTGGCATCACCTTGCAGTGTGCCGTTGAGGGAGGCGGCATCATCTCTGGCTTCGCCGTCCTCGAAACCGTAACGGATGGCGGGTGCGGGTGGTGTTGCAGGTTGCAGCATAGCCTCTGGGCTGACGGCAGAGAGTGGTACTGTGATCACGGAGAGGGAGTAGGCGGGAACATTGTAAGAGAACTGTGAATTGACAGCGGAGAGTTGAGCGTTTCTGGGGCAGACGTTCATGGGGTTCTCCATGGAGTTCTCAGCGTAGTTGTCAGGATTGCTCATGACGCGCACTTGTGCTGCGCCGCTGATGGTAGCATCGCTGAAACGGAAGGTGGCAGGGATGTTATCGCCGCCATAGTTGATAATCTTCAAAATGGCGACATCCTCAGCCTCACTCAAGGATGCACAGAGGTAAAGTCGCTGCCCTGCGGCCTCGGAGAGTGTGATGGTGTGTACAAGTTCTCCGTCGAGATAACATCGTGCCGTAAGTCCACTGCGTACAACTTTTAGGTGATAGGTTCTTCCTGTCTCGATGGTTCCTTCAGCGGTGGCGAGGGTTGTCTTCGATCCGTTCACCGCCTGTTCCACGCCGTGACGCTCGTTGCCCCATCCACCGAGGTTCCACCATGCATAGTTGTTTCCGTCGGCGTAGGCAAAACTGAGGAGGAAACCCTCATTGCCCGCGTTCTTGACGGCATCCACCTCAATAGTGCAGTCATCCGTTACCACGTCAAAGACATGTGCAGTACCCTGTGTTGATGCCGGCGAATGGAAAGGTTCGGTTTGCTCGAATACGATAGCACCTTTTCCATTGGTCACTTTTAGGTTGCTGTATGTCACATCAGTATTCCATGATCCCAAACCCAAGCGTGCGCCAGCGGCAAGACTGATGCCGTTGCCCGTCTCCGTCCATGTGATGTTCTGGTGTCCTACGTTGGATGCCATCATCTGCTGTGCCCAGTAGCTCGGGGTTCCGAAACTGGAATAGGCGTTGTAGTGAATCATATCGGGTCGCCACTGCGCTTCGTTCTCGTTCATAAAAATAGGGGCATAGCTGGCCATGACGCAGACGTCTGAGTTTCGTTCCATGCCTGCCATATAAATGGCCTCGCCGAGCGCAGCCTTCAGTGTACCGTTGGTCCCAAAATCACTGGTGACCGCATACTCACCGTTGTAGATTTTGTGGCTGCTACGGCTATTGTTGTCATACTTGTGGTAGTTGGCAGCAAACCAGTCGGGTGAGCGGTAGTAGTGCTCATCGACTACATCCACGGCATATTGGTTGCGCCAGGTGGGATTGTCAGTGCCCCAACTCTCAACATTGCCGATACACGTGACCTCCGGCCAGCGTGCCTTGATGGCATCGTAGAACTGCTTGAAGCGCTCGGCATAGTGGTCACTCTGGTCGGTGTTGTCGTCGGCATGGAAATTGTAGTTCTCGTTACCGATTTCTATGAGATGAAGGTTGAAAGGCTCGGGATGTCCTGCCGCAGCACGCTTGGCGCCCCAATAAGTGGTGACATCGCCGTTGGCATACTCCAGCGCATCCAGTGCCTCCTGGATGAAGCCCTCGATATGCTGATAGTCTTGCAACCATCCGTGACCCAAACCCACGTTGACCACGAACAAGGGCTCCGCGCCAAGGTCTTCAGCCAATTGCAGGAACTCATGGTAGCCCATGCCATTGGATACGGGATAGCCCCAATGGCTGTTGTAGATGCCCAGTCGTTCCTCTACGGGGCCGACGGTGTGGCGCCACTGATAGCGGTTGCCGCCCTCGATGTAGCAGCCACCGGGGAAACGCATGAAACGTGGGTGCAGTGCTTCCAGTTTTTCTGCCAAGTCGCGGCGCATCCCGTTCGGGCGATCCTTGTAGGTTGGCGGGAAGAGGCTGACGCAATCCAAGTAGATGGTACCAGCCTTGCTCCCTCGGATAGCAAACCATCCAAGCTGATAGGAGCCCGTGGCTGTGATTTCAGCGGTGTATTTCTTCCATTGTCCCGCATCGGTGACGTGAACAATAGAGTGTCCAAGGTCTGCTCCTTCATAACTTTCAAGGGTGAGGGTAAGGTCACCCGTCCAGTTGTTGGCTGTACGCACCCAGAAGCTGGCACGGTACGTCTGACCTTGGACAACATTGATGCCCCAGTAGCCGATATTACGCGTGCCATCGCCCGCCTTCTTCAGGTTGAGGTGCATGGCTCGCTTCTGTGCGCCATTAATGAGGTTCTGCGACGAGATGCTGAACGTGGCATCGCCGATGAGCCACCAGTAGTCGGGATTCGAGCGATTTTCTTCCATGGAACCGTTGCGGATGAGCTCGGCATAAAGCCCTCCGTCGCCCGCGTGGTTAATCTCCTCATAGAAGATACCGTAGTGCAGCGGACCTATGACGGGGCCGCGTTGCGCCGTGGAGACATCGAAGCTTACCTGCGACATAGCGGGAAACCCGAAGGCGAAAACTGAAAGGATAAGAGGGAGAATTTTCCTACGCATAATTGTTCTTATTTATTCGCATCAATCGTCGTCCCAGACCGAGAATCTGTTTGCTCTGACACCCGCCTCATCATCTTTGGATGCCCTTCCACCATTGGTGATACCGTCGATGTTAGTAGGATTGGAACGGTCCAATGACGATGCTATCATTTGGATTCCGGAGATGCAAATCATTTGCAATGCAGGACTTATATATTGATTCTTTTTCATAGTCGTAATTTTGAATTGAAAATTATTAATTACTTGATGAGCACTTTCTTGCCATCAACAATGTAGAGTCCACGTTGCTGTGCATGAACTCGGCGTCCACTAAGGTCATAGACTGGGCCGACCATTTCTTTACTATTCACTCTTTCGCTGTTCACCTCCCCGATGATAGTTGGAATATCCTCGAAGGTGAGGCTGAAAGCTCTCACTTCGCCCACCGTCTTAGATGCGATGTAGGCACGGAAGCCCTTGATGGTATTGCCCACTGACTTGACGATTTCGCTGCTGCCTTTTTTGAGGAAATAGTCACCAATGGGGATTGTCGTAGCTGTGTAAGTACCTATGAAATCAAAGTGCTCTGTGGAAGAGGTTGGAGCGAGAGACGGTGCAATGGTGACACCTGTGAACGTATAACTGCTGGCAACCTTCTCTGAGCTTACGCCACTGATGATGGCAGGCATATTGGCGGTGATGGCTGTTCCTTCAGTGAAGTTGAGCGTGTAGGTGTCTAAGCCTGTTTCTGTCTCGTCCGTAAGGGTATAAACCTTAACATCATCGCCGAAGGCAGCCTGCACCTCTTCTGCAGTGAGACTGAATGGCAGGCAGAGGGTGTTGAAGCCCTCGGTAATGGTGCGGTTGAGCGTCACGTCGGCAAAATCGCAGGCTTCGGGAGCGTCAGTGTCGGTCTCATCCAGCGTCACCTTCTTGGCATACTCCGTCAGGGCGAAGTTATTGAAGATGCACCACGCCCAAGGCGTGAAATCGGGTACATTGACCTTGATGGTAGCCGTCTTGCTCTCGCCAATGTAAGCATAGAGTTCCACTGCATACTTGTCGGCATCTATCAGAGCCTTGGCTTGAGTGGTATTGTCGGGATTGGCATTTCCGGCACAGTCGCTATACCATGATGGAATCTGTGCGAAATATTCGTCGTTGATGCTCACGTAAGCATTGGAGAGTTCATAACCTTTCTGCCCAAGAGCATAACATGTAGCATTGCTGCCCTGACGGAAGAGGGCATTAAGGGTGAGTTTGTAGAGGCCCGCGTGCGGCACTGTGACGGTTTGCGACACATAACCGTGACGTTGATAGAGTTCTCCACCGTAATCACCTGCATTGTAAGCATTTCCGTAGTTTGCTGAAGTATTCTGTTTGTTGGCCGGCTCTGTGAGAACCCAACTGGTGGTACTCCCGCTGGTAGCACTCAGAATAGTGGCTGTGGAGGCAATGGCTGTGTAATCGGCGGAGAGTGTAGAGTTGAAGGTTGAGATATCTGCTGCTGTGATGCCTGCTGCCGTGGCTGCAGAGAGGACATTTGCTGCTTGTTTGGCTGCCACAATGGCATCATGTTCTATCCGTGTCTTGAATATCACGGGATCAGCTCCGGCTGCTGTTGCGGCATCAACATACGCACGTGTACCGTCTTTCATATAAAAATACTTGCCATTATGTGACTTCAGTACGAGGTCATCACCGCTACTCTCCACAAACCATGATACAGTATTGAAGCTGGCTACTTTATCTGTGTAACCATCGCTACCGAAATAGAGGCCATTGTCAAGGAACTTGATGGTGCTGACGCCAGTGCCGTTGGTAGTAACTTGAGCGGGAACGCCATAGTTGTCCGGAACCCCCTGAGTACCATAGTAACGTCCACGGCTCAAGAACTTATCTTGAACGGGAAAATAAATGTAGTACTCGCCGTCCTCGACTGCCTTTGTGGGTAGGTCGGCCAGTTCGGCAGTAGTGATAGGACTGGTGCCATCAACCATGATGTTGATAAAGTCATTGAGGTCCGTCTCGCTCACGCCTACGGCACCTCGCCAATAGTTGTAGAATTTCTGCTGTAGGTTGTCGCCCTGCAGCGCCTTGATGTACTGAAGTTTGTGGTCGATACCTGTCTTGTCGCGCAGTCCTGCGCTGGAGAACGAGGTGAGCTCGTAGTCCTTATAGAGCTGATCCACGGGCAAGCCCAGCAGACCTTCGAGCAGCATGGCGAAGCAGCCCGTGCGGTCGGCACCGAAGATGCAGTGGAAATAGGCGGCCTTGTCAGCCTTCAAGGCAGCAAGGATGAGGTCGAAGGCACTCTTGAACTTGGCATTGTCGAAGTTCAGGGCATCCTCGCTCCAGCGGCTGAGGTTGGCATAATAGTAGGTGGCGCCGTCAATAACCGAGTTGCTTATTGTGCCCGAAGCAAAGTCTTTATCCTCGCGCAAATCTACCTCAGCGCCAATGCCTAGGTTGGCCAGCATCTGCAGGTCTCCGTCACTGGCTGTATAGGTCTTGCCTGCCGCCAGTTCCGTTCCACGGAAAAGCTTTCCATAGCGGATGCGGTTGCCATCGGCATTCGTCCAACCACCCAAGTCGCGCATATTGGCAATGCCGTCAGCCTTCATCATGCGCAAGTGTCCTGTTGTGGTAATCGTTCCGTTGGCTACAACTACATCGTTGACCTCCACTTTATAATAATAAGTTTGTTGTGGAAGCAGATTCATGACCTCGTAAAGCACGCTGCTTGCTGCTACGGAGAACGTCTCAGCATCAGTGTAAGTGCTGTTGAGGGCCAAACTAAGAGTGGCATCCACAGTCTGTGCCGGCAGGGGTACCATCACTGTATTCGGCTGGTCATTGCGCAAAGCGGCGTCAGTAGAATAATTCCCAATGACGGTTGCCGTGCTTTCCGTGTATGTCGTATTGGCCAGATAGTCCGCCACCTCGCCGTTCTCGACATTAATATTATAGACAAGGTCGGTGTAATTGTTCGGGGCTTCATACACTGATGTGTAAATCAGTTGGAAGTGGTCGGCTTTCATTAGCGTCTGCCCCTTGCCTGTATTCTGCACGCGGAAAGTGAGACTGCCGTCAAAAACAAAGATATTCTCGACGGTCAGTGTGTGGCCTATGGCTTTCTCAGCATTAACATCTGCATTAGTGTGAGAGACAGATACCGATTCTCCGTTGGCCGTCAATGTGATGGGAGCACCATCACCGAAACCGGCCACTACAGCAGAGAGGGTGTAATAACCTGCGGGCAGTCCGGTAACGGTCTGACCCACGTCAAGTGTCTTAATACTCGTAGCCCAAGAATTGAAAAGGTAGTCGCCATCCGTGTCGGAATAGGAATAGGTGGCATTGTCCGTGTGCTGTACGCCCGTATCATTGCCTGTGGTCAGACAATTCCAGCCATCGGTGTTGCCCAACTCAAAACTTGGGTTAATGATGGCGGAGGTATAAGAGGTGTTTGCGTCGCGTGAAAGGGCAGCAATTTCCAATGGCTGGTAGATGGCATAGACGTCAGCAGCCGAGGTGTATTCACCTTCATCGTATTTCGTCTGAAGGGCACTTTTGACGCTCTCGCTCGTCGATTGTGCCTTCATTCCATTGACAGCTGTGAGAATAGCACCCGTGTAAAGGTCATTGCTGGTCTGCGCATTGGTGATGGCAGTGCCAAGGGTGCTGAGTGTCGATTCCAACCACTCCTGCGAATCGGTGTTCACATCGGTCTCAGCGGCAGTAACGGCAGCATCCAAAGCTGACTTCAAACTTGCTTGCATTGGCTCTGACTGAAGAGCTTTAGCTATAGCTAATTGCTCCTCATAGCTTGCCAAAAGGGCGGATAGGTCAATACCACAATAAGTGAGCGTCACATTGTCGTATGCCGCCCAGTCCTCGCTACTGGTTACTGTTTTACGGAAGCCTATTTTAATTATTCCGTCAGTAACAACGGCCCTGATAGGCTCATTGACATACTCACCTGAGAGGAAACAGGAGGAAGCACGGTTTAGATTATTAGGCACATAGCAGTTGTTTCCACTGACGGTAAAAGCTGTTGAAGAATTATATGTAGTATTAGAACTCGAGACAAAACCATAGTCGAAGATAGACTTTAATGTCCCCTCAGTGGAATTGATGTAGTACTTGGCATTAAGAACCTCTGTGCCATTAGTACGTGCCGTAGCGGCCGCGCCTGCATCGTTGCCACCACCTCCCATACGGTAAAACCCTTGACACTGCATTTTATAAACGCCGTTGGGCAGACCTGTTATGGTTTGGTACATGTCGAAGGTGCGGTTCCACTGTTCAATACATTTGTTGTTATCTACGCCGTTGTATGTGGTGTAATCGCCCGTCCATAGTGGTATGTCACAATAGGCCCCAAAATAAGGATTCATCACAGCCCATGTAACATCAATCGGGTTGGACTCTGTGGCATTGGCTAAGTTGGTAATGAGGTCTTCCTTAGTGACGAGCTTCCAGTATGCTTTTGAGTTGTTAGGGGCAGTTGCGTTGACAGTGGTTTTGGTGACGTCCGTGTTATGACCAAAAATGTAGTTCTTTGTGTCATTGGTAGCTTGAATGGTATAAGTATTATCCAACCCATCAACGGCTACAAATTTCCATGATGTGTATTTGGATGAAGAGCTAAGTTTGTCAACATAACCGTCAGAGCCTAAGAACCTATCGGGATAGGTGGGTGCAGTGGAAATGTAGTATTCTCCTACAGTAGCAGTAGGCAATAATGTCACGGGAATACCCCCTTGAGAAGTAAGTGAGGCACGAGTCGTCTGGTCATTGCCGCCGACAAGGAATCCTTCGTTGCCGACATTGTAAAGATAGAAAGTGCCATTGCCTACAGGACTGGCCGTCCACGTTTGGGCTTGTAGGCTCGTTGCCATCAGGCCGATGAGCCATAGCATAAAGAATCGTAATAGCTGTTTCATGAGCTGTTTGCTTTTTTGTTTATGTTATTTATTATTGTTCATTTGTTCGTTGCCGATACAACCATTTTGTGTTGCTTCATTTCACAACTACCTTACGTCCATTGATAATGTAAATACCTTTCGGCAATTTGCTAGTTAACAAATTACCTTTAATAATTATACGACCACTGAGGTCAAAACATTCACTATTTGACGATTTACTATTTACTATTTGGTCTATGCCATCTGGCACGGAACCATGAAATGTCAATGTGAAATTGTCCCAAACGAGCCACGTGCTTCCGCTAGTAGGTTCTTTGATGCCAAGGGTGAGCTGACCCTCATCACCCACGGTAACATTAACGGATAATTGGCCGTAGGTGGCATCACTCGCCATCTTGTTTCGCTGG
>CADAKX010000055.1 GCA_902788605.1 uncultured Prevotellaceae bacterium | reverse complement strand
AAGTACAAAATCAAATCTCGAAAAAATAACATTCGCGTAACTCATTGAAAATAATTAATTTAAATCATGTCTGAGAATTTTTCTTTGGACAGCAGTGATTGGGAATCTCAATTGATGTCAAGCTTGTACAATTAGAGAAAATACCATTGGGGATGTTTGTCACTCCGTTACCAATTGTGACATTCTCCAAACTCAAGCAGCCAACGAACGCATTATCACCAAGACTTGTTACGCTATTTGGAATTTCAATTGACGTCAGGCTTGTACAGCCTTCAAATACATTTCCCCCAACCGAGATCACACTGTTTGGAATTTCAATGGAAGACAGACTTGTACAGTCTTTGAATGCACTTTGTCCAATAGAAATAACGCTATCTGGTATTTCGATTGAAGTCAAGTTCTTGCATCCAGAGAAAGCAGCTTTTCCTATCGATGTCACACTATTTGGAATGGGAATCGTGGTTAACTTTACACAACTAGCAAATGCGCTATCACCAATTTCTGATACACTGTTCCCAATTGATATTGTATCAAGTCGAGTACAATAAGAAAAACCACTTAGATATGTTACACTATTTGGAATAACAATGGATGTCAACCCCCTACAACTTCTAAAAGCATCTTCCTTTATCTCTTTTACACCATTATGAATTTCTAACGTTTTCAATCCCGTGAATTCTTTAAATGCATTTTCTTCTATTGTCTCAACCCCAGGCCCTATTGTAATTTTTGTTATTCCGGTTCTTATATGATTATTATATGTATCATATTGTATTTCATTGTGAATATCGGTTATAGGTTCACACCAATTACCAATATTCACAATATTTTTGCAATTATACGTTAAGGTCTCAAGAGCAAAACAACCAGTAAATGCATTCTCACCAACATCAGACAAATTCCTTCCAAATGTTATTTCTTTTAACCCCGGACACCAATAAAACGCACCTCCTCCAATCGTTGTTACGTAGTCTGGTATAATGATTGACTTCAACCCTGTACAATTACTAAATGCCGCGCCACCGATTGATGTTACACTATCGGAGATTGCAATTGATGTTAAGCCTATGCATCCTGAGAAGGCGTTTTCTCCAATTAATGTTGTGCTGTCTCCTATTACAATATTCTGAATGGTCTTTATTCCTTGAAACCACGATCCAACCTCCTTTGCATTCATTTCCAAATCTGTTAAACCAGTGCACCCTGAGAAAGCAGTTCCATCAATTGATGTTACGCTGCAACCTATGGAAATAGATGCCAATTTATTACAATTATTGAAAGCAGAGCCTTCAATTGTCTTAACACTATTACCGATTCTTACAGATGCTAATTCCGTACAGTCCCAAAATGTACGTTCTTTGATAGTGATTACACTATCTGGAACCACAAAAGATGTTAAGCCTGAACAACCCAAGAAAGCTGCTTCACCAATTAAAGTCACACTGTTAGGAAGTTCAATTGATGTTAAGCCTGTGCAACCAGAGAAAGCCATTTTCTCAATTGATTTTATACTATTAGGAATGTTGATAGATGTCAGGCCTTTACAACCAGAGAATGCAGTCACACCAATTGATGTTACGCTATTTGGAATGACAAAGGTGGAAATTCTTTCACAACCACTAAACGTACCTTCTTTAATAGTTGTTATACCATTGGGTATTTCAATAGATGTCAAATATTTACATCCCTTAAATGCACTACCACCTATAGAAGTTACACTTTGGGGAATATCTATAGAAGTCAAAGCAGAGCATCCATCAAAAGCATGCTCGCCAATTGAAGTCACTCCATCTGGGATTATTATTGACATCAAGGCGGTACATTTCAGAAATGCATAACTTCCAATTGAGGTTACACCAGAGTCAATAATTACAGAAGATATATAAATATTATTTCCACCCCATGAATAACCATTAAAGTTAAAGTCTGTCATTTCGCCACTACCTGATATAGTTAACGTTCTTGTAGATTTTTCATATGTCCATATAAGATTTTCCCCACATGTACCGCTATTATATGCCGACGAAACCAGGACGGATGATAAGAATGAAATAAATAATAAGACTCGTTTCATATTTGTCAAAGTGTTATGTCGTTTTTCAATACCATTTTCTTAACCAAAACTCATTAAAAAGGTCACTCTCTGTATCTGAGAATCCTTCTTTCCATCCAATTACTCCATAGAATGAAAGAAGACCCCATTCTGCCTGTTTACAATCATATTCCAATTTTTCCCAGTATTTACCTTCTTCGTGAAAAGTTATAACCCAATAATGTGGTATACGTGTATCACCATAGGTTTCATCTACTGTTTGCCGATAACGATTTAATTGATTATCGTGAATCATAGTATAAGCTTTGTCTTCTATCACAACAAGATGCTGCTCTATTAAACCATTTACTTTAATATCGACTTCTGCAACTACATCAATACTTTTCCATTGCCTCCATACCTCTACCTTAATTATCTCTACGTTCTGTTTGATGTCTTTGTCAATCTCAATAAGACGTAGTAATACCTCTTTGCTAATTTTGTGTAGTTGTGGCTTATCTATGTCCTTTTCTGCTGCAAGTCGCATTAACCATGATATTTGAAAATCAAGCATAGATTCATACCCATGATTGCTATGCCAACTATCTTGCATAAATAATGATTCTTTCATATTAGATATTGTTTTGAATGTTAGTGATAAGATTTTGAAATAATCAGTAAAATATAATCCATTTCATAAAGGATGAAAGATTCTTCTAAAGATTATCATAGGCAGTTCCTTTTGGAGCCGACAGTCGCCCAGATTCAGCGGTTAGTAGTAATAAAACGGAAAGACGTGGGTGCTCTACTTCGCCTATCCCACGTGAGGGCTCTCGCATCGCCTTGCCAAGGATAAGCAACTCGATAGCCCACGCCGAGATATATTGTCGACACCCCTAAAAGGGGCAGAGTACAATACACCCAATGTGGACGTCTTGTTGCGTTCTCTTCTTGGCTTGTGAATTTGCGAGATTCTCACGTAGAAGATAACGTTCGTAAACGTCCTTTTTCCACTAAAGTATGACCCGTCTTGTCCTCTCAGACTATACGAGTCGTCTGCAAATATACAAAAAAGTTGGCACAATGTGCATGCTTTTGCAGAAAAACTTCATAAATCGATGAAAATTCCAAGAAAAACAATAAAAATCTCCGAGCCGACAAGCGACTCGGAGATATTTGTTTTTCAAATTGATCAAGGTGCATTGTCTCATCTTTATTATCAACCAAATAAGATTAAAGTGACAGCTCTTTAAATCCTTGGTGAGGGTGTGGTGAGGGTGTGGTGAGGGTGATGAGCACCCTCAACAGACCCCAAGCCCTCTGTATATCGACGTTTCAACCCTCTCGTGGTGAGGGTAACTGAAAAAAGTTTCTCCGTTTGATACTAAATCTCCCTGATAAACAATTCGTCAGGTTCCATTTCGTCTTTTGCCCACATATGCTGAAATTTCTTGCAGAGAATTTTGGATTAGTGAACAATTTGTTGTATTTTTGCCATTGAAATGATTGCATGGAAATGCAACTGATATATAAGTAGAAGGAACAAGAAATGATTTCTTTTGTAAATTGATTCGATATGGCTAAGAAAAATGAAATAATAGTAAAGGACGTCACCATCAGAACGATGAACGTCAATGGCGTTGACTATATCTGCATCTCTGATATAGCCAGACAGAAAAATATGATTGACCCCAATGGAGTAATTGGTAATTGGATGCGAAATCGTAATACAATTGAGTATCTTGGCTTATGGGAAACGCTTCATAATCCGAATTTTAACCCCCTCGAATTCGAGGGGTTTAGAAAGGAGGCGGGATTGAATGCCTTTACCTTGTCGCCTACGCGGTGGATAGAGACCACTAATGCCATTGGGCTTGTTGCAAAATCAGGCCGTTACGGAGGAACATACGCGATGTCTGACATTGCCTTCAAATTCGCTAACTGGGTTTCTGTTGAATTCGAACTCTATCTGGTTATGGAGTTCCAACGCCTGAAAGCTAATGAACAGGTACAGATAGAATGGACAGCGAAACGCGAGCTTTCGAAAATTAACTATCACATCCACACAGATGCGATTAAGAATAATCTAATTCCTGAGGTAGTTACAACAGCACAGGCTAGTATTATTTATGCAGAAGAAGCTGATGTCTTGAATGTGGCTATGTTTGGGGTGACCGCTAAGCAGTGGCGAGAGGCAAATCCTGACCTCAAAGGGAATATTCGAGATTATGCTACCACCAACGAGTTGATTTGTCTCTCAAATATGGAGAACATCAATGCTGTTCTTATCAATGACGGATTACCACAAAGCGAAAGGCTTGTAAAACTAAATAAGATAGCTATTCAACAAATGCAAGTGCTGGAAGAGCATAGTAACAGACTGTTGATGAAATAAGAAAGTCTGTCATCCTTTTCACCTCGCTTTTCGTGATACAAAAAATGGCGGTGGAGTCATCGAGCCCACCGCCTTTCTATTGTGGATTATTATTTGATTATTTAAGTTCGAACTTGTAGCCGATAGTCAGCATACCACCATCGTTATACCATTTAACATTATTGCCGTTTTTGTTCAGCTTAGTAATGGCAGCGGCACCACGAAGGTCGAGGGTGATACCGTTCTTGAACTCATAAGAGAGACCAACGGGAAGTGCAAGGTTGAAGGTGTTGCAATCGTCCTTAATACCTTTATCGGCACTAACAACAAAACCAGGCTGCAAACCAATCTTGAGTGCGAAACCTTTGGCAACATAGAAATTGGCCAAGACGGGGATGTTGATGAAGTCAACTTTATCGGCATCAAACCCCTTGATCTTCCATCCTTGCTGTTGGTACATCAATCCGGCAGAAACAGAGAGCCACGGTGTGGTGGTATAGTATTCTCCTTCTACACCAAGGGCAAGACCATTACGAGACTCGTTGTTTTCATACTTCACAGTACCAGTTGCAGTTTCTTCTTCTCCTCTAAGATAACCAGAAGAAAAACCAATCATGGGCTGAACGGTGATTTGCCCTGCGCCATGACGCATTTTCTGAGCACTTGCAGTCATGCAGACAACTGCCATCACTGCGATCATAAAAAACTTTTTCATGTTTTTAGTTGTTTAATTAATAACTATTGGTTAACTCTTTTTCCCTTTTTAATGCTGCAAAGATAGTAATTATTTCGGAATATTCGTTATGTTTGCACAATTTTTTTGGAAAATCATGCAAAATCTAGAGCAATATCTATATGACAAACATGCTATTATTGGCAAAAGATGCCATGTAATTCCAATTATTTTTATTATATTTGCCGCAGAAACTAAAAATTCGTAAGACTATGAAATCTTTGATTAACCGCATTTTGCAGGACGGCCACTGCCTGGAAGGTGGCATCTTGAAGGTAGACCGCTTTATTAACCACCAGATGGACCCCTATCTGATGAAGCAGGTGGCAGTGGAGTTTATGAACCGTTTTGCCCAGGCCAGGCCCACCAAGATACTGACTGTAGAGGCATCGGGCATCGCACCAGCCGTGATGCTGGGATATATGATGGAGCTGCCTGTGGTCTTTGCCAAGAAGAAACAACCATCGACGATGGGTGGATTCTATGCAACGAAGGTGCGGTCGTTTACCAAACAGAATGACTATACGCTGATTATCAGTCGCGAATATCTCACGGCTGAGGACCGTGTGCTCTTCATCGACGACTTCCTAGCCTATGGCAATGCTGGAATGGGCATTATCGACCTGTGTCGCCAGGCTGGTGCCGAAATCATTGGCATGGGCTTTATCATCGAGAAGGAGTTTCAGGGTGGTCGCAAAGTACTCACGGAGGCTGGCGTGCAAAACATTGAGGCGCTGGCAACCATCGAGTCGCTGGAGGACAATCAGATTCATCTAAAGGGCGTTAAGGTTAGGAAGGTGAACATCTATGAGGAGGCCAATCGCTGCTTGCTCTGCCAGGACGCTCCCTGCACCAAGGCCTGCAAGACTGGCGACCCAGCACGCGCCATCCGTGCCATCCGCTTTGACAACCACAAGCCCGCCCTGAAATGGGTCAAGGACTGTAGCGATGGTGACCTGGAGCGCGCTGAGCAGGCCTGCATCCACTACAACTGGCCCATCCGCATCAAGGAAATGATGCACGCCATCCACAAGGACGATGTTGACGACAGCCTATATCCGCAACTCGACATCACCTTCTGTGGCATCAAGTGCGAGAATCCATTTTTCTTGGCCTCATCAGCAGTATGTACGAACTACGAGATGGTGGCCAACGCCTTCAAGGCTGGCTGGGCTGGCGTCTTCTATAAGACCATCTGCTTACAGGAAATCAAGGAGGTGTCGCCACGATTCGATGCGATGCACAACAATGCCACCCACGGTGATTTCTATGGTTTCCGCAACATGGAGCAGTTGAGCGAGAATCCTGTGGAGATGGATTTTGATATCCTGCGCCGACTGAAACAAGACTATCCCACAAAGGTCGTGGTGGCCAGCATCATGGGACAGACCGAGGAGGAATGGGTATCACTGGCAAAGATGGCTGAAGAGGCTGGCTGTGATGCGGTGGAGTTGAACTTCTCGTGTCCGCAGATGAAACACAAGGGCATGGGTAGCGACGTAGGTCAGAGTCCTGAACTGGTGAAGACCTATACGGCCTGCGTGAAGGGTTGTGTGAAGATACCCGTTATTCCCAAGATGACGCCCAACATCACCCATATCACAGAACCTGCCGAGGCCTGCTTGCAGGCTGGTGCCGACGCCATCTCGGCTATCAACACCATCAAATCAGTGACAATGGATGCTGGTGCCGAAGTGGCTGGCCAGCGCACTATCTCAGGCTATTCAGGTCGTGCTGTCCGTCCCATTGCCCTGCGCCACGTGTTGGAACTGGCACAGATGCCCGAGAAACACGTATTGAGTGGCATTGGTGGAATCGAGACCTGGCGCGATGCCCTGGAGTTCATTCAACTGGGATGTAGCAATGTTCAGGTGTGCACAGCTGTCATGCAGTATGGCTATCGCATCATCGACGACCTGGTGCTGGGTCTGCGCCGCTATCTCGCCAAGCGCGGCTTGAAGTCGCTTGATTCACTTGTTGGCGAGTCGCTGCCTCTGTTCCTGAAGCCCGATTCGCTCAATCGCGAAACCATTGTCTATCCTAAGTTCAATCATGAGTTGTGCGTAGGCTGTGGTCGTTGTGAGGTGTCGTGCAACGATGGTGGTCACCAAGCCATCGTCTTCGATCGCGAAACGCGTCGTCCGCACCTTGTTGGCACCCGCTGTGTTGGCTGCCATCTGTGCCGTCTGGTGTGTCCTGCAGGCGCTATCGGTCAGTCGAAGCGCGTTGCCCTGCGTCCGAAATGACCAGGCCTGCCAGCGTAAAGCCGAATATGGCAGTGATGTGAGCAAGCGAGCCGTTAGTCTGAGGTTTGTTGAAAGTAGAGGGGACCTCTTCATCATCAGGCTGACGACCAAGATTATCAAGCAGCTCATCACTATAGACCACCTGGAACTTCTTTTCTGGGAATTGTCCGTAGTGCTTAAATTTCTTGCGGATGGCGCGTGCCAAGGGGTCACCTTGCACCTTCCAGAATTCTGTAACCTTGATACGTGTGGGGTCGAGCTTTAAGGCTGCGCCCATCGACGAGAAGAACTTGGCTTTCGTCTTGCAAGCCAAAAGAATAAGGGCAGCCTTGTCCTTCAGCGAATCGATGGCATCGATGATATAGTCGTAGGTATCGAGCTCAAAGCTCTCGGCAGTCTCTTCAGAGAATATCTGCTGCAAGGCGGTAATCTCTGCCTTGGGGTTGATGCTGAGCAGACGCTCCTTCAGGGCATCCACCTTCACCTGACCAACGGTCTTGGTAGTTGCCATCAGCTG
This sequence comes from uncultured Prevotellaceae bacterium, assembly GCA_902788605.1. Taxonomy (GTDB): domain Bacteria; phylum Bacteroidota; class Bacteroidia; order Bacteroidales; family Bacteroidaceae; genus Prevotella. The sequence continues at coordinate 29,596 of CADAKX010000055.1, read as the reverse complement.
ACGATTGATGTTGGTGATACACACGCGGTCGGAGTCAACAATTGTCAACTGGCGGATACCACTACGCACCAGACTCTCTGCGCACCACGAGCCTACGCCTCATTACCCAGCAGCAACTCACTTCTACGAAATATTGCACTATCTATTGCCATCGTTCTTATTTTGGGCTGCAAAATTACTGCTTTTTCTCCAAATAAATATGATAATTGCCACAAAATTAATGAAATACCACACTCGTGGTATGCGAATGCCACACACGTGGGATTGTGGGAGCGCAGAAAGCGCCGTACCTTTGCACCATCAAACTAAATAAAAGGATTAAGGTATGAAGAAAGTAGTATTGGTTTTAGCAGCATTTTTAACTCTGGGACTTGGCAACGTCCTGGCAGAGGATAACAATAGTAATAGTGTACGCACGATTAAGAGTCCGCGCTTTGCTCGTCCATTGGTGGAGAAATGGATTGAGGAATATGCCAAGACGGAGCCTGGTGTGACATTTCAGATTGCCAAAGGTCAGGGCGAGAGCGACCTCAGCGTGGCTATTGCCAACCAACAGGAGAAAAATACAGAACTCATTAGCCATTGGATATATATCGGAGAGACAGCCGTGCTGCCCATCACTGCCCGTAGTTCTGAGGCAGCACGACTGCTCGAAGGCAAGCATCTGAATGCAAAAAAACTGAAACAATTGTTTTTCCTTGATGACGAGTTCGAGGAGGACGTAAGAAAGAACAAGGCTTTTGAGGCCATTACCATCTACAGCGGCAGCAATGCTACCTCCGTAGCAGGTTCGTTTGCCCATAACTTCGGCGAGGAGAGTGCCAACTTCCGCGGCAAGCGCATTGCTGGCGACGACCTCTTTCTGAATACCGCTATCGCAAAGGATCCCCTTGGCGTATCGTTCAATACGCTTTCAAATATCTTTGATTTAAAGAGTCGTCAGTTGAAGAATGATCTCACCCTTGTTGGTCTTGACCTGAAAAAGGACGTAGCCGACAGTTTCAACGGCACCCTCGACGACGTGATTAACAGTCTTGAGAACGGCAAGCCTGCAGAGGTGGCCATCGAAAAAGTGGGTATCACATTTAACAAAAAAGACGAAGCTATCAGCCGCTTCCTGCAATGGGTGCTGGAGAACGGCACGAAATACAACCACCAATATGGTTTGCTGAATTTGAGATAAGGTAATAAGGTTTAAAAGGTAAGGATATGGTAAAAAGATTGTTCATTGCAACATTTGTTGCAATCAGCCCTCTCTATGCACTGGCGCAAGGGTTGATAACTGGCAGCATCAAGGATGCACGCAACGGCGAGGCGCTGATTGGAGCCTCGGTGATTGTGAAGAGTGAAAAGGGTAAAGGAGTGATTACTGACATTGACGGCAGATTTGCTCTGCAAACCAAAAAGGAAGCTCCGCTGACCCTGAGAGTGGAATACGTGGGATACCGCCCACTGGATGTGGATGTTTATGACTTCGAGGAACCCGTAGAGATAACGCTCATTGACAACTCAAGCAAACTGGACGAAGTCGTTGTGGTGGGCTACGGCACACAGAAGCGTAACCAACTGACAGGTAGCGTGACCACTATCAAAGCCGATATCTTTGAGAAAGCCGTTGCCCCCACCCTCGATGGTGCTCTGGGAGGACAGGTGGCAGGTCTCAACGTGACAGCCAGCAGCGGACAGCCTGGCGCCGACAGTCACATCCGCATTCGTGGCGGCAACTCTGTCAACGCCTCCAACGAACCTCTCTACGTGGTCGACGGCTTTATCTATTTCAAGGATGCAGCCAATAACACCACGGGTATCGGTGCCATTGAAGGAAGTCTGAATCCCTTGGCCACCATCAATCCCAACGACATCGAGAGTATAGAAGTACTGAAAGACGTCTCCGCCACAGCTATCTATGGTTCCCGTGGTGCCAACGGCGTCATTCTCATCACCACCAAGAAAGGAAAGATTGGCGAGGGGAAGGCCCATATAAACTACAACTATTCGCTGGGTGTGAGCAGCATCGCCAAGAAACTTGACCTGCTGACAGCCTCTGAATGGGCACAATATCAGAAGGACTACTTCAGTAACAAGGGTGGCTATACTGATGCTGAAATAGCAGCTTTAGGAAAAGGTACTGACTGGCAAGAGGCTGTAATTCGCACAGCCATCCAGCAGAGTCATGAACTGAGCATCAATGGCGGCACAGAGAAGAACCGTTATGCCTTCTCGGCCAACTTCACTGATCAGGATGGCATCATCCTGAACTCAGGTTTCGAGCGCTATAACTTCCACACCAACGTAGAGTGGGAATTACAGGAAGGACTTCACTTTGGCGTCAACGCCACCTATGGACGCTCAAAGCAGAGCGGACTGACCACCGCAGAGGAGAAGGTGTTCAATTCTTCGCCCTTCTCAGCCGGTATCACCAACAGTTTTGTCTATGCTCTGCTGATGCCTCCCGTCATCCCCGTCTACAACCAAGACGGCTCGTACAACTTCAAGAACAATTACGAATATGCATACTTTGCCATTGGCGACCACGCAGCCAACCCCGTCTATGACCTCAAGGAGAGCGTGGCCGAGAATATTAACAACTACCTGCTGAGCAACGTATGGGCTACCTATCAGATAGGTCAGCTGACGCTGAAAGCCTCTGTGGGACTGAACAGTGAGAAGCTCACACAGAACTACTTCTCTGGCGCTTACACCTCACTGGGACTGGCCACACAGGGCATCGGCGGCACTGGCAATCGTCAGACGGACATCTGGCAGCAGGAGTACACCGCCACCTATAACCACGACTTCGGTCATCACCACATCGAGGCCTTGGGCGGTTATACCCGTCAGACACAAACATCAACACACAGCAGTATTCGCACAAACCACTTCACCAACGAGAGTCTGAAGCAGTATAACCTGGGTGATGGCGCCGAAATCTACACGCCGAAGACTGGTATCAGCGAAGCCACACTCAACAGCGTCATTGCCAGAGTGAACTATACCCTGCTGGATCGCTACAACGCCACCGCTACCTTCCGTGCTGACAATAGCAGTCGTTTTGCCGCTAACCATCGCTGGGGCTATTTCCCCTCATTGGGCCTTTCGTGGAATATTGACAAAGAACGTTTCCTGCGCCGCTTGCGTACCATCGACTACTTGAAGCTGCGAATCTCTGGTGGTCTGGTGGGAAACCAGGAGATTAGCGACTATGCCTTTACAACTAGTTACGCCACAGGCTCTTATGGTGGCAGCAGCAGCTACTCGAAGCAAAACACCGCTAACGACAAACTGAAGTGGGAGACCACCGCATCGTACAACGTTGGCATCGACCTCGGTCTGTGGAAAGATCGCGTGAACATCGTCCTTGACGCCTACTACAAGAAGACCAGCGACCTGCTCTTGGTGGTTCCCATGGGCTTCGCATCGGGTGTCACCAGCCAACTGCAGAACGTAGGCAATGTGGTAAACAAAGGTGTGGAACTGGCTGTAAGAGGAACCCTTTTGCAGAGAAAAGGTCTCACCTGGACAGCCTCAGCCAACGTGGCCTATAATCACAACGAGATTACTGACATGGGCGAAACAAACAATGTGATTCAGGGGTCGGACAGTCAGCAGATCCTGCGTCGCGGCGAGTCGCTCGGCTCATTCTTTGGACTGAACTTCATCGGCATCGTGCAGCAGGGCGAGGATGTGAGCAAACTACCCACTGTCAATGGATTGACGCCCAAACCTGGCGACCTGAAATACGAGGACGTTGACCACAACGGCCGCATTGATGGCGACGACCGTGTGATTCTAGGCAGCATCCAGCCAGACCTTGTCTATGGCTTCTCTACGCAACTTAGCTGGCGTAACCTAGACTTATCAGCAGCATTTGCTGGCAGCTATGGTAACGAGGTGTACAATGCCCTGGGTCGCCGCCTGGAGCTGACCAACGACTCGTACAACGTGCTGGCCACCGTCAAGGACTCATGGACACCCACCAACGGCAGCAACACCCTGCCACTAGCCTCGAATGCTCGACCTTTGGGCTATATCGACAGTCGCTACGTGCAGAGTGCCAGTTATCTGAAGCTGCGCAACTTGACCATCGGCTATCGTCTGCCACAACTGAAGAGCGTGCCTGTTGGCATCCGCATCTATGCCACCGCCTCTAACCTCTTCACCATCAGTCCCTACAAGGGCTACGATCCCGAGGTGGCCAGCGGTACAGACTCAGGTGCATACCCCTCATCTCGCACTTTCGTATTCGGTGTAAACGTCACGTTGTAAAACGGCGATTACCAATTGTTTGGTATGCGAAATGCCACGAAAAGGCGATTGTGGGAGCGTGGAAATCGTCATACCTTTGCACCGTGAATAGTTCACAACGCGAAACAAGCAGAAATAAACATAGTATTAATTCATAAGGTAAAAGGAGATTTCAGTATGAAGAAAGCAAGAATTTTACTCAGTGCCGCATTGGCAGCAACCCTTTCGTTAGGTTTCGTATCGTGCTCAAGCGACGATGACGACAACAACAGTAGTGCAAACAACAATCAAGTGACAGACGAGAATGTCGTAGACGACGATGCCAGCGCCATTGCCCTCGTCAATGGTGTTTACAGCCACTGGCAGCCTCTGTCATCATCCTTCTCGTTTATCATCGAGCTCAATAGTAATAAACTCATTTCCTTCGAGGGCGAAGAGAGCGAAGCAGGTCCTGTGAACAGTCGCTTCGAACAGAACAGCCAGACCTGGTATCAGGTAAAGATCTTCAACCACCTGTTCCTCGGCATCGCCCAGGACAACGAAGCCATCACCACCATCAACAACTCACTGAAGGCTGGCAAGGTAACTCAGGAAGGCTATAACGCTGCCGTGGGTAAGGCTAAGTTCCTTCGTGCTTTGGCTTATCTGAAGTTGGCACAACTATGGGGCGAGGTGCCCGTCTTTACTGAGCAGGGCGGTTCTACAACCGAGCGTCAGAACCTGGACGTAGTCTTCAGTCAGATTGTAGCCGACCTGACCGATGCGGAGTCACTGTTGAAGAACTATGATGGCGATCCACGCATACCCTCAAAGCAGGCAGCTCAGGCTCTGCTGGCTCGCGCCTATCTGGTATGGGGCGACAATCCTCTCTCTGCTGCAGAGGTTGAGGCTATTGCCAATACTCAGACCGACCCGCAGTTCTCAAAGACCGACAGCCGTCTGGAGAAGGCTGTGGAGTATGCCAACAAGGTGATTGCCAGTGGTCTGCTGAAACTCGATCCAGAATATAATAAGTTGTGGGGTCGTGAGTACGAGAGCAACAAACGAGGCACTAATGAGCACCTCTTCACCATTGCTCACGACGGTGACAAGGTGGATGCCCAGGGTAACCACCAGACGCACTGCTCATGGACCTTCCCCTTCCAGAATGGTGAGTATGGCAATGGCTATACTCAGAATCACACCGAGGTGGCTGATGACAACCTCTACGATGACTGGAAAGCTGAGCAGCCCAATGATAAGCGTCTGGCCGAGACCTACTTCGTTGAGATTAAGAACCCCGAAGATGGCAAGACCTATCACTACTATTCGCCCATCTACACGCCCATCAACGGTAAAGGCGTAGACCAAAGCTATGAGAATGCCGAAAACCTCGAAATCACCAAGAACTCTGTCGACCGTATCGAGATTCGCTATGCAGAGGTGTTGCTCATCAAGGCTGAAGCTCTTGTGCAGTTGGGTCGTAATACAGAAGCAGCCGAGCCTTTCAACCAGCTGCGCACACGTGCCGGCATCGAAACCGTCAGCGCTCCTACTTTCGAGCAGATTAAGCGCGAGTGGGACTATGAGTTCACCTACGAGCAGTTCTCTGTACTGAACAGCTATCGCTGGAAGGACCTCATCTCTTCTATCAAGCAGGTGTCTAATTACAAGCACTTCGCCGACGACTGGAAGACTTCACTCGGCAATACCTACACTGCCGACCAGGAGGCTTACTTCACCAAGGTGCACAACCACCTCAAGGCTAAATACAACAACATCCGTGGTAAGCACTACCGCCAGCCCATCCCCACGGGCCTTAGTGGCGAACCCCTTGGCATCGCCCAAAACCCTGGTTATTAAAGCAATACTTACACTAATTTACAGAGGGCTGACAATTGTATCAGTCCTCTTTTTTGTTTCAAATACCCCATTCATGGTATGCGAATGCCGCAGACATGGGATTGTGGGAGTGCAAAAATCGCCATACCTTTGCATCGTCGGAAGGACATAGTAATTGTATAATTTTTAAAAAGGTAAGGATTATGAAGAAAGTAAAAGGATTGTTTTTGATTCTGGTCGTTGCAGCACTGACAGCCTGCAACAGCAACGACGACGGAGTGCAGGCAGGTATTGAGATTCCTGGTATCACCATAACCGATGATATCGACTGCTGCTCGGCCGAGGAAGCTCTGCAGGTATATAAGTTTCTGCAAACAGTAAAGATCGTGCCAGAACTGTCAACAGAGATTGACGGTAAATACAACGTGTTTGCCTATACCCAAACAGGCGGCTTCCACAATGGTTATAACGAGATATTCTTTGTGGCCACGAAAAAGGCAACGGGCAACTACATCAAGAACTTCGAGATAAGCGGCCTGACTCCGCTGATGCACATGGTGAAAATGGATATGTATCACAGCACACCTGTGGGTCCCGATGCTGCAAGCTTTAATGATAACTATCTAGCCGTGAAACGCACCTGGGTGTCGTTTGTAATGAACACCAGTGACGCAGGTTCGTGGACGCTGTCGTACAACGCACTGGTACTGGGTGGCAAAGGCGACATTGAAAAGAAAGACATCGTGGTCAACGCATTACCCGACGGACAGACTTGGCTGAAGTCATTTAAGGTTGACGATGCAACGTACTACCTGTCATTGGTGAATCCCCTCGACTATCAAACGGGAACGAACGATATCGTGGCCTACGTGTCGAAAAAGAGTGAAAAGGCTACCAACCCATATCAAATTGCATCAGAGACTTTCACCATTGATATCGACCCTCGCATGCCTGACATGGGTAATCACACATCACCAAACAACACGCCACTGGTGAAGCAGGCTGACGGCAGCTATAAAGGCACGATCAACCTGACAATGACAGGACTATGGCGTATTCACCTCACGGTGAAAGATGCCGAAGGTAATATAGTGGCTGGCGGCGAGGAACTCAGCTCACTCTATTGGGACGTAACAATTTAAGTAAAGAGTGTAAAGGAAAAGCTTCCACAATGAATATATGATTGGACTACTTTTGTTAATTATACCACTTCAAACTGACACCATCACCACCTCGTCGCAGAATCTGGACGAGGTGGTAGTCGTATCACGCGGACAGAGCGGCAAGCGATCGGCTAAAGGGCAGGTGGCCACGATAGACGAGCACCTGCAGGAGCTGTCGCATGTCGAACTGGTGCGACGCGGCTCTTACGCATGGGAACCGATGGTGAACAACATGCAGACGGAACGTCTATCGACAACTATCGATGGCATGAAGATTTTCTATGCCTGCACAGACAAGATGGACCCTGTGACCAGTTATGTGGAGAGCGGCAACCTGCAAAGCATCAGTCTGAATAGTGGACTGAACGGCAACCCACAAGCCACAGGCAACATTGGTGGCGCGCTGGATCTGAAACTGCGCAAAGCAGGTTTTAATAGCAATGCTTTTCATCTGGCGAATCAGGTGGGGTATGAGACAAACGGACACGTGCAGGTCTATGGTGCCGATGCTGCCTATTCTTCACAACGTTTCTATGTGAATGGGGGTGCTTTCTATCGCCATGCCGACAACTACAAGGCAGGTGGCAGCAAAAAAGTGGAATTCTCTAAATTTCAGAAAGTAAATGCCTTTGTAAACAGCGGCTTCCACCTGGCCAAGGGCGATGTTGCTGAGGCAACTTTCATCTACGACCGTGCATCCGACGTGGGTTATCCTGCGCTGAACATGGACGTGGCGAAGGCCGAGGCCTTCATCACCTCACTGGCTTACAAACATCTGTTTGAGAATTCTAAGTTGGAGTCGTGGGAAGCCAAAGGTTACTACAACCATATCACCCACGTGATGGACGACACGACTCGCCCCGATGTTGAGATCCACATGGATATGCCTGGCGAGAGCTGGACAGCAGGTGCCTACTCACTGCTGACAGGAAACTTCGGCCAACATCAAGCACAACTGAACCTCGATGGATACTATAACCGTCTGTTTGCCGACATGACAATGTACCCAGGCGGCGCTGCACCAATGTATATGGTCACATGGCCCGACGTGGGGACGCTGAACATCGGTGCTGCCCTGACCGATGACATCCGTATCACTGAAGCTTCGTCGCTGCGTCTCTCAGGTAAACTCTCATGGCAGCACCAACGGCTGAACAACGAGGAGGGATACAAGGCCTTGAGCGTCTTCTTTCCTGGTATGAAGCAACAGTATCACCAGACAACAGGTCGCATCGCTGCCGATTATCAATTATCCATTCTCAACTCTCAATTCTCAATTGGTGCCGGTTGGGGAAGCAGAGCACCTACAGTGACGGAGGCTTATGGTTACTATCTGAACAACACGTTCGATCAGTACGACTATATCGGCAACCCACGACTGAAGAACGAGAGTGCAATAGAGGTGAACAGCAGCTATCAATTATCCATTTTCGATTCTCAATTATCCATAGGAATTGACGCCAATGCCTTCTTTTTCTCGAACTATATCATCGGCCAGTTTGAAAACCGCCTGAGTGCGATGACCGTTGGTGCCGAGGGCGTGAAGGTATATGGAAACATCGACCACGCCACTATCGCCAATGCCTCGATCACAGCGGAATGGAAACCTGTCAATGGACTACGCTGGAGTGCAAAAGGTACCTACAGCATAGGCCATGATGATGATGGCGACCGTCTGCCACTCATCGCTCCGTTCACTTATCAGTCGCGCCTAAGCTATGCTACTGGCCCACTGAGCGTACAGGCAGAGGTAAAAGGGCATGCACGACAAGCAAAGTATGGAAAGAAGTACGGAGAGACAGAAACGACAGTATGGACCATCGTGAATCTCTCGGCCAATTATCAATTCACAATTCATAATTCACAATTCACAATTCGTACTGGCGTCGAGAACCTTTTCGACAAGTACTATGCCACCTATGCTGATTGGTGTCATATTCCTCAGAAGGGACGCAATATTTATTTGAATCTTTCGTTTGAATTATAAGACCTACCCCTCCCTATATGGAGGGGAGTAATTACAAAAGAAAATGAAAAAGACATTAATCTGGATTGGAGCACTCGTTGTGGGTGCTATATTAGGACTTTTGGGCATCGCCTGGCTCGATGAGGCGATGAACTTCGTGGCCACCATATATACCCGTCTGTTCCAACTGCTGGCAGTACCCACCATCGTACTGGCAGTCATCACCACTTTCGCCACCTTCGGCTCAAAGGGATCAGGCAAGATTTTTGGTCGTACGCTGAGTTATACATTGCTCACCACCTTTGCTGCTGCAGCTGTAGGTGCTGTTTTGTATGTCATCATTGCTCCAGGCAATCTGCCTTTAGAGACTATCAACGATGCCTCGCAGGCTTCTGCTATCAATTCTCAGACATCGTATGTTGACCACCTTATCAGCATCATTCCTAATAATATCATAAAGCCCTTCCTTGAGGGCAATGTGCTCTCACTGCTGTTGCTGGCCTTTGCTATCGGCATCGGACTGTCGAAATTGCCAGAGTCAGACAACAAGGTGGTGATAACAAAAGGCTTGCTGGGCCTCCAAGATCTGCTTTTCTTATTAATCCGCTGGCTTATCTGGACTCTGCCGTTAGGCATCGTAGCTTTCTCGGCACAGTTGTCAGCACAAGTGAATGCAGGTGTGGTAGCCGACTCAATAGGCAAATACGTACTGGTGGTGCTGGGTGGCAATGTCATTCAGTTCTTTGTGGTGCTGCCATTGTTCTTATTAATCAGAGGTCTAAATCCTGTGCGCATCTTAAGCAAAATGATGCCAGCCGTGCTGATGGCCCTTTTTACAAAGAGTAGTGCAGCTACGCTGCCCGTGACGATGGATACGGCAGAGAACCGACTGGGTATCAAGAAATATATCGCCCGTTTCGTTTTACCCATCTGCACCACCATCAACATGAATGGCTGTGCGGCCTTCATCCTTGTCACCTCACTCTTTGTCATGCAACAAGGTGGTGAAACCATCACCTTAGACACCATTGCGCTGTGGACGCTCATCTCAGTCATATCGGCTGTGGGAAATGCAGGAGTGCCAATGGGCTGTTATTTCCTCACACTCTCGCTGATGTCTGGCATCGGAGCACCCGTAGCTGTATTAGGCATCATCCTTCCAATCTATACCATTATCGATATGGTGGAGACTGCCGAGAATGTGTGGTCGGATTCGTGCGTAGCGGCCGCCGTTGACCACGATATTTCAGGTCAAAATGAATAGAAATTCGTGAGAAAATGCCTCAAAAACAGCGAAATACCATAAACATGGTATGGAAATAACACGCTAAAGGTATTGTGGGGTTGCAAAAAACGCCGTAACTTTGCACCGTCGAACAATAAGTCGTAATAACGACATTTCGAAATGAAGTAATAACGAACATATTTAAATTTAAAAAGGATAAGGTTATGAGTAAAATTGCAAAGCAGCTGACTGAGCTCGTCGGCAACACCCCACTTCTGGAGCTCAACAAATTCTCAAAGGCAAAGGGTCTCGAGACTCCTGTTATTGCCAAAGTAGAGTTCTTTAATCCTGGCGGCAGCCATCATCGAACCCACCAGCGGAAATACGGGCGTAGGACTGGCACTGGTATCAGCCGTCAAGGGCTACCACCTTATCCTTACCATGCCCGAGACCATGAGCGTGGAGCGTCGTAACCTCGTTAAGGCCTATGGTGCTGAGGTACGTCTCACCTCTGGAAAGGACGGCATGCCTGGTGCCATCCGCGCTGCCGAGGAACTTCGTGATTCCATCCCTGGATCAGTCATCCTGCAGCAGTTTGAGAATGGTGCCAACCCTGCCAAGCACTATGCCACCACAGGTCCTGAAATCTGGCGCGATACTGATGGACAGGTGGATATCTTCATTGGCGGCGTGGGTACTGGCGGTACTATCAGTGGTACAGGAAAGTATCTGAAAGAGCAGAATCCCAACGTGAAGATTATCGCCGTAGAGCCTAAGTCAAGCCCTGTGCTGAACGGTGGTCAGAGCGGTCCTCACAAGATTCAGGGTATCGGCGCAGGCTTTATTCCCAAGACTTATGATGCCAATGTGATTGACGAGGTCTTTGATGTTGAGAACGACGACGCTATCCGCACTGGTCGTGAGATTGCCCAGCAGGAAGGACTGCTGGTGGGAATCTCTGCAGGTGCTGCCCTCTATGCTGCTACAGAGGTGGCCAAGCGTCCTGAGAACAAAGGCAAGAAGATTGTTGTGCTGCTGCCCGATACTGGTGAGCGCTACCTCTCTACAGTACTCTATGCTTTTGAAGACTATCCCCTGTAAATTCAACAAAAAGAGTTAAGTTATTCATACCATTCATCACAAATCGATGCAGAATATCCCAAATATTTGGGGTGTTCTGCATCTTTGTTTATCTTTGCATCGTCAAAAATTTGAATGCAAGATGAAAAGATTATTTTTAGGAGCAGCAATGACGATGATAATGATGCTGCAATGGCCCTCAACGATGAGGGCACAAAGCAACCAAGCCGTACAAACCATCAAAGGACAGGTTTGCGACGTGGCTTCTGGCGAACCTATCGTAGGCGTAACGATTACTGTCGAGAATGGCATGACGATGAGTACCGTGTCGGACGTCGAAGGAAACTTTATTATTAAAAATGTACCTGTAGGACGTCATTCTGTGCGTGCCACCTATATCGGCTATGAACCTGTATTGCTGAAAGAGCAGTTGGTATCCTCTAGTAAGGAGTTAGTTTTGAATCTGCGCATGCAGGAGAACGTCTCTGAATTGAGCGAAGTGGTTATCAAGCCACGTGTCAACAAGCAAATGGCACTCAACGATATGGCACAGGTTGGCGCCCGTATGTTCAGCGTCGAGGAAGCCACCCGCTATGCTGGCGGTATGGCCGATCCAGCACGAACAGCATCTATGTTTGCTGGTGTTGCAACAGGTGGCGCTACCAACGGCATCTCTATTCACGGCAACTCGCCTCAGATGTTGCAATGGCGTGTAGAGGGTGTCGAGGTGCCTAACCCCAATCACTTTGCAGAGATTACAGAGGCAGGTGGCGGCGTGTTTACATCGCTCAACGGCATGGTGTTGGCCAATAGCGACTTCCTGACGGGTGCGATGCCAGCCGAATATGGCAACGCCCTATCAGGCGCCTTTGATATGAAGATGCGCGTAGGTAATAATACGAAGTACGAGCACGCCATACAGGTAGGTACGCTTGGTGTGGATTTCGCTTCAGAGGGTCCGCTGAGCAAGAACAGCAAGGCCTCTTATCTGGTGAACTACCGCTATAGTTTCCTGGAGATAGCTAAAAAACTGCATGCCATCAATATGGAGAAAGAGACACTGGACTATCAGGACTTGAGTTTTAAACTTAACATGCCTTCCAAAAAGGCAGGCACCTTTGCCTTGTGGTTCACAGGATTGATTGACAACTATGAAAACGAAGTGCCCGACGTGAGTGAATGGGAGACACTGTGGGATACGAACGACTCATGGTCACGTCAGCGCAACTGTGCAGTGGGTGTCAATCATACCTATCGTCTCCGCACTGGTGGCACGTTGCATTCCAGCGTAGCATATACTGGTGCCTATCGCAAGCTTGGCGTTAACAACTATGACGAACAGATGACAAAGACGCCTGGTATGGATGGTCGCAGTTCACAATGGAACGTCATTATCAGCACACAGCATCAGCACAAATTCTCGAAACGATACACCATGCAGAACGGCTTCGAGCATCAGCACCTGGACTTTCACACGTGGCTCGACTATATCCACGTTGTGGCAGGTCCGCTGTATCGGGTCTTCGACTCAGAAGGCAATACAGGACTGACACGCCTCTATAGCAGTCATAAGGTGGCGCTCAGCAGTAGGTTGTCGACCGTTGCTGGTATCAACGTGATGTGGTTCAACCTCAATAACCAATGGCTTGTAGAGCCTCGCATCAGCGTGCAATACAAGGCATCACCATCGAGCACCATCTCGCTGGCCTATGCGATGAACAGCCGAAAGGAATCAACAGACACATACTTCGTGACCATGAATGGAGAGCATCCCAACAAGGACTTAGGACTCACACGCTCGCATCATATCTCAGCTTCGTTTGCCCAGCGCCTGGGCGAGAACGCGATGCTAAAGATAGAGCCCTACTGGCAGTGGCTGTTTGATGTACCTGTAGAGAAAGGCACCACCTACTCTATCCTGAATCATCGCAATTTCTTCCAAGACCGCGCGTTAACCAACGATGGTGTTGGCAGGAACTATGGCATCGACCTCACGTTGGAGCGCTACCTGAAGGATGGCTTCTATGGTATGTTCACAGCCACCGTGTTTAAGTCGGAGTATCGCGACGCACAAGGTCAGTGGCATCACTCTCGTCACGACCGTGGCTATATCACCAATATCCTGGGAGGCAAAGAATGGCTTTTGGGCAAAGGTCATAAAAACATCTTTGGCCTCAACGGCCGACTCACACTGATGGGTGGCGATCGCTATACGCCCATCCCTGATGGACTCACCTTCGACGACGTAGCCAGCCGACCTGACAAATCAATCCCAGAGATTGACGCCGCTGACCCTTATACAAAGCAGAAAGGCATGAACGTGGGCTATGCTTTCTCTATCAAGTATACCATCAACAAGAAGCATACCTCGCACCACATCATCCTGGAATATCTGCAGATGAAAACGTTCCAAGGACAGACCTTCAACCTAAAGAGTCACCAGATTGAGGATAAGTTCACCTCACTGACCTTCCCTAATCTCGCCTATCGCGTGGAATTCTAGACTTCAATCTGCAATTTTGATGGCTACAGCCTTGAGCTGCTGCCAGCCGGCTTTATCAGTGAGGCGAACCATGAAGTGATAGTCGCCAGGATCGATATCTGCAGGAATGGGGATGTCTATTCTGGCATCATAACTGCGCTGGCCTGCAGGGATGGTAAAGTCGTGATTGTAAATCCAGGGATTCACTGGGGCTTTTTTGTCGGCCAAGGCACACTCTGTGGATGATGTGCTGTGGGTGTGGTGGTCGAAGTTATTATGAATCTCGATGTTGAAGTTACCAAGCTCTGTATCGTCAGTAAACACATAATGAAACGGCATCGTCTCGCCACGCTGATACACCTGACAATCGATGGGGTTGGCAGTGATGCCCTGGTCAGTAATGACGGGCAGCTGCATGTCCTTCTCGTCGTCGTCAGAACTGCTGCACGCACTAAGTGCGCACAGCAGTGAAATCATTATAATACTTTTCTTCATATACGTCGTTTGTTATTCTTCTTCCTCCTCTTCTTCCTCCGTAATACTCTTCTGAACGGTGGTAGAGAGTCCCTGAGCATCAGTAACGGTCATCTTCAGCACATCGCCCTCGACAACGTTCTTACCAGCGATATCAGTATGCACGTGGAAGCCATCGATATTCAGTACACCAATATATTTGCTATCGGTCACAGGACGGGTCATCTTTACCACGCCTTCCTTACTCTCAATCACCATGAGGATAGAGGCGGTGCGACCCTTGGCCACCACATCGGCCTGGGTGCAGAGTTCATCGCCCTCGATATTGGCTTCATTGATGGTAATCTCTGGTGCAGGCAACTTGTCATCATCGTCATCGCTGCCGCAAGAAGAAAAACTCAGGGTAAACACACACATGAGAGCCATCATCAGGCTCATATAGATATATTTTTTCATAATCGTTTTCAATTAAATTTTAAATTTTATAATTTTTGCATTTTTACATTATTCAAAACTCCAGCCCCACCATCATCGAGAAGTTGCGGCCTGGCTCAGGCACATCAATCAGGCGGTAATAGCTGGTGTGGTCGTAGTAGCGCTTGTCGAGCAGGTTATCTGCATGGAGCGCCACTTTTAAGGTGTTGCGTCCCAGCAGGATGTTCTTTCCTGCAGAGAGATTCAATGTCCAATACCCATCGGTGGGCTTTTCAGGGGGTACAATCTCATGTTGCGCGCCAACGAGATGGGCGTTCAGGCCAAGGAAACCCTGACCATGCCAGTCAAACGAATATTTGATGCCAGCATCTGCCGACCAGGGTGTCGAGAATGGCAATGTGTAGCCCTTCTTCTGGCCCGACTGCTGCTCTGCTTTCAGGTATTCGCCCTTCAACTCCACATCCCAATGGTCAGTAATCATCCAATTAACCTGTGCCTCCACACCATAGCGTAGCACACGGGCCTGCGTGTAGTGATACAGCTGCAAACCCTCGACATACTGCGACGTGGGGTTCAGGTAGATGTAGTTGGGAAAGAAGTTCACGTAGGGGTCCACCTGAACACACAGCACCTCGTTGTCCCAATGTACACCAGCATCTATCTGATACGACTCCTCTGGGTCGAGGTTGGCATTGCCACGCTCATAGCGGAAGATGTGGTAGTTGATGCCGTCAGCACCCAGTTCCTTGGGAATAGGCACGCGGAAACTCTTGCCGATGTTGGCCTTCAGCACCCACTGACCTACGCTGTAGTTGACGCCAGCCGACCATGTGACGCTATTGAAACGACGTTTGATATCGGCAGAGCGCTGCATATACTCAGAAGAGCCTGCAGCAGTAGGCGTCAGGAACCAGTCGTTATAGCTGTTGATGTGCGTCAGGGCATGGTCGAAACGGATGCCAGCATTCAGTTTCAGTTGCTCACTCAGCGTCCAGCGATCGAAAGCATAGGCACCAAGACTCAACGTTTTAAAGTCAGGAATAATAAAACCCCAACCACTGCGACTGTTATCCTGATACTCGCTATTCAGGCCTGCACTCAGTTCATGGTGCTCGCCCAGCGCCATCTTTATGCCCATGTTAGCCGTATAGGTGCTTTTGTTGAAGCGGCGCTCCAACGAGCCATCAGGAATGGGCATATAGCCATGACTCACAGGCTCAGAGCGCTCCTCGCGCAGGTTGTTTTGATAGGCAAGGTTGGCCTCCAGCGACCAGCGGTCAGTCTGCCACGTGGTGTGACTCAGCACCTTCAAATGGTTCACCCATTGGTAGGGCAGGTCGATGTCGCGACGCGAGTGATCGTAATCGATGTCACTCAGGCGCACCTCCAGTCCGTGGGCATTGGCAAAGAAGCCACTCTTGGAATAGGAGTCCGAGATGCGCACATCAGTATGGAAGTGATAGCCTGCGTAGCCCAGCATCACACTCCCATCACGCTCCAGTCCAGCGGTGTTGCGCAGTCGCTGGTCTTTCAATTTGATATAATAGGAGTAATACTGAATACTATCGGTTGGCACCTTATAGTCGGCATAGTCGATAAACGTGAGGTTGGCACGATAGAACCAGTTGCCCAACCGTCCACCCACCTTGGCCGAGAGGCCCAGCTGTTCATTGTTTGAGCGACCAAACAACTGCACGGCGCCTTCCAACTGCTCCGTGGGGATGTGGTTGGAAAACAGATTGAGCACACCACCAATGGCATCGCTGCCATAGAGCAATGCCGCTGGACCTTTTATCACTTCAGCGCGATCGACGGCAAACTGGTCTATCTCCAGTCCGTGGTCGTCGCCCCACTGCTGGCCCTCATGCTTAATGCCGTCTTCAGTCACAGCCAAGCGATTGAAACCCAAACCACGTATTGTAGGCTTCGACTGTCCAGAGCCGATAGCCATTGCCTTCACGCCAGGCACGCCTTCCAACGTCTGCATGAGGCTGCCTGAGAAATGCTGTTGCAGGTAGTCGTGACTAATCTGTACCGCCGACTGCGACGAGCGCATCTGGAACTCGCGCTGACGCTGACCACTCACAGTTACGCCCTGCAGCGTAATCGTGGTGTCGGCAGGTTCGAATAACGACAATACAACAGCCAATAAAGATGTTATCATATTGGATGTTTGTTTGATGAAAAATGAGATTGTACCCTATTTCTTCAAACAAACTGGAGGTCCACGCAGACTAATAACGCCACACGCCACAGCGACGATGCGGCAATGATTCATGGCGTACAACCGCACGCCTTTTTTCAGCACCAATGCCACAACCACAGCAACAGCTACGAACATAGGCAGCGTGAGGAACTGACACAATACGCAGTCGTCCAAGTGGACTGTTGTCTGTGTCAGGTGACCACCACAATGGTTGTGCAAACAGTCTATGCAGGTAACCTCTGCACTCTCTGTAGACTCGTGCATGTGAACAGACGACAACAGCAGCATTGGCACAAACACTGCCAATAGCAACCATGAGGCAATATATCGTCTGTTTTCCATTTTCATGGCTGCAAAGTTACAAAGAATCACTAAATGATGAAGTTACAATCCATTTTTTTTAAGATATTTTTTCATCATTGTTACATCAATATGGCCATTTGTTACATGATTGACATTGAATCTGCAAAAAAATACGTACCTTTGCACCTTGTATGGACGATCAGCATTATCTTCTCAGTTTGATTCGTGAGGGCGAGCATCAGCAACAGGACTTTAAGTATCGTGTTGCTGATGCTTGTAAGTTAGCCAAGTCGGTATCAGCCTTTGCTAATACGGATGGTGGTCGCCTGCTTATTGGTGTGCGCGATGATGGTTTCCTTTCAGGTGTGCGTAGTGAAGAAGAAATCTATATGATGCACCAGGCAGCCTATAAATACTGTACGCCAGAGGCCAGTATCAAATTCGATACCTATCATGTGGCACCACCTCCCACCGATGGCAAAGGGCGAGGTCTGCGAACCATTGTCGTGGCCACTGTTCCCCCATCTGCCAAACGTCCTGTCTGTGCCAAGGATGAGACGGGCCGCAGCCGTGCATACATTCGCATCCACGACGAGAACATTGTGGCCTCTCCCGTTCACCTGGCCCTTTGGCGAGAGTCACAAAAAGCGCTGGGCACCATGCTGACCTATGATGATGACATGCGCCATCTGCTCAGTGTGATGCAGGGACAGCTCACCCTTAATCAAGTGGTGCGCCTTGCAAAATTGCCTCGCCATAAGGTTATCACCCTCCTTGCCCGCTTGATTCGCTTTGGTACCGTGCGCTGCGACTATGTCAACCCACAGTTCCTTTTTAGTGTGTCATAGCTTATTTTTTCAGTTCTGGCCAACCATCGGCTGTCCAAGAGATAGGACGCTGAATAAGTAAGGCTGCACCATTTTGGGTGGCACTGTAGCCATGACAGATGAAGATGTCTTCACCATCAAAGTTGTAGGCGGCACAATGACCAGCTGCTTCCCATTCCTTTTTATCCCCTTCAATAACAATGGTTCCGCCTCCGTTGGCCATGTCCTTGCCGTTGCGATCCAGATAGGGGCCAGAAACGTTCTTTGAACGTCCCACGGCCACACGATAGTTGCTTTTGGCACCACGACAACAATAGTCCCATGATACAAACAAATAGTAGTAGCCGTTATGCTTGAAGATGAACGGCGCCTCGATGGCGTTTGTTCCTGCAAAACGCGACGTGGGGTTTGGTTCATCGGGCGTATAGCTGGGGTCATAGCGACGTGCTATGGTCTGTGGTTTTTCACCTTTGGCTATATGCATGGTGGAGTCAAGTCTAGCAATCTGGATGCCGTCCCAGAACGAGCCCCAGACGAGCCAAGGCGTATCTGTAGCATCATCAATGACGAAGTTGGGGTCAATGGCGTTCCAGTTGTCTCGTTTCTCTCGAGATGTAACGATGCAACCCTCGTCCTTCCACATGTTGGCAGCGAGTGAGCGACTGCTAAGCAGTCCGATGGCAGAACCGTTCTTACCAAAGGTGGAGCAGCTATAAGCCAACCACCAACGTCCGTGCCATTGGATAATATCAGGTGCCCATACATGATTATTGAATCCAGGAACAGAGTCTGTTGTCCAGCCTGGGATGACGCTCATCACGGGTTGACGAGATACCGTCCAAGTCTTGCGGTCTTTTGAGGTTACCTGCTGAATACCCATACCTGTGGCATAGATATAATACGTGTCGCGTTCCTTTGCCATGACGGGGTCGTGAACCATGGGCGTTTCTGTTTGAAAGGCCTCGCCTCTCATACGTGGTCGTCGTTCTTGTGCCTGCATGGTGCCTGTTATCACCAGGCATCCTGCGAGAATTAAAAGCTGTCGTTTCATTGTCTTAAGTTTTAGTTAGTTGTTTTTTGTGCTGCAAAGGTACAACTTTTTTTTGTATTGATAAGTAAAAATATCTTTCATAGAAAAAAACAAGAAATAGGGTCATAGTCAAAGAAAAATGTGTATCTTTGCGGGCGATATGGAAAGAAACAAAGAGATTTATAAGGTAACGCTTGTTGGCGGCGTGGTCAATGTGATCCTGCTGCTGTTTAAGTTTGTGGCAGGCATTCTGGGTCATAGTGCAGCGATGGTGGCCGATGCCGTCCACTCTTTGAGTGACTTCGTGACCGATGTCATCGTGATTGTCTTTGTACATATCAGCGGCAAGCCCAAGGATAAGTCGCACGATTATGGTCATGGCAAATACGAGACGCTGGCGATGACCATCATCGGCGTTGCCTTGCTAGCAGTTGCCATTGGCATCGTCTATGGCGGCGTAACTAAGATTATCAACTGGCTTAATGGCGAAGAGTTGCAGGCCCCAGGCATGCTGGCCCTCTGGGCAGCATTGCTGTCTGTTGTCCTCAAGGAAGGCGTCTATCGCTATTCGATGATCGAAGCGCGCAAACTGCAGTCGCAAGCCGTGGAGGCCAACGCCTGGCACCATCGCAGCGATGCACTCTCGTCTGTTGGTACTGCCATCGGCATTGGTGGTGCCATTTTCTTAGGACAGCGCTGGACGGTACTCGACCCTGTGGCATCAGTCATCGTGGGCCTGTTTATCGTCAAGGTTGCCATCTTCCTGCTACGCGACGGCATTGGCGACCTGATGGAGCAGTCATTGCCCGACGAGGTGGAGGCCGAGATCCTGCAACTGGCAGCCTCTGTTGATGGCGTCTGCAATCCTCACAGTCTCTGCACGCGCCGCATTGGCAACCACTATGCCATCGAACTGCATATCCTGATGGATGGCAATATCACCCTGTGCGAGGCCCACGACAAAGCCTCAGAGGTGGAGGACCTACTGCGCCAGCACTATGGCAACGAGACCCATATTGCTGTACACGTAGAACCGAAAGAGGACTGATTGATTGATAGTTATCGAAATATTTGTGTGTTAATAAATAAATTCGTAACTTTGCACCGAAGTAAGACGAAAGACAATGAAAATTCAGATTATCAACGGACCCAATTTGAACCTACTGGGTGTTCGCGAGCCGGGCATCTATGGCAGCGAGTCGTTCGAGGCTTTCCTGCCCCAGTTGCAGGCAAAATATCCTGATGTACAGATAGACTACTATCAGAGCAACATCGAGGGTGAGCTCATCAACAAGATGCAGGAGGTGGGCTTCAAGTACGACGGCATTGTGCTGAATGCGGGTGCCTATACTCACACATCAGTGGCACTGCACGACTGCATCCGCTCGCTGAAGTGTCCTGTCATCGAGGTGCATATCTCGAATGTCCATCAGCGCGAGGAGTTTCGTCATAAGTCCATGATATCTGCCGCCTGCAAGGGCGTCATCTGCGGTTTCGGACTGGATTCTTACAGGTTGGCAGTGGAGGCACTAAGACCCACCCCCACCCCCTCCCTAAATGGAGGGGAGTAAATACCTTTACAACTGGAGATGGGGTCTTCTAAAAGCAACGAGTCTAACTATTCCCCTCCATACAGGGAGGGGACAGGAGTGGGTTCATATATCCTCTCCCACATTGAGCCAGAGCCAGAATACCTGTATCGTCTTTGGCGTGCCACCAACATCTATATGTTGCATGGACGCATGGCCAGCGGACACCTGCAAGGCCGACTTCTGAAGATGTTGGTGCAGATGATCAGGCCCAAGAACATCCTGGAGGTTGGCACATTCAGTGGCTATAGCGCCCTCTGTATGGCCGAAGGATTGGAGGAAGGCGGCAAGGTCTATACCTTCGAGATCAACGACGAGCAGGAGGACTTCACCCGTCCGTGGATAGAGCAGTCTCCTGTGGCCGACAAGATAGAATTCATCATTGGCGATGCCATCAGCGAGGCTCCGAAGTTGGGCGTAACGTTCGACATGGCCTTTGTAGACGGCGACAAGCGCACCTACGTCGAGACCTACGAGATGGTGCTCCAGCTGCTGAATCCTGGTGGCTTCATCCTGGCCGACAATACCTTGTGGGACGGACATGTGACAGACCCTGCCTACGACCGCGACCACCAGACGCAGGGCATACGCCGCTTTAACGACTACATAGCGCAGGACACAAGAGTAGAACAAGTGATTCTGCCCCTGCGCGATGGATTGACACTAATCAGAAAGAAATAAAAGAGTAAAAGATTTAATGTTTCATGCTTAATCTTTAATCTTTAATCTTTAATGTTTAATCTTTAATGTTTAATCTTTAATCTTTAATGTTTAATCTTTAATGTTATAAAATGCAAGAGACAAGACAGAATAAAATAGCACGCCTGCTGCAGAAAGAGCTGAGCGTGATTTTCCAGGAACAGACACGCGCTATGCACGGCGTGATGGTCAGTGTGACAAGAGCCAAGATCTCGCCCGACCTGAGCATCTGCACAGCCTATCTGAGCATCTTCCCTTCTGAAAAGGGCGAGGAACTGCTCCAGAACATCGAGAAAAGCAGTCAGCAGATTCGCTTCGCTCTGGGACAGCGCGTGCGCCATCAGTTGCGCATCGTGCCCGAGTTGCGCTTCTTCATCGACGACTCGCTGGACTACATCGAGCACATCGACGAACTCCTGAAAAAGTAAAAGGGTCAAAAAGAAAAACGCTATTCCCTTGAACTTTCCATTCTACATAGCGCGCAGATACCTCTTCTCCAAGAAGTCGACCAACGCCATCAACGTCATCAGCGGCATCTCTGTGTTAGGTGTGGCTGTGGCTACTATGGCCCTGGTGGTCACTTTGAGCGTGTTCAATGGCTTCAGCGACCTCGTTGCCACCTTCTTTACTGCCTTCGACCCACAGATCAAGGTGGTGCCCATAGAAGGCAAGACAGCCCCTGCCGACGACCCCATCCTCACCAAGATCAAGTCAATGCCAGAGGTCTATGTGGCCACAGAATGCGTGGAAGACCAGGCCCTGGCCGTCTATAACGGTCGTCAGGCCATGATCCACCTCAAGGGCGTGGAGGACAACTTCGACTCCCTGACCCACATCCGCAGCATTCTGCAGGGCGATGGCACCTACGAACTGCATGTTGCCGACCTGCACTACGGCATTCCTGGACGCCATCTCATCGATGCATTAGGCATGGGCTACTACTACCCTATGCCACTGAAGATTTACGCGCCACGACGCGAAGGACAGTTGGACATGAGCGACCCCACTGAAGGCTTCATTGAGGACGAGCTCTACTCTCCTGGCGTGGTCTTCGAGGTACAGCAGTCAAAATACGATCGCAACTACATTCTGACAAGCATCAGCTTTGCCCGTCGCCTCTTCGACCAGCAAGGCATGATCTCCTCCCTTGAGCTGCGCCTGAAGCAAGGCAGCAATTTTGAGGCCGTGAAGGAGCGCATGCAACAGGTGGCTGGCGACAAATACCGTGTGATGGACCGTTATGAGCAGCAGGACGAGACCTTCCGCATCATGAAGATCGAAAAACTCATCGCCTACATCTTCCTGACCTTTATCCTCATGGTGGCCTGCTTCAACATCATCGGCTCGCTGTCCATGCTCATCATCGACAAGAAGGACGATGTGGTGACGTTACGTAACCTGGGAGCCAGCGACAAACAGATCACACAGATATTCCTCTTTGAGGGCCGACTCATATCGGCCATAGGAGCCATTTTCGGCATCGCTGTAGGCCTTCTTCTATGCTGGATACAGCAGACCTACGGTGTCATCTCTTTGGGCAGCAGCGAGGGCTCTTTTGTCATCAACGCCTATCCCGTCAGCGTCCACCCCTGGGATGTCATCATTGTCTTCCTCACCGTCATGGCCGTAGGCTTCCTCTCTGTGTGGTATCCCGTCCATTACTTCTCGCGCCGCCTGCTGGCTTAATGGTGTCAAGGATTAGCTTTAAGCCATCACCTCTTCATGATGAACAACCTGCATAATTGGGGCACGAAGGGCTTTTTCGATAGATACCAGCGTGTCGATGGTGAAATTGTGAGTACCACGCATCCACTTGCTAATCTCAGCCTCTTTCTTGCCAAGAAGCAGGGCTAGGTCTTTCTGCTTCATGCCTTTCTCCGTAAGAATCTCGTGGATACGGTCCACAATCTGAAACGACATGTCGACAGACTCGCGAATCTCTGGATTCACAGTCTTACGACGATTCTCCAAAATACTACTCCTTTTCATAACGGGTAAATCTTAAATTGCCAACAATTTCTTTGTCTACCAATACCACTGAGCCGTCACTGATACGTGAAGTAATAAAGCGGCTCGTGTCAATCAAGAGTTTCACATAGGGAGCCAGTTCTTCGCTTTCCTCCCATGATGCGGCATCCTTTACACCTCCGTTTCCGAATACGAGAATCTTGTCAGACAATCTCAGACAGTAAAGGCGGAGTTTGTTGCCAACGTCGATGGGGATGACACCTACGCCATCGCCGTAGTGGCCTTCTGGCCTGAAATAGCGCTCCAAGGCACCTTTCTCAGCAATCTTGTCCAGCCAAGAGATAATCACATCTATCTCGTCATCGTATTCACATCCCTCAGGGAATTTTTCAAAGAAAGCCTCCATTTCAGTCAGTTCCTTCCCATTCAGGTGGATGCTATAGAAATTGACGTTATCGTATTCTTCAACGAGTTCTATTGTATATTCTTGCTTCATTTTTATTGTCCGAACTTAACTTTTAAGTTATCTCGGTGCAAATATACGATGTTTTTCTGAAACAAACAAGAAATTAACTTAAAAAATAAACTCTAACAGCAAACGTGCCAACGTGCCATCGTGCCATTTCGTTTTTTAGTTTTAGGGAATGGGACGATGGTGATGGCGAAGTAGTTGTATATATTAATATATATATTATATATTATAATATATAATATATATATTAATATTTAATAGACAGGATTGGGTACGATTGCAAATATCAAATGGCACGATGGCACGTTGGCACGTACCATTGTACCATTGTACCATTTGCGTTTTCATTATCTGTGTGACAGGCGAAAATGGGAGTATTATATATATATTATATATTATATTATAATATAATATATAATATAAGGATATATCAAGCTTGCAGTACAATTGAAAATCGTAATGGTACAATGGTACATTGGTACATTACGTTTCTTTACATTTTAACATTTAAAATAAATTCAAAATAAAATTCGAAAATGCTTGGTTTGCATTGTTATTTTTAATACCTTTGCACTGTCAATAAGAGAAACGACGAGTTGCGATGAGCGAAACGACGTATCGGCCGCGGAGAAACGACGTAACGCGCAGAGAGCAACGAGGAGTTGATTGAAGTGACAAAACGAGAACCACAAACATTAACCAATTAACATTAAACATTAATATTAAAAAACTTTACAACTATGGGAGAAATTCAAATTCAGAAGATTCAGCGCGCCGTTCAGGTGAAGGACGGTGACAACAGGCGCAAGAAGGTACAGAAGACCTACAACAATCTATCGGAGAATCAAGCAACCTTTGAATCCATTAATTATTCCAGTTCAAGGGGTTGATATTTATGAGCCTTTTGGGGAACGAATAAACCGCCCATGAATCGATAGTTTTCACCCTTTTGTGACAGATGAAGGGTTTCCTTCGTGCCTGCCATATAAAATGTGGGATCAGACTGATATACGCGATTACCAAATACGTTCTTCTTTTGCTTCAGTATCTGTGCTCTTGTTGCTTTCTCGTATGGTGTCACGGTCTCTCTCACACGGCGCTCTTCTACTGAGAACTTTAAAACGACAGCACCAGCAGAATATGTGATGGGCGACGTTTCCTGATAGATACCGATGAGTTTGAACGTGTGGATACCCTCATCATCTGCAGCGTATGTTATCAAGCCTGGCAACCCCTGCAATTTCCAAGGACCGGCTGTGGTGGGGATGTCCTCGGCATACAGCACATTCCATGTCTTACCACGAAACTTTCCTTTTGCCTTTTGGCATAGGTAGCCGCAAACAGAATCGCTTCCTTCCACCATATTCCATGTTGGCATCTCCGTATCCTCAGTCACCTCATACTGAAAGGGTGGAATTGATTCGAGTGAAATGGTCTTACTCTCTGGATGCCCAACTGTCGTTGTGGCGATATGCATCTGGGCCTCACTTTGCATGAACCAGTAGGGGTCTTCGCCTATCTCTTCGTCTTTTTGCTGCTGAAACAGATAGCGTTCGTAGGTCCATGTCTTCCATACGCCATCGCCCACCTGCAAAGCTAGACGGATGGAGTCAGTGACAGGCTTTTTGTCTACGTCGGACGTGTTGATGGAATACTGATATACTGCTGTGAACTTTGTCTGGCACAAAGTATCAAGCTTCTCGTTGCCTCGCTTAAGCATTTGTGCCGACATCACATTGACAACGAATAAAAGGGCAAAAGTCAGTTTTGTTTTCATTGTTTACAAAGTTTTGTGTGGTTATTATTCTCATTCCAATTCTAATGGTTGATAGACATGCGCGGTATCACTCACGAAAACACCATTCTCAATCTTGCCTTTATCACAATAGACACCGTCCATACTATGTAAGTCAGTGATGTGATATAATGGATTCTTTGGATAGTGCTTGTTTCCAAATATCTTGATGCGCTTCTTGATGAGTTTCGCCTCTGACGTCTTTGAGGTGATGGCATTGTGCTCCATAAAGATGGGGGAGACGATGTGCTGAACATTGGAGAGTATAAAGCGATGAATGCCGCTATGGTCTGAAGCCTCGAGAATCAGGCCAGGCAGTCCGCAGAGTTTCCAAGGCCCGGCTGACGTGGGAATATCCTCACAATAGTGAACTGTCCATTGGCGTCCGTGCAGTTCACAGGAGGCTGTTTTGCAAAGATAGCCACCAATCGTCATAGTATCTTCGCTAAGTGTCCAATTAATGGGTTTTCGCTCTTCCTGTGTCTCGAAAATTGATGGCAAGACGGCATCGCGAACCGTTGTTTGCCCATCAGGATAGTTCGTCCATACCTCTGGCATAAAACAATAGGATTCCATTTTTAGCAAGACTTGACCTTCGTCGCTCGCGAATTCGTAGCCACCCATGTAGTCTCTGCTGTCTCTTTCCTGGTCTTTACGGAACTTACGATAAGGGAAGCTGCGTGTGCAGTGCTGACCAATTTGAAGACATAACTTCATTCTATCTGTCACTGACTGATTGTCAGCATCCTGCGTCCGACACTCGTAGTCATATTCCACTACAAGGCTCGATACGTCGATGCTGTCCTGATGGATTTTGGCGGCATGCATCGCTGCGATGGCATCATCTGACAATCCCACTGTGACATTTTGTGCCTGCATTTGCAAACACATACCAGCACACATGATTAAAAACAACTGTCTCATCATTTTTCTAAGAACAATTTGAATGGTTATTACTGTTATATCTTGAATGTGGCCTTAAACAGGGCAGTGCGTCCGCAGAGGCCGTAGTCGTAGCTGTAGGTGTTCACGCCATCGTACACGGTGTAGGAATAGCTGCGCTGGTTCAGCAGGTTGGTGAGCTCCAGACGGAGGACGGCCTTCTTCAGCTTATACTGCGCTGAGGCATTGAAGAGCGACATGTTTTTATATTGGTTGGTGGTGATCTGACGACGCACATGGTCGTAGTCGAGCGAGATGTCGAGGACGGCGATGGGGAACACGTGGATGGCACCACTGTGGGTGAGCGAGGTGACGTCGTTCTTGTTGTCGGCATAGCACGACTGCGACCAGCCATAGTTGATGTCGTACTTCAGTTCCAGCCACGAGAGGGGCGTCAGGGCCACGTTGCTGTGGATGCTGTAGTTGCTGCTCTTGGTCTTGAAGATCTCGCCATTGACGGCCTGTTCACCGTCGCCAAAGCCATAGCTGCCGTCCAGACCGAACTTGGCAAAGAGCGTTGGGATGTTCTTGGTGGTGGCGAAGTTGAAACTCGTGGAGCGCGAACGCGTGTCGCGCTGCAGGGCCGAGCTGCTGATGTCGATGCCGCTAACACTCTGCGAATAGAGCGTGTTGTGCTTCGTCTCTGAGTGGCCTGCGCCAAGACTCAGCGTGAAGTATTGCATGGGCAACTGCCACTTCCAACTGCCTGACGTGTTCCAGTTGTTGCTCTCGCCAATGATGCCCGATGAGGTACGCTCTGTGCGATAGCCCACCTGCATGGGGTTGGTAAGCAGCGTCATCATGTCGCCAATAGAGGTGCTGTAGTTCGACGAGAACGACAGCTTGCTGTTGGCCGAGAAGGTATAGCTCATGCTGAGCGAGGGATTGATCACGGGCTTGGTGTAGTGGAGCTTGTTATAGTAGAGTCCCTTGAGCGAGGCGCCCAGACCCGTACTCAGATAGAAGCGACGGTTGCGCGAATGGATCTCGAAGCCAGGATTCAGACTGGGGTTCACAGACCAGCCACGGATGTCATTGATAGACCCAGACTCATCCCCGACCCCTCCCTGTGATGGAGGGGAGTAGACAGTCTCCAGGTCGTCGTAGGCAGCACTCACACTGACAGGCAGGTTGATCCTGAACGACTTGCCGATGGGGATGTCGAACGACGAGCCGAGGTTCATCGAGAGCGTGGACGACTGGGCCGTCTGGCCATAGGCCTTACCATTGTCATAGAACGACAGGCGCAGCATGGGCGTGCGCTTGAACGATATGCCTCCGTTCAGATAGCGATAGGCGCCCTTAAGCGAACGGGATGACCAGTACACGTTGTCGACCACCTCGAACGACGAGGCCTTCCTTCTCTGCTCTATCTGCTGCTGGTTGGCCAGCACGTCGCCCTCGTTCTGCTCGAACTTACCCTTCACCACAAAGGTCTCGTCGAGATAGGAGCGATCAGCGTTCTTACGATAGTTCATCGACAGTCTGGGCAAGTGTATCTTCGTCAGCGGCGATGTCTGCTCAGCCACTGTCACATAGCTGCCGTCGCCCGTCAGATAGGTGCTGCTCTGGCTGATGTCGTGGGTGGCACGCTGATAGCTATAGTCGGCATTCACCTTGAAGGTGGTGACAGAGTCGAGTTTGTTGATGGTGTTGATGGTGCCCATGGCATTGCGCTGATAGAGGTATTCGCCCTGTGGGGGGCGTCCACCGTCGAAGCCGCCAAAGAGCCCTGTGGCGCGTGTGCTCACCTCCGAGCTGCCATAGTGGTCGTAGAGGTCGGCCTTGGCGAACGACTTATAGTTGCCTGCCTTGGCCGAGCAGATGGTCTGGAAATTGTCTGTAAACATCATGCCAGTCAGTCCGAGGAGACCCACCCCCTGCCCCTCCCTGTGAGTGAGGGGGGTAGTTACTCCGTCCGTGGAATTATCGCCACCAGGGTATTCACTCCCCTCCATTACAGGGAGGGGTTGGGGGTGGGTCCGCACCCCTATTCCTATTTCTTCCTGTCCGAAGGGCTTGAACTTCGCCTTCTTGTTGAGTTTGATGTTCATCGACACCTCGTCGCTGGGCTTGTCCTTGTCCATCTTACGGCCGTGGTGGTTGCGCACAATCTCCACCTGCGTCACATAGTCGGCAGGAAGGTTCCTGGTGGCCAGGTTGTATCGGCCGCCCAGCAGGTCGAGGCCCTCGATATTGAACTGCGAGATGGGCTTACCCATATAGCTGATGGCACCACTCGTGGCCACATCGACGCCAGGCAGGCGTTTCAGACCGTCCTCCAAGGTCACGTCGCCCTTGCCTAGGAACGACGCCAGGTTGTGCACCAGCGTATCGCCTCGCTGGCGCAGGGGGTTGCCCTTGATCTTCACCTCCTTCAGCGAGATGGTCTTGGGCGTCAGCACCATGTCGACTGTCTTCACCTTGCTGTTCAGCTCCAGCTTCTCCGACTCCTTCTCGTAGCTCACATGACTGAACTGCAACTGGGTCTCGCCGCTGGGCGTCTCCTTCAGACTCATGGTGTATTCGCCACGCACGTTCGTGGTGGTGAAGGCCAGCGTCTTGCTGCCCTTCACCAACTTGACGATGACATCGCTCACGGGCTTGTTCTGCAGGTTGATGACACGGCCCTTGACTTGCACCTGGGCCGATACCATCAACGTCAGCGTCAACAATATGATAAGGCTTATGAATCTTCTCATTATTCTTTTTCAAGGGGTTGATACTGATGGGCTTTATTCAGAATGACGACGCCTGCCACGCTGTTCACAGAACTGCCAGAAGCGCCACTGTAATGCTTCTCAACATATCCAAAGGCATTCATCGCATCGGGGGCATAGTAGGTGGGATCCTTCAGATAACGGGAACTGCCCA
>CADAKX010000054.1 GCA_902788605.1 uncultured Prevotellaceae bacterium | reverse complement strand
CTGGAAAGACCGTGAAATCCTCGAACTGAAGGCGTTTCATAACGAGGAGGATGGTCAGATGTATGCCAACCAAGAGTCTGTGACGGGAATGTTCAACGTCTATTGGAACTTCATCTATACCGGCACGCCGTACGCCCTGCACCGCAAGGTGAATCAGAGGAATTTTGGTACGGGTATGAGCACCCGTCTGGCTGTCATCCCCTTGCCCGACAAAGGCCTGGCGAAACGTCACCAGGAGGTGGATCCCGATGCTAACGAGACGCTGAAGACATGGGCTTACCGTCTGGACCGAGTGGAAGGAGAAATCCCCATAGAGCCGCTGAACGATGAGACCTACGACTGGCAGTCATCTCGTATGGAGATTGCTGAGTTTAACGGCGATAAGGCTGATAGAACCCTTCTGAAGCGAATCCCATATTACGGCATTGGTATCTCTTTGCCCTTCATCCTGATGCGTCATTGGGATGAGTGGCAGGAGAATCACACGGAAATCCAGTACAAGTGCCAGCAGTTCTTCTTTGGCGAGATGGCGTTCAACTATTTTGCCGACCAGAACAAGGAGTTTGTGCAGCGTCGCCGCACCACTCGCTATGATGAGTGCTTCAGGAAGTTGCCCGATGAGTTCAATTCTCAGCAGTTTATGGAGGTGTTTAATTGTTCGAAGACGGCAGCATCGAGAGCTATCATCCGCTTTCAGGATGAAAAGGTGGTGGAGAAGGTGAAATATGGATTGTATCGGAAGGTGGTGAATGAGTTGCCCTAACGGGCGACTCTTCACTAAATCGCAACTTTCCCGCTTTCCCACTTTCCCACTTTTGACATTTGAAAATCATTAAATTTAAAGAATTATGGCAATACCCAGAGGAATTCGTAATAACAACCCCTTGAACATCCCTTCGCCATGATGCGTGGCTGGACGATGGCGCGAGAGTGATGCTGTGTGCCTTATTTGTTAATGTCGTATTTCAGAACGGCCCAATAAGGCTGTCCTCCTTCGATTTGTACATTGAGAGTCAGGTGACCTGCCTCGGTGGGAGTGATAGTCATGGTGTACATGCCGTCATCGGACACTTCCCAGTCGGTGAGCCACGCACTTTCGTTCTTGATGGCCCATTTGACTCCTGACTTGGGATAGAAACGGAACGTGTAGGCGTGGTCTCTACTGATGACTTTGGTCATCGGCACCTCGACGATTGTCAGTTTCTGGCCGTTGTCGCTATAGATTAGAGGCAGTTCCTGCACATTATTCTCTTTGATGAGCTTCAGCAATTGGTGGTTGTCGATGCCTGCCTGCGCCCATTCTTCCGGTTCCAGATTGCCCACATGTTGTACCTCGGGCATTGCCAGGGGATAATAAGGTTCCGCAGCACTCCAATCGGCCTTGGTAGGCGTGTCGATATGATACCTCAAAATGTTGTTCCATTCTTGATCATCATCCTGACTTTTAAGGCAAAAGCAAAGGTCCTCGGTTGACCTTGGCATAAACGCTATAGAATAAATACCGTTGCCTTCGTCCTTCCATTGTTTTTTCGTGTCGAAAACATGGTTGCCAGCAATGAAAGAGAAATCAATATCCTTTTCTAACTTGATGCGGAAGGTGTAAAACTGGCCAATCTTGAGTGACGACTGGAAGGGAATATCGACAAACTGGATGATGCCCTCGCCACGAGTGAACAACACAGGCAGTGTGCACTTGGGTGTACGCGCTTTCGTGTAGAGTTCATGAATGGTAAGTCCGTATTTCAGCCAGTTCATATTGATGGATGGCATCGCTGTGAATTCTGTCATTGACAGAGGGTCGTTGACGAGTTGATAGGATGCCTCTTTGGGGAAATGGGTGAGTGCCATTTTCTCAGGCTCGACATTGAACCAAAACCAGCAGTCATCACTTCTGCGGAACTTGCCCTTTTCCAAGGTACCTGCACCCCAGGTGGGGTCCAAGAAGATGCCGTAGTTCTTGCTAGTATAGGCGAAAAGCCAGGTGTGGTCCATTTGGCTGGCCGAGCCATCAGGATTCTTTGTCTTGCCGTAGATGGTTTCCACCTTAATCTTCTGAGTGGCAGCGATGCGCATGAACAGGTCGCAATAGGCCTGACAGACGCCCTTTCTGGCCTTGATGCAGCTGTCGGCAGTGTAGATGCGATATGTTGTGTCGTAATCAATATTGTTGCATATCCACTGATAGATGGCCTTTATCTTCTGATAATCGGTCTTGCATCCCTTGGTGATACTCTTGCCCAGGTCGCGGAAGTCGTACTGGGGCTCCAGAAGACGTGCGATGCGTTTCTTCTGTTTGACCTGCTTGGCCGGCTTTTTGTAATAGGCGGTATGCTCGCTGTCCTGCATGGTGGTGGCTTTCTTCTTGGCTTCGGCAGGCAGAATAGAAAGCAAGCAGACTTGGATTGCAATGACAATCCAAGTCTGATAGTGATTAAACCGCTTCATAGGCTTTGTGTTAGAACTGCAGGCGACGCCATTTGTCGGCGATGCTCTCAGAAGGCTTGGTGCTGGGGGTCTGCTTCTTGCGGAGCTTCATCTCCAGAGCCTTGCGAGATACCTGTGTGCCGATGTTGTCGGACAGGTCGCCAAATGAGATAGAGCCCTGAGAACTCTGCAACTCCTTCAGCAGGTAATAGGTGAAGAGACCGTGACCTTCCTCAGCGAAGCCCTGAGCAGTTTCGTTGCCCTGAGCGGCGGTGAAGACAACAACGGTGCCGTCGCTGACGCTGGTCTCCTCGGCTTCGATCTCAACGCCACGCAGACCTTCAGAAACGCCCTCGTGGTCGCGGTTCACACCACTGAAGCAGGCATCGAGGAATACGGATGTCTGGTTGAAGCCCAGCTCACCAATCTTGGCATAGAAATCGTCAAGGGCGATGCCGCGCTTGGGGTTGGTGCCGCGAACGTCGGTAGGCAGGAGATAAGCCTTGTTGTGGTTCTTGATATCAGGCACACCATGACCAGCATAATAGACGATGAGTTTCTTGTTCTCGCGCTCAGGGATATTAGATACCCAGTCTTCCAACTCCTCTTCGAGAATCATCTCCTTGGTGGCATCCTCTGCAATGTGTACGTTCTCTACAGGAATACCGAGGGTCTTCTTGCAATAGTCGGCAAACACGCGGGCATCGTGGATAGCGTATGGCACATTGCCCACGAAGCGATAGTTCTGGTTGCCAATAATCAGAGCATAGGTGTTATTGCGAGTGTAGAAGCCCACAGGGATGGTCTTGTCGACGTCTGAGGTGGCATAGTCGTAGTCCTCAGAGGCCTCAGCCTTCTTGTTGCTTAGGCACTTCTCCACAGCAGAACGAGCAAAGCCATATTCCTTGCAGTTGCCTCCGTTGACGTAAGAGGGCAGGCGAGTGATTTCCTTGTCGTAGAGCTTATGACGGGCCTTGCCATTGATGTTGACCTCGGTAGAGAAAACGTGGCTACCCAGAATAGTGGTGGGACCTACCTCTACAGACTGCAGGTTCTTACATGAAATGAAGGCCTGATTGCCCACGCGACAGCGATCGGGAATCTTGACTGAGGGCAGCTGGGCACAGTTGGCAAAGGCAATAGTGCCGATGGTGCTCAGACGTATGGGCAGCGAGATGGTCTTCAATCGGGTGCAGTTCATGAAAGCACCCCAACCGATGTCTGCCAAATCGGGACCTTCGAATACTACCTCTTGCAGATTGCTACAGTTGGCGAATGCGCATGAACCAATTTTTGTGATGCCAAGGCCTATGCTCACCTTCTTGATATTGAGCTTCTTCTTAACCCAGGGAGCCACGTTCTTCTTGACGTCGAAATCAGGAATCTCCGTGCTCCAGCCCTGCTTGTTGATGTTCTCAAACGACAGGGTGTTGCCATCGAACTTCCACTTGAGGTCTGATCCACATTTTCCTTGGGTATCTGTCAGACCTGATTGTGCCTGTGCCTGTGGCAGACAGAATACTGCCAACATGAGCATGATGATATATTTTTTCATAGGTAACTTTGTTTTTAGAATCTAAACTGTAAATAAACGCGGCTGATGGCAGACTCGAACTTATACTTGTCTTTGCCGAAGTCGCTCTCTGAAAGAGATTGGTATTCCAAGGTAGACTTACGACTCTCGAAGCCAAAACCAACGAACTTCCACCAGAGGCTAAAGCCGAAGGTTGAGGTCATGCCGTGACCAAAGTCGAGTACGGCGTGGTCTCCAAGTGCGTCTTGCAGGTCTTCTTCCGTAGAGCCTTTGGTTGGATTCTGGTTCACGTCAAGGTCGCTATCGTTCTTCATCATGATGATAGAGGCCTGGTAGCCGATGTGGTAGTAGATGTTCATCTGGATGTAGTGCAGAGCAGGCACATCAATATAGGTGAACGGAGCCAGCGTGAGTGAGGGACCAAGGCTCATGCCATAATTGGCCTCATACTTCTCAATGTTCCAAGGGGTGTAGTTCTTGGCCTTCTTGAACGTACTTGAGTTGTAAGATGAACCGTCTGAACCAGGGTTGTTTGAGTTCCATCCCACCCAACTGCCGTCAGGACCTTTCTCTTCATTGAACTTGTGGCGACTGTCATAGAGGTTCTTGTCGCTTTCGGCCTTGAAGTGGTTGACGTTGAAGTCAATCCAGGTGTAGTCAATGTTAAACTGAGCCACGTTGGCAATAGATGGCTTGTGCAGGCGATAGTTGCGACCCCACGTCAGGGCAACACCCCAGTCGCTCTTGAACTCAGGAACAAGGTCTGTGGTATTCACGCCGGTATAGATTTTGTCTTTCGGCGTCAGCGTGTTCGTGGTAGACGAGATGTTGAAGTAAGAACGGCGACTCCATACGTCGTCATAGTGCTTCTGAACATTCTTGCGCATCGTCACCTCTTGCTCGTCACGCATGATGTCGGCAATGGTCACGATTTCAGTAGTGTCTTCCTGCCAGTCGATATTGTCAACCTCCTTGCTCTCGCTCTCAATCTGGGCAAAAGCGGTGGTAGCAAACAGACAGGCCGTTAGCATAATGAATTTTCTTTTCATAACGAGTTGTTTATATTTGTTAGGTTATTCTTATTAGGTAATATTCTTCCCAATCGTCGCTTTTTGTTTCCGATTTTTCGGGCGTATGGTGCAAAAGTACTAAAAAGTTTTAAATTACCAAAGAAATTTAAAAGAATTTTAAGTAAAGGCTAAGAATAATAAAAAAAACAGGGATGTACCTACACATGAGATACATCCCCATTTCGTATATAGAATAGTTTGTTTATCGAATCACTTTATCGAATCACTTCGCTTACTTAATCACGACCTTCTTGCCACCAATGATGTAGAGACCCTTGGCCAGACCCTCGGTGCTGTTGGTGTTGCGCAGCAACTGACCCTTCATGTTGTAGATGCCAGCGGGAGTCTTCACCTCGTTGCTTGTGTTAACCTCGGCAATGCCAGTGTTGATTTCGTTCTTGCCATAGTAGAACAGGTGGAAGTAGTCGATGAATGGCATCTGACCAGACTTGTTGGGCAACTCTATGCGGAAGCCAATCTTCACGTTGCTCTTCTCTTCGAGTTTGAAGACGATCTTAGAGTGGAAGTAGTCTGTACCCTTTAGCATGTCATCAATCAGAGAGCCGTTGCCGTGACGATAGTCATAATCGTTAGTCATCAGCAGCATACTCTCCAGTGTCAGACCCAGAGCCTCGTCCTCATAGAAGAAAGGATGAACATCGGCGCTGTCGTTGTCGACATAGACCTTACACATGGTCATGTAGTTGGGCAGGTTCTCGGGCTTGTAGTTCTCGATAGAGTAGTTCATGTCTACGCGGATGGCTGCATTCACGTCGAGCAGATAGTTACCTGCGGGCAGACCAGCAACAGTCTGGCTGAACTCCTGAGTTGTCTCTGAAGGACCAGAGCTACCGAACCACCAGTAAGCGCAGTCAGTACCGCTAGGCAGTACGCCATTCTCTGTCTCGATGGTCCACTCGCTACCAGCCTCAACGTCGAAGTCGGCGTTCTTAATCATAGAGGTGAAGTCGAAATACTGACCTTCCTTGGGTGATACACCGCTGGTGTAGAAATCACGGATGGCCTTATAGAGCTCTTCTGTCAGGATGTCGATATCCTCCTTGCCATACTGAGAAGCAACGGGGTCGTCCAGAACGTCCTGTGCATCGGTCATGTACAGATAGAGGTCGGTATCCTCGAAGTCAATACCTGTCATGTCAACATCCTCGATGGCCTTCTTGGCAGCCTCCAAAGCCTCGCGCAGCTTGTCCAGGCTCTCGCCCAATACAGCCTTGGCGTAGTCTTCCATGTACTTCTCCTTGCTGCCTACGAACTGCAGTTCTACCTCGTCCCATGCAATCCAGTTGGCGTTAGTAGTCTCGTCGATATAGAGTCCGAAGCTCAGTTCACCGCCTGCCTCAGTCTTCTCGAAGCCCATGCGATAGATGTTGGCAACACCATTAGCAGTGTGTACAGCCACCTCCTGATCCTGCAGACGCAGGGTAACGCCAGACACCTGCAGGTCAGCCTGATCCTGACGGGTAGCCAGGGCAGCAGCTTTCAGTACATAGTATCCCTTAGGCAGTTCCAAACCATTGGGCAGAGCGTTTACGGTCTGACGAGCGTAGTTCTCCTGACCGTAGTCCGTGTTGTTAACCCAGCACTCCATGAAGGGCTTGCTGAAGTTGGTCACGTTACCAGAGGTGTTGATATGCAGAGCGGGGTTAGCGGTGCCACCATTGAGCACATCCCAGCCATCCATAGAGCTCATGCCGCCATTGGTGATGACGTTAGCGGGGTTAGCATAGCTGGCGTTCTGCACGCGGAAGGTGCTTTCAGCCATCTTCAAATCTTCCAAAGCAGCGTCAACAAAGGCAACACCACCCTCAGCGTCCTCAGCATAGTCGGTAGCAGCCTGGGCCAACTTACCCTTGGCAGCGTTGATAGCCTCCTGGAAGTCAGCCACACCTTCGGTCATTACACCCTCGGCAATCAGAGCCTCAGCATTGGCGATGGCAGTCTTCAGGTTGGTATAGTGCTTGTTGTAGTCATTGAAGACCTTCAGAGCTTCGTCCAGCTTCTCCTTGGCAATAGTGAGCTCGTCCAAGGTACCAGTCTCTACGAGAGCTGCGGCCTCGTTGATGGCAGTCTGCAACTCGTTGCGATAGAAAGGTGCATCCTCGCTGGCCAGAGCTTCTCTGGCAGTAACCAATACAGCAGCAGTAGCCTCTTTCAGGGCAGCCAACTTCTCTGCATCAACGATGCTGTTGTAATCATCGGGGTTACCAATATAATATAAGGTGACGTTATCCCAACCCAACCAGTTTACGTTGGTGTTCTCGAAACGGAAACCGATGGTGGGATCCTGACCTTCTGTCACGTCGAAGTCAACGCTGAAGGCAGCACCGTCGGTATCGGTAATACCAGTGATACCTACTTCGCGAACAACGTCGTTGGCAAACAGCTGGATACCAACAGCCTCTTCGCAAGTCTCGTCGTACTTCTGGTTGTGGGCAAAGATGTCGGCTGTCAGACGATAGTGACCAGCGGGCAGACCCGTTACTACCTGACTCATGTTGCCAGCACCTGCAAGAGGACCGCTGCCAGCAGCAATCCACTGCTCGGCAAAATAGTGGATGCTATAGCCTCCACGGGTAGTGGTGTAAGTGGCTGCATCACGACGGTTCTGCTTGAAGTTTGAAACCGTCCAAGAGTTGATGGTCTTTGAGTTGTTGCCATCCTTGTCGAAGCTGTTGTTCAGCACCTTCTCAGTAGCATCAGCATGACCATTGGCATCAACAAATTCGTTGATGGCGGCCTGCAGCGTCTTCATAGCGTCATGCACGGCCTCGTTGGTCTCCAGAGTAGAGATGACTGCCTCCGCATTAGAGATAGCGTCCAGCAGTGCAGACTGACCAGTGGTGTAATAGCTACTGGTAGACAGATACTTCGCGTCGTCAATGAGCGACTGGAACGACTTGGTGTAGACGATTTCCGGAGTGGGCTCCTCGTCTCCACCTTCTTCCTGGGCATAGCCACTGGACAGTGAGAACAGGGCCATAGCCATTAAGAGTAATTGTTTCTTCATGTTTTTTTTGTTTATAGGTTTTGAGTTTTTTGTTTTAAATTTCGCTGCAAAGATACAACTTTTTTCCAATCTCAAAACCTTTTCACATGAAATGAAGCAAAAACTATAGGAAGATGTCAAAAAGTAGGGTCAAACGCTCTCGAAGAGCCGTTATTATTGCTTGCGCACTTCCGACTCGTTGCCAAACAGATAGGCATTCTTGTAGCCACCGAAGTCCACCACGATCTTCTCGAACACGATGCCTGGATGCTTGGGGTGTATGGTCAGCGTGTGCTGTTCACCAGTGCCAATGGGCAGCGTGACCTTGTTTTCTACCACGCGACGGGCAATGGTGGGATAGAATTCGCTGTACATATACGGCTGGCGATCTACCAGGTTCTTGTTGAAGTTCACCGTAGCGGGCTCACTGCCATCCAAAGAGACGGTATATTCGTGTCCACCGCGATTGGTGAAGTCGAGTGTTGACTTAACGATGACGTGGATGGTAGCCTCAGCAGGATGGTCGGCGGGCAGACTGAATCTATAATTCAGTTGGGCATCGCCAGTGGACTGAGAGTAGGGGGTCAGGGCTATGGCGCTGCGAGTGCGTCCGAAGTCAGGATAGATGGTCCATTGGGTGCCATCTGCAGCTTTCGCATCGAAATAGTGTTCTGCCTCCATCGCCACAAATCCGTTGCTATGGTTGAAGGTATAGCCGCCTTGAGTCTTGTCGTCTACTCTTGTAGTGGCTGGAAGCATGTCGCGACGGAAATTATCATTCCAACTCCTGTAGCCGATGTGCTTCTGGGTCATCATGCCGTTCCATTTGCCATTGGCAATCTCCTTGTTGTAGGACAGGCAGAGCAGCGAGTCGCGCTTGAAGCAGTCCTTCACTTTCTCGGCCCAGATATTGGCATCGGGGTTCTTGCGCTCGGCCAGATAGCGGTTCATGGCCTGGGCATAGTACATGTCGTTGAGGTTGGCAGCAGCCTGAACAGGGAACAGAATGAGCTGCTTAAAGACGTCGTGACGACTCTGTGGCAAGGTCAGAAACAGGCGCAACGCACGGGCCTCCAGTCGCTGATATTCGTCGGCCACTTGCTTCCATTCGCCAGTCTCTATGTTGTAGGTGCGAGCATCCAGCATCTCTGGCGTTACACGGGCCATATACTGACAGTTCTGGTTGTAGATGGCAGCAGCCTCATCGGCCCACTGCTCACCCAGTTGCTCTGCAAAGAAGTCGCGTGTATGGTTGAACACGTTCTGTTGTGTATGGGTCTTGGGATTCCAGGCCATGTCCATGAACAATTGGATGGGATATTCCATCGGCTTCAGGTCGCCCACGTTGAGAATCCACATCTGCTGGATGCCGAAGTCATAAGCCAGTGAAAGTTGTTCGAACATCTGTTGTGTCTGGGTGACGTTGAGCCACTTTGTGTTACGAGGAGCACCTACGTAGTCCACATGATAATAGAGTCCCCAGCCACCTTTGTGCTGACGCTCCTTCTCGTTGGGCACACGGCGCACGTTGCCCCAGTTGTCGTCGCACAGCAGGATACATACATCGTCGGGCACACGCATGCCGGCATCATAGTAGTCCAACACCTCTTTGTATAGCGCCCACACCTGGGGAGTCTCCTTGGCCGGACGTCCTGTCACCTCCTGGATGATTCTGCGCTGGTTCTCAACGATATTCTCCAATAGCTTTGTGTCGGCCTCGGCACTCATGGCCTCATCGCCGTCGCCGCGCATAGCGATAGTTACGATATCTTCAGTACCCTTCATGCGCTCGATACCCTCGCGGAAGAAGCGGTCCAGATTTTCTTTGTTGGTCTGATAGTTCCAGGCCCCCCATTCGTTGCGCTTGCGGGCATACTCCTGATGGTTGCGGGCCATGGGCTCGTGGTGACTGGTGCTGATGATGACGCCCATCTCGTCGGCCACCTTCGAGTTCTCTGGGTCATCAGCATAGAAAGCCCAGCCCCACATGGCGGGCCACAGCATATTGCCTTTCAGACGCAGAATCAGTTCGAAGACCTTGGCATAGAAGTTATGGTCGCCATAGTCGGTGCCGAAGGTGTTCTTGACCCACGATGTCAGACAGGGAGCTTCATCGTTGAGGAAGAGTCCACGCCATTTCACGGCAGGTTCGCCATCGGTATAGACGCCATTCTTGATATAAAGACTCTGGTGAACGTCGATAGGCGTATCGGCCCAGTAATACCAGGGCGATACGCCTATCTGCTGACTTAGCTCATATATACCGAAGATAGCGCCGCGACGATCGCTGCCCACAATGTTCAGCTGACCATCCTTGGCCTCGATGTAATACATCTCGGTCTTGCCTTTCAGTTGCTTAGCAAAGGCCTTCGTGGTGGTCGATGTGCCAATCACGATGGTAGCCTCCTTGGCCTCTGTGGTGAATGTCACGTTGGCACCGCAAACAGCTTTCAGGTCCTTTTGTAGGTTTTGTGCGGCCAGCATCACGCCACGTTCCTCTTTCGGACTGACATAGATGGTTACCTGACCGTTGTTGTTAAGTACCCAGTCGCCTTTCTTGAAGTCGACAAAAGAATCTGCTGCCTGCACGCCGAGAGAGGCTGCGGCCATAAGCGCTAAGCCCAGTAATGTTTTTAGTTTGTTCATGACTCGTAAAATTTGATGCAAAGATAAGCATATTTATGCGAGTCTACAAACTACATATGTCTCAAATATGTGTCAAAACAGTATTCTGAGACATTTTCAGAAACAATCGGGACGTTTCTTTGCCGTATTTTTTATTACACCCACTTGCTGAGGTCTTGCTCTGCAATGAACTTCAGTTTGTTGAGGATAATGGCTTCGCGCGCTTTCTCGCGGTTGTCGGTACGGAATACCAAGATGCCCTTACCTCTGAGCAGGAAGGTGTACATATAGGCAATGCTGATGCCTGCGTCGCTGAAAATCTTCACAGCATCGGCAGCACGTCCTGGCTCGTCGTCGAGTTCCAAGGCAAGTACGTCGCTCAAAGCAACGGCAACGCCTGCTTTCTTCAACTCGTCGTAAGCGCGCAGGGGCTCGCTACAGATGAGGCGATAGATACCATACTCTGCCGTGTCGGCAATGGTAGAGGCAACGATTTGGATCTTAGCCTCTTTCAGTACTTCAAGAACCTTGATCAGAGTGCCTGAGCGGTTCTCGATGAAAATGGAAAGTTGATGGATTGTCATAATATTTTGATTTTTGTTGTTGTTTTGATTGTTTTTCGGAATGTCGGTATTCCGATGTTATTGATAAACCTTACGCTTGTCAACCACGCGCACGGCCTTGCCTTCGCTCACGGGCAGTGTGCCGCGAGGAACGAGTCTTACGCGAGGCGTGAGCAGGATCTCGTCTTTCAGGGCGCGGGTGATGTCCTTGCTGAGACGCGTCAGACGGCCATAGTCGTCGGTGAACATCTCGGCTAACTCCACCTCAACGGTCATGTTATCGTTGTCCTCATCGGTGGTCAGGGTAATCAGGTAGTTGTTGCCCAATTCCTTGAACTGCATCAGAATCTTCTCGATCTGGATGGGGAAGATATTGACTCCTCTGAGCACCATCATATCATCCGAGCGACCACGCATACGATCCAGACGGACATGGTTTCGTCCGCAAGGACAGCTGCGGCCCAACACACGGGTGAGGTCGCGGGTGCGATAGCGCAGCAACGGCATAGCCTCACGACACAGTGTGGTGAGCACCAGTTCGCCAATCTCGCCATCGGGCACGGGCTCCAAGGTCTCTGGATCCACAATCTCTACGATATAATAGTCCTCCCAGAAATGCAGACCATTCTGCTCTGGGCACTCGAAACCTACGCCAGGACCGCACATCTCGCTCATGCCGAAGGAGTTGTAGGCTTTCACGCCCATCATATCCTCGATGCGCTTGCGCTGCTCCTCAGAGTGAGGCTCGGCGCCAATAGCCAGCACCTTCAGTTTGGTGTCACGACGTGGGTCAACGCCCTGCTCCTGCATCACCTCATAGAGACGGGTGACGTATGAGGGAACGGCGTGGATGGCTGTGGTGCCAAAGTCCTTGATGAATTTGATCTGTCGCAGAGAGTTACCTGCTGCTGCGGGTACGGTGAGCATGCCCAACTTCTCGGCGCCATACTGGAAGCCCAGTCCGCCAGTGAACATGCCGTAGCCTGATGAGTTCTGGAAGACGTCGTCAGGGCGCAAACCCACCATCCACAGGTTACGAGCCACCTGGTTGGCCCATTCGTCCAGGTCCTTCTTCGTGTGCAGGATCACGGTGGGGTTACCAGTGGTGCCTGAAGATGAGTGCAGGCGCACGCAGTCTCTCAGGGGTACGCACGCCATGCCAAAGGGATAGGTGTCGCGCAGGTCGGCCTTTGTGGTGAAGGGCAACTTACGCACGTCGGCCAGTGTCTGGATGTCATCGGGTGTGATTCCCGCTTCCTTGAATTTTTTCTGGTAGAACTCGTTGCTCATACAGTGGCGGACAGTCTCTTTGAGTCGCTCCAGCTGGAACGCCTCAATCTGTTCGCGACTCATGGTCTCGCGTTCAGGATTAAAGAAAAGACTCTCCCCCGGCCCCTCCCTGTGAGGGAGGGGAGTAGATACTTTTGTCGTTAGGTTGTTTTCTTGTTTCATCTAGTAATTATTTGAAATAGTTTTCT
>CADAKX010000053.1 GCA_902788605.1 uncultured Prevotellaceae bacterium | reverse complement strand
AACGAAGGCAAGGAGCCTTTCGTGTTCGACCACGACTGCCGCGAGGGTATCTGCGGTATGTGCTCACTCTACATCAACGGTACACCTCACGGTCGTACAGAGCGTGGCGCTACTACCTGTCAGCTCTACATGCGTCGTTTCAACGATGGCGACGTGATCACCGTAGAGCCTTGGCGTTCAGCTGCCTTCCCCGTGATTAAGGACTGTATGGTTGACCGCTACGCCTTCGATAAGATTATCCAGGCAGGTGGCTACACCACCATCCGCACCGGTCAGGCTCAGGATGCCAATGCTATCCTGATTCCCAAGGAGGATGCCGACGAGGCTATGGACTGCGCTACATGTATTGGTTGCGGCGCTTGCGTTGCAGCATGTAAGAACGGTTCTGCCATGCTCTTCGTGTCGTCTAAGGTATCTCAGCTCGCCCTGCTTCCCCAGGGTAAGATTGAGGCTG
Source organism: uncultured Prevotellaceae bacterium (assembly GCA_902788605.1). Classification (GTDB taxonomy): domain Bacteria; phylum Bacteroidota; class Bacteroidia; order Bacteroidales; family Bacteroidaceae; genus Prevotella. Next base: position 12,083 of record CADAKX010000053.1, on the reverse strand, counting down.
CCCGCCGCGTGAAGAACATGATTGCCAAGATGGACGAGCTGGGCTTTGGTAACTGTACCAACACCCGCGCTTGTGAGGCTGTATGTCCTAAGAACGAGACCATCGCTAACATCGCTCGCCTGAACCGCGAGATGATCAAGGCTAAGCTCGCTGACTAATTCGAACGTACATTATCTATAATAAAAGTAGCGCATCCATTTTGGGTGCGCTACTTTTTTGTTGGTCTCTGATGTAATGCATAATCATTCTTTTTTAGGGTTAGAGGTTTGAATACTCCGAACAGTCGAAGCAGGGGCAGTCCTTGTGGACGTTGGGGAGGTCGCGATGGCCGAGGATACGGGCATCGGGATGGGCTTTCTTCAGACGACGGAGCAGACGCAGCAGAGCGCGTTTCTGACGGGGCGTGCGGGTGTCGTCAGCGTTGCCGTGCTTGTCCAGTCCGCCTTCGTAGCAGACGCCGAGCGAGTGCTGATTGTAGCCTGCGGCATGAGCACCCACCAACTGCTCGTGGCGTGTCTGGTAGGTCCTACCGTCTCGGGTGATGTAGTAGTGATAGCCTGTGAATCCGAATCTTTCCGCGTGACAGCGGATAAGTGCTGTCACGGGAAAGTTCTGGTTCGAACGCGTGGCCGAACAATGGACCACAATCAGCTCAATGTGGCGCATGACTGTACATTTAGAGCCACTTCTGAAGGGGTGGCAATAATGCAGGGTTTAGAAATGCACGATGTGGTGGTCAGTGTTGTTGCAGCCGCCGTAAGCACGGTGATGATAAACTGGACGATGGTCTTCCAGCGTTTCATGTCCTTGATAATTTTCATAGTCTTTCAATTGTTAAAAGGTGAATATTAATCGAATTCAGATCCGCCGTTGTTGCCGCCATTGTTGGTCGAACCACCGTTCTGCGAACCGCCATTATCAGGGGGAGTGGTGTTACCCGTTCCGTTGTTCTGCGACTCACCGGTGTTACCTGTTTTCGATGTGGCGCTGGCCTTCTTCAGTGTAGCCTCCAGGTTCAGGCTCTTGGCAATCAGATCGCCAGTGGCACGGGCACGCAGTTTCACGCCCTTGATGTTCTTCAACACGTTGAAGACCTCCTCGCTTACGGCACCGCCGTTGTTCTTGATGCCCAGCGAGAAGATGGCAAGGTCGGCAATCTTCACGTTCTTGCCCTCCAGCAGCAGTTCCTTGATGCACGACACCATGTCGGTCAGCATTCCCTTGATGGCGCCCTTTGAGTACGGTGTGTTGTGGCTCGACATGTGTCCGGCCAATCCGTCCAGTGTGACGGTTTCCTCGATGACGGGATAGGCAAAGAATTTGCCGAAAGCCGCCGACTTCGAGTTCTTGTTCTGTTTCAATACATACAAAATCATAATCAATACTTTTTTAAATTTTCCCTTTTGGCTTACGCCACTTTCCCGTTTAGCGGGAAAAGTTCAAATGTGTTGGTTTGTAATTGGAGCTCCATCAGAGTGTTTCTCTGATAGTGCAAAGGTACAACATCTGGGAACCGCGATTTCCGCTTCGTGCAGGCTCGTACAGATATCGCAGAATAACGCAAGATAAAGACGCAAAAAAAACGTAGCCAACAGTGTGACTACGTTTCCAGATCGATGCAGAATCTGTCTGCTATCCATTTCACGATGTGCGGTGGCAGTACCCTCATGCCAGGCTTCAGCCCCATCCGTGTCAGTTCCTTACGGTATGGTCTGCACCAGTTGAACAGTGTCCGCACCGTCACGCCCGCACACTGGGCCAGTTGTTGTTTCGTCATTGCTTTCATAACTATCTTGTTTTTATTTAGTAACTATCATACTTACCGTGCTTAAGTGCCATACTTTCGGGGGCTAAACGCCATACTTATGGCTGGGGGAAAAGCAGGTCTACGAGGTCGATCTTGGCGGCTTTCTGGGCGGGGGTGGCTCGCTGTTCCAGGATGCTACTGATGGTGACAGGGTGACCGAATACATCGCTGGCGGCCTCGGCCACGTCATACCAGTCGCGGTAGGTCTGGCCGTCCTCGTCGGTATCGGGGAACAGGATGATGCGGTGGCCTTCAAGGGGGCGCAACTTCGCCACGTTGAGTTCTGTCTTACCGCCCGTGGCCAGCCATACGTAGTCGGGCTTCACCTCGGACATAATCACTGCGGTCTTCTCGGCCTCCACCACCGCCACTTTCACATCAGCTATCTTACATCTGACATCTTCCATCAACAGGTGCAGTCCAAACAGGCAGTGGTCGGTGTTCCAGTCCTTAGGCAGTTTTCCGTGTTTACGCAGCAGGTAGGCTGTCCATGTCGGCTTGCGGTCGTGGTCGCGGTGACAGTTGGGGCGGTAGTGCATAATCTTGCCGTCGCGCAACTGGTCGAATTCGTCAATCTGCCAGAAGATCACCCCACCGTCGCGACTGGCTCCCAACCGATAGCGCTGTGCAGCCCGTTGCATTTGCTCCTCAGTGAGGTAGCCGTTGCTGACCACCGCCTGGCAGAACTCTGAAGCCGTGCTCAGTCGCTGCCGCCATAGCCGCCGTCCCTCATTCCGCCGCTCATCCAACTGCTTCCTCATCGCCTTGAACGTATGCTTGAAAACCTCATCCATCGTCATACCTCTTCCATTGTACTTCTTCCATTATCCATCTTCCATCCCTGCGGAAGCCCTCCCCTCATATTGGAGTCCCCCTTATAGGGGGACGGAAATATGGAGGGGGTGAGGGGCTTCAGAAGGGCTTGCCGTCATCCTGATAAAGTTCTGTCTGTACGGGAGTTTGTGGCCTCAGGGCATAGATAACGTGTGCCGCATGGTCGTACGACTTCATGATAACTTTGCTATTGACGGCCTCCTCCAACAGTGAGTTATAGAATTTCCACGAACGGATATTCGACAGTCGGCACACCTCCGAGCGCAGTTCAGCGCCTGTCACTTGTTGCCGCGTGCCAATGGCATCTGAAAAGAGCCGCCGTACATCAACCTGCCACTGGTCTTGCTCATCGTGACGGATATAGTCGGTATTTAATTGCGGATAGCCGTCAGTCTTGTCCTTGCTACCCCCGTCTGTTGGTATACCACATGATACAGGCAGACCGTCGTCACCCACCTCAAAATACATCGTCTGCTCAATGTCGTACTTACGCGTCAGTGTTTGCTCCAACGAGAAGATGCGTTGTGGCAGCAGTTTCTCGCAGCTGTACACCTCAAACGCCTTGTTCATCAGTTCCGTGCCTATCCAGCCGCGCAGGTTATGGTCCTCGCTGCTTTTGTTTTGGTGAAGCACACACACGATGCAACAGTCGTGTTCCGTTGCCAGATGCATCAGTTCCTCCATCACCTCCTGCGCCAGCACGCCATCGTTGATGTCGTTCACCAGGTCGCGGATGCCATCGACAATCACCAGGTCGGGCTTGCATCTCGTCACGGCCTCGCACAACAGGTCACGTCGTTCCTTCCATGCCACACCACGCACGTTGAACACATCGAAGAGACCCACCCCCAGCCCCTCCCTGTTAGGGCGGGGTGTAAATAGTTCGTCCATTTGATTCTGCCCTTGAGGGTAACCACTCCCCTCCATCACAGGGAGGGGCTGGGGGTGGGTCTTTATCATCGGCACTATCCTGTTGCGCAGGATGTCCTGCGTCGATTCATCGCTTTGCTCCGTGTCGTACCACAGTACCCTAAGTGGCTCGTCACCATATCTCTGGAAAGCCAGCACGTCGCGAATTTGACAACACGCCATCAGCATCGATGTGACAAACGTCTTACCCGACTTTGCCTTACCCGTTATTGCCACCAATTCACGTCTTGGAAAGCATGGCTTACCATACAAATGAAACAGGAATTCCATTGGCTTCAACTGCTTCTCTGGCGTAATCCTCAATTGCTCCAGCAACAGCATCTTCGGACTCAGCGCCGTCTCCTCGCCCGCATGCTCCAGTTCCGCATCCAACTGGCTCATCACATTCTCATTCATAACTTTATTTCATTGGTTATTCTTTTGAGCGCAAATTTACGAATAATCTCTGAACCCAACTGCCTACGGAGGCACTACGCGTAGGCAGTACGGTCAGCTAAATTTCAGTACATTTTAGCAATTAACTGTCAATAATTTGGCTGTTACAAAGATTTTTCTTACCTTTGCAATCATTATGAACCACTTTACAGCAGAGTTGGCAAAACTACATCAATTGTCAGGAGCAGAATTCTCTCGGCAAGTTGAGCGAATAGCACTCCGTAAAGAGTTCCATCCACTTGATACTGACCCCGAAATCTTCTCTGTTGGCGGTGAAGAAAGCGATGATTATCAAAACCTGCTAATGGCAGCACGGAAGGCTGTGGAGTTTGGCTACAAGATTTACATGCTGCCTAACCCAAGAGAGACCCGTACACCAGACTTCATCTTGTACAAGAAAGGTGTATATCGTACGTACGATCTGAAAACGGTATTTGGAAAATCGTCTGTTGGTAACAGCCTGCTGGATTCTATAGGACAATGTGATAGTATTCTCATCAACATGACAACGGAATACAACACTCGCCAACTGGCCCTTTCAATAAAAAAATATTTTGAGGTAAACAAGAAAGCCATCGAAGTTATGATCTTCAAGGGAGGCAAACGCATCATTGTCAAGCGTGCCTTGGCAACAAATAGTGACTTCCTTCGAATGTTCATAAAGGTCTATGAACGATAAAAACCACCCTTTACAGGATGGTTTTTATACAATGGAGCAGGGGCGGTGATGTCTTACTCCTGAAGCGGTGTCAATTAAGTCCTGCAACCTCGGGATTCTACCCGGATAGTCAAAACCCATGTTCTGACGGTGCAAATATAGGAACATTTTCCGAAACTTCCAAATTTTGTGCAAGGCGAATGCAGTTAAATTTATTTAAAACTGCTGAGCCGCAGCCAAAATTCAGTAAAAAAGCTAAGTATTTTGACTATTATTTTATGTTTTGCCAGTTTTTTCTTCATTATCCATAGAAAACAACCGCTTCAACTTGTCTTGGAAACTAAGTGACTGTCGCTGATTCATGGCACGCGTATAGTCACCGCGCATATTGTTCCGCTTCCACAAATCACCGAACACCTTCCACTTCTCTTTGATGCCCAGTCGCTCCGCCATCGCATCGGCCAATAGTGCCGCCTGCGTCCGCGAGAGTAGGGGCTGGTAGTGTTCGTCTACGTAGCCCGCTCGTTGCGCCTTCCGCCACAGCGTCATCGCTTCATCCGTAGCGAGAACTTCAGGCAGGCTCTTTGACGCTTCTGCGCTATCTGTTTCCTTCCCTTTTGGGAGTGTTTCTGGTTTGGGTTGGGCATTTCCAATATTTATCTGTGTCTCAACATGCTGTCCGCCAGAGGCGACATAAACTATTTGGAGGTGGCTGCCAAAATTCGTCAGATCTGCCTGATGCAGCCTTTCAAGCAGACGGTTTATTAAGCCTAAGGCTTCGTCGTCATTAATATTCATATTCGTGTTTTAAGTTAAGCTTATGTTGGCTTTCCAAAGGTACATTCATACCCTATAACGTTAATAAAATAAAAATTTACGCTGGGGAATGTAACAATCCTACCAAATCACCTACTTGTTTATTGAAAGCTCCTCAAGAAATGAGGTGTACTAGGATTGCAGTTCCCAAAAAATTTCACCCGCCAGAGTATCATTTTCTACGTCTACAAACCGTTAAAACGCACACCTCATTATGAAATGAGGAGCGCGTCGGTTGCAATTAGGCGTAGAATCTGATACTGTTACCTGGCGGGTGAACTTTGGGATTCTAAGAGTAACCTACTGCTCTTTTTTTCAATAAATGTCTTCGATTGCAAAGGTACGATTTTTCCTTCACATTCCGACACTTTTTTGAAAAATATCTTAAGGACTCATTGCTTTTTCTTCATTAAAGGGTTCGACATTTAAATATATTCCATAACTCGTCTTTCAGTTAAAGACGATTCTTTTCAGCATTACCAGCACCGGTTCCCTTGTACTTTGAAGGTGTAACGTTGAAGCGGTAACGCAGAGAGAGGGTAACGCAACGGGAATCGTTGTCCTCCGTCTTGCGGAACATCATGCGATTGCTGTAGAGAATTGTTCGATTGACGCCACCATTGAAGAGGTCGTTGCCAGAGAGTTTGACATTTAGGCGGCGCTTGATGAAATCCTTGCTGACACTGAGTGAGAGCATGGGGTTAGTGCAGTTGACATAGACGTTCGCTCCAGGGTGGCCGTGAGAGTGAATATTGAAGTCTGCCTGTAGTAGCCAGTCATGTGGTAGCGTGATGATATTGCCTAGTTGCAAGGTCAGCATAGGATGGTTGAATGTCATCTCCTCATCCAAGAAATACGCTTTGAACCATGGCTTCATTAGTGAGACATTATACTGTGGCATCCATATGGCATTACTACCCAGCTTTACGTTTTTCTGTGCTCCCAGCGTAACAATTAGCCAGTCTGCATGGTCGTAGTTTCTATTAGTTACAAGGTTCACCTTACTGTCGTTCTCCAAACTTTCTGCCGTGGAGAGGATGGGGTCTACACAATGGCTAAAGTTTATATTGAGATAATACCACTTCCACATAGCCATCGCATTTAGATTGTTGTATTTAATAGGTTTCAGATAGGGATTACCTGTTTGCATATTCAGGCGGTTCTCATAGACAACATCGCTACTCAACTGCCAGTAGGAGGGGCGCGTAGTGCGCTTAGAATAGCTGAGGGATAATTGTACCTTCTTTACAGATGTAGATAAGGAAACAGATGGAAAGAAGTCATTATAGGTACGGCTTTGGTCGTCGCGACGTATTCCTTTAACGAAATATTCCGATGTCACATGTTCATAGCGAAGACCAGCCGAGAGTTGGAAGCGGCCCAGTTGCTGTCGCAGTTCCACGAAGGGCGCGATGGCTTGCTCGTGTTGTTCGTTGTTGCTGTTGGAGATGTAACCCTCCATGTTCTCGAAACTGCTGTTCCAGCGGGTATTGGTGTACTCCTCTCCAACCTCAATCTGCCCTTTTCCTATCGGATGCGTTACGAAGAGTTTCTCTGCCATCAGTCGGCTGCGCGTCAGGGCATAAGTGTTCACATCGCGGTCATCATACTCGTCGCTCATTTCCTGCTGCTGGTTGCGGTTGCGCTGGTTACGATAGGTATAGTCGGCATTGAAGTCGATGCTAAGTTGCCCTATCTTACCCGTGTAGTAGAGATTCGCTTGGTGCTTGGGTGTACCTTTAGCTCTGTTGACACTGCTGTTCTGTAAGCGGTCATACATTGAGCCGTTGGCTTGCAAGTCATCGTCATAGTCGCTCGATGTCTTTACGTAGTCATAGGTATTTTGGTAGAATCCGCCAAAAGAGTTGTTATCATCCAATTGGTAGTTGAAGCCAAAGCGGCCTTCAAGGAAAGGATTATGAACTTTATTCTTCTGCTTATTGGTAATTACCCACAGCGTGTCAGCGAAGACGGTCTGTTCGAACTCGCCTTTCTCCCATCGCTTATTGTATGCTCCAAAGAGATTTGCAAATAGTTCTAGCTTTCCTGTGCGGTAGGTTAGGTTGATGCGCTCATTGTTCGCAAAGCCATGTCCCTTGCGACTCCATGAGGTCAGTTCTACGCCAAGCCCCTCGCCCTGTGCCCTCTTGGTGTGAATAATGATGACCGCATTGACGGATGCATCATAGCGGGCGCCTGGATTCTGAATCACTTCTATGCTCTTGATGTTGTCAGACTGGATGTTCTTCAGTTCCTGCAAGTCGGTCAGTTTACGATTATTCAGATAAATCAATGGCACACCTTTTCCCAGAATTTCAAATACATCTCCTTTCTTTGAAATGGTAGGTACACGAGAAAGCACATCTTCAGCCGTACCCATTCGTTCCATTACCGTGCCCTCTACATTCATCACGAGAGAATTGCCCTGCAATTGTACCTTGGGACGTTCGCCTGTCACAACGATGCCTTTGATGGTCATCGTTTCGGGCTTCATTTGAATGATACCCACTTGCTCATTATTACATAGGCGATAGACGGTCTTGTAGCCCACGTATGAGATACGGGCAAGAACGGTAGGTTGCTCGTAGGGGATGGCAAAAACGCCAGCCTCGTTGCTCACGCCTCCACCGATTACTGTTGAGTCTGATGGATGAAGCAGGTAAACATTGGCGTAGGGCACGGGCTGGCGGTTCTCGTCGATGATGGTGCCCGTCAGATGGTGCTCAGTCTTATGGGTACATTCCACAAAGATTTCGCTTTCGCCACGCTTTACGACACGGACGGGATAGAAGCCAATAATCTGCATGATAGCCTCTGTGACAGTCTTGTGCTTGATACTGGTAGTCACGCGGAAGTCTTCCAAATCGTTGTATAGGAAGCTGATATAATAATTGCGAGACTGCTCGTTGAGGTCACGCAGAGCCTCCGACATAGATACATTATCGTAACTGCGCGTAATCTTTTGCGCCTGAACGATGATAAAACAGAACAGGGCAATAAGGGTCATCATGAAGTGCTTCATCATCGGATAATCAGTTTACCGTCCTCCACAGCCATATTGACATGCTCGAACATATTCAACTTCTCGACTACTTCTTGCAGGCTGTCGTTCCGTTTCCAAACGAAATAGAAACGGAGCTGCTTAGCCTGATCGTTCTGCAAGTCCATACCGATGTGATGATAGGCTGCTATGTCCTTGGCAATGCTATCCAGCGTAACATTGTCGAAAACAACTGGTGTTGCCATGATAATGGTGTCGCTCTTGATGGTATCAGCAGAAATGACAGGTTGATGAGAGTCAGAAATCTCTGTTTCTTGAACAGGGGCTTTTGTGTCTTTTTCTATAACGTTACGCACGATGTGGACGGCTGCAAAGGCAATGCAGGAAATGAACAGCAGGCCAATGAAAGAGGCTGCCACTTTTTGAAGTATGGATACTTTTGCCGCTTTGGGGAAATGCTTTGCCTCAAATTCCTGCCAGGCTGCATCGATGGCCTCCTGACTTGCTACGGGCTGGTGCTTCATCAAGGCACGTTTGCCCTGTGCCGTTGCCTCCATCAGCACACGGATTTCAGAGTTGTCCTGCATATGGTGCAGTGCCTCGTCTGTAAACTGTTCGGGATGCTCCTGAGCATCCAGTAACATCTTGGTTTTCTCGTCCATAACTATCTTTGTTTTGAAATGTACCCTTTCAGTTGTTCTGTTGCCTGTGCCAGATGCTTATAGACCATCACGCGGCTGATGCCCATACGGTCGGCTATTTCCTGATATTTCAGACCGTCGATGTGTCGCATCTTGAACACTAGTAGCGTCTCTGGCTTCAGTTCGCGCTGCATGAATGACATCAGACCGTTCAGCAGTTCATCGTCCTCCTCAGCTGTCGTCTGGTCGTTAAGTGTCTGCGTGTATGCCTGTTCAAAACGCGCCTGTACGTCCTTGTGTTCTAGCAGGTCAAAACAGCGGTTGCGAACACAGGTCATCAGATAGCCCTCGATGTTTGTTGGTATCAGCATCGTCGGTTTGAGAAGCGAGGCAAAGACCTCACTGACGATGTCGCGTGACTCTTCTTCGTCGTAGAGCAGACACCGGGCCAGACTGAGCATCTGAGCGTAGTGCTGTCGGAACAGTTGTGCTATCGTTTCTTTGTCCATACACTATTACTGACGGGAAGAGGGTGCAGAATGCTAACTAAAATTCCGTATTTTTTTCAAAGATTGTTATTTCTTCCTATCATATGGTAGGTCGAAAAAAGGAAATGTTACAGTTCACTTATATCGGCTGCGAGTTGCATTGAATTCCAAAGCAACATCATGCTACCGCCTGTTATCAGAAACTTCCTGTGTCAGAATCCTTGTTTTGGAGTTTACGATTAATCTTGAGCTCTTTTCCTGTGGAGAAGTCGTAACTAAAGCCGAGGACGAGCATCGACTTGTTATCATCAATCCAGGTCTTGTACGTGCTTTGCAGAATGCTTGTCGGCATGCTGTAGCCTGAATAACGGGATCGGGTGAAGAGCCAATAGTCTGCAGCAAAGATGCGCCAATTCTTCTTCTGCCAATAAACCTGCAGGTATGACTGGTTTTCCCCAGCATCCAGCGTAGAGCCGTTGAGACGTTTTGATACAACATTTCCCACATAGGTGGCTCCCCAGTTACCCTTTCTGAACTGCACAGCAAAGTAGAGTGGTGTCCACGTGTGATGGTAGTGTCCGATAATAGGGCTACTGACGGTCTGCCGAGTGACATAGCCTCGCAAAGTCAGCGTCAGGATCTGGCTCTTTAAGGGATAGAAGGCCAGTAGGTATGATCCGCCAAGTTCACTGCTATAGTTAGCATTTTCGTTCGTACCCACGATATATTGCTGACCATTAATCTCTTGCTGTGTGTAATAACGGTTGATAGGAGCATCTGTGTAATTATAGCTCAATGAGATCTGGGTCTGTAGCCAACCGAGGTTCCATTTGTGGATAAGTTCTGACTCATAGGTGTTATAGCTCTCCAGATAGGGGTTGCCAATGCTTAGCACACGAGGAATGACGAGGCTTGCATTATTGCTGAGTCCTGAGATGGGGGGTGTATTTGACTTTGATGAAGTGACCCACTGCAGGTTCATGGTCTTCGAGAGATTAGTACTCAGGATGAGCTTGGGCGTGAAGAGCCAGTGTGAGTCGTGGGCATCGGTGTTGTCCTGAGTAACCTGAGTAGCTCCAGCACCTATACGGTACATCAGTTTGCCAATGATCCCGCTGTACTCGGCATACATATAGTGCTGATAGCTTGCAGATGAGTATTCATATTCCTTATAGTCTGAGAGTACGTTGCTGATGGTGGCGTTCGAGCGTCCAAACGAGCCGCGATAGCCCAGGCTAAGGCTACTCTTCCCCCATTTCTTCGTATATGCCAATTCACCGATGAAGGAGTACTTGCTGTTCTGCTGCTCTTGGTTGTCCGCCAGCCATATCTCGCCATCTGTTACTGCTCTCTCCTCATCCCAGTTCTTGCTGTTGTTGTGATAATAGGTGCCCACGAGGTCTATCGATAGCTCCTGATTCTTGGGTAGCGTTTTCTGGGTATATACGTTCAGGCTCGGTCCAAAAGTACTCATACGGCTGCCGAAATCGCCTTTTCCTTCTATGGAAGCAGTATGTGAAGAATTATTTTGGATATTACTCTGCCCATCGCTATGAATGTGATTGAAGTGGGGTGTTGCTACTATTTGTACTGCTAAGTCATCAGGCTTGTTATAGGTGTATTTGACAACAGGATCGTTCCATGTGTAGCCAAATTTGTCGTGTGTCTGTTTCTGATAGTTGCAATAAACTGTAGGGACTTTTGCAGTGCCGTCAGGAATATCGCTTTCCAGAGTATAGTTGTAAGTCTGTTCGCCAAAGCGCTTCGTATAGTCTCGCAGGCTGAATGTATAGGAGAGTGAAAGCTGATGGTTGCCAGAGGTCAGGTTCAGGTAAGCTTCATCGTTTGTAAAACCCGTCGTAAAGGCTGTTCTCGCTTCGATACCAACATTGATGCCTGTATCCATCCGCTTAGTAATCACGTTAATGAGTGCACCAGCATCAGCATAGCGGGCAGGCGGAATGTTGTAGTATTCCACCTTGGAAATCTTGTTGGCAGGAATGCCTTTCAGGTCAATGTCTGAGGCTGCAATGCCATTGATCAGTATCTTCACACTGCCGCCGTCCATGCGCTGAATCTTATTGCTCACTGGATTGACTTTCAGGTCTTCAACGTGTTCCAGCAGATCGCGTACATTGCGGGCCTGCTCTATTTGTTCGATGCTGAAGGTATGTACAGACTTATCCACGTAGTTCATGATATGGGTGCCGTCTATCGTCACACCATTAATCGTATATTCAGCAGGCCGCATCTGAATAGTTCCTATATCACCTACTTCGCAGCTATGATAATAAGTTCGATAGCCGACAAAACTGCACTTTATGATGACACGGTGGGCCTCCGTAGGAATCACAAAGTAGCCGCTCTCATTCGACACGCCGCCACCAAGCTGTGTAGAGTCGACAGGATTGAGGATTGCAACATTGGCGTAGGCCAAAGGCAGCCCCTGTTCGTCAATAATGATTCCCATCAG
>CADAKX010000052.1 GCA_902788605.1 uncultured Prevotellaceae bacterium | reverse complement strand
ATAGGTGCCTACCAGCTGACCTTGGGCAACCGTAAAGGTTTCCAAGGGTACGACCTTGACATCACTGGCCGTCACCTTGCCATCAGCCTTCGAGAGGAAAACGTAGGGGGTGTTGGCCATGATATCACCTTCGTCCTGTGGCTGGAGTATCACATCCTCGCCAGCAATCTCTTTCAGCGTGAAGAAGTGGCCTAACGCTTCGGCACTGGCCTGCGACAAGGTAAAGGGCAGCATGAGGGTGGAGGCTTGACCGGCCACGAAGTCGCTATTCAAGACCGCATTGGCAGCCACGAAGTCGCGATGGGAACGGAAGCTCCAATCGTCATAGAGACTCAGACTGCGACAGGAGTCGTTGACAACCACATTCTCCTCACCACCATCGTCATTGCCCTGGGGCAGATAAATCAAGGTGTTGTTGGCAAAGCCACTCATAATACCGGTAATGCGATTGACGGTGAAGTCTGTCACATCGGTACCACTGAGGTCGACATATAGTATCTGACTCTTGTCGAGCTGGTCAAAGACCGTGGGAGCCAACTCGGTAATCTTCTTCTGTTGCGTAGCAGCAGCACGATGCAAGTCACGACTTTCGGCAGTGCCGTTATCTTCAATCTCGATGGTGGAGAGCACCACGCCATTGCCATCGCCAGTGATAGCCGATTCGGGCAGACTGTAGAGTTTCACCTTGTTGTCCACAATGGTGTTAGTCTGCTCTGAATAACTGTTCTCACTCACAATAGACTCTGAGGATGCACCAACAGAGGTGACCTTGACATGGCCATGCAAGACCTTACCACGATGGGGACCATCACTACGGGCTTCGGATGTTGCAGTATTCTGCAGATAGACATACACATAGGTCGGTTCTGAAACAGAATAGGGAACGAAGTATTTGTGCATCTCTTCGACAGTGGGGTCATCTTCGTTGGGCAATAAGACTGGTGTATTACTGCCAATCTTAACAGCCAGATGTGAATCGGCATTGATAGTGGCCTCTACTTCCACATTTCCAGTTCCGGCACTCAATCTGAAGGTTAAGCCAGTGAATGCCTCTGCAAACTCCGGGGAACCTGGATCCATCTCAGAGAAGCAATCGTCAGGGGCTCCTTCGGAGTTTAGGACGACACCACCTGGTTCGTCTGCCGTAGCCGATTCATACGTGAAGGCTGACACAGGCAAGGTGTATAGCACATCGTTGATGGTGATGTTGATATACTCCTCAGTCTCTGCTGGGGTTGGGTCCTCAATAGACACATTGTTCGTAGGATTCTCTTCACTGTTAATCGGGGAAATGGCTGCCTTATCGAGAATGGTCTTAACATTACCTTCCTCGGTTGTTGTCAGGTTGGTCAGATAGTCAACCTCTGTTTTGAAACCTTTAAACCAATCGCCCGTGGTCTTGGTTAACACCAACTTACCTGGGGTGTTGGGAGCCGTTTCAAAGGATAGCTTGGCATCAGCTACTGTTGACGTCAGCAGATCGCCATTACAACTCAACGTGCTCGCCCCTTGCAGATAGATATTCAGTTGGTCAAGACCGCTCGTGATAGGAGCAGTGAGTGTAGCACCATTGAGTATCAAGGTCTTGAATGTATCAAACCTTACTGTGCCATCACCAAGGACATCCATACAGTTCACACTGGTCACCTGCTTATCGCCTATCTTCAACGGATAGTTGGTGACAGGAGTCACAGAGATCAGATTGCCTGACGACTGAAGCTCGAGGGGATACTGATAGGAGATGACAAAGCCCTGAGAGAAAGCACCACCAACAGCCAACTCCCAGCTCAACTGACCGGGATTGACCATATTGGGGGTAAAGACCAATGGGGCATCAGCAACCTCTGACACGAAGCCATACTTAAATGTCATGGTCGTGATACCACGCAGGTCTACCGTCAGTCCGTCCGGCAGAGCACTCCTGACGACAGGGGTTTCATCCGTCATGTCAATCTTGGCTGCATAAAGCGTCAACGTATTGGTGGATGGATTATAGCGTACGGTGCCATTTCCATCAGCCAAAATGTTGGCTTTATTGAAGTCGTTGACCTGGATATCTTTCACCCACAACGGGTAGTACTTGATGGCGGAGCGACGGAAATTGGCGGTAATCTCCACATCATAGTCTGTTGCGGGCATCACAAAGGAATAGCGCGACGGACGAGTGGGATCGGATGCTTGAACAGTTGTCAGCGGAATGGTCTCAGCCAAAGCTGGAGCATTGCCACGCGCTTGGGCAAAATCAGCGGAAATCACCTTGGTCACCTTGATATCATCAGCAGTTATCTGATAGCCACTGATGGGAGCTACTGTCAGCAGACAGGTGCCATCGGTCACTTTGGGTGATGACCGTGATGGTACCACCTCCCCATGCTCCTGTGGTATACAGGAGCAGGAGGGACAGTAGATAGAGATATCTCATTCGGTGTTTCATTCGCGTTAGCAAAACGTTCACAAAAATGATAAGAAAATCTTAGCTTACAAAGTACTTATTTAATCACGACTTTCTTGCCGTTCTTAATATACAGACCCTTCTTCAACTGGGTGCTGTTGAGACGACGACCATTGAGGTCATAGAGACCGTTGTTCTTAACACTCTGTTCATTGCTGATGGTCTCAATGCCTGTCATATCGTCACCGCCTGCCACGCGGATAGCCATGCGTGAGTTAGCTGCAAAGGAAGACAAACCGTCAACCTCGAGGTAGCAACGGAAAGCAGGGATATAACCCTTAGTGCTCTTGACAAACTCATCGTTATAGAGCACATAGATGCTCTGGCCTTCGGCTGTCAAAGACTCCACGGCAGTTGCTTCAGAACAGCCCTTCAATAGGTTGGCTTCGAAGTCTCCAGGCTCGCCCTCGTAGGCCTCTGCAATGATCATTTTATCAATAGCCATCTCACCGAGACCACCAAATTCTGGATCAATAGTCAGCAATACGCCTTCATGGCAAGGAATGTAGTCAATAGGTTCTACTTCAACAGCGCCATCGGCAACTTCTGTCACAATATAAGCAGCAAAACCTAATGGAATCTCCAAATCCTCCTCGGCATA
This sequence comes from uncultured Prevotellaceae bacterium, assembly GCA_902788605.1. Classification (GTDB taxonomy): domain Bacteria; phylum Bacteroidota; class Bacteroidia; order Bacteroidales; family Bacteroidaceae; genus Prevotella. Next base: position 29,704 of record CADAKX010000052.1, on the reverse strand, counting down.
GTAAGAAGCCCACAAATTGGGATCAAAGCTGATTTGATCACTCATATCACGTACGATATCAAATTGGAAATCAATTGAACCCACATAGTTTCCAACACCGGTAATCGTGGCGGTAGCAGTACCTACATTGATATTATTGGTGTAGGCAATGGTATAATCTTCACCATATTCCAAATATACACCTTCTTCACCAATTTCATGGTCATAAAGCTCAAGATCTTCATCAATTGTAATTGGATCACCAAAAGCATAGAGATACCAAGCAAAATCCTCTGGATCCGGAGCCATTTCCTCTGTCAACGTCTTACGAGCAATGGTAAAGGTCTTCACAGCGGTACCTGTATAAGTACGCTGACCAGTCAGTGTGATAGTAGCTGTTCCTGCATTCAAATTATTAGTATAGACTGCAGTATAGTCTGAAGCTTCCAATATCTCATCACCTACAACGACGCTGGTAATCTCTGGAGTTTGCTCCTCACCATTATAAATGAACTCGGTTTCTTCCAGTGTCACCACAGCGTTAGAGATATTGACACACTGCTTGAAGTTGGCAACGACCTCCACGTCATATTCGTCACCAGAAGGCATCGCAAACGTCCAAGTAGTCACGCCACTGGGATCAGCATCCTCATCGGTAGGTGTGACCTCCAGGAAATTAATAGTAGGAGATTCACCACGAGACTGAGCAAGACCACCATCAACGGTCTTCTCGGCCGTAATGAAATCAATGTAATAACCACTAGCAGGAGTAACAGTGAGTGTACAAACTCCATTGTCCTGAGCAATCTTTGTTTGTACAGTACCTGCGGCATTATTCACAACACCGTTCACTTTCTTGATGACTACAACGTCACCAGCCCACGCACTTACTGCCATCAACAACATGGCAATGCACATGACAAAATTCTTAGTAATCGTTCTCATAATGTAACTGTTTTTGGTTAATAAATTATGTTATTATTCGATAATGGTCTCATCAACAGGGTTTGTGGCAAAAAGTATTTTAATTGAGTGGTAAACTTAAAACAAAGCGAGCACCGTCGGTATAAGAGGTATCAAGCACGATATTGCCCCCGAGTCGACGCGCAATACTGCGAGCTACAGTGAGGCCGATACCAGTGCCATCATAATAGTCATCGAGTTGGACAAACTCATCAAAGATATGTTCTGCCTCGTCAACAGGAACACCAATGCCGTTGTCCTCAACGATGAAGTTCAACATCTGATTCTCTATGGCAAGACGCAACACCACCCTACCCTGCTTCACCTCGGCACCAGCATTCACAGCAGCCTCGGCTGGCTGGGTGAACTTACGGGCATTGTCGAGCAACAGCGAAAGGGCACGCGTGGCCTGCTGCAGATTGGTCTGAAGCATCGCCATATCGGCTCCCTCAGTCATGTCAAGGTCGAAGACAAGATGAGAAGCAACAGTGATACGACTCTCATCGGCAGCCTGGGCAGCAATCTGTACAGCCAGTACATTATCAGTACGCTCTAACTCCGTACTGCTATTGGCATCGGCCAACTCAAGCATTTTGTTGACCAACGAGGTGATGCGATTGGTATTGTCATCAATACCCTTGGTCACCTCCTGCTGCGTGGTGGCATCAAGTTCCATGCCTGGCGTGGTGAGAATCTGCGTAAAGCCATTGAGGATATTCAGCGGCGTGCGGATCTCGTGGGATATCTGCTGAATGAAGTTGGTCTTCATACGTGAAGCTTCCTCTGCGCGACAACGGGCGACCTCCAACTGTTTGTTGGTCTCCTCCAACTCATGGTAGGTCTCCTCCAGCTTGTCGTAAAGCAGGAGTGACTCTTGATAGCCTTCCGACATGATGTCGAAGTTATGCTCCAAGGTATTATAGTCCTCACGCAACTGCTCCAGTTCTTCACGGAGCTGCTTGATATCCTCAGCCATTAGTTATAGTTATGCTTTCTGTTCTACAGCCATAAACTTGGTGAAGCCCGTCATATTCAGCACCTTGTAAATCTCAGGACTCACATTAACCATCTTGAACTTACCACGCTTCATCATCACTGCACGCATCGTCTTCTGGATGATACGCAGACCTGAACTGGCCATATACGATAACTCGTCGCAGTCCATAACCAAATCGACACCGGCCTCTTGGATAGCTGGTTCAATATCTTTCTCAAACTGAGGGGCATTAATGGTATCAATGCGACTACCGGTCTTTATGATGGTCTTTCCATCTTCTTTCAATATCTGTGTCATAGCTTTAACTTTTCAATTAACGATTTCTTTTTTCATGGTTAGCAGGTTCTTGCCCTCTAGACGCTGGTAGGTTACCTGATTCATAATATTCTTCACAATAAAGATGCCCATGCCTCCCAACTCACGCTCGGCTGGGTTAACGTCCATGTCGGTATCTTCCTTCAGAGTAGGGTCAAACGCTCGCCCTTGATCGCTCAGAACAAAAGTCAGTTCCTTACCGTCACTCTCTGCCATCAACTCAATGGTTGCATCTGCTTTCTTGGGATAGGCATAGAAGATGACGTTGGAAACCATTTCTTCCATCACCAGGTTCAGGTTCATCTGTAACTCCATGTCGAGACCCAACTCTTCACCGATTTCCTCGATGAAACGAGCCACACGATCAAGCTCCTCAACCTGGTTCTTAATGCGAATTTCCTTTCTCATGTCATTATCATTAGGTATCTATCTGGGTGCAAAGATACAAAAAAATCGGCATTGCGCAAACAATGCCGATTCATTTTTTATACTTTTGTAGAAAATTATTCTGCAACAAGTGTAAAGCGACGGAAAGCAGTGATCTCGAGCTCCTTATCCTGAGCCTTCAGCCACTGAGCAACAGTAGCCTTGTCACCATCGCCGAACTGGAACTCCTGGTCAACCAAGCAGTTCTCCTTCAGGAACTTCTGAACGCGTCCCTTAGCGATGTTCTCAATCATCTGCATCTTCAGCTGAGCCTCACCCTCTACCTTAGCGTCAGCGATAATCTTACGAGCCTCATCAGCCTGCTCCTTGGTGAGCCAGCCCTTGTTGATGTTGCTCTCGATGTGATCTTCGCTGTCAACGAGGTTGGGGTTCAAACCAGCCTTCTTCAACTTCATCTCTACGAACTTCTCAACCTGCTCGAGCTTGGTCTTCTCAACAGCAGTCTTGTACTCCTCGTCGAGAATCTTCTGATCAACAGCCTCGGCATTCAGAGCAACGGGCTTCATGGCAGCTACCTGCATGGCCAGCTTGTGACCAGCCTCGCTGTTCTCCTTGTTGGTCTGAACCATGGTGCACAGAGTGTGCTTACCCATGTGGTCGTAAGCCTCGATGTTGGCACCCTCGAGAGTCTGGTAGCCATCGAGCTCCATCTTCTCACCAGTGATACCTGAGCGCTGAGTAACAGCGTCCTGAGCCTTCTGACCGTTGATGTCGAGTTCCTTCACCTCATCCAGAGTCTTGCACTTGTTAGCCACAGCAGCATCAAGAATGCTCTTGGTCAGGGCGATGAAGTCAGCACCGTTAGCCACGAAGTCGGTCTCGCACTTCAAGGCGATGATGGCACCAAAGCCATTCTCTACCTTTGCCAGTACACAACCATTAGAGGTCTCACGGTCTGAACGCTTAGCGGCGATAGCCAGACCACGCTCACGGAGCAACTCCTTGGCACGGTCGAAATCACCATCAGCCTCAGTCAGGGCCTTCTTCACGTCAGCCAGACCAGCACCGGTCATTGCGCGAAGCTTTTTGATATCGTCAATTGAAATAGCCATTTTATTCTAAAATTTCAAATTTCTGATTAATAATGAAATTGTCTAATTAAACCTCCCCTCCCAGTGGGAGGGGTTGGGGATGGGTTTACTCTGCAGCAGGAGCAGCCTCCTCTGCGGGAGCCTCTTCCTTGCGAGCCTTGCGAACGCGCTTGGGCTTAGCCTCAGCAACCTCTTCAGACTGAGCCTCAGCTGCCTTCTCGTCAGCCTTCTCAGCCTTGCGCTCCTCGAGACCCTCAGCAACAGCGGCGCAGCAAGCAGCGAGGATTACCTCAACGCTGTCCTTAGCGTCATCGTTTGCGGGGATGATGTAGTCGATGTTCTTAGGATCGCTGTTGGTATCAACAATACCGAACACGGGGATACCCAGACGGTTTGCCTCCTTAACGGCGATGTTCTCCTTCATCACGTCAACCACGAACAGAGCGCTGGGCAGACGGGTCAGGTCGGCGATAGAACCGAGGTTCTTCTCCAGCTTAGCACGCTGACGAGTAATCTGCAGCAGCTCACGCTTTGACAGGTTACCATAGGTACCGTCCTGCATCAGCTTATCGATATTGGCCATCTTCTTCACTGCCTTGCGGATGGTGGGGAAGTTGGTGAGCATACCGCCGGGCCAACGCTCAATCACATAAGGCATATTTACGCTGGTTGCCTTCTCGGCAATCACTTCCTTAGTCTGTTTCTTAGTACCTACGAAGAGGATTTTCTTACCCTGACGGGCGATATTCTTCAGAGCCTCAGCAGCCTCGTCAACCTTAACAACAGTCTTGTGGAGGTCGATGATGTGAATACCATTACGCTCAGAGTAAATGTAGGGAGCCATGGCGGGGTTCCACTTACGCTTCAGGTGACCGAAGTGGCAGCCAGCCTGCAGCAGCATATCAAAATTTGTTCTTGCCATTTTTTTAATTCTTTAATTTTGTTGTTTACTTTCTTTTTAATTCTTGTTAGAATCAGCCCGATGGTAGTCCAATGGAATCCAACAGGTTTAGATACTAAACTATCGCTTGATTGTTCAGCAGGATTAACGCTTACTGAACTGGAAGCGACGACGTGCCTTGGGACGACCGGGCTTCTTACGCTCTACCTCACGGCTGTCACGTGTGAGGAAGCCCTGCATCTTCAGAGTCTTCTTATCATCAGCATTAATCTTGACCAGTGCACGGGCGATAGCCAAACGAAGAGCCTGACTCTGACCTGTGAAACCACCACCGTCGAGGTTAACCTTGATGTCATACTTCTCGGCACACTCCAGCAGGTTCAGGGGCTGCTTTACCACATACTGCAGAATGGCAGAGGGGAAATATTCGGTTAAGTCTTTCTTATTGATCGTGATCTTGCCAGTACCTTCTGACAGATAAACGCGAGCCACTGAGCTCTTACGACGACCGATTGCGTTAATTACTTCCATCTCCTATTTATTATTTATACTGGTTAATATCAATAGCCTTTGGCTGCTGAGCCTCGTGCTTGTGTTCTGTTCCCTCATAGATATAGAGGTTGTTCAGCAGGCTGCGACCGAGGGGACCCTTGGGCAGCATGCCCTTCACGGCGTGACGGAGGATGCGATCAATTCCATCAGGACGCTTGCGCAACTCTGCAGGAGTATTGAAACGCTGACCACCAGGATAGCCAGTATAACGTGTGTAAACCTTATCGGTTTCCTTCTTGCCGGTGAACTTCACCTTGGCAGCATTGATGATGATAACATTGTCGCCACAATCAACGTGCGGAGTGAAACTTGGCTTATACTTACCGCGAATCAGTTTGGCGACCTTTGAAGCGAGACGACCAACCACCTGATCGGTAGCATCGATAACGACCCACTCCTTCTTGGCTGTCTCTTTGTTAATTGAGACGGTCTTGTAACTTAAAGTGTTCATTTCTTCGTTTAAATTTACTAAAAAACAGTTTTTTACTTTATAAAGTTGTGATTTGAACGCCGATTCACAAACCGTGCCTTCCGGCCAAAGATAGGCACTATTTACACGACGCCCGCGGGGATTCTAAGACTCTCCCCTAATAATCGGACTGCAAAGGTACTGCTTTTTCTCTTTTTTTTGAGTATGCAGTAGCCTTTGCAGCCCGTTTTTTATAATTATTTAACTTTTATCTAATTATTTACGCATGCGTTTAATCATTTTCATCCGACCATCGGCCATACGTACCTGTTCAACAACCAGGCCCTTAACAGTGTTACGAACCTCACGTCCCAGAAGGTCGAAAGTACGCATCGTCTCAACCGGCACCTCATTGACGGTACTGATGCCTGTGAGGTCTTCCTTAACCACTACTGCAATCTTGTTCAACTTGGTGTTGGGCTTACTGTTATCAATGGTGAGCACCACCTTCTGAGCAGAACCCGTCCACACCAGATCATCAGAGAACTCTCCACTGTCAAACTCATTGTAGTCATTCCAGTCGCCTGCAAAGAAATACATCTTTTCGATGGTGCTGTTAGCAGGCACCTCGAAAGTCAGCTTACCACCATAAAGACGTAACTGAATAGCCTGAAGGTTGTAGTCAAGCCAATAACGGTTAGGCGTGTTACCTCCCTCGCAGGGTGAGACAGTCAGTGTGACATCTCCCTGCTTTAACACTTTATCCGAGGTGATGTCACCAGCGCCAGAAGAACTGGTAGAATAAGGAGTAGTATCCTTGTCCAGTGCATTGAAGTCAAACACCGTTGACTCGTCAGCATAAGGCATGAGGTTCAACCAGGTGATATCTGACAAACGCACCTCATCGCCGCCACGATAGATAGCTTTCACCCCAATAGCATTGAAGGTATTACTGGGCTCGTAGAAATAGGCGGCAAGACCATGGGCCTCGATATTATAGCCATCGGTGAAGTTGTAAGGGATCTCCATCATATCCACGAAGGTCTCACCATCTTCCTGAAGAGCAGGAATCATAATAGGCGAACAGAGTCTCTCCACATCTTTATATATAATATAGCTCAGTTTACTGGTCATCAACGGATTGCCATCCACATCAACTGGCGGGAAATTCAAGGAGATACCACCATAGCCTTCCTCGTTATCATAAGGCATATAGTAAGCAATCGTGGGGGCCTTGGGTGTGGCAGCCACATCATGAGGCTTAGCAAGAACCACATCCTTCAGGAAATCGAAGCCCGCAATACCATCGGTCAGGGTATTCACCACCAGTACAGAAGTTGTAGTCCAGCGGTCGCCAGCCTCGTTGATGGTGAAAGTCACGTCAGCGGGTGTCAATGTAGAAACGCCATCAAACCATGAGGCATCGCAACCAGCGAAATAGGTGTCATAGCTGGTACCTTCATCATCAGCCAAAGGACCATAATACTGATTGGCAGCAAAAGTTGCCTGGCCATTCACAATAGAACCCTTCACCCATGCCTCAGGCAGATAGAGGTTCAATCCCTTCACATAAACATCCTGACCGTCCACACCGATGTACAACGTCTGAACAGCATCTACGGTGTACTGTGTGGGGTCGTAGCGCTGTGCTGTCAACAACCACTCCTCGGCTTGTAATCCTGCTGGCGGGGTCACCACCTCGCCTGTCTGTGCCCATGATGCCACGGCAAGCATCATAGTCATCATAAATAAAACAATCTTTTTCATTTTGTATTTTCCATATTACTAATTGGGGCTGCAAAGGTAATAAATAAAAACGAGTTAGCACACTCTTTTTCAAAAAAAGACGCAGGAACGATGAGGTTCCTGCGTCCATAAACGATATCTGAGGGAAGATTAGGGATGTGCCACACGCACTTTCTTAACCTTTCCATTAGCTTGGCGAACCAGGTAGATGCCTGCACGGGCAGCGCCTTCCACCCTGTTACCGTCAAGGGTATAGTATACGGGCTTCTGACGCTGAGTAGCGACATCAACACCTTTGACCGAAGTAGCCACTGTTACGGTGAGCACACCAGGCACGAAGGTCATGTTATAACTCTCTGCAGTGGCACTCTCCACCATGATGGGATACTCGCCCGCTGGTGAGGTCTCGTCGGCAGGAGTAACAAAGACAGGTGCCTCGAGCCAGGCAGGAATAGAATCGAGGGAAATCAGGCCATCGTAGGCAGCGAATCCGAACTCAGGATTAGGCTGTCCCTCCTCGCGGGTGTAGTTACCAACGGTAGCGGTAGCATCCAACTTCTGAACAATCAGATAGCCATCGATGAAGTCAACATCCTCACGATTGATGGTTCCACGACTAACAACGATGGGATAACGACCGGCAGGTGATGAAGCTGTAGCCTCGCACGTCAGTTCGGGTTTTCCGTGGAGCTCTTCACCGTTGACAGAATAGAAGAACTCGGGATTCTCCTCGCCATACTTACGGATAGCGTTACGTACCTGGATGCTGGTTCCCACCTCTATAATATTCTTCTCACCAAAGTCCTTCCACTGAGCCTTCTTCAGGTATTTGGTCTTCATGCTGCTACGAACATAGAGCATACAGACGTTCCTGGACACATTCTGGAACACACGCGAACCTCCCAGTTCTGGAACTGTCTTTGAGAGTATACGCAGTTCGTAGAGATGACTACAGCCACTGAAGGCCTCACTGCCAATACGCTCAATGGTGGCAGGCAGATAGAGACGCTGCAGGGTGGTACAGTTCTTGAAGACACTGTCGGGCAGAGCATTGCCTGCCAACTGACTGTTTGTCAGATTCAGCGTACGCACTTTCTCGCCACTCTCAAAACCAAGAGAGTCACGACCAGCAAGATAACGCAGATACTTCAAGTCTTCCTGACCAAGAGGGCCGTTCACTGTGAGCGAACCTATCTGTCCTTCACCTTCCAGTGCTTCAACGGTCTGCTTCAGCATACCCTCGGCAGTGGTAGTAACACTCTCTGAACGGAACTTACTACGGGCATTGCTCTTAACGCCGATAATCATATCCTGACCATAGCTGAAGCGATAATAACTGGGATTCAAGAGAGCAATATCATAATAACCGTCATCATCACCACTCCAGCCCCAGTTCACGTAAACCTTACCATCGGCACGATAACCATGAATCACAAAAGCATGACCACCACGACCACTGGCATCTGCACCACCATAATATAATGGGCCATTCTCGCTCAACTCACGATAAACGATGTTCATCCATGCTGCCTCGTCGTAATAATCACGCTCCAGCATCTGAGCCTCTTCAAAGCCGAAATATCTGCGCATGCCTTCGGCAGCATCATGAGAATAGGCACCACTACCGTCACTAGGACCACCATATTCCATATCGGCAGCCACGCCACAGTCACGCATCAGCATAGCCACAGCATTGGCTTGTTCCTGATTATAGCCACCATAAGAATAGTCATCCAACATATTGTCCCAGTCGTAGTAGTCCTCTTCAAAATTGGCTGTCACGGCCTGGCCTGTGGAATTATGATAGGGATAATAAATCGTGCGCTGTCCCTCACCGTGCGCAGGCATCTTGTGATAGTTCAGCACCTGGGCCATGGCTGTGGCCACACAACCTGTCAGACACTTGGTGCTGCCAGAATAGGTGGGACACATATTATTATAGGGAGTGGTCTGGTCCCACCTTGTAGTGAGCAAGGGTTCTACTTCTGTGGGATATATGGCAGGATCGGGAGCAGTGGTAGCCAACTGAATGTTGTTTTGGACAGCATAGTTGATGACTGCACTGGTAGCATCGAGCCACCACTGGAAGTTCTCGTTACGACCCTCACTGTATTCTGATGTTGAAACACCCAGCACCTCGGGTACCAGGTCGTCGGCAGAGATCACAGCGAAACCGCCATGCTCATAGCCAAGAATCTCTAAGGTTGGGGTTGATTTCAGCACTTTCAACGCATCGGTACGCGGTGCCATACGCTTGGCAGAGCGATGCGTGTTGATGGCTTTGGCTGCAGCTTGCTTCCTCTGTTCTGCAGAACGCGGAGCAGCGATTGCTTGCAGGGCTGTTAATCCGAAGACAAGGACAGCAAAGGTTACTTTTCTAATCATCTTGTTTAAAATTGTATCGTTGGAAAAATCAGGGAGCGCGAGCAGACTCGCGCTCCCCGAATGTATGAGATTAAATGTATTACTTCAGAATCACCTTCTTGTTGTTGATGATGTAAGAACCCTTCAGACCGTTCAGGTTAGTAGCCTGACGGTTGATGAGCTTACCATCAACAGTGTAGATAGTGAATGACTTACCACTGCTCAGGATCTCGTTGATAGCATTGGTCACGTCGAGAGTAGCTGTTACGGGCTTCGACTCAGCACCATTTGCATAAACAGCGGTCACAGCAAAGACGTGGTTACCAGCAGCAAGTTCCTTCAGAATAGCAGTTGCCTCAGTGGTATTACCTGCGGCTGCAGCGTCAACATAGATATTGAAGCTTTCAGCCTTTGCACCACCCTTCTGGTACTTGATGTTACCCAGTGCTACACACAAAGCACCATCACCAGGAGTAGTATTGCGGATAGCGAAGAACTTAGTACCCTCAGGCAGCTGAGCAGTTACCTTACCCCATCCAGCAGTTGTCAGTTCGGCACCAGCAACCTTGGTGAAGCTTGCCAACTCTGTATCAGTAGAAGAAGCCAGAACCTCGTAAGAAGAAGGACCATACTGAACGTCCAGAGCAGAGATGTCGAAGCTAATTTCCTGAGCGATACCAGTCAGCACAGGTGAGATGAGCCAGTCGTCATTGTCAGGATAGGTCTGTCCCTCAAGGTTGTAACCAGAGATGAGGTAGCTCTCTGACAATGATCCGTTAGGACCATTGAAGCTGGGGTTCGTAATACCATAAGCCTCGGGGTTGAATACCTGCCAAGCCTTTGCCAGGCCATCATTAGCCAGTTCAAGATCCTTGAACAGAGAACCCTTGGTCTTGCCATTAGCGTTAACCAGAGTCCATTCGCCTACCATACCGGTTTCGTTAGCACCGTTCTCATAAGCTGTGAAGTCCTCAGTAACTTCCTGTGCAGCACCTTCTGCAGGAGCAGTCCAAGTCAGAGTAACCTCACCCTTCTCTGCCTGCTCAGCAGTCTGCTCAGCAACCAGGTTAGAAGGTGCAGTAGCTGTGGGCTCCTTCACAGTGATAACTGCCTCGTCAGCATTGTTATCGGGGTTCAGGTCGTTTTCGTATACAACCTCTGCCGTCAGGGTCACATCACCAGCCTCATCGAATACGGTGGTCTCGAATGCAGCCTCAACATCGATAGAAGAGAAGGGCTTCAAAGCCTCGTTGAAGGTCTTGTTGTAGATTTCCTTCTCGCCAGCAGTCAGTTTCAGGGTGAAGCCGTTAGCTGCATTCTCGGCATTGTTAGAAACCTTAACCTGCAACTTAGCTGCGCTACCAGCTACAACTGAAGCAGGAGCATTCAGAGCAACCTCCACATCGTGCTCATAGAGGTCAACGATACGGATGTTATCGATATTCAGCAGATCACCCCAAGTATAAACATACTCATAGGTTTCCCAGTCGATATCCTCGATTGTTGCATTTGCGAAATCAGCACTGAAACCGAGCTGAACAAAACGAGCATCCTTCAGATCGTTCAGGGGTACCTTGATGGTAGTGTACTCAGAGGTAACAGGAGCGTCAGCCTTAATAGCTGTGAATTTACCACCCTCAACACTACCAATCACGTTAATCTTAGAGACAGTTGCAGACTTCACGTCGAAGAGCAAAGTAGGATTAGCTGCATTCTTCAGACTTACCTTACCAGTAAAGATATCTACAGTACCAGGCTCATCCAGAGCAGTCAACTGCAAAGCTACTGCATCATCGTCAGATGACTCCTCAGAAACGAAGATACCTGCATTGCTAGAGTAATCCCAGATATAGTGGAAGGCACTACCTGTGAAGCTCTCAAAGAAAGGCAATGTATAAGGAGCACCAACCAGCATTGAAGCGACAGCGGGGGTACCAACACCAGCCACGTTTACAGGCTGAACTGCCCAGTACTTATAGTCCTGAACACCTTCGTCGGTATTCTCAGCAAGTACATAGTTATCTTTGTCGGTTTCAGAAGCCAACAACTGATCGTAGTCAAGAGATTGACCGAGCATCGTCTCAACAATCTTCAGAGACCATACCTCATAGTCAACAGCAGCAGGATTAACGTAGCCACCAGTAGCACCTACCTCACCTACCTTATCCCAAGCGAACTTAATTGAAGTAGCATTATCTGTTGCAGTCAGGTTAGCCAAATCAGCAGGAACGTCGAAGCCTACGTAAACGCTTACCTTATCGCTCTTCAAGCCTGCGCCTGAAGCGTTGCTTGCAACCACCTGATATACATAAGTCTTGCTCTGCTCAACATTCTCATCCTTCCAGTTCAAAGAAGAACCAGGAGCAGCAGCTTCGAAAGTCTTCACAACCTCGCCATCACGCAGAACGTTGATGGTCAGCTGGAGCGTTGAAGCTAACATTAACCTCCAAAGCACCCTTTTCGCCAGCTACAGCAGCAAACTCTGTAACTGCAGCAGGAGCAGTAGGCTCTGCACCATTCTCAATAGAAATCTTATGGATGTTCAGACGATACATGTCAGCATCACTCAAAGCCTGAACAGCAACATAATACTGACCTGACTCAGCGACTGCGAATTCAGCCTCAAAATCAGTAGAATCCTTCACATCAACAACGGTTGTAGCAAGAACCTCCTGAGTCAAGCCCTCGACAGAGGCAGCCTTACCAACCAGCACACGGAACTTCTCTGGATAGTCACTACTTGCACAGCTTGCATTGACAACAACCTTGTAGTTCTTACCAGCCTCAAAGTTGACAGCAGGAGAAATCAGATAATCGTCACCATCCTCCTCTGCAAAGAGATAGTATGCACCATAATTAGCGTTCCACTTCCATGTGTAATCATCAGCATTAGCATTAATGACAGTGAAGAGGTTAAAGATATTCTCTGTAGCAAAATCAAATACAACAGGAACATCAATAACAGCAGAAACGGCAACCGTCTTCTCTTCGCTCTTAACACCTGCACCATATTCATTATAAGCAATAACCTGATAGGTGTGATTACCCATGCTCAGATTGTCGTTATCCACATACTGAACCTGTGCGCCAGGAACAACATCAGTCAGAGAAGCAACAACTGCTTTATCACGAATAACATCAACCTTCGTCAGACTAGTAAGCGTCTCGCCACCAGAAGTCAAAGAAGGAGCAATAAAGCTAACAGTAGCCTCCAGCTTATTCTCTGTGGGAACAACATTAAAGTTGGTAACTGCAGCAGGAGCAGCTGGATCAACACCTGCTTCAATCAGGAAGTTCTTAACATACAAGTTGTACTGGTCTGCATCAGAGATGGCGTGGATACCAATGTGATAGTAGCCAGTTTCAGCAACTACAACTTCATCATTCTCAAGTGTTGCGAAGTTAGCGAAATCAATATCCGTAGCAGGAACAACCTCGGTAGTCAGAGCAGAAGCCTTGGGCTCTGCACCCAACTTCACCTCAATACGCTCAGGATACTTGGCAGCAGCAGCAGCCACGTCGATAGCGAAGTGATACTTCTTACCACCCTCCAGCTTAACAGCAGGAGAAACAAGCCAGTCGTCACCATCATTAGCCGTGCTATAAGAATAGCCCACAGCACCAACAGAAGAGCTGAAGCTCCATGTCTTACCGTCCTTATTACTATCAATAACACCAAACTCGCCAAACAAATCTGCAGTATTCAATGCATTTTCATAAGGAAGAACATCTACAGGTGCTGCTGTCGTAGCTTCTTCCTCACCAGGAGCAGCCTGAGCGATCTTCAAATCGGTAACATAAATCAGATAATAGAGTTTGTCTTCTGCAGCATTTGCAAAGAGAGCATTTTCAGAGCTGATCACCTTATTTTCTGCATCATAGGTCATGACATAGTCAATAAGGCCTGAGTTATCACCACCAGTTGCATAGATGGTATAACCAGAGTAATCACCCTGAACCTGCAAGCCTGCGAAAGTAACAGTTGAGCCACTGATAGTACCCTTCATCCAAGCGTCGGGGAAACGGCTGAACACACCCTGCAGATAAACGTCACTACCATCAAATCCAACTTTTATAGTGCTCTCAAAAGCAACCTGACCAGCATTTTGAGAATAGGTATGACCACTAGCATACCATGTCTCGGTCTCCAGACCTGCGGGAGGAGTCACGGTCACGGTTGTTGGAGCAACATAATCATGGTCATAGGTGTAAACTGTTTCATAAACGCCATAGCCTGTCCAAGAATCATCGTCATCCCAGAGAGTTGCCATAAACAGGTCTTCGCTGGTTCCCTGAAGTGAAATAGTTCCGGCGACATCGTCAACTACAAAAGTAAAGTTATCAGCAGTATTGTCAGCAGCGACGACGTTCTGACCACTAAGTGCGCCCCAACGAACACTGATGGTAGCGCCATAATCTGAACTATATGCAACTGGCTGCTTAGTGGGAACGGTAATTGTATTTCCTACCTTGGTGCCCTTAACCCACACACCATAAGAAACCGTAGAAACAATATCCTTGAAATAAACGGTACCATCCTCACACTCAACAATCTGAGTAGTACCACTTAGGGCAGTCTTATATACCTGCTGATTAGAAACATAATAACCAGAACCAGCATTCTTATAAACCTTAACAACACCGTCTCCAGGAGCAGTAATGATGCCGTGAACGTCAACACTCTCTGCCTTTTTAGGAGCAGTAAGGCGACCGTTTGAGATTGCATTGGCTGTCAACTGGGGAGCCTTAACGAAAGAAGAACGTTCAATCAAACGACTGAATTTGCCTTTCTGAACACGCTCCATGTTGTTCTCCCACAACTTCGCGAGTTCAATACGATTAATCTCGGCCTTCTGCTCTGCAGTCAGACGAGCTTGAGCAGCCACTTCCTTCACGTTCTTTGCAACGAAGGTGTAGCCTTTCTTTAACTCCTGGCCATGTATGCCTTTCATCACCTTAGAAAGGGGAGCCTTTCTAAGTGTGTAGGCGTCCTGGGCCTGGATTGGTAGTGCCAGTAGCGTGGCTACCAACACTAACAAAGATAAAGTAAACTTTTTACCCATAAGTAACTAATAAAAAATTAATAATAAACGAAAAATTATAAAATTCGAGCGCAAATTTACTACTTTTTGATAAAATAATGCACGAAAATCGAATAATTTATCACTTTTTAGCCTTTTCACTTGTTTTAAATCAAGAAATTAGATTTAAACAATAAAATACCACAAATTTGTGATTTACGTTAAAAATCGAATACTCCTTAACAAAAAGAGACCAATCTTACCTTTATTCAATTGAAAAGCAATCTTTTATTTGTCCATTCCAATAAAAAATAGTACCTTTGCACCCCAAATATAATATATATAAGAGGTATATGAATATCGAGACACTGATAAGTCAAGCCGCAGGCGAGGCCGTTAAGGCACTCTACGACATGGAGGCAAACGAAAAGATGCTGCAGCTGCCGACAACTGTTCGGCTGTTGAGAAGTTCAACGTAGTAAAGGGATTCCTGAACCTGAGCATCGGTGAGGGTGCATGGCTGCAGTTGCTGCAGGCTATGGACCAGGACGACCGCTTCGGCATGAAAACAGCAGACGAGAATTCGCCTCTCGTCATGATCGAATACTCTTCACCCAACACCAACAAGCCCCTGCACCTTGGTCATGTGCGCAACAACCTGCTGGGATGGTCGCTGGCTCAGATTATGGAGGCCAACGGCAACAAGGTGGTGAAGACCAACATCGTAAACGACCGTGGTATTCATATCTGTAAGTCAATGCTGGCTTGGCTGAAATACGGCAACGGCGAAACACCCGAGTCATCTGGCAAGAAGGGAGACCACCTGATTGGTGACTACTACGTGGCCTTCGATAAGCACTACCGTGAGGAGATTAAGGAACTCATGGCTCAGGGCATGGATGAAGAAAAGGCTAAGCAGGAGGCTCCGCTCATCAAGGAGGCTCACGAGATGCTGGTGAAATGGGAGAACAACGATCCCGAGGTACGCGCCTTGTGGGAAAAGATGAACAACTGGGTATATGCCGGTTTCGACGAGACATACAAGAAGATGGGCGTTGGCTTCGATAAGATTTACTACGAGAGCCAGACCTATCTGAAAGGTAAGGCTAAGGTAGAAGAAGGTCTCGCCAAGGGTCTCTTTGAGCGCCATGAGGACAACTCGGTTTGGGCCGACCTGACCAACGAGGGTCTGGACCAGAAACTGCTGTTGCGTTCTGACGGCACCTCTGTATATATGACACAGGATATCGGTACTGCCGAAATGCGTTTCCAAGACTACCCCATCGACAAGATGATTTATGTAGTGGGCAACGAGCAGAACTACCACTTCCAGGTACTCTCTATCCTGCTGGACCGCTTAGGAGAAGAGCCGCGAAGGAACCGTTGTTGACGCTGACGACCTGATGGCACTGATGGTAGAGGATGCCTATAAGACCTCTATGGAACTGGGTAAGTTTGACGATATGACCGAAGAGGAGCGCCGCGAGATTGCCCGTATCGTGGGTATGGGTGCCCTGAAGTACTTCATCCTGAAGGTGGACGCAAGAAAGAACATGCTGTTCAACCCCGAGGAGAGTATCGACTTCAACGGCAACACCGGTCCTTTCATCCAGTACACGTATGCGAGAATAAGGAGTATCCTTCGGAAGAGTGTAGAGTGTAGAACTGAGAGTGTAGAGTTTGCTACCGCTCAGCCTGCCGCTGATGGAACTGCGGTAGCAAACTCTACACTCTACACTCTAAACTCTAAATTAAGTGAGAAGGAAATCGAGCTTATCCAGAAGATGTCTGAGTTTGGCGCTGCCGTGGAGCAGGCAGGTAAGGACTACTCTCCCTCTGGTATCGCCAACTACTGCTACGAGTTGACGAAGGTATTCAACCAGTTCTACCACGACTTCAGCATCCTCAACGAGCCCGATGAGCAGAAGAAGGCCGTACGCCTGATGCTGGCAAAGAACGTAGCAAAGATTATCAAAAACGGTATGGGTCTGCTGGGCATTGAGGTGCCCGAGCGAATGTAATGTATGTTGCTATGCCATAGCAACAAGCACTGATGTATATGCAGAACCCTCCCGACTATAGACACGACACCGTACTGCCCTTGCCCATGGAGGTAAGGGCAGACGCGTGGGCTGTGGACGCAGCCTGCAGCGGCAACCCTGGACCCATGGAGTATCAGGCTATCGACCTGCAGACAGGTGCACAGGTATTCCATTTTGGCCCAATGAAAGGTACAAACAATATCGGTGAGTTCCTGGCTATCGTTCACGCCCTGGCTCTCTGTTGGCAGAAGGGCTTGCATGACAAAACCATCTACTCTGATTCCTACAATGCCATCCTCTGGGTCTCAAAACGACAATGTAAGACAAAATTAGAGCGGACCCCTGAGACGGAGCCGCTCTATCAGATTATCCAACGCGCCGAGAATTGGCTACGCACACATAATTACCGCAATCCCATCATCAAATGGGAGACCCAGAAATGGGGCGAGGTGCCAGCCGACTTCGGTAGGAAATAATCATATTACCATCATAATCATGTTGCGCCACGACTTCTGCATCAGCCGGAAGTTGTGGCGCTCTTGTTCCACCACCTACCGTCAAACGCATATTCGTCTCCACACGGATTTCATCCCACAAGCCTTGTTCCAGGAAAGAATCGAGCGTTTTCTTACCGCCTTCGACAATCAGCGATTGTATTTGATGGGCATGGAGCACCTCCAGATTCAGCGGATGCTGACGGTCAATAACAAGTCGTTTGGGGTTGGGACCATCCCATTGACGCACGGTGAGCTGTGGATGCTCGCGCTCATTGGTTACACGTCCCACGAGGATGGCATCCTCCTCAGCACGCAACTTATGCGAGAGCATCTGCGTAAAGGGTGTCGAGATAGCCAAAGCCTTACCGTTATCATCAATAAAACCGTTAGCCGTCTGTGCCCATTTTAATATAATGTACGGGCGCGAGAGACGATGGAAGGTGAAGAAGCGGCGATTCAGAGCCTTACACTCATCTTCCAGTACACCCACAGTCACCTCTATACCAGCATCCCTCAGTTTCCGGATGCCCCTACCCTGCACCTCGGCAAACTCATCAATACAGCCTACAACCGCACGCATCACCCCCTTCTTAACAATCAAATCGGCACAAGGAGGTGTCTTCCCATAATGCGAACAGGGTTCCAGCGACACATAGATTGTGGCCTCAGGTAACAGTCTTTCATCCTCTGCGCTGACACTTGCAAAAGCATTGACCTCTGCATGCCCCTGTCCGCAGCGCACATGATACCCCTCACCAATGATTCTACCATCAGCCACTATCACAGCTCCCACCATTGGATTCGGCTTTGCATTCTGCTGTCCGTTCTGCGCCAGTTGCAGACAGCGGCGCATATATTTTTTATCCAAAGAAATTTGGTCGGTTTCCATATTTTGTGTAATTTTGCAGTATGACTTATAATGAATTATGGCGCCAGTTGACGCAGGTCTATGATGACTACGAGGCGAAGGCTATTGCCCGTATGGTGTACGAAGTTCGCTTCGGACTCATGCCATCCGACTTATTCATCGGCAAAGATACACAATTATCCACAGATGACCAAAAACTCTTAGAGGAAATTACGCAACGTCTGCTGACTGGCGAACCCGTACAGTATGTTTTAGGTGAGGCGGAGTTTGGCGGCAGGACCTTCCATGTGGAGCCTGGCGTGCTGATTCCAAGACCTGAGACCTACGAACTCTGTGAATGGATTCTTAGCAGCGGACGACAGCAGACTGATACGGAAAAGTCCGAAAAAGTCCGCTGCGATAAAATTCTCGATATTGGCACAGGTAGCGGATGTATCGCCTGCACGCTGGCTGCAGAACTGCCTGACGCAGCAGTGACGGCCTGGGATATCAGCGAGGATGCCCTGCGGATAGCAGCAGAGAATGCCAAAAGAATGGGAGTAAACGTAAAATTAAAAAAACAGGACATTCTAAAAATTACTCCTTCTCCCCAGCTTCTCCCTTCCACCTCCCTTCCATCTCCCTTCCAACTCCCTTCCAACGAATTTGACGTTATAGTGAGTAATCCGCCATATATCTGCACAAAAGAAAAGGACATGATGGAGAAAAACGTGCTGGAACATGAGCCTGCGCTGGCACTTTTCGTACCCGATGACGATCCACTGCTGTTCTATCGTGCCATTGCCCGCTATGCTGCAAAGGCATTAAATCCAGGTGGAGCGCTCTTTTTCGAGATTAATCCCTTATATGTCACCGAGATGCAACAGATGCTCAGCGAAGAAGGGTTCTCACATACAGAAATCAAAAACGACCAATTCGGCAAACAAAGATTCACGAAATCATGCTTATAAGAAAAGAAATGACGGGTCAACAGGCCTACCAGAAGCTCACGGACCTCTGTGCCCGCAGCGAACACTGTCAGCAGGAGATGCTGGATAAAATGCGACAGTGGGGCATTAGCGAGGAAGAGCAGGCAGAAGTGATGGAGCGCCTGATTACAGAGAGATACGTTGACGACGAGCGCTTTGCCCGCGCTTTCATCTACGACAAGATACGCTACAGCAAATGGGGACGCCGGAAGGTGGAACAGGCGCTTTGGATGAAACGTATTGACGACAGCATCAGTAAGCCTTTGCTCGACGAAGTGGACGATGAGGAATATCTGAAGATTCTTCGACCGATGCTCAAACAGAAGCGCAAGGGTATCAAGGCCAATAGCGAATATGAGGCGACCATGAAACTCATCAAATATGCGATGGGACGCGGGTTTACCATGGATATCATCAAACAGTGTATAGAGGTTACTGATGAAGAGGAAAACGAGTTTGCTGAGTGATCTTCTGGATTTGATTTCTCCCAGAAGATGCGCCATTTGTGACGATAGACTAGATGCGGAAGACATGCTGCTATGCGCTCAATGCACAAAAGAACTGCCCGTAACGCCCTTTTGTGAATCGCCCTACGACAACTGGATGGCAAGACTGTTCTGGGGACAGTTTCCCATCGAGAAGGCTTCTGCATGGTTCTACTTCCGTCCCCACTCCGCCCCCAGCCATCTGGTGTACGACATTAAATATCACGGACAAATGGAGATGGGTGAGATGATTGGTCAACTCATGGCCGAACGCCACATGGCCTACGGATTCTTTGACGGTATCGACGCCATCGTCCCACTGCCCATCACAAGAAAAAGAAACTGGAAACGCGGCTATAATCAGAGTCTGATAGTGGCACGAGGTATCAGCATGGAGACAGGACTTCCTATCTATAACGACGTAGTGGTAAGAAAACGCTTCACTCAGAGTCAGACTCATCTGACACACTTTGAGCGACGAGAAAACATCAAGGAAGCCTTCCATTTAGTGAAAGAAGAGAAGATAAAAGGCAAGCACCTTTTGATTATTGACGATGTAGTGACCACTGGCGCCACCGTCATCGCCTGTGCTCAGGAACTGGCCAAGGCAGAAGGTGTACGCATCAGTGTGCTCTCCATTGGCTATACGAAAGAGTAAATAATTAAAATTTTTCTCTCTTCACTCTTCACTCTTCACTTTTTTTCGTACCTTTGCAGGCAAAAATTAACGTAACGTTATGGATATCAAGAAACAATTCGCTCAGAAGCTGATGGACATCAAAGCCATCAAGTTGCAGCCCAACGACCCATTCACATGGGCCAGCGGTTGGAAATCACCTATTTATACCGACAACCGCAAGACACTGGGTCACCCCAGTCTGCGCTCTTTTGTAAAACTGGAACTATGTCACGTCATTCAGGAGAACTTCCCTGAGGCTGATGCAGTGGCAGGTGTTGCCACAGGTGCCATTGCACAGGGTGCGCTGGTAGCCGAGGAACTGGGTCTGCCCTACTGCTACGTGCGCCCAAAGCCAAAAGATCACGGCATGGGCAACCAGGTGGAAGGTGAGATTAAGAAGGGTTCAAAGGTTATCGTAGTAGAGGATCTGATTTCTACTGGTGGTAGCTCTTTGAAGGCCGTTGCAGCCCTGCGGGAATATGGCGTAGAGGTTATCGGTATGGTGGCCTCGTTTACCTATGGTTTCCCCGTGGCCGAGGAGGCTTTCCGCGAAGCAAATGTTAAGCTCATCACACTGAGCGACTACAACGCTGTTGTGGAGCAGGCCGCTGAAACAGGCTATATCAAAGAAGAAGAAAAGGCTGTATTGGCTGAATGGAGAAAGGATCCCAGTGTCTGGGGCGTATAAGAAGAAGCTATGAAGAAATTCGAAAGCAGCATTAAGCAGGTACCCTATTCACAGGAGGCCGTCTATCGCAACATCAGTGATCTGAGTAACTTGGAACGTGTGCGTGACCGCATCCCTGAAGATAAGTTGAAGGACTTCTCCTTCGATCAGGACTCTGTGAGCATCAACGTACCACCCGTTGGACAGATTACACTGAAAGTTGTGGAGCGCGAGGAGCCTAAGTGCGTCAAATTCGAGACGGTACAGTCGCCCATGCCATTCAACCTCTGGATTCAGGTGTTGCCCGTCAATGATACCACATCAAAAATGAAGGTAACGGTAAAGGCCGACATTCCCTTTATGCTCGCCGCCATGGTGAGTGGTCCCATCCAGGATGGTGTGGAGAAGATAGCCGATGCACTGGCACAGGTTCCTTATGTATAATTAATAGTGTAGAGTTTAGAGTGTAGAGTTTGCTACCGCCTTAAGATGGGGCATGCTCTACAGCGGAAGCAAACTCTAAACTCTACACTCTAAACTCTGCACTAATTATGAAACTTTGGGAAAAAGACTTTGAGATAAACAGCGAGATAGAGCGCTTCACCGTGGGCAGAGACCGCGAGATGGATCTCTATCTGGCGCCATATGACGTGCTGGGCTCAATGGCCCACATCACCATGCTCGAAAGCATCGGGCTGCTGGGCAAGGATGAGTTGCCCGTGTTGCTGAAGGAGTTGAAGAACATCTACGAACAGGTGCAGCGCGGCGAGTTTGTCATTGAAGACGGCATCGAGGACGTACACTCACAGGTGGAACTGATGCTCACCCGCAAGTTGGGCGACATGGGCAAGAAGATTCACTCTGGCCGTTCACGCAATGACCAGGTATTGGTTGACCTGAAGCTCTTCACCCGCCATCAGTTGCAGTTGGTGGCCGAAGCAGTAAAAGACCTCTTCGACCAACTCATCGCCAAGAGTAATCAGTACAAGAACGTACTGATGCCAGGCTACACACATCTGCAGGTGGCTATGCCCTCCAGTTTCGGTTTGTGGTTTGGTGCCTATGCCGAGTCTTTGGCCGACGATATGCTCTTCCTACAGGCAGCCTATAAGATGACCAACCGCAATCCGTTAGGTTCGGCTGCAGGATATGGCAGTTCCTTCCCCCTGAACCGTCAAATGACCACCGACCTCCTGGGTTTCGACTCAATGGACTACAACGTGGTCTATGCACAGATGGGCCGCGGCAAGATGGAGCGCAACGTGGGCTTCGCTATTGCCACCATCTCTGGTACAATGGCCAAGTTGGCTTTCGATGCCTGCATGTTCAACTGTCAGAACTTTGGTTTCGTAAAACTTCCTAAGGAATGCACCACTGGTTCCAGCATCATGCCACATAAGAAGAACCCCGATGTCTTCGAACTGATTCGTTCGAAGTCGAACAAGTTGCAGAGTTTGCCCCAACAGATCACGCTGATGATGAACAATCTGCCCGTGGGCTATTTCCGCGACCTGCAGATTATCAAGGAGGTATTCCTGCCTGCTTTTGACGAGTTGCTCGACTGTCTGCGCATGACAGCCTATATCATCAATCGCATCGAGGTGAACGACCACATCCTGGATGACCCACGCTACGACCCGATGTTCTCGGTAGAAGAGGTTAATCGCCTCGCAGCAGAAGGTATGCCTTTCCGCGACGCCTATAAGAAGGTGGGCCTTGACATTGAGGCTGGCAAGTTCACCCCCAACAAGGATATCCATCACACCCACGAGGGCTCTATCGGCAACCTCTGCAACGACTGCATCGAGGCCCTGATGCAGAGTGTGCTCGAAGGTTTCGCCTTTGACCGCGTAGAAAAGGCTGAAAAGAAACTCCTTGGTTCATGCGAAGACTGATTGCTTTGGTGATATTTGGTCTGTTCATGGCGTGTAGCGTTGACAACAAGTACAACACCTACTATCCCGTGAACTTTGTGTTCTTTGCCAATATCTATCCCACCAGTGCCCTGACACGCGCCGTTGGCAGTCCTGGCATGTTCTGCATCGTCAAACCCGCAATAGAAAAAGGGGTAACCCACTTAAAACTGACGCCCAACCAAGGTTCGTGGGAGGCATCTGACCTTGACTTGGTGATGAATACTGCTATCGGCAACGAGAAGTTGTCGTATAACAGCATGGGGGCCGGCAAGGGACTAATCATCGGACACTCCAACGCCTTTGGTCGCAAGGTTTTTGACCTGCAATGTCCTAACTGCCTTGAGGAATATGGAATGCCGAAATACGAACTGCATTGGACGGATAACGGCCGTTATCTGGAATGCGCGAAATGCAAGCGCGTTTATAATCAGGACAACGACGATGGTTATATTGTGAGAAACGGTCACGATGGCGACAAGATGCTGATTCAGTATCGATACATCGATTATAACGCTAGCAGCGGCCGTCTTGTTGTGCATAACTGATAAAAAAGTAACCCATTTTCTTGGATATTCCGAGAAATAGCATTACCTTTGCATCCGCTTACAACTGCCGCGATGGTGGAATGGTAGACACGAGGGACTTAAAATCCCTTGACCAGAAATGGTTGTGCGGGTTCGAGTCCCGCTCGCGGCACTTGTTGACGAAAAAGAGGTTGCTCATTTTGAGCAACCTCTTTTTTTATTTAAACACAAAGTCTGTCTTTACCACATCTGGCCCATAGATGGTCCGGAAGTCGTCTCGCATAGAGATGACATGATAGCCTGCTTCGCGCCATTTCTTAGCCAATTCAAGTGCCTTATCACGATTGGCGTGGTCACGTTCATCATCATCGGCGATGAGCATAAAGGCTGCAGTACGATACTTTGTATTACTCAGGCAATAGTTATGCATGGCGCAGTCGCCAGTACTATTTCCAAACGACAGCACAGGAATCTTACCTATCTCCTGACTAATCTGAAACACTTTATTGGTCTTGATGTTCTTGATAATCAGTTCATCCGTACGAACCAAGTCTTCCTCACGTCCCATGGTGTAGTTGACGCCAGCCTCATCACCTTGACTGCTCGACATAAGTTTCACATCCATGCCAATCACCCTGTTTGGTGCGATACCAAGAGGCTCAACCAAAGCACGACAAGCGAAACGATCAGTACCAGAGACAACATAATATGTGAAGCCATTGTCCTTCAGATAGTCAAACACCTCCAGCATAGGCTTATAAAAGCCTTGGCCGTAACTCATACCAATAAAGCCATTAGCCGGCTTGGCAGCATAGGCTTGAACATAAGCATGATATTCTGCGAGGGTCATTCCCGAGTAGGCCTTGGCAGCAGCACGCGCATGAATCATATCAAAATGGTCAGGCAGCGGTGTTCCCTGGCGAACAAAATCTCGGATGTTCTGCGCTGCCTCGCGCACATCCTCGGGAGCCTTGTCACGATAGGAAGCATCGTCCAACACACGGTATTCCAGCAGGTTATATTCAAAATAACTGGGATAGAGCTCTGCAAGGAAGGTGCCATCCATGTCAAAAGTGGCAATACGGTCTTCCTCGCTGATATAGTTGGGCGACTGCGGATTGGTCACATCCTCCACATATGCCTGCAGGGAATCCAATGCCGCACATTTGTTCCATAGTTGGAAGTACTCCTTCTTGGCAGAGCCGTCACTATCATCTTTGCTACACGACGTGAATACGCATGCGCCGCAAGCAAAGAATACGGCGAGCATCATCAGGGTTAGTTGTTTTTTCATGTTACTATAGTTCAAATGATAAAAAATATGTTATTTCATTCTTTACGTCTGCAAAGGTACATATTTTTTCTGAACTACAGTCATCGAAAAGACAAATTATATTCCCCTCTCTGCCCAGTCGCTGCGATCAAGATTTCGATAACCTATGGCCTCGGCGATGTGGACGGACTGGACTTTTTCAGAACCGGCAAGATCGGCAATGGTACGGGCGACTTTGAGAATGCGGCTGTAGGCACGGGCAGAGAGTTTCAGACGTTCCATAGCAATACGCAACATATCCAGACTAGCTTCGTCTGGCTCTGCAAACTCATGCAACATCTTTTCAGTCATCATCGCGTTGCAATGAATACCTTTATAGGGTTTGAAACGCTCCTCCTGAATCTTGCGGGCTGCAATGACACGCTCGCGGATGGCAGCACTGGGTTCTCCCGGCTGCATCTTACTGAGTTCGGCAAACGGCACAGCCTGTATCTCGCAATGGATGTCGATGCGGTCGAGCAACGGACCGGAAATCTTGTTCATATAACGCTGTATCTGACCTGGGGTGCAGACACAGTGATGAGTGGGGTCGCCATAATAGCCGCAAGGACAGGGGTTCATCGAAGCGATAAACATAAATGAGGAGGGATACTGCACGTTGTACTTTGCACGGCTGATGGTAATAGTGCGGTCTTCCAATGGCTGACGCAGGACTTCCAGCACAGAACGGTTGAACTCTGGTAGCTCATCAAGAAAAAGCACACCATTATGGGCCAATGATATCTCGCCGGGCTGAGGGTTATTGCCTCCACCAACGAGGGCTACCTGCGACACCGTATGATGAGGAGAGCGGAAAGGACGCTGACTGATAAGACTTGTGTCGCGACTGAGTTTTCCGGCAACAGAGTGAATCTGCGTGGTCTCAAGGCTCTCGCTGAGCGACAACGGAGGCAAGATACTGGGCAAACGCTTGGCCATCATAGACTTACCACTGCCTGGAGGACCTATCATGATGAGGTTATGACCACCGGCTGCGGCCACCTCAAGTGCTCGTTTCACACTTTCCTGACCACGAACATCCGCGAAATCGTGTTCAAACTGTTCCTGTTGATCAAAAAACTCCTTGCGGGTGTCAATAATGGTAGGACTAAACAACGGACCTTCATTAAAGAACTTGATGACGTCATACAAGGAATCCATACCATAGACGTCCAGGTTGTTCACCACAGCTGCTTCACGCACATTCTGACTTGGAACAATAAGTCCCTTATACTTCTCAGCCCTGGCTTTGATGGCGATAGGCAGGGCACCACGGATGGGCAACAGTCTGCCATCGAGTCCCAACTCGCCCACCAACATATAGTTCTCCAACTCGTCACTGACTAGCTTACCATTGGCAGCCATCAGCGCAATAGCAAGCGGCAGGTCATAGCCACTACCCTCCTTTCGGATATCTGCAGGGGCCATATTGATAGTAATATCAGCAGTAGGATATTTATAGCCAGTATTACTAAAGGCGGCGCGGATACGGTCGATACTCTCACGAACAGCCGTGTCTGCCAATCCCGACATATGAAGCATCGTACCACGGGCAATATTGACCTCAATGGTCACAGCCACAGCCTCCAGCCCCATCACGGCAGCACAGTGTGTCTTTACAAGCATAATACTAATCTTTCAACAGCGATTCTATCTTTTCGGTCAACTGGTCACTTCTTAAAGAGCGGCCAACAATCTTATGCTGTTTGTCCACAACAATATTATCGGGAACAAATGAAAAACCCAACTGCGTCATCATAGGCGAATCCCATAGCTTGCCATCACAGATGTTTGGCCATTGGATACTGTCATATCTCAACGTACGGGCTCCTTCATCGGGTGAGACATCCATACAGATGCTAATCACACTAAGGTCCTTTGGATGTTCCCTCTGTAAAATGCGCACTTTTCTCAAGATACCCTGCGAATCAGAATTCCACGAAGCCCAAACCATAATAACATTGGCCTTACTCTTCAAAAGACTGTCACTGACATGCTTGCCGTTGGTATCTTTTGCCGAGAAATGTGGCAGAGTGCCACTGGTGCGATATTTAGAAAGGGCTGATAGTCGTTTATGCAGATGAACCAATGGAAGATAATTGGGACGTGCGTTCAGCATCTTTGAGCACAACTGAAAGGCTTTATTGAAATCCACCTCAACAGACTGGAGGAAATAACGCCGCAACAGATAGAGACTGATGGGCGACTGTGGATTCTTAGTAATAAACTCTTCGGCTTTCTTCTTTACCGCAGGCGGCATCATATCGACGGTTTCGAGTCTAAAGGCAGTCATCTGTTCGTTGTCTTCAGATCCCGTCACCTTTGTTTCCTTCAGATGAGAAACATCGCCTTCCATCTTCAGGTGAACACCCGGCTGGGCAAAAATTGGCATTTCGGAATAGTTTGGGAAGAGCAGCGTCAAAACAATCGTATCTGACAGTGGAGTGGAGTAGGAAAACTGTCCGTCATTCAGTCCAATGGTATCCTTTCTGCCCGTCTCAAGGTTGTAGATATAAAACTCACCCTGATTAATATTCTTGAATTTCCCCTCCAGCCTGAAGTCGTTAGTGGACTCGCCACAGGACATCAGGCCGAAGAGGAAAAGAATAATAATCGATGAATGGTGAAAGGAGAATGGGTTCTTCATAACACCCGATATTTGTTTACTTCATCTTTTTCAGTTCCAGATCCTTTGCTGCATAGCCTGCCAGCGTGGGATCCTTGGCAATAGCCTCGTCCATAGCATGGGTAGCCTCGACGCTATTGCCAGTACGTGCATAGAGAATAGCACGCAGATAAGCGGTAGTTGCATCGGCATTCTTTACAGCCTTCAGGGTGTTGGCAGCAGTCTGATAGTCCTTATTCAGAATCTGTGCCAAAGCAGCAGAGTTTGACTGTACGCGAGCGAAATCCTGCTCTGCCTGTGCATACTTACCCTGTGCCAGATGCAAGTTACCCATCACCTCGCCAATACCATTGGCATTAGCAGCCTTAGCGATATAAGTCTCGGCAGCATCCATATCGCCCTTCTTCAGAGCCAGCAGACCCATGTTAGCATTTGCCTCGGGCTGGTTCTTATCGATATTCAGAGCCATCTGTGCCCACTGCTCAGCCTCGTCATAATTGCCGTTGGCATAAGCAAGACGTGCCAAATTGTTGTAAGCGCGTGGATCCTTGGGATAATTAGCGATGGCCTTTTTATAAGCAGCGGCTGCATCGGCATTATTCTCGTAGAGGGTTGCGCTATAGAGGATCTCCTCAAGGCTCAACACTGATGGATCGGTCTTCATCTGCTCCAGAATCTGATCATCATCACGACCAATCAACTCATAGTTAATAATCATGCGAGCACGACGCAACTGAGGCAGAATGCCATCAGTCAACTCGCGGAAGGCAGCTGAGATATTCTTAATCTGCTGCTCACGCTCCTCGGGATCTTGATACATAGACAGCACACGCAGAATCACATCCTTATCCTGGATATCACTGGCAGCCACCAATTCACGGAAGCCTTCCCAGTCCTCGGCTGTGTACTTTGTATCAACATGAGCATCCATCTTCTTTTTCTTCATCTCACCGGCAAGGAAATCATTGGTCACGTCCTGACGCTTGTTGGCCAGACGATCGTTCAACTGATAACCACCATCGGGAGAAGCATAGGCAGACACCTCAATGTTATCAAGTACCATGGTCTCCTGGTTCTTTACGATATCACCCAGCAAACGAACAAACTCCTGGACAGAATTGTTCTGAAGCTCGCTCTTACGCAACTGGGCCTGACCAATCAAGAACTTGATATTTGCTTCCTGCTTCTGTTCAGACACACGCTGGAAAGCATCCTCAGCCAAAGCAGCACTTGCTGTTGCCAATGTGCGCTTAGAAAGCTCTGAGGTAGAAATCACACCCGTGGCCACCTTTACTGCGGGAACCTCAACACGCTTCTTGCCTACCTTTGCATCAAAGGTCAGGTAGAGTTCACTTTCCTGCATATCGGGCTCATAAGCAAAGTTCGTCTTCATTGAATAACGGCCGCCAATCAGATAAGAGATAGTCTGGTTGTTACCCAGTACCTTCTCACCCTGGAAAGTAGCAGACTCACCATTCACAGAACGCTGCCCCTGTTCACCCTGGAAACGCAACTGAGGGGTAACAGTAACCACAGCCTTCTTCTTCATATATTTCTCAGGGAACATGCCATTAATCGTGGCAGAAACCTGTCCTGCCTGAGATTCCAGTGGATTAGGAGTTACACTGAAGTTATCAGATGAAAGGGCACCAAGTTTGCCCGAACATGATGTCAACACAGCAGCAGTGGCCAGTGACACTAAAAACAATCCATTTTTATTCATTTGTATAATCATTAATATTTTGTAGATTCGTCAATTAGTATGCAAAGATACTCATATAAATTAGTATCTCACAACAAACTACCTCATTTTTTTGTTTTATTAAAACTTCATCAGACAAATCAATAGATTATTAGAAAAAAGTACTACAGATTGGCAATAATCAAAGAAAATAGCATAAGTTTACGTACGCAAAGGGCGTAGTGGACAGTGGACAGTAAAAAACGGTAATATCTCAAAAAAAACTCCTGCGTACATGCACGCGTATATATTGGTACATACGTACGCAATAACTTTATTATTTTCTCAATATTTACTGTCCACTGTCCACAAGTATATCACTTAGCACTCGTAAATACCATACTTACGCATCGTAAACAGCGTACTTAGCAACCGTAAATGGCATTCTTAGGAGGTACGGAGGTGCGAGGGTACGGAGGTACGAGAATAGTTTTGCTTTATCATGTACTAAGTCTATTCTCGTACCCACGCACCTCCGTACCCCCGCACCTTCGAAGATTCCCCGCACATCCGAAGATTCCCCGCACATCCGCGGGACACAACGAAAAAGTCCTGAATCATTTCTGACTCAGGGCTTCTCTAAAAAAGATGGCGGCCTCCTACTCTCCCGCATTGCATTGCAGTACCATCGGCGCAAGCGGGCTTAACTTCTCT
>CADAKX010000051.1 GCA_902788605.1 uncultured Prevotellaceae bacterium | reverse complement strand
AGATACAAAATCAAGTCCGTTGACTCAAAAAATCTCTGTAACTAACTATATTTCAATCATTTCAAAGAACGCTTAGCGATTTTTAGTGGACAACAATGAATATCACTATAAAATAACCTTCATCTTCTCTGTAAAATTTTGAATATTATGCAGGTATGGTGAAGGCTTTATTTTTTTTACGAATATGACTACACAGCTTTTTAATGACGAAGGAGAAGCCACGCTGACACTCAGCGGACGGTTGGATACTTCTGTTTCTTCAAAGGTGAGTAACGACATCGAACGGTTGTTGGCTACAGCGGGCACTATCCAACATTTTACTGTAGATGCTAGTCATTTGGAGTATATCTCTAGTTCAGGTCTTCGTATCCTGCTGATGTTGGCAAAGCGTTTTAAGCATTACAGGATTACGGAAGTGAATCCAGAGGTTTATGATGTACTTAATATGACAGGCTTCACCAAGATGATGACAGTAGAACGAGCCTTGCGCCAACTGAGTGTCGAGGGATGTGAAGTTATCGGTGTTGGTGGTGTAGGAACCGTCTTCCGACTCGATGATGATACCATAATCAAGGTGTTTCGTGAAGGAACGACCATGGAAGAAGTTCTCAAAGAGATTACCATGTCAAAGGAAGCTTTTGTGATGGGTATGCCCACTGCCATCTCTTTTGATGTGGTGAAGGTAGGTAGTCAATATGGACTTGTGTACGAACTTCTACATGCCCAAACCCTGAGTGCTTGTCTGAAGCAGGCTCCCGAACGGATAGACGAGTTGGCAAGAAAATATGCTGATCTCTTTCGGCAGATGCATGATATTCGGGTGCCTGCTAACAGTTGTGTGCCTGATGCCTTGGAGCATGAGCGCAGTCAGGTACAGCATATTCAACGCTATTTTTCTCAGGAGAAGATAGACCTTCTGCTGCAGCTCCTCGATACTGTTCCTGTCAGCAATAGTCTGCTGCATCTTGACCTTCAAGCTAAGAACGTGATGATTCAGAATGATGAACTGATGTTGATTGATATGGGAGAGGTGGGCTATGGCCACCCGGTACTCGATCTGGCACATGCTTATTCTTCCATGGTGACATTAGTAGGCGACTACGAGAAAATCATTGGGATACCGCGCGAACTTGGTGTCGAGCTATGGAAGCGTGCCATCGACTATTATTTCGAGGGACTGCCTGCCGATGTGGTTGCCCTGCGCAAGGAGCAGATAAAAGCGCTTTCGTGTATCAGGAACTTCAGTTGGCTGGCCTTAAGCGACTCTTTTCCAGAAGTAGTCATCAACGAATGCAGGGCCCTCTTCGATAAGCGTGTTACGAATAACTGCGGCCAGCTCCTAGAAGTCTGTCAAACTTTGAAGGACTGGCAGTAATATAATTGTCATATAGATAAAACAAAACAGCGGCGCATTCCTATCAGTGTGCGCCGCTGTTTGTGTTATTTGTAGTTATTTACTTTGTTTCAGGAGCTTCACCAATCAGTTCCATGAACTCGTCGAGTTTTGGTGTGATGATGATCTGGGTACGACGGTTGCGTTGCTTGCCAACTTCGGTGTCATTGCTCTGGAGAGGATTATACTCACCACGTCCACCAGCGGTAAGGCGCTTGGGGTCAACGCCATACTTGGTCTGCAAAGCCTGAACAACGCTAGATGCGCGTAGACAAGAGAGGTCCCAGTTATTGCGGATGTTCGTCTTTGAGATGGGCACATTGTCGGTATTACCCTCGATGAGCACGTCGTAGTCCTTGTAGTCGGTGATAATCTTGGCAATCTTCGATAGAGTCTCGGCGGCACGGTCGTTAATCTCGTATGAACCACTCTTATAGAGCATGTTGTCGGCCAGTGAGATGTAGACAACACCCTTCAGTACCTGAACGTCAACCTCTTTCAACTCCTCTTTTGAAAGTGAGCGGGTGAGATTGTTTGTCAGCACCATATTCAGTGAGTCGCTCTTCGACTTTACCTCTACCAGGTGACGGATATACTGGTTTGACTCGTTTATCTGGTCTACCAGCTTATCGATAGATACATTGTTCTGTGAAGCGTTGGTCAAACTCTTGTCGAGTGACTCCTGCAACTTGGCATATGAGTATTTCTGTTCGTCAAGAGCTTTTTGCTGGGCCTTCAGCTGTTCCTCGAGCGAAGCAATGCGGGCGTTCTTGCCAGCCAAATCTTCCTTAGTAGACTGCAAATTTGAGGTCAAAGACTTGTTCTCGTCTCTGCAACTCTGCAGTTCTTTCTTGCTGGCACATCCGCTCAGCAGTATGGCAGCCGCGGCTGCAACAATAAAAAAGTTCTTTCTCATGATGTTCTTTTTGTTAGTTAATCAATTGAATTCCGGTGCAAATATACAGATATTGGCGCTACAAACTATCAAAATGGTCATCAAATTAGCGTATTTTAACCTCCTGATGTGTTTTTTTTACATACTTTTTTCGTAACTTTGCCCACAATTTTAATACAGAGAGAGGATATGAATAAGAATTATGTGCTGGTTCTTGCGTGTATTACCCTGCTGTTGCTTGTCGTCACGCCAGCGTGGGCCGATGTCGTGGCGCAAAACGATTCTTTGCTTAATGAGCTTAGAGCGCAAAATGAATTGTTGCAGCAACGCTCGCGTTTTACCACGGGTGGGCTGGCTATGATTCTGGTCGTTACGGCAATGCTGCTATTTCTGGTCATCAACAATCGTTGGAATCATAGACTTGAAATCAAAAATCGTCAGTTGGAACGCGAGCGTAATGTGGTGATTGCGAAAAACAAACAGTTGGCCATAGAATATAATCGTGCTGAGAATGCTCTGAAAGCCCGAAAGGCTTTTATGCAGAGTATCACCCATGAGGTGCGCACTCCTCTCAACGCTATTAGTGGATTTACACAGGTGCTTGCTACGCCCGACCTTGAGATGACAGCTGCAGAGCGATTGGATTTCAGCTTGCGTATTCAAGAGAATACACGGTTACTGACTAATATTGTTGACGACCTGATTCAGATTTCTGATATGGAGAGTGGATATGAGTTGCCTGCTCCTGAGCAATTTCCTGTGGCTGCTTTAGCTGCGATGGCTCTCGAGTCTATCAGTTCTCGTGTGGCGCCTACGGTGACACTTATTAACAATAGTACTGTGGCGGAGGACCTTGTTGTCACAACTTATCCCCAAATGATTCAAACTATCCTAAGGAAACTACTCGACAACTCGGCTAAGTTCACGCGTCAGGGAAACATCACGCTCAGTGTGAGTTTTAAGGATGAGAAACTATTCTTCTCGGTTACTGATACTGGTCCAGGCATTCCTCCTGAAAAGAAGGATGTTGTCTTTGAGCGATTCTCTAAGTTAGACGATTTTGTTCAGGGCACAGGCCTTGGACTTTCTCTTGC
The DNA here is from genome assembly GCA_902788605.1 of uncultured Prevotellaceae bacterium. GTDB lineage: Bacteria > Bacteroidota > Bacteroidia > Bacteroidales > Bacteroidaceae > Prevotella. Next base: position 21,343 of record CADAKX010000051.1, on the reverse strand, counting down.
GCGTATGGCGGCCGAGCGTATAGGAGGAACACTGACGCTCGATACTGACCATAATCCTGGCGCCAAATTCGACCTCATAGTACCTGTTCATTAAGATTATGAAAGAAAAGATTCTGGCTCTCATGGGCTTCTCTGTCCATCGCGATAATATGAAGACAGAGATACTCTCAGGTCTTACCACCTTCACTTCGATGGTATATATTTTGGCATTGTTGCCAGCTATGACTGCACCTTTGGCATCCATTGGTTTTCCTGTGGATAGTGTTTTTACAGCTACGATCTTGGCAACCATCGTGGGTACTCTCTTGATGGCTTTCTTGGCTAAGCGTCCTTTTGGTCAGGCGCCAGGGCTGACACTAAACATCTTTTTTATAGAGACGGTTTGTTTGTCTCTGGGCTATCCTTGGCAGTTCGCACTTACCGCCGTACTGATAGAGGGGCTGCTGTTCGTGATGCTCTGTCTGAGTAACCTGCGTAAAACCATCTTCGAGATGGTGCCGGCATCGCTGAAATATGCTATCGCGGCAGGAATAGGCTTCTTTATTGCCATGCTGGGATTCAAGAATAGCGGTTTGCTGGCTGACGGAACGGTGTTTAACCATCTGGATACGCTGGCCACACCATCATCCATGCTCTTTGCCCTGGGATTGATTCTCACAAGCATATTCTCTATACTGCGTATTAAAGGGGGACTGCTGCTTAGTATCATTCTCATTACCTTATTGGGCATCCCCTTCGGGTTAACCACAATGCCTCATGATATATTCTCGATGCCTGTTTCGCCAGCACCACTTTTCTGCCAGTTCTCGTGGGATTTCCTGCTGATGCCAGACTTGTGGGTATGTGTGCTCATCATGCTTTTCTTCGATGTCTTTGACAGTCTGGGAACAATTGTGGGTACCATGGCCTGCTCGGGGCTGATACGTAAAAATGGTCGTATTCCTCATATGACTACTATTATGCTCAGCGATGCCCTGGCCACAGTGGCAGGTGCTTGTCTGGGATGCAGTACAGTTACGACCTATGCAGAGAGTGCAACAGGGTTTGCTGAGGGTGGACGTACAGGTGTGTCAGCCTTTGTTGTGGTGTTATGCTTCACAGCAAGTCTGTTTTTGGCACCACTCTTCCTGGCTATCCCCGCTGCTGCTACTGCGCCAGTGATGGTGGTGGCCGGTCTTTATCTCTTTGGTGCTGTGCGCCATATTTCGTTGGCCGATCCTAAAGAGGCTTTGCCAGTGTTTGTCACCATCTTGCTCATGCCAGTAACAGGTAGTATCACTGATGGTATTATGGCTGGTCTTCTTTCTTATGTTATCCTTTCATTCCTCAGCGACTTGCTGAAACGCAGAAAGACTAGTACAGTAGAAGAAGACCTGCAAACGCACTCATCACAATCATCTTGATGGGATTGACTTTGTAGATTTTTGTGCCAACAAAGCAGGCAATAAAAAGGGCGATGCTGATACAGAATTGCCAAGTATCGTCTGTGGGAGTAGAAAAATTCTCTTTATTGCATAGCAGCAGGGTGGCTGCTGCTAAAAGTCCCACAACAGCAGGGCGAAGGCCTCCGAATACAGACTGTACTGTAGGGGTGTTCATGTATTTAATAAAGAGTTTGGCGATAATAATCATCAAAATGAGCGAGGGTAATACCAAAGCAAAGGTAGCGATGGTTGAACCCAACACAGACATGCCTGTGCCCATACCTGCATTATGACAAGCCATATAGCCACAATAGGTGGCTGAGTTAATGCCAATGGGGCCTGGTGTCATCTGACTGATGGCTACGATATCTGTAAACTGAGCTGTTGTCATCCAGTCGGGTACTACTTTGGTTTGGATTAGTGACAACATACCATATCCTCCACCGAAGCCAAACAGTCCGATCTCGAAGAACGTCACAAACAGTTTCAAATATAATAAAGCTATCTCCATAACAACTTACATCTTACATCAAAAATCTTCCATCTTCTATTATTCCGTTGGCTGAATGTATCTTCCATAAGCCCATCCGCCAATGCCTGCAACCAGGATAATATAAATAGGCGATACACCCATGAGCCAGATAAGCAAAGCGCTGATGGCAGGAATCCAACAGTTAGACCAGCTAATCTTGGCACTCTTAGCTAAATTGAAGGTGGGAACAGCAATGAGGGCCACCACCGCAGGACGGATACCACGAAACATGGCAGCTACCACGGGATTGTCCTCAAAGCGATGGAAGAACATGGCAATCATCAGGATAATCAGAAAAGAGGGTAGGGCAGTGCCGAAGGCGGTGGCCAGTGCGCCACGAATCTTACGCAACTTATAACCGATGAAGATGCTGATGTTGATGGCAAACACACCTGGACAGCTCTGCGCAATAGCGATGAGGTCGAGGAACTCATCCTTCGACACCCACTGCTTCTTGTTCACCACTTCTTCCTCTATCAAAGGTATCATGGCATATCCACCACCGAGGGTGAATATGCCAATGTGAAAGAAAGTCTTAAATGATTCCCAATAAATATTGCTCATTGACTTGTAGGTCTAATGGTATTAATGGGCCTGATGGGCTTCTACCCACTTGCGTGCGTTGACGAAGGCCTCAATCCAAGGCGTTACCTCGTCATTGCGACGGTCTGCAGGATACCATGCGTTCTGCCATGGGAATACGGCACGCTCCAGGTGAGGCATCATGCAGAGATGACGGCCATCCTGTGAGCAGATACCTGCCACGTTGTAGTCAGAACCGTTAGGATTAGCGGGATAGCCAGCGTAGTTGTACTTCGCAATCACGTTGTAAGCGCTCTCAGCCTCGGGCAGTGAGAACTTACCCTCTCCGTGAGCTACCCACAAACCGAGTTTGTTGCCACTCAGAGAGCCGAACATCACGCTGTTGTTCTGAGGAATGCTCAACGAGATAAACTCACTCTCGAACTTATGAGAGTCGTTGTGCAGCATCTTAGCACCCTTAGCACCAGTCAGGCCAAGTTCAACCATCAGCTGACAACCATTACAGATACCTAATGAAAGGGTATCCTCGCGGGCATAGAACTTGTCGAGTGCCTCCTTAGCCTTTGGATTGAAGAGGAAGGCACCTGCCCAACCCTTAGCCGAACCAAGTACGTCGGAGTTAGAGAATCCACCACAGAATACAATCATGTTGATATCCTCGAGTGTCTCGCGACCAGAAATCAGATCGGTCATCATCACGTCCTTCACGTCAAAACCAGCCAGGTACAGGCAGTAAGCCATCTCACGCTCACCGTTAGTACCCTTCTCACGTATGATGGCTGCCTTCACGCCAGAGGCCTTGCGACGATCGGCTGAGATGCCATACTGAGCAAGTGTACCCTTGAAGTCCTTATTAAACTTCATCTCGATAGGCTGCTTCTTATAGTTGGCGAAGCGCTCAGCGGCCTTACCATTGAAGCTCTGCTTACGATCCAGCAGATATGATGTCTTATACCATGTGTCACGGAGTGCATCGATGTCGAATATATGCTCTTCATCACCTGCCTTCACTACGATGGTGCGGGCATCCTCAACAGGATAACCAATCTTGGCATAGCCAACACCCTGCTCCTCCATGAAGTCCTTGAACTCCTGCTTGTACTCATCGCTTACCTCGATAACTACACCTGGATTCTCAGCGAAGAGAGTCTTAACAACATCGCCATCGGCACAAATGTCGTGCAGGTTGATGTGCATACCACCCTTAGTGTTGGCAAAGCACATCTCGAGCAGAGTTGTAATCAAACCACCGGCAGAGATATCGTGACCAGCCAGGATCCAACCGCGGTTGATCATCTCCTGAACAGCCATGAAGGCATCAGCGAAGTACTCAGCGTTCTTCACGGTAGGCACATCGTCGCCTACCTTACCCAGACTCTGAGCAAAGGCTGAACCACCAAGACGCTGCTCGTCGAACGAGAAGTCGATATGATAGAGTGATGCATTCTTATCGTTCACCAATACGGGCGATACCACCTTTTTGATGTCAGAAACCTCACCACCAGCAGATACGATGACTGTTCCTGGAGAGATAATCTTCTCGCCGTTAGGATACTGCTGAGAGAGTGACAGCGAGTCCTTACCTGTTGGTACGTTGATATGCAGGTCGCAGCAGAAATCGCTCAGCGCCTGAACGCCAGCGTACAAGCGGGCATCCTCACCCTCCTGAGAGCGGCAAGGCCACATCCAGTTAGCAGAGAGTGACAGCGAATCCATACCCTCGGCCAATGGAGCCCAAACAATGTTAGTGAGAGCCTCGGCTACAGAAAGTACGGAACCTGCAGCAGAATCAGCCAGACCAGTCTGAGGAGCATGACCAAGGGCTGTGGCGATACCCTTCACACCACGATAGTCGAGGGCTACAACACCACAGTCGCTCAAAGGCAACTGGATCTCACCCTGACACTGCTGACGGGCAATCTTACCTGTTACAGAACGGTCAACCTTGTTGGTCAGCCAGTCCTTACATGCCACAGCCTCCAGCTGGAGAACGCGGTCCAGGTATTCGTCAATCTTATCCTGACTGTAGGTTACGTCAGCATAGTGACGCTCTACAGTATTATCCTTCATGATGGTCTTGGGTGAGTGACCGAACATCTGAGCCACATCCAAATCGAATGGCTTCACGCCGTCACCCTGCTTGAACGAGAAGTGGGCGTCACCAGTAGTCTCACCAACAACATACAGTGGAGCACGCTCACGCTCAGCAATCTTACGTACATGTTCGATATGCTTCTCGTCGATGAGCAAGCCCATACGCTCCTGACTCTCGTTAGCGATAATCTCCTTACTTGAAAGAGTCTTGTCGCCAATAGGCAGTTTGGTCATGTCGATCTCACCACCGCACTCCTCAACGAGCTCAGACAGACAGTTCAAGTGACCAGCTGAACCATGGTCGTGTATTGAAACAACGGGGTTCACATCCTCCTCACAAAGGGCACGAACCAGATTGTAGGCACGCTTCTGCATCTCAGGGTTGGCACGCTGAACGGCGTTCAACTCGATACCGTTGCTATAGCGACCTGTATCAACTGATGATACAGAACCACCACCAAGTCCGATGCGGTAGTTATCACCACCAACCACTACAACCTTGTTGCCTGGCTGAGGCTCCTTCTTCAGACAGTCGCGCTTGGTACCGTAACCTACACCACCTGCCAACATGATAACCTTATCGTAAGCATACTTGGTATCGTTAGGCTCCTGATGCTCGAAAGTGAGTACAGAACCACAAATCAGTGGCTGACCGAACTTATTTCCGAAGTCAGAAGCACCATTCGAAGCCTTAATCAGAATCTGCTCTGGTGTCTGATACAGCCACTGGCGAACAGGCAGAATGCTCTCCCAATCGCGAGTCAGCTTGTCATCGTCAGTCAGACGTGGATAAGCTGTCATATAAACAGCTGTACCAGCGATAGGCCATGAACCAACACCACCACCCATACGGTCGCGAATCTCACCACCAGTACCTGTTGCGGCACCGTTGAAGGGCTCTACGGTAGTGGGGAAGTTGTGAGTTTCAGCCTTCAGCGAGATAACGCTCTCGATATCCTTGATGCGGAACCAATCACTGGTTGACTGGTCGGCAGGAGCAAACTGCTCAACAACAGGACCTTGGGCGAAGGCTACATTATCTTTATAGGCAGAGAGAATCATGTTGGGGTTCTCCTGTGTTGTCTTCTTAATCATGGCAAAGAGCGAACTCTCCATCTCCTTGCCTCCGTGGAGGTATTCAATCTCCTCAGGAGAGAGAGCCAATCCCTCTTTCTCGTTGTACTCCTCCAGATTGTCCACATACTTAATGGGCTCTGGCTTGATATTAATCGTAAAGATATCCTGATTCAGTCCTTCGTACATGCGTTGCAGCATCTCGTCGTGCTCGGCATCTTTTGAAGCGACAGCAAAATACTCTTCTATACGAGAAATGCCGCTGAGTCCCATGTTCTGAGTAATCTCAACAGCATTTGTCGACCAAGGAGTCACCATTTCGCGGCGTGGACCCACAAAGAATCCATCCATTGTCTGGGCATCAATAAGCTCGGCATTGCCATAGAGCCAACAAAGTTCTTGTACTTCTGCTTGAGTGAGCTGATGGTCCACCTGGGTGGCAATCACGCTCTTTTGAGGGGTCTTGAAGAAAAGAATCATATTACCTTTATCTATAAGTTTGAAATTTGGCTGCAAAGGTACGAATAAGCGAGCGAAAAACCAAATTTATTTGGATATTTCCGAGTGTGAGCACCTTAGAATTTCAAAGGTTCAAAAATATTATGAATTATGAATTACGAATTACGAATTATTTTGTACCTTTGCAACTTGAAAGTAAAATCTATATATGATGACATATACAATTGAGAAAGTGGCTACGCTAATTGGCGCACGCCGTTATGGTGAGCACGAGACAACCATAGGTTGGTTGCTTACCGACAGCCGCTCGCTCTGTTTCCCCGAGCAGACTTTGTTTTTTGCCTTGCGCAGTAAGCGTAATGACGGGCATAAATATATTGATGAACTGTATCGACGTGGTGTTCGCTCATTTGTGGTAGAACACGAACCTGCTGACTATCAGACAGCTTACCCCGATGCTAACTTCTTGAAGGTCCCCTCACCGTTGGCGGCCCTTCAGCGCCTGGCTGAGCGTCATCGCGACGAGTTTGATATCCCTGTGGTGGGCATCACGGGTTCAAATGGAAAGACGTGGGTGAAGGAATGGCTTTATCAGATTCTGATGCCCACAATGAAAGTCACTCGTTCGCCCAAGAGTTACAATTCTCAGATTGGCGTTCCCCTCTCTGTCTGGTTGCTCAACGAACAGACTCAGGTGGCCCTTTTTGAGGCAGGTATCAGTGAGCCAGGCGAGATGCTGGCTCTTCACGACATCATCCAGCCTACTATCGGTGTGCTGACTTCGTTGGGTAGTGCCCATCAGGAGAACTTCCGAAACATGGACGAGAAATGCATGGAGAAGTTACAGTTGTTCCGCGATACAGAGGTCATCATCTATCCCTCTGACGATGATACCGTGAGTCGCTGTGTGCGTCGTTCTCAGTATCAGGGCGAGCGCATCGGCTGGTCGCGCTATAGCGAGAAGGCTCCAATGTATGTGAAGACAGAAGGCCGTAAGGTGAGTTATATATATAAAGGTGTGGAGGGAAGTTATGAGATTCCCTTTATCGATGAGGCTTCTATCGAGAACTCCATCACCTGTGCCATCGTGGCCCTCTTTCTGGGCATGTCGCCAGAGGATCTTGCTGAGCGTATGGCTAAGCTGGAACCCATCGCCATGCGATTGGAGGTGAAGGATGGTCAGCGTGGACTCACCCTCATCAACGACTCTTACAATAGTGATGTCAACTCACTCGACATCGCTCTCGACTTCATGAATCGCCGCCCTGAGCAGGAAGGAAAGTGCAAGACCCTGATCTTGAGTGATATCTATCAGACTGGCGAGACACCTGCAGAACTCTATCGCGAGGTGTCCGACCTGCTTCGCAAGCGTGGTATCGACCGCTTCGTGGGTATTGGACCAGAGATTATGGCGCAGGCCGCTCTGTTCACAGTTGGTCAGAAGTGGTTCTTCGCCAATGTTGATGATTTCCTGCAGAGCAGCGTATTCCATAATATGCACGACGAGATAGTCCTTCTCAAGGGTGCTCGTCCATTTGGCTTTGAGCGAATCAGCGAACTCCTGGAGCAGAAGGTGCATGAGACCATTCTGGAGGTTGACCTCAATGCTGTGGTAGAGAACCTGAACCACTACCGCTCGTTTATGAAGCCAGAGACCAAGATCGTATGTATGATCAAGGCCGATGCCTATGGTGCTGGTGCTGTCGAGATTGCCAAGACCCTGCAGGATCACCGTGTGGACTATCTCGCAGTGGCAGTAGCCGACGAAGGTGTGACCCTGCGTAAGGCCGGCATCACCCAGAACATCATCGTGATGAATCCTGAGATGTCGTCGTTTAAGACCCTCTTCGATTATGACCTCGAGCCTGAGGTCTATAGCTTCCGACTGATGGATGCCCTGATACAGGCAGCTCGTAAGGAAGGTATCACGGGATGGCCTGTACACCTGAAACTCGATACAGGTATGCATCGTTTGGGCTTTGACCCTCGTCATGATATCGACAAGCTCATCGACCGTCTGAAGCATCAGACCGCCATCATCCCACGTTCTGTGTTCTCGCATTTCGTGGGTTCCGATAATGATGATTTCGATAACTTCTCGGCCCATCAGTTTGAGTTGTTCGACGAGGGCAGCAAGAAAATTCAGGCAGCGTTCTCGCATAAAATCCTGCGCCATATGGACAATTCGGCAGGTATCGAGCACTTCCCAGAGCGCCAGATGGATATGTGCCGCCTGGGTCTTGGTCTCTATGGTGTGGATCCTCGCACCAATGGTATTCTCTCAACGGTGTCAACATTGAAGACCACCATCCTGCAACTACGTAATGTGCCTAAGGAAGAGACCGTGGGATACAGTCGCAAGGGAAAACTGGAACGCGACAGCGTGATTGCCGCTATTCCTATTGGCTATGCCGATGGTCTGAACCGTAAGTTAGGTAATCGTCATTGCTATTGCCTGGTCAACGGACAGAAGGCAGAATATGTAGGAAATATATGCATGGATGTGGCCATGATTGACGTCACCGATATCCCTTGTCAGGAAGGTGATAGCGTGGAGATCTTCGGCAAGAACCTGCCTGTCACCGTGCTCAGCGATGTATTGGAGACCATCCCTTACGAGGTGCTCACCAGTGTCAGCAATCGTGTGAAGCGCGTGTACTACCAAGACTAATCACTAAAACTATATCAAGAAATGGAACAAGTATTCACTTACATCATCCAGTTGGGAGCGTCGGTCATGATGCCGATACTCTTTACTGTCATCGGCCTGTGCATCGGCATGAAGTTCGGCAAGGCACTCAAGAGTGGCCTCTATGTGGGCGTAGGTTTTGTGGGACTGGGTATTGTGACAGCCCTGCTCACCACTAATTTCAACACACCTCTCGACGCTATCTCAAAAATTTTCGATTTGAACCTTGCCGTGTTCGACATGGGTTGGCCTGCAGCAGCAGCTGTGGCTTATAACACAGCTGTTGGCGCACTCATCATTCCTATCTGTCTGGGCATCAACTTCCTGTTGCTCGTCACCAAGTGCACCCGTACGGTGAACATTGACCTTTGGAACTATTGGCATTTCGCTTTCATTGGTGCGGTGGCGTACTTTGTGATGGACCAGAGCCTGCTGTGGGGATACTTTGCTGCCATCTCTTGTTATATCGTGACTCTAGTGATGGCCGACCTCACAGCCGAGCGTTTCCAGAAGTACTACGACAACGTTGATGGCATCTCTATCCCTCAGCCTTTCTGTCAGAGTTTTACGCCGTTTGCCATTGCCATCAACTGGCTGTTGGACCGTATTCCTGGCTTCTCTAAACTCGATATCGATGCCGAGGGACTAAAGAAGAAGTTTGGCGTGCTGGGTGAACCCTTGGTGCTTGGTGTTATTGTGGGTGCCCTGATTGGCTGGGCAGCTCAGCTCGATATCAAAAAGATTTTGTTCTTGGGTGTTACGATGGGAGCCGTCATGGAACTCATTCCTCGTATCACCTCGCTTTTCATCGAGGGACTGAAGCCTATCTCTGAGAAAACCCAGGAGGTGGTAAAGAATAAGTTTAAGGGAAAGAAAGTATATATTGGCATGTCGCCCGCTTTGGTCATTGGTCATCCCACTACCTTGGTGGTATCGTTGCTGCTCATCCCTGTGACCCTCGTTCTGGCCATTGCCTTGTCGAGGGGCGGCAACCAGTTCCTGCCTCTGGCATCACTGGCCGGCATGTTCTATGTCTTTGTAATGGTACTGCCCTATACCAAGGGAAATGTGGTGAAGACCTTTATCATCGGCTTGGTAGCTGTTACCATCGGCCTTTACTTTGTTACTGATATGGCACCTGCCTTCACATTGGCAGCCAATACCGTCTATGAGGCTACCCAGGATAAGGCAGCCCAGATCCCTGAGGGCTTCCAGGCAGGTGCTCTCGACTTTGCCTCGTCGCTCTTTGGCTACGTCATCTATGCTTGTGTGAAATATCTCAAGTGGATAGGCATGGGCGTGCTGACAATCATTACCGTGGGTATGGTGGTATGGAACCGTATGCGCATCGTTAAAGAAGAACAACAATAATCAAAAACCGATATGAAAAGAACTATTTTGAGTATGGCCCTATTGATGGGCGCTTTGGGCGTTAATGCCCAGCAGAGTGTACAGTTCCAGACGGCTTGTCACCCTGAGGATGTGAAACACTATGGCACGAAGACCCTTCGTGAGCGCTTCGTGATGGAGAAGGTGATGGAGGCAGACAAGATTCATTTGACCTACTCGCATTACGATCGCTTTATCTTTGGTGGCGCGATGCCTGTTAACAAGACCCTGAAACTGGAGAACTTCCTGGAGTTGGGACTTGATGTTGACCCCACTATCAAGGAGAAGTATTTCCTCTATAATCGTGAGCTCGGCGTGGTGAACTGTGGCGAGGGCGATGGCGTGGTCATCGTCGATGGTAAGGAGTATGCCCTCTCACCCAAAGAGGCCTTGTATATTGGTCGTGGTCATATCGGCAAGGACAAGGATGTAAACAAGGAAGTGCTCTTCCGTTCAAAGGATGCCAAGAAGCCCGCTAAGTTCTACCTGAACTCAGCCACCGCCCATCAGCACTACAAGACCCAGTGGATTACCCTTGATGGTCGTAAGGGTTCGTTGAAGGCTGCTGTCTGGGGCCCTGTTGGCTCGCTGGAGGAGTGCAACAACCGCACCGTCTATAAACTCATCGTCAACGACGTGCTGGAAGAAGGTCCCTGTCAGTTGCAGTTGGGCCTGACGCAGTTGAACCCAGGTGCTGCCTGGAACACGATGCCGCCTCACACCCATGGTCGCCGCATTGAGGCCTACTACTATTTCAACCTGCCTCAGGACCAGACCATCGCCCACATCATGGGACAGCCCGAGGAGAGCCGTGTGGTGTGGTTGCACAATGAGCAGGCTATCATGTCGCCCGAGTGGAGCATGCATGCTGCTGCCGGCACCTATTACTATACCTTTATCTGGGGTATGGCAGGCGAGAACCTTTACTATAATGACAAGGATAATATTCCTGTTATTGATATCAAGTAAGACGTTATAACAGAAAAACCAATAAAACAATAAAACAACAATGTCATCAATCCAAACAACCAAAATGAGTAGTTTCCGCTGGGTTATCTGCGGACTGCTCTTCCTTGCGACTACCATTAACTACATGGACCGTCAGGTGCTGAGTCTGACATGGAAAGATTTTATCGCCCCTGACTTTCATTGGACGGACGATGATTACGGCACCATTACGGGTCTGTTCTCTGTGTTCTATGCTGTGGCCAACCTCTTTGCTGGTAAGTTTATCGACTGGATGGGCACCAAGAAGGGCTACCTCATTGCCATCTTCGTGTGGAGCGTGGGTGCCTGTATGCATGCAGCCTGCGGATGGGGTGCCATCGGACTTGCTGGTGGCAGTATCGTTGCCCTGACCACCATCTCTGTGTGGCTGTTCCTGGCCTGTCGTATGATCCTGGCTGTGGGTGAGGCTGGTAACTTCCCTGCTGCCATCAAGGTGACGGCCGAGTACTTCCCCAAGAAAGACCGTGCCTTTGCCACCTCTATATTTAATAGTGGTGCTTCTGTGGGCGCCCTGGCTGCTCCTGCCACCATCCCCCTGTTGGCTCGTGCTTGCGGATGGGAGATGGCCTTCATCATTATTGGTGTGCTGGGCTTCTTCTGGATGGGCCTGTGGGCATGGCTCTACGAAAAGCCTGCGCGCAACCAGCGTGTGAATCAGGCCGAGTTGAACTATATCGAGCAGGACAGCGACATTGCCGAGGTGCAAGACCGCAAGAATGTGAAGGACGACGAGGAGACTATCTCGTTCTGGAAATGCTTCACCTTCCGCCAGACATGGTCGTTCATCGTGGGTAAGTTCATGACTGATGGCGTGTGGTGGTTCTTCCTGTTCTGGGCACCAGCCTATTTCAGCGATGTCTATCATTACACCAGCGATTCGCCCATGGGCATCCTGCTCATCTTCACCCTCTATGCCATTGTGACGGTGGTGAGCATCGGTGGTGGCTATCTGCCTAAGTATTTTGTCGAGAAGCGTGGCATGAACCCCTATCTGGGTCGCATGCGTGCCATGTTCATCTTTGCCTGCTTCCCCCTGCTGGGCCTGCTGGCACAGCCTCTGGGAGCCTATAGTGCTTGGTGGCCTGCCATCCTCATTGGTTTCCTGGGTGCAGGACATCAGGCATGGAGTGCCAACCTGTATTCTACCATCGGCGATATGTTCCCCAAGTCAACCATCGGCACCATCACTGGCATCGGTACCATGGCTGGCGGCTTGGCATCTTTTGCCATCAACAAGGGCTCTGGCGCGTTCTTCACATGGGCCGACGGCAAGGGCGAGCTGTTCTCGTTCTTTGGCTTCGAGGGCAAACCTGCTGCCTATATGGTGGTGTTCAGCATGTGTGCTGTGGCCTACCTCATTGGCTGGTTTATCATGAAGAGTCTGGTACCAAAGTACAAGCCCATCGCAATCGAATAATCATTGAGGCGACATCAATAAAAAATGGCATCCAAGATTGGGTGCCATTTTTTATTGTTGTCTGTTGTTGATTAGTAAATCAGGCAGCCACCATTGGGCTGTATCGTGATGCTCGCCTTTCCTTTCTTGAGTTTCAGAGGCGTGATGGCAGTACCTGTGATACGTCCTTTCTTATCGGCCTGATCGGCAAACTGCTTGCTGAGGCTATAATCCGAGAGATTGATTGTCAGCGTCAGCGGTGTCTTCTGGGCATTCAAACCAGCGATGTACCACTTGTTGCCATGACGACGGGCCAGCACCACATAGCGACCAGGATAGCCGTCGATGAAACGGGTCTCGTCCCAGGTAGTGGGAATATCCTTCAGCAGGTCGAGCTCGTGCTGGGGCAACTCCTGCAGGTTGTTGGGTTGCATAGCCACACACTGGATGGCCGTCTGCATGATATAGGCCGAGGCAATCTCGAAGGCATCGGTGGTCTTGCGCGTGTGGCGACTCTTGTTGTCTGGCGACAGATATTTGTTCATGATAACACCACCCCAGTCCATGGTGCCCACAGCATTGCGGCAGAAGGGATGCAGGGTGAGGTCGAAGGCCTGACGGATGGCAGCACCCTCGTTGAAATAGACATTCTCGCTGGCGAGTACAGCCTCGCTGGCCACATAGTTAGGATACATACGCTCCCAACCACGAGGCAACGTGCAGCCATGGAAGATACACTGGATGCCATAGCGATTGGCATCGAAGAGGATATCCTCATAGAGTTTCATCGTCTCCTGCTTGTCGCCGCCAAAGAAGTCCACCTTGATGCCCTTTACGCCAATACTCTTCAGCCAGGCCATCTCACGATCACGTGCGATGCTGTTATCCAGACAGTTTCGAGGTGTCTGAGGCGCATCGTTCTCGTGACCATTGCTGTTGTACCACAGCATCAGTGACACACCCTTCGACTGGGCATATTTCGAGAGCTCCACCATGCGGTCGCGTCCAATGTTCTGGTCCCACCAGTTGTCCACCAGACAAAACTCATAGCCCATGGCCGATGCCAGGTCGATGAACTTCACCTGATCGTCGTAGTTGATGGAGTTGTCCTGCCAGATGAGCCACGACCAGGTGTAGCGACCAGCGCCATACTGCTGTGAGGGTTCGTAGAGCGGCTCTACCACATCATAGGGAATAGTCGTCTCGACAATAGGTTTCAACGAGGTACCTACGGTGATGGTGCGCCAGGGTGTCTTGCCAGGCAGGGCGATGCCAGCGGTGGCTGTGCCGTTGCCGTTGTTCTCACCAGTCATGGGATAGGCGATGGTGTATGGGTAGTCGCTGAGGTGCGAGCCGCAGTAGTGACTATCGACGCCTGTCTCAGAGATGAGCACCCAACCCTCCTGTCCGGTGGACTGCGATGTCATCGCAGTAGACGGAACATGAAACAGACAAGGGAAAGTATAACCTTGACCATATTGCGAGCGAGCTGTCATGGCGCCATCGATGCTATAGCCCTCTTCATAGCTGGGCTTGGTGCGCTCCCATCCCACCATGGGGCTGCTCTGTGGCGTGATAAATGTGGTGGTGCCATCGGGCAGACGGAAGGCTGTGCTCTCTTTCTCGATGACGGCACACTTGGGGTTATCGTTCTTCTGACGAGGGATGAGGTAGCGGAAAGCCACGTCGTTGTTGCTCACAGAGAACTCGGCCGACATCTTCTGACCCTTAGCATTCTCGAAGTCAACGGTGAGCTGCTCAGCCACGTAGTGCATCTTCGACTGCTTCACCTGGCGCATCTCGTAGGTGCGGTCGGCATGGGCCGTCTTGGTGTTGGTGATGGTGAGCTTCTGGGTGAAGTCGCCAAAGTCAGCCTTGAAGCCCAGGGCCGATGGCAACAGCATCTGACGACCATCGAGGGCGACGGCATAGGTAGCCTGCTGACCTTCGTCGTTGATTGTGACAACAAGTTTTCCGTTGGGTGAGGTGACAGTCGCCTCGCGAGCTACAACTGCCATTGGTAGCAGCAGGGCCATAGAAATCAATAGTTTCTTCATCTTAGGTTCTTTTATTTTTGTTGGTTTTGCGTGCAAAGGTACAAAAATATTCTGAATTACGAAATTATTTTGTACCTTTGCACACATGAATATCAAACCCATCGCATACTTCCACTCGCCCCTGACGTCGAAGTTTGGCCTGCCTCGCCAAAGCGGACTGGCCGACGACTTGGTGGGACGTATCGTACTGGAGTCAGAGTACAGACGCGAAGAAGCCGTACGCGGACTCGAGCAGTTTGACTATCTGTGGTTGATATGGGAGTTTAGTGGCAATCCCCACGAACAGCAGGGACTCACCGTACGTCCGCCCCGTCTGGGTGGCAACGAAAGGGTGGGTGTGTTCGCCTCGCGCTCTCCCTTCCGTCCCAACCGCCTGGGCCTCTCGTGCGTATATATAAATAAGGTGGAGATGACCGAGAAGGAAGGTCCTGTGATTTATGTGAAGGGTGCCGACCTGATGGATGGAACACCCATCTACGACATCAAACCCTATGTGACCTATGCCGACAGCCACCCAGAGGCACGCAGTGGTTTTGTAGACCAGACCACATGGGAACCCCTGAAGGTGGTATTGCCAGAGGAGATGGCCGCTCTTTTTTCTGACGAGGAGCAGAAAGGACTGCGACAGGTGTTGGCCCAAGACCCCCGTCCACGCTATCACGATGATGCCGAGCGTGTGTATGGCATGCCCTTTGCTGGCAAGGACGTTCGTTTCCGTGTGGAGGACGGCGTTCTGACGGTAGTTGAGATTCATCAGTAAAAACACGTCTTTTCTTTCGTTTTGTATTATTTAATACCACAAAATCGATAAAAAATAACTTTTTTGCAAAAAAAAATGCGTTTTTTTTCGATTTTGATTAAACTTCTGTTATGTTGTCACGTCAGTAAGATAGTTGCAACGCAAAAAGAGTACAAAACTAAAAAAAAAGGAGATTAAAAGATGAAGAAGATTCTTTTGACAATAGTTGCAGGCATGCTGATGACTGCCAACGTGATGGCCCAGGAGGCCAACCAGAACAGACCCGAGCGTCGCCAGATGGATCCAAAGGAAATGGTGAAGCAGCGCACAAACGAGACTGTTGAGAAGTATAAACTCAGTGAAGAGCAGGCAGCCAAGCTGCTCGACTTGAATACCAAGTTTATGGGTAAGATTCCCATGGGACCGATGGCAGGAATGCGCGGTCAGGGACGTCGCCCACAAGGTCAGATGGGACAGATGCCACAGCGTCCCCAGCGCCCACAGAACGATTCAGTTCAAGGTCGTCGCCCAATGATGGGTCAGATGGGCAATCGCGAGGAGATGCGCAAGAACATGGAGGCTTACAATGCCGAGCTGAAGACCATCTTGACTGAGGAACAATATCAGGCCTATACGAAGGATCAGCAAAATCGCTTCCAGGGCCAACGCGGACAAAGACCACGCAGAGACATCAACAATAATAATTGAGATTTTTTCATAGTGATTTAGGTTAACATAGTGTTTTGAAGGGGGCGAGCGAGCCCCCGCAAACAAAAATGATGTGAGTCATTTTTTGAGTAAAAAGATTTTTGGAATGATAACAATGCGCCTGCTATTTTTTAAATAGTAGGCGTTTTTTATGGCTGTATCATTTTTTTTTTGTACTTTTGCTTCGTCAAAAACAAAACGTATGAAACGAATAATTCCTTTTGTCTTGGCCTTTGGCATCATGATGCTGAGTGCCTGTAAAGAGAAGAAGCAATCCGACGATATCATCACCACGAAATATGTGCCCAAACAGTTGCAGGACCCCATTGGCATGCCAGCCGACAATCAGTCTCAGGCAGTAGAGTGGGAAGGTGCCACCTATCAGGTGTCTGTCAGTCGTGTGGCTGCCGACAGTCTGCCGATGGTGAAGGATGAGGCTGGCCAGAAATACAAGGACAACCGCATCACCGTCTCTGTCAATCGCAAGGACGGCTCATCACTTTTCAAGCGCACGTTTACCAAGAGTGCCTTCGCCCAGTATGTCGACGAGGTGTTCCGCAAGAACGGCATCTTGGCCAGCATCCGTTTCGACGAGGTGGACGATGGCAAGTTGGAGTTCTCTGTGGTTGTTGCCCTGCCCGATGCTGTTGACGATGTGTTTATTCCTTTGGAGATGACTGTCGATCGCAATGGCATCATCAACATTCGCGAGGACGATGATATGGACATGCTCGACTATGTGGAAGCCGAGGATGAAGGCGTCTGAGAAACCTTAGTCCGACGCGCAGAAAAAACAAAAGTCTTAAGATTACGATAGCGATGCCATCAGCTCACGCCATTTGTCGCTGAGCATGGTCATCGTGGGGAATACGATGTTGGCCCCCTGATTTTCCAGAATCTCGTTGGCCAGCGGACCAGTGTTGACAGCCAGTGTGAAGATGCGAGCGGACACGCCAGCCTTCACGCCCAGTGGGGCATTCTCGACGACAAACGCCTCCCATGGGTTCAGGTTGCCCGCCTTTTGCAGTCCCATCAGATAAGGGTCTGGGTTGGGTTTGCCGTGCTTCACGTCGTAGGCAGTGACGATGTGGCTCTCGTCGAGATAATCACCAAAATCCTTCAGCAAGCGATTGATGAGTGGACGCTGTCCGCTACCCGTTACCACGCCGATGGTCAGTCCGTCGGCGTTTATCTGTTTCATCAGCTCAGGGATGCCAGGCATGATCGAGGTTTCTGGCAGGGCGTGAAACTGGCGCGTCTTCTCGTCGTACATCAACTGCGCCTCGGCCTCGTCGATGTCGCGCCCTTGCTGTTTCTTCACCATCATGCGGATGGTGTCGACACCGCGTGCCCCCTCAGTGGCATAGGCGTCGGCCTCTGTCATGTGTATGCCAAACTTCTCCATCGAGCGTTGCCACGCAATGGCGTGGTTGGGCATCGAGTTGTAGAGCACACCGTCCATATCGAAAAGCACGGCTTTGGGGCGAAGTGCCTCAAAACCGTGTTTCTCTAAGTATTGCTGAATAGCTTGCTTCATTATTATCTCTTTAGCAGCGGACTTACACGGACATTTGCAGACAATCTGAAAAAGTCTGCGAGAGTTCGCTGCTAATAATTACTTCTCTTTTGCCAGACGCTCCTTGATAGCCTTTGACTCAGCCTCGTAGCCAGGCTTCTCGAGCAGGGCAAACATGTTCTTCTTGTAGGCCTCTACACCAGGCTGGTTGAAGGGGTTCACCTCCAGCAGGTTGCCGCTGATGCCACAAGCGATCTCGAAGAAGTAGATGAGCTGACCGATGTAGTACTCGTTGAGCTTGGGAACGCTGATGCGCATATTGGGCACACCACCATCCACGTGAGCCAGACGTGTGCCCAGCTCAGCCATCTTGTTCACCTCGTCCACGCGCTTGCCAGCGAGGAAGTTCAGGCCGTCCAGGTTCTCCTCGTCGTTGGGGAACAGCAACTTCTTCTCGGGCTCCTCGATGCTAATCACCGTCTCGAAGATGGTGCGCTCGCCCTCCTGAATCCACTGACCCATAGAGTGCAGGTCGGTGGTGAAGTCAACAGATGCAGGGAAGATACCCTTGCCATCCTTACCCTCGCTCTCGCCGTAGAGCTGCTTCCACCACTCAGAGAAGAAGTGGAGCTTGGGCTGATAGTTCACCATGATCTCAATCTTCTTGCCGCCCTGATACAGACCGTTGCGTACGGCAGCATACTGTGCAGCGAGGTTCTCTGCGAAGGGCACGTCCTTGCCGCAAGCCTTTTCCATATCCTGTGCACCAGCCACCAGCTGCTTCACGTCGAAGCCAGCGCAGGCGATGGGCAGCAGACCTACGGGAGTGAGCACAGAGAAACGACCACCCACGTTGTCGGGGATGATAAAGCTCTTGTATCCCTCCTTGTCGGCGCAGGTGCGTGCAGCACCCTTCTTAGCGTCGGTCACGGCCACGATCACCTTCTTGGCCTCCTCCTTGCCGCGCTGAGCCTCGCACTGCTTCTTCAGCAGACGGAAGGTCAGGGCAGTCTCGGTGGTAGTACCGCTCTTTGAGATATTGATGACGCCAAACTTCTTGTCCTTCAGATATTCTGTCATCTCGAACAGGTAGTCCTCGCCGATGTTGTTACCAGCAAACATGATGGTAGGATTTTTCTTATCCTGGATGAGCCAAGCAAACGAGTTGCTCAGGGCTTCGATCACGGCGCGAGCACCCAGATAAGAACCACCAATACCAGCAACCACCACAACCTCGCAGTTCTGGCGCAGCGTGTCGGCGCAAGCCTGAATCTCAGCCAGGAAATCGGGGGTGATTGATGAGGGGAGGTGGAGCCATCCCAGGAAATCGTTGCCAGGGCAGGTGCCGTTCTCAAGGGCTTCCTGTGCTGCCTTCACTTTGGGTTCGAAAGCAGCCACTGCACCTTCTGCCAAGAAGCAGGAGGCTTTAGTCATGTCAAGAGTGATATTCTTCATATTGATTTATTTTATGTATTTGTGCCTTAAAGCGTTGCAAAATTACAAAATATCCCTGAGATGGCAAAACTTTAGATATTTTTTTGTACCTTTGCGCCCACAAAATGACAATATCTTGATTTATATGAAAGTGAATATTGCTATTTTTGCTTCGGGCGGCGGAACGAATGCCGAGAACATCATCCGCTATTTCCACGACTCGGAGTTGGTGTACACGGCCTTGGTAGTCAGCAACAAAGCCGACGCCCCCGTGATTGAGAAGGCCCAGCGCTTGGGTGTCAAGACGCAGGTGGTGCCCAAGTCCCAGTTGAACGACGCTGCGGTGATGATACCCCTGCTGCGCCAGTATGCTATCGACTTCATTGTGCTGGCCGGCTTCCTGCCCCTGGTCCCTGACTTCCTCGTCGATGCCTATCCGCGTCGCATCATCAACATCCATCCTTCGCTGTTGCCCAAATATGGTGGCAAGGGCATGTGGGGACACCACGTCCACGAGGCCGTCAAGGCTGCTGGCGAGACAGAGACCGGCATGACGGTGCATTGGGTGACGCCCGTCTGCGATGGTGGCGAGATCATTGCCCAGTATCGCGTGGCGCTGAGTCCAGAGGATACTGCCGACGATATTGCTGCCAAGGAGCATGTGCTCGAGATGGAATACTTCCCCAAGGTCATCGAGCAGATACTGAAAGAGAACTTTTAATTCATTAAACATATTATCTAAATAACATGAAAAAAACATTTCTGACGACCCTGTTGGGTCTGATGACCGTTGTGTGCGCCCAGGCTCAGAGTGAAGAATTTAGTCGCCACGAGGTGGCTGTGAGCTTTGGTGCAGGTTCCAATTCCCAGTGGATCAATGCCTTCGAGCACATCACCACCACTTTTGTGACATTTGGTGGCGTGACCTATGAAAACGAGGATTTCACAGGCCCCTTCTCTGTCGAGTATTTCTATCATCCCAGTGCGAAGATCGGACTTGGTGGTATCGCTGTCTATGGCAAGAACACGCAGGACGTGATGAGTGGTGGTAAAAAGATTGGTGATCTCACCCAGAGCTACTTCACCCTGATGCCCGCTGTGAAGTTCGATTGGTTCCAGTCCAAGACCTTCGGCGTGTATTCAAAACTGGGTGCTGGTGCTACCATCCGTTCTGAGAAGGGTGGCGACGAGAACGAGTCTGCGCTCCACTTCAACTGGCAGGCATCGCTCCTTGGCCTTGAACTTGGTTCTCGTCAGATCCGTGGCTTTGTCGAAGTAGGTGTGGGCGAGCAGGGGATCGGCCTCGTAGGTCTGAGATATAAGTTCTAATCATAACACTAAACAGAATAACAAAAAAGGGCATCCAGATTTGGATGCCCTTTTTGTTGATATGAGATGAGGTGCTGATTACTCAGCAGCCTCGTCGTTTGCCTTGAAGTTCTCGAGGTCCTCAACCTGGAAGGCCTTGATGTAAGCGGCCTTACCAAGGATATCCTCCTCGGCCATGCGAACATATACGTTAGCGCTCTTTGCGAACAGCTCAGGAGCCTTAGCAGCATCGCGAAGGATGAGCAGACACATCACGAGCTCGGCTGTCATGTCGTAGAGACGGCGAGCCAGGAAGTCGTGAGCATCCTGATTGTCGAGAGCCTTAACAGCGGCGAGAGCCTCCTCGTAAACGGGGATGAGCTTCTCAACACGGGCCTTGAGAGCAGCGTTAGCCTCAGCAGGCAGTGCAGCCAGCATGTCCTTGATGTTGTTGTACTCCATGATGAAACCTGAACCACCGTGGATGCTGATAGCATCGTAAGCGTTCTGGTTGGCGTACTCTGAGTTCATACCCTTGGCCAGTGGTGTGAAGGCATCGGCCAAGCGCTGGTACTTCTTCAGCTCCTGCTTCTCCTCGGGAGTGAGCTTGCGGTCGCGCTCGATATCCTCCAAGCACTTGTAGATATCAACGTAAGCAGCTGTCTCATACAGCAGTGAACGACCAGCATCGAGCTTAGCCTTCATGCGACTTAGCATGTCGTATACAGCAGGGAAGTTAATGATTTTATCGTTAAACTGCTGACGCTCCTTAGCGTAAGCCAGACCCTCGTTGTAAGCCTCCTGCTCAACACCTACACTCTGTGCGGCGATACCCAGACGGGCACCGTTCATCAGAGCCATCACATACTTGATCAGACCCAGACGTGTGCTACCGCAGAGCTCGGCCTTAGCGTTCTTATAGGTGAGCTCACAGGTAGGTGAGCCGTGGATACCCAGCTTGTGCTCGATGTGA
>CADAKX010000050.1:21432-29402 GCA_902788605.1 uncultured Prevotellaceae bacterium | reverse complement strand
CATCATCTTCACCCCCAGTGTAGACCTGAAGGACGAGCTGGCCAATACCGCCATCCAGATCTCCTGCATCGACCGCAATGGTAAGGAGGTGAAGCGCGTAACCTCTACCTCGGGTGACGTCGAGGACCCTGAGAATGAGAATGGCGGTTCGGAGAACGAAAACCAAAACCAAAACGAAAATGGTGGCGGTAGCCAGAACCAGGGCGGCAATGAGAACGATTAGAGATGGCTGAGGGAAGAGGGCTGAAGGCTGAAGGCTGAGGGCTGAAGGCTGAAGGCTGAGGGCTGAAGGCTGAGGGAAGAGGGCTGAAGGCTGATGGCTGATGGCTGAAGGCTGAAGCCCTCACCTCTAATCAAAAACCTAATCTAAGTATTAACACAAAAACTAAACGACTATGAAGAAAGAAGGCGTAAAGACACTCTTGCAGGTTCTTGCAAGCATCATCACGGCAATCCTCACCACGCTGGGCACCACCAGCTGTATGGGAGCGTGAAGAAAAGGTAAAAAGTAAAAGCCCCCGACTTGCATACGGCAGGTCGGGGGCTTGCTGTTATTTTGAAAGGGATATCACAAAACATATTAAATCTGGGTGCAAAGATACTAAAAACGAAGATTTTTTGCTACCTTTGCAATATAATTTTCGAAATGTTAGGATTTGAGTAGCATTGTCATCTCCATATTCCTGCTGAGCATAGGCGCGAGTTTCATCCAGCGCACCACGGGTTTCGGCTTTGGCATCTTCATTATGACGATGCTGCCGTTCCTTATGCCAAGCTATGGCGAGGCCACGACTCTCTCAGGACTACTGGCCATCACCACCTCTGCTGCTATCGTATGGCGATTGCGGAGTTATGTTACATGGAGCAGGCTTTGGCCAATTCTGCTGACGTTTATCATCGTCTCTACCATCGCCATCTTCGCCCTGACACGCATCGAAGACCACATCTTGCGTCAAATCCTTGGCGTAGCACTTATCCTGATTAGCATCTACTTCATGCTGTTTAGCCAGCGCATCAAGCTGCCGACGACGAAGAAAGTGCAGATAGGCGCAGGAACATTGAGCGGACTGATGGGTGGTTTCTTCGGCATGCAAGGCCCGCCTGCCGTGCTATACTTCATACAGAGTGAACCCACGAAGGAGCACTATATGGCAATGGCGCAGACTTATTTCCTGATTGGCAATGTGATGATGACGGGTGTGAGAGCCTACAACGGCTTCTTCACTGAGACTGTCACCGTCGATTATCTCTATGGCCTTGGCGGTGTCATCATCGGCACGATGCTGGGTGCCTATGTCTTCAGGCATATCCCCAACCACATCTTCCGCTACATCGTCTATGCCTATATCTGCATCAGCGGAATCATCATTCTGATAACAAATTAAAAAGAAACGAATAATAGACTATGGCTTACATGAACCGTTTTAATCAGTCAGACGAACATCGTCGCGACGAGCTCATCCGCATCATCGAGCACTCTGTGGAGAAACTGACTCTGGCCGAGTTGGAGGCCCTGTATTATGACATGACGACGAAATCCTATATTAACGATTAATCGTATGAACAAAGACGAGAAACGAGCGCTTGGCCTCCAAGGGACGCTTTGTTTGCCAATTTAATATGTTTTGTGATATGAAAATAGTAATATACTTGATAGCTATCAATGTCGTGACCTTCCTGGTCTATGGTATTGACAAGGCTGCGAGTAAGCGAGGGGGTAAGCAGGCTCGAATGAAGGCTAAGGCTAAGCACGGCAACTGGCGCATATCCGAAGCCACCTTGCTGATATTAGCAGTCATTGGAGGCAGCATCGGAGCCTTGCTTGGAATGAAGCTCTGGCATCATAAGACGATGCACAAGAAGTTCAAGTATGGACTTCCCCTGATTCTGCTGGCCCAGATAGCACTCATTTATTTCATTTGCCGCTCGGCTTTGCCGCATGCCTAAGTTATATTCTGCAGTCAACAATTTATGAAGACCTGTCCGAAATGTCAGGGCGAAATACTGGCATATTCGCTTCTTTCCACGCGAGAAAGCCTCCTTTGAGATTTACACACTTATAGCCGACGGCAGTCAGTTTGCCAGCGGCATTGGCAGAGCGGCGACCACTGCGACAATAGATGGCAATAGTCTTGTCCTTAGGCAGTTTTGCTTGTGCCTGCTCCATAAAGTCGCTTTGGAACTGGTCTATAAGGATGGCTCCCTTGATATGCCCTTCGGCAAACTCGTCGGCCTTACGTACATCGAGGATTACCACGTTTGAATCTGCAATCAGTTCTGCAAATTCTTTCACTTCCATGTCTTCAAAATTCTGTTGAGCTTCGCTCGAACTCAATCGCGACTCGGCAAAGCTCGAATTTATTCGGCTTTGCTCTCGCTGCTCTTTCGCTTGTCCACAGGCTGTAGTAAAGCCGAAGGCGACCAATAAGCAAGTCAAAATATACTTCATTTTCTAATCTATATAATAAATCGGTGCAAAGGTACAAAAAAACGAGAATATGCCGCGTTGTCAGTCATAGTATTCGATATTCAATTCTTCGCTGACGTGGAAATCTTCGTGGAAGCCGTCGTCATACGAATAGACGATTCGCATGCCACGATAGGTAGAAGGAACCATTAATGATTCCAGCAGATGCCACTTGGGACGACCAAAGTCGTATGATTCTCTGTCAAGAAGGATACGGTTGGAAACAAAGTCAAAGTGGTAGTACCCACCGCCGATACATTGGTCACCGGGCTTCAGCAAGTCTCTGTGCTGATTGACCATGCCAAGGCGGAAGTAGCCGTCCATTGTGATGATGAACTTGGGAAGCGTCATACTCAGAACTTTAATTCTAAGAGGTCTAGCGACCACCAAACTCATTATATGACACGTTCTCAGGCTTCCATTTATCCTTTGGTGTAGGTTGTTCTGCTGGATGGCCAATGGCGATGACGCACAGAGGGACGATGGTCTCAGGCAACTTCAACACCTTGGAAACTTCTGCCACACGGTCGTCCATAGGATAGCAGCCTGTCCATACGGCACCAAGACCAAGCGCATTAGCTGCAAGGAGGATATTTTCTGTTGCTGCTGAGCAGTCCTGAATCCAAAAGGCCTGTGCTGACCCCTGCATAGCTTTGTCCAGATTGCCACAAACAACAATGGCAACACCTGCCTGCTTGATCATGCCTCTGCGACCAGCAAGTTCTGCCAGTTTATCCTTGTTGGTGACTGCTACGAAATGCCAAGGCTGGCGGTTTACAGCTGTAGGAGCAGCCATACCTGCACGAAGCATCGTCTCGATATCTGCCTTTGAAACGGGCTCATTGGTGTACTGTCGGATGCTGGTACGCGTCATGATGTTGCTCAGCATGGGATTTACCTCCATCTGGATAGCGGCCTCGATATCACTCATCTTATCCGTCGGCTCATAGCGTTTTAACACACGACCATCGCGACTGACGAGGAACTTGGTGAAGTTCCACTTAATGTCTGCTTTCTTATCGAAATCGGCGTCACGCTTACGGAGCATGTCGTCCATAAACTTGCCTTGCTGGTCGTTGGTGTCAAAACCACTGAATCCCTTCTGTGCTTTCAAGAAGGTGTAGAGCGGATGCTCGTTGGCACCATTCACATCAATCTTGTCGAACTGTGGGAATTGGATATCAAAGTTGGCTGTACAGAACGAGTGGATCTCCTGAATCGTGCCAGGAGCCTGCTCTCCAAACTGGTTGCAGGGGAAATCGAGAATCTCGAAGCCGTCCTTCGAATATTTCTCATACAACGACTCCAGTTCCTTGTACTGTGGCGTAAATCCGCATCGGGTAGCGGTGTTCACAATCAGTAGCACCTTGCCCTTGTAGTCAGAGAGCGAAACCTCCTGTCCTACGTCATTCTTTACCTTGAAATCATAAATGCTCTGTGCCGAAATGGTCAGCACACCCATCATTGCCATGAGGATTGAAATAAATCTTTTGAACTTCGTTCGAGAATTTTCACTCTCGGCAAAGCAAACCTGTTTGCTTTGCTCTCGCTTAATCAAATTCTTCATATCAGTTTAGTTTTTTAAAATTAGTATCATATTACAAAACACATTAAATCACTTTGCAAAGGCAGTTCAGAAGATGGATGCTACCAATGAATACAGGAAGCTGGCAAAACTAAAGAGTGCCCAAATCATAAGAACTATGAGCAGTAGAAGGACTACTAGGATGATAGCAGACTGCCAGGCTCGTTGGTTCACCTGTCTGATGATGATCTCGTCACCATCAACGAAACCTTGAATCATCTGCAAGTTCCGGATGTTTGAACGATAGAAGAAGTCGATAACGTCGCCAACGAAGAAGGGTATCATGCCCATCAGTAAGTCACGGAGGGCATTATTTAGGACGGCAAGCGTCAGGGGTATACTCTTAACAACTCCCGACGAGAAATAGAGGAACGGCACTACGCTGAGAAATGCAATGGCATCTCCCCAACCAGGAATCAGGCCTATGAGTGCATCGAGATAGTATCGATCCATGTAACGCGTCAGGACGTTCATTACCAAATAGACCTTATTGTCCATCAGGCGCTTTCTCCGAATTTCTTTGCGGTGCAAAGCGGCAGAGCCGAGCGCTCGTTTCTCGTCTTTATTGTTACTCATATTTCACAAAACTTATTAAATCTGGGGGTAAAGGTACGAAAAAAGAAGAATATTTGTTACCTTTGTGCCAAGATTTAACGAAATATTAGGATTTAGAAAAGCGGCTCCCGTTTGAGGAGCCGTTTATCATGTTTGCATTATGTCTGACTTGGTGATTGAAGTTTTCCTTCACTTTGTAGTGCTTCTAAATCCAAACCAAGATCCTTTATGATTTTCCGAACAACATTCATCTTAATACTGCTTGCATCAGCCTTATCGTAGAGAAGAAGCAGAATCACTACGCCATCTTTCTCATCAACAAGATAAGTGAATGTAATGACACGGGCACCACCAGACTTTCCTCGGCCTTTTGAGTCGATTGAAAGACGGATTTTTCTTATACCAGGAGACAATTCTGTTCCCTGGTATGGATTCTTTAATAGTTCCTCTTGGAAGTCTTGTAAGTCTTCAATGAAGCTGCGATGACGTTTTGCCAAACGTTTGGCTTCGAGATCAAAATAACTAGTCGTTAGAATTTCGAAGCTCATTGATTAAATTGTCTAAAGTATTCAACTTACGTTTACCTTCCAGGGATTCCTTCACTTCCATCAGTGCACCACGCAATTCTGCGGCCAAATCACGCTTGTTAATAACAATATCGTCCTCTGTGATAGGGACAACACGAAAACTACCAGCACGTGATTTTACCACCACGTCCTCGCCACTATAAGCAACATCGACGTATTTTGCCGTGTTAGCTCTGAAATCTCTACCTGTAACAACTACCATAATGCTATCAGTTTAATTATCTGTGTGCAAATATACGAATATTTTTTGAACTGTGTACCATTTTGGCGCACAAATTCTTTAAAAAACCGTATTTTTCTTCCTTCATGTAAACCTAGAAGGGAAAAACCCTACATATTTTTAGGGATATCGTCCCTTCATAATAGGAAATTTCATTTTCAATTCACATATATTCGTCCTATCTTTGCAGCGAGAACAAGAAACAAATGTCTAACATATAAAGTATAGGAGATTAGGTTATGAAGACGATGAATATTTTAGCAGCAATGATGTTGATGACCATCACAGCAGCAATGCCGGCAACGGCAAAGAATAAGAAGGAATCTCACTTCGACCGTGTTGAGATGAAACACTCTCATTTCGACAGACACCACAGGGATGCCTATCGTCCTGAAATCAAATTTTGCACAATCGTTCTGAGTCGTCATGAGTCTCATAAGAAGATGGCCCACAAGGCTGACCACATGAAGGGCGTCATCGACACCAAGTGGAATCCCCGTACGCGTGAGCTGATCATCATCTACGACGCAAAGGTGACGTCAGCTCGCCATATCCGCCACTTCATGGCTTAGTGCCATTCCATATATACAAAAAGAATCCCTGGCCAGCTAAGCAAGTCAGGGATTTACTATACGAGGGTGCCACGTCTGCAATGATACCGCCCACCACAATGTTCTGGATGCTCTTGCAGTCGGGACACGACACGGCACGGATCTCCTGGCGGAAGAGTCCTCTCCCTTCGTACACCTCGGCTTCGCTGCCACACTGGCTGCAGCGATATTTGAGTGTCCAAGCCATTTCTTTACTGAAAATCGGTTTTGCTGGGACAAAAATACATAATAAAGATGATTAGAAATCTGTTATTGGTAGCATTAGGTGGAGCCGTCGGGTCTGTATTAAGATATCTGATATCTTCTCTGAATACCTCATTCCCTTGGGGCACTTTCCTTGTTAATATCCTCGGTTCCTTGCTGATTGGACTTTTGGTTGGCTTCGTAAGCAAGGGCGTGCTGTCACCAGAAATGAAACTGCTGCTCATTACTGGTTTTTGTGGTGGTTTCACCACATTCAGCACTTTTGCCAACGAATCCTTTGGCATGATGAAGGCAGGTGATGCCCTGCAGATGGCTCTTTATGTTGCAGCCGGTGTTATTGTCGGTATCATGGCAGTCTGGAGCGGCATGGTACTCTCAAATCATCTCATTCGTGGATAGCAGTATGACGCTCCGTGAACTCATAAACTCAGTTGATGCAGAGCAATATAGTGAATCAACACTATTCAGGAGATAATCCTGGCACATTGCCATAAAAAACACCGCCCTGCTTTAAGTAGCAGAACGGTGCTTTTTATATCATTGATTGATAAGATGCCGAATGGCTTCCATGGGTGAATACCAGAACATTCTTGGCCCTGCCCATCGCATCACCTCGCGAATCTGCTCACGCTCTTTTGGAGCATAGCAGTGGGTAGGACAATTCTTGCAAGCCGTTTTCTGTTCGCCATACTTGCAATGATCCAATCGGCGACAGGCAAAGTCTGCCAGATGCTGGTATTCTTCTGACATAGTATCCAGATGAAGATGATGACGACAATACAGCTCTAGCTCATACCATTTCGTTCAATGTTCCACATCTGAAGGACTGTAGCTGTTCTCCCATCACGCCCTTCATTACCTCAAACACATTGTCACCTGTACAATGGCTTGTATAGAACAGCGTTTTTGGATACTTTTCTTTCAGCCTTTGTGCCAAGGCCTGTATTTCTTCCTCTGGTTCCATACCATCAAGTAAATGGAAGCCACCTACAACGGTATGAACGGGCCATGGACATGCGGACAGGATATTCTCCAGACCACTATGAGCACAACCTGTAAATAGCAGACCATCGATATACAGGGCTAGCTCATGACGGAAATCATCGTGAACAAAGTCTCCATTGACATCCTGCACGTAGAGATTCTGATTGCCCTTGGGTATTATATGATTCTGAGGTATATGAGCAATGGCGTGAAGACCTTTTGCTAGCTCACAGGTCTGGTCTATCGAGATAAGCCTGTCAGCGTCTAACTCTGGCCACTCCGTAGTAATGCTATGCAGATTCCCTCGCTTTGAGTAAAATGTACCACTCATTGCATTAGGTGAGACGATGACTTTAGCCTTTTGATTATGCTCCAAGAAGTATCGCAAGCCTCCAGCATGGTCGCTGTGACCATGAGAAATGAAAACATAGTCAACATCGCATAGATCTATGCCCAACTGCTCTGCATTCTTGATAAACACGTCACTTGCTCCAGTATCAAGCAGGATCTTGTGCCGCTGGGTTTGCAAAAGGATTGACAGGCCATGCTCTGTAGAGAGTCGGCCATCCCTGCTTCGATTATCTGATAGTACAGTCCACTTCATTCTTCCTTATTTCTTTCCAAAGTTGGAAATCATGTACACAGGCTTGGCTTCATGGTGGCTGCAGTCATGATGGTCGCAGGATTCCAGGGAGTCCCGCAGCTCGCCGTTCTGGTATGACTTGAGCACATCATCCACCTTGCCATGGCAGCCTCT
>CADAKX010000050.1:0-21414 GCA_902788605.1 uncultured Prevotellaceae bacterium | reverse complement strand
ACATCCCTCTGGTGAATCCAGGCGTTCTGTATTCTGCACCTGATTCTCATCATCGAGGGTTATAACTGTATAATAAGCACAATGACCAAAATGGTCATCTACCATGTTCTCACGTGTTGGAATAGCAATCTTTTTCATTAATATATCCTATAATTCTATAAATTGGATTTGCAAAGTTAGTCATAATTCCGCATTATTTTGTACCTTTGCTGAGAAAATTACAATACTTTAGTATTTAGAGAGAACTATGACACAAGAACTATACAATGAATTACTTCGTAGTCAGCAGGGCGAACTCAATGCCGTGCTGATGTATCAGCGTCTGGCAAAAGTTGTCAAGACGGACAAGGAGCGCGAAGCGTTCCTGCAGTTGGCAAAAGAAGAAGGCAGGCACGCAAGCGTGTTTCATGCCTATACAAAAAAGGTCCTGAAACCGAAGAAGACGATGGCCCGTATCATGCCCATCCTCTACTATCTATTGGGAAAGAACCGATTATATAAGATAATTGCCAAGGGGGAATACGATGCTGCCACCAACTATGAGCATCTGATTGCAGACTTCCCCGAGGTGGAAAGCGTAAAGAACGACGAGCATCGTCATGGTGATATCGTATCAGGACTATTGTAATTTAGTTTTAATGTGACAATGACACTCCGCGGACTCATCAATTCCATCGACTCCGAGCTGTACAGCGACAATCCGTTGTACCAGAAGCTCCGCATGACGAAGCCTGAATATGGCGCCAGCCGACATATTCAGGTAACTATAGTTCGCGGTGACATTGTCGTTACCGGCTGTCACGTCGGCTCACTGGGCGATATCCTCACATATCCCATTGATATTGCCCCGGAGTTGAACATCTCGAAGGTGCAGCTGCTAGATGCCATCCTTCACGAGCTATCCTCGAACGGCTTCACCGACGAAGAGCAGGCTGAGTTCTGGGACGATTTCGACAACCTTCAGAAAGCAAAGATCATCCGATGACCGACTACGATTCCATCTGGCGCACGCAGGATGAAATCCGGACGGTAGTGAATGCCGTTCTGGGCGAATGCATCTGGAATCTTACCTGGAGCGACCGTCGGATGGCCATCGAGTTGGAGCTGACAGTTACCCTCGATGATGATGCCATAGACAACCTCTGCTGCCAGTTCCCCATCGCCGCGGATTATGACGGCGAAGGCTCAAAGGGCACGAAATTCACGTTCTATTGACATTCGTCATCAAGACTGCGAACGACGAAATCTACCTCATAGGAGCAAAGGAGCGCCCCTACCCGACCATTAAAATCACTCGTTCCACGGGTCAGCCGGACGGCGACGCCTCCGTCAGAAAGTACGAGGTTTCCTTCACGGCCAAGAAAGCCCAGGCACTTTGCATTTTTTGAGGAGCATTAAATGAATAGGAAAATCCCCATCAAAAGATAGGGATTTTCTTTTTTGTTGTTAGAAAATTTTTGCTTACCTTTGCATCAGTCAATTATAATTCCAAATACCGAAGTTATGAAGAAGAAAGAATTTTTCCAGAAGTCACTGATGGTGATAGGGTTTATCGGATGGAGCCTATCGGTTTTCTCTCAGGCATATAAGATAGACCGCAACAAAGTGTTTTTCGACAGAGAACCAATCCCTCATGCCGACGCTCGTTCGTTCGTGGATTTAGGTTTTGGTTACGCAAAGGACCGCAACAATGTCTATCTCGAAGGTCGCGTGCTCGAATTTGTCGACCCTGCCACGTTCCGTTTAAAAGGGCGTGACGACTCACATTTCCACGGACATGGAGACCGGCACGAGCATGGAAAGAAACACAGAGGCTATTACAAGACAACATTCAACGTGTACTATGGAGACAAGAAGATAGACGCTATGGCCTCTTCTTTTAAAGAAATTGGTGATGGATATGCCAAGGACTCTTTTAGCGTGTTCTATTTCGGAAAGAAAATTGAGGGTGCATCTGCCTCCACATTTAAAATTTTGGATGATGGTTACTCAAAAGATGCATTCAACGTATTCTATTATGGAACGAAGGTTAAAGATGCCTCGGCCTCCTCATTCAAAGTAACTGGCGAGGGCTATGCACAAGATACTTATAATGCATACTACAGAGGCAAAAAGATAGAATAATAACGGCAAGCGACTGTCATCCTGACAATCATCTATATCTGACAGGATAGCAAATAAAGTAAAAGCGAAGAGTAATTCTTCGCTTTTTTCGTCTTTTTCCAAGAAAATGTTTGATTTATACCTCCGACATTACAAGAAAGGGATATCTAATGTGTACCTACAGCGTACATTTTTTCCGTTCTGCTTTCCTGGATTCCATCGTGGCATGGTCTTTATTAATCGAATAGACTCTTCATCCAATTTTTCATTACCAGATGACCTCATGACCTTGATTCCTGAAAGAGATCCGTCTTTTTCAACGACAAAATTGAGAATGCATCGTCCAACCGGATCACCCTCTGGTTTCTTCTGGTTCCTTTGAATCCACTCAATCAATGCTTTTAGTCCACCTGGGAAGGAAGGCAGCTCTTCTACGAAATCATAAACTTTGTTTTTATTTGATTCTTCCAATTTTTTTTCTGAGTCTTCATCTTCTTTTAATGCTCTATAATAGTCTACTTTTTCTTTTATAGCTTTAGCATAGTCAA
The DNA here is from genome assembly GCA_902788605.1 of uncultured Prevotellaceae bacterium. Taxonomy (GTDB): domain Bacteria; phylum Bacteroidota; class Bacteroidia; order Bacteroidales; family Bacteroidaceae; genus Prevotella. The sequence goes on along the minus strand of CADAKX010000050.1, from coordinate 18,763 downwards.
ACAGATACAAGCTTGACTCCATTTTAAAGCGTATTGCTCTACCTTGTTTCTTAGCTGGCGTCCACTTCTTCATAGACCCAAGAAGCCTCCGAATCTCTGATTTAAAAGAAGATGGTGGTGTTGTAATACTCTCGTATTCTGGCCTATATTTATTTATCTGAATGTTTGAGAGTTTACCATCCCTTTCTACAATATAGCTAATCTGCACATCAACTCTCGCTGGAACATCTGTTGGTTTGCGATAGTTCATCACCATCCATTGAACTTCTTCTGGAAGGTTACCAACAATAGGGTCTGTCAAAAGAAGTTGTCCATCGGCATAAAGTTTAAAAACGGGAGGAGTAATAGACTTATCCTTAGCAGCATCATCACTGGTGTAAATCTTCTGGTCCTGTGCTTTGATGGTCATCACAGCCAGACAGGTCAAAATTAATAAAAGAGTTCTTTTCATCTATTAGGAAGATACCTAATAGGCCATTGATTTCTGGAAGGAAGAAATTCTGCATAGGTCAGTAATTTTCGGCAAAGATACAAAATTCCAAGAATACTACCTATCTTTTCCCTGTATTTTTCTCAATCATTCAGATATCTATCGTTTCTCCCTCTCTCTTGATTTCCCAGAAGGAGATTCCTTTTTCATCTGTGAACTCCTTCATGCGCCAAGCGGATTCAAAGCCGCTGGCCACGAAATGCATAGGCACAAAGAGACCAACCTTGAAGCGCTCTATGAACTGTCGGCCTCCAAGGGTATAGCCGTTACCTATACGTCCATCAACGGGAAACATCACCACATCGAAGCTATCGGTAATCTTAAGGATATCCTTCAGCTCGCCTAGGTATTGTTTTTCATGGGCTATGGGGTCAATCTCTTCGTTGAACTCCTCGCTATAAATAGTCGCGCCTGGCTTGACATCCTGCAGGAATCTGGCATACCAGTTATTCAAATCACCGGCATGGAAGATGCGCTTGCCTTCTGTCTCGACTATCCAAGACACGCCGCTGTCTGTGCTGCCTAATGCCCAAACGGACAAAGTGCCGTCTAACCATGTTCCGCCTTTTGCCAGCCAAACGTCTGCTTCATCTTTACTGGCTCTGCGATGCTTGTAGATGTCCTTGGAAAGAATATAGGTGATGTTCTCGTGCTGCTTCCTCCATTCAAAAATAGCACGATTGAAGTGGTCTTCATGAAAGTGACTGGAGAAGACATAGATGGGCTTATCCTTCTTCAGAAACGGTGGCACAACACCACTTAAATCCATCCAATAATCAAATATCAGGATGGATTCCTTTGTTTCCAGCACAAAGCCGCTATGAAAGATATACGTTAGTGTCACGTCCAAAACTCTTTTTCTCCTGTTTGTTCCATTTCGCCCTGACATTTCGGACAGGTCTTCATATCCCAAATACTGATGTTATCGCTGCCACATTGCAAACACAGGCGACCCACCTCACTTCTGAATGAGGGGGCTACGTCGGCAATGATACCACCCACAACAAGGTTCTGGATGGTCTTGCAGTCTGGGCACGACACGGCCGTAATCTCCTGACGGAAGAGTCCGCGCCCTTCGTACACCTCAGCCTCATAGCCACACTGCCTGCAGCGATATTTCAGTTTCCAAGCCATCACTTAATTATTTGGGCAACAAATCGCAAAGTTGGTCCTCCCTGATAATCTTGGGAGAAGCCTTGCCTGCCAACACCAGTACCTTTTTCCCATTTCTATAGATATGGAGCTGGCGAGAGCGGACTACGGCTGTCAGCTCAGCATCATCCTGCATGGCTAACAACAGAGGATGATAGATGCCATCCTCTTCAAACAGCTTTTTCTGCAGGTGTGAACACATATTAGTTGTATCAGCGATCTTCATATTATCTATTAAGATATTTCCAAAGTAGAATCGATTCGTCATGATGGCGCAGTTTTTCAACGATTGCCACAAGTTGTTCTTGAAGTTCCTTCTGAGTTACTCTATACAATTGGGCAAGTTCCTTGACTGAACGCTGCTTGCAACCCATGCCGAGTATCTGGCGAAGCAGAAGATTCTCATCTGATGTCAGGGCGTGATCCACCAAACTGTTTAGCTTCTCATACAGTTCAAACCTAGGCGCACCTTGTAGCGTGAATGGGTCATCTGAGTCAATAATCCCATCCAGACTGCCAAAGTTCTCCCAGCGGTCTTCAAGCTGCATCTGCAGATTCTCTTCGTCATGCAGTTCAGTTACGTCCATTTTTCTGTTCGCTATTATCTAATTACACTTAAATATCTCTGCAAAAGTACCACAAAAAGATGTAAATACAGTATCTTTTCTAAGTTATTTGAGATTAATTTGCATATAAAGGCCCATCAGAATCCAATTCTCTAACCGACTTAAAATCAACTCGTTGTAAAGTGCAACCGACTAGTTTTAGTACACCCGCAGAGGCTCGAACTCTGGACACCCTGATTAAGAGTCAGGTGCTCTACCAACTGAGCTACGGGTGCAACGAAAAATGGATGCGCGTCATTGTTTTTGTACACCCGCAGAGGCTCGAACTCTGGACACCCTGATTAAGAGTCAGGTGCTCTACCAACTGAGCTACGGGTGCATCGTTTTCCGTTTTGCGGGTGCAAAGGTAGTAACTTTTTGCGAAACCACCAAATAAATTCCCAACTTTTTAACGAAAAGCGTGAAAAAAACGGTAAAAAGCGGGGTTCACCTAGAATTTATAGGTGTAACCCACGCCTAAAACATGGAAATTGCCCTCATCAGCATCATCATCGTAATAACGCTGATAGAGATATTTCACATCAAAGCTGTGGTGCTTGTTGAGACGCAACTCGGTGCCAACGCTATAGCGCATCTTCTCGAGTCCACTGGCCACGCTACTCTCGGCAGAGAGGTATGGACGAAGGGTGCGATTGAACTTGTATTTCAGCACCAGGCGATTGCGCCATACACTCTTGGCCTTGCCATTGTAGGTCTTGTCCTTCACCTTGCCACTGTTGACATTGGTACGCGAGACGGTGACCTCGGGGCGATAAGTGTACTGCCAGCGCTCACGAAGAGAGAGGTCGAAGTCGCCGAAACTCACGGAACCAGTGAGCGAGGTGTTGAAGCGATGACGTGTGCCCCAATACTCAGCCAACTTATCGTGGTCTTCGTTCCACTTCTCGTTGTTGTCTCTCAGCAGGACATAGCCGGCAGAGAGTTTGAGCCAGTTGGTGAACTTATAACCAGCCTCAGCACCAACGCTCCAGCGGTCTATCTCCTTACTATTGTCGCGCGTGCGCAATTCTGCCCCACCCTCTACGCTGAAGCGCGAGGTGAGTTTCTTCTCGACATTGACCTCGCTCCAGACACCGAAGTCGTCCTGAGCGTTTGAGGTCACAGCAAAAGCCGAGAGAAAAAGTGCGATAATTAGACGTTTCTCCATTGTGACTTTCTGACTTTAAACTGATTATCAACTTCATTACCCTTGAACTTACCCTCGTAGGTGACACGCAAGACAACGGAGTCCTTGAGGAAATCGAAACCACCAACTTCAACCTTCTTGATCTTCAAGCCAGTGCGCTCTTCGAGGTCGGCAATAAGCTGCTCCTTGTTCTGGGGCTTGCACAGTTCTGGACGGTCATACTGGATGAGTTTGGTGTTCATAATCTTAAGACTGCGCTCGCACATGAGGATGGCGCAGAGCACGATGACATCGATGACAGCCAACTTAGACAAATCGGCAGCAACAACGGCACTGAGTTCGCCCTCGGCATCAAACATGGCGTGAACCACCGAGAGACAGATAATAATAAAGAGGTAGGTCATCTCGCGAACGGGCATCGTATCGGTGCGATAACGCATGATGCTGAAGATACCAAACAGACCAAGACCCACACCCATGGTGGCCTTGCCACGATCCATACCCATCATGAAATAGACCAGGAAGAAGATGGCCACCGACATGAGCATAAACGTGAAATAGAAGTCACGACGGCGTGATTTCTTGAAATACAGGCGGTCGATGATGACCCAGTTGACCAACATGCACAGCGCAAATCTGAGCAGTGCGTAACCAAAATCACTAAAGAAAAAATTTAAAATGTAGTCCATTATATTTATGTTTTTTAGTTATTCAATCAATTATCCATTAACCATTATCCACTGATCTAAGGATTTTCTCCACGTCACGCAGTTTATTGCGAAAGCGATTGACAGGCAGACCACCGTTGGTGAGGGCGGCACCCATGCAATACTTACTGAAGCCGTGGGGATGGATGTGGAGCTGACGCAGCATCTCGAGCACAGGTGAGAAAACCAGTCCGTCGCGCTTGAGTTCGATGATGACCAAGGGACCCATGTCGCGATCAACGTTGGTCTGCATATTGTGAAACTGCAGGGCGGTATCGATGGTGAGGCGCTCGGTCTTAGCCTTGTTGACCAGTGTGACACGACGGAAATAATTATGCATATGAGGTATCAATGTGTCGACGTCAAACTTGAGATGAGAGGCCAAGAATTCTCTTTTAGCTTCATCACCTAAGTCCATGTCTTTCACCTCAATACGTTTCTTTTTGGTACGTCCATGATTATTCTTTGTCTTGACCTCCATGAACTGCAGGTTGCTGTTCACATAGGTACGAAAACGTATCTTCTGACGATTGGTGTGTCCACACTGATGCTGACGATACATCGCAAAGGTATCGGTATCGAAGTAGGTGGTATCATAGAGCATGTTGCGCTCACCGTCGATATCCTGAACGTAATAGTCTGATTGGGCCATTGCCAGCAGTTTCCTCAGCATAGGGAGCGTGGTCACGAACTTGGTGTCCGTGCGATTCATCAGCTTGACGCTGCTCATCTCAGCTAAAGTTATGGGGGCAAATGATGCCAATAAATCGTCCATATTAAGTCTTTAGTTATTTAAAATCGATGCAAAAGTACACATTTTCGCAGAATTGTGCAAATAATTTCAGTGTACAGTGCAATTTTTCTAATAAATTTTTCAAATTCTCAGGCGAAATGCTTATCTTTGCACATTGGAATTATACATATTTATGGAGAACAAGATAAAGTTTATTGCAGGTCCCTGCGTCATTGAGTCGGCCGAGCTGCTGGATACGGTAGCACAGAAACTGGTGGACATCAACCAAAAACTGGGGACAGACATCATATTCAAGGCCTCGTTTGACAAGGCCAACCGCACATCCATCCATTCGTTCAGAGGCCCTGGCATCGACAAGGGTCTGCAGATGCTGGCCGACGTCAAGGCCAAGTACGGTCTGAAACTGCTGACCGACATCCACGAGTCCTGGCAGGCAGCGCCTACAGGCGAGGTGGTGGACGTCATCCAAATTCCTGCCTTCCTTTGCCGACAGACCGACTTGCTGGTGGCAGCTGCCAAGACAGGCAAGACGGTAAACATCAAGAAGGCGCAGTTTCTGGGCGGACGCGACATGCAGTATCCCGTGGAGAAGGCTCGCGAGGCTGGTGCCAAGGAGGTATGGCTGACGGAGCGCGGCAATATGATGGGCTATGGCAACCTGGTGGTGGACTTCCGCAACATCAGCGACATGAAGGAACTGGTGCCCACGGTCATCATGGACTGCACCCACAGCGTGCAGCGTCCTGACGCCAAGGGAGGTAAGACAGGCGGAGACCGTCGCTTTGTTCCCGCGATGGCACTGGCAGCCAAGGCTTTTGGCGCCACGGGCTATTTCTTTGAGGTACACCCCACCCCAGACCAAGGACTGAGCGACGCAGCCAATATGCTGGAGCTGGAGAAATTGGAGGACCTGGTAAAACAAATCATCGCATGACAACAAGAGAATACGGCATACAAGCAATCAAAGACGAGGCGGAGGCTTTGCTGGAGTTGATTCCCAAGATGGATGAGAACTTCGACAAGGCTGTTGACCTGATTCTGCAATGTAAGGGCAAGGTGGTAGTCACCGGCGTAGGCAAGAGCGGCCACATTGGTGCCAAGATTGCAGCCACGCTGTCGTCAACAGGTACACCCTCGTTCTTTATCAATCCACTCGACGTCTTCCACGGCGACCTGGGCGTGATGACTAGCGACGATGTGGTGATGGCTATATCGAACTCAGGACAGACAGACGAACTGCTGCGCTTCATCCCCATGGTGCTCCACATGAGAATACCCATCATCGGACTGAGCGGCAACCCGAAGTCGCTGCTGGCCAAATACTCGACCTATCACCTCTATGTGGGTGTGAGCAAAGAGGCGTGTCCGCTGAACCTGGCTCCCACCAGCAGCACCACAGCCACACTGGCCATGGGCGACGCACTGGCCATCGCCCTGATGCAGAAGCGTAACTTCCGTCCGCAGGACTTTGCCCACTTCCATCCTGGTGGTGAGTTGGGTAAGCGTCTGCTGACAACGGCTCAGGACGTGATGCGCTCGGACAACCTGCCCGTATTCGCACCAGAGACACTGCTTGGCACCGCTATCATGCTGGTGAGCGAAGGCAAGCTGGGACTCGGCGTAGCTCAGGTGGACGGCAAGATTGCAGGCCTCATCACCGATGGCGACATCCGACGAGCCATCGAGCGCTGGCAGGCTGACTTCTTCAACCACACGGTGAGCGACATCATGACACGCAAGCCCAAGACGGTGAGCCTGGAAACAAAAATCACGGAAATACAACGCATCATGCAGGAATACAAGATTCACTCGGTATTGGTGGTCAGCGACGACAACCGACTGCTGGGTGTCGTAGACCACTACTCATGCATGATTTAGCAAGAAGATAAAACTGATATGAAAGTCCTTAGAAAGCTTATATTCATTCTGGTTCTGGCAGTTATCGCCCCACTCCATGCAGCGTCGGCCGACTATGTATTCAAGATTCTGGATGCAAGACAAGGCCTCACATCGAGTCAGATCAATTGCATCATGAAAGACTCACGCGGCTTCGTATGGTTTGGCACTCCAGCAGGTCTCTATCGCTATGACGGCTATATCTACAAGCACTTCCAATGCGATTCGCAAGACGGTTCGTCGCTGCCTGACAGCTATATCGAGAGCATCCAGGAGATGGATGGCGATCTATGGGTAAAGACACCTGCCGACTACTGCATCTATCACCCTGAGACAGAGAGCTTTGAGCGCGACATGCGACTGGCATTCTCGAAGATAGGCATGAAAGACGTACCCACTATTATCTATGTGGACCGTCACAAGAATTTGTGGGGATATATCCCTGGACGAGGTGCCATCTGCTATAACACACAGCAACAGCTGCACTATGAGTTTGGCTATACCAACGACGCCAACGGTATTCCCCAGGGCAACATCTGTTCGATAGGCGAATGTAAGGACGGCACCATCCTGGTCTATGACGATGGCCGAATGGTGTGCTGCGAGGTGGTGCCACAGCAGCATGTGGTGTGGACCAACATTGACCTGGCACAGCAGAAACTGCGAAAGACAAAGACGCTGCGTGTGTTTGCCGACCAGATGGACAACCTGTGGCTTTATGGTCAGGGCACGCTGTTCCTCTATAACAAGAAGACCAAGATGTGGGACACGCACATCGGCGACGAACTGGGTCTGTCGGGTGTCACCGTGGACCACGCTGTCAACGCCATGGGTGGCGACCGCAGTGGCAATATCTGGGTGGGCACCAATCGTCACGGACTGGTGCGCATCAACGTCAACACCCACGAGATGGAGTATGTCACCATCAAGAGCATGAGTCCGTTCAGGACACCCAAGACCAACATCGGCATCCGCAGCATCTACGTGGACGACACCGACCTGCTGTGGGTGGGTACGGCGAAATCGGGCGTGGCCTATACCGGACAGAACATCTATAAGTTTGAAGGCAACCTGCTGGGCGACATCACAGCACTGGCTCAGGACAGCGAAGGCAAGATATGGTATGGCACCAGCGACAACGGACTGCTGGACTATGAAGGACCATTGGCCAGTCTGAAGGTATCGGCACTGGCCTATACCAACGACGGAAGCCTGTGGGTGGGCTCGACACAAAACGGCCTGACACGTATTAAGAATGGCGAGACCACCATCTACTCTGTGGCGAAGGACAGTCTGAGACGCACCCTGATTGACGACCACGTCAACGCGCTGGCATCCGACAAGATGAACAACCTGTGGATTGCCACCGACGGCGGACTGCAGGTGTACAACCCTCGCACTGACCAGTTCTCCAGTTACACACGCGAGAACGGCAAGATCAGGGTCAACTATATCACGTCACTTTTCTATGCCAAGGGCAACAAGATGCTGATAGGCACATCTGAGGGCCTCATCATCCTCAACATCTCGAGTACCGAGATGAAGTTCTATACGGGTAACTCGACCAACCTGCAGAAATACACCAACAACTATGTGACGCAGGTCTTCGAAGACTCGAGAGGCCTGATATGGGTGGGCACACGCGAAGGTGTGAACATCTATAACCCCGAGAACGACATGCTGGACTATCTGACCGAGAAGAAAGGTCTCTGCAACAACAATATCTGCGGTATTACCGAGGACAAGAACAAAAACGTGTGGATAGCCACAAGTAACGGCCTCTGCCGCATCGTGATACAGCGAAACCACGACGACGGAACATATATCTATGGACTGTATAACTACACCCACGACGACGGCCTGCAGAGCGACGAGTTTAACCTCGGCGCGATGATGGTGAAGAGCGACGGCGAGGTGTTCTTCGGCGGACTCAACGGTGTCAACTGGGTGAGAAGGAAGTCGGTGGACGAAACAGAGAGTCTGCCTCGCGTGATGCTGACCCAGCTGTTTATCGGCGAGGAAGAGATTCTGACGGGTCATGCCTACGATGGCAATGTGCCCCTGCAGCAGGCGCTGAATGAGAGCAGCCGCATCGAACTGAACAGCGATCAAAACACGTTTACCATCAAGTTTGCTGCTGGCAACTACAACCAAAGCGAACGCCTGCAGTTCATGTATATGATGGAGGGACTGGACAAAGACTGGCACGACGGCGATGCCATGAAGCACGGCGTCACCTTTACGGATATCCCATCGGGCACCTATAAGTTGCACGTCAAGGCCATCAGCGCCGAGGGTGCCGTGAGCAACCAGGAGCGCGTCATCGAGATTGTCATCAGAAAACCCTGGTTCCTGCAGTGGTGGATGCTGGTGGTCTATGCCATCGTCCTCATTGTATCAGTATATCTGTGGAAGCAGGGTATCAACGAACTGCGCGCACTGTGGAAGAAGAAGAACGCTGTGCTGGGCGAACTGGCACGACAGAAGGAAGAGATCAAGGCGGCGAGTGATGAGTTGCGCCAGCCCATGTCGCGCATGACGACGATAATCATGAACCTGTCGGAAAAGGAAAGCACCCTCGAGGAGCGCGAACAGCTGAACACGCTTCACTCTCAGATGCTGCAGATCATCACCCGCGTCAGCGATATGCAGATGGCACTGGAGAATCCTGAGGAGAAGGCCAAGAAGAATGTACACAGGTTCTATGAACTGAACAGCAACGGCGAGATGAGTCTGCCCGAGGTGCTCAACGACGAGCTGACCTCAGAGATCAGACCTTATCAGAACGAGCTGCCTTCGGCAAAGTTCCGCGTGGTGTTCATCGACAACAACCAGGAGTTTACGCAGTTCATCTACTCGCGGTTGAAGTATGTCTATGACTTCCATCCCTTCGACAATATCCGCAAGGCTGCTGCCGAGATTGAGGCAACGATGCCCGACCTGGTGGTTTGTAAGCAGGATATGGACGACTTTACGGGTAGCGAACTGTGTAACAACATCAAGATGCACCCAACGCTCAATAAGATTAAGTTTGTATTGGTGACTGACTCCAAACTCTCTGGCAAGGAGATGATGAACCAGAACATCACCATGGGTGCCGACGACTACCTGGCCAAGCCATTTAATATTCAGGAAGCCGTGATGCGCTTCAACAAACTGCTGGGCATTGGCCCGATCGAGGTGAACAGCGACCTGATTGAGGGTGCTGAGACGCGCGAACTGGAAGACAGAAACTCGAGCATGACCACAGCAACAGAGAGCATGGACCTGGCCACTATCGACGCATCGGGTGCGCTGGAGGAAGACGAACAGCTGAGGGCCGTCACCTTGCGTGTGGTGAGAAACCACAGCAACGACGCCATCGAGAACAACTATACGTTTGGCAGCGACAACGAAGAGATGTACGAGAAGTACAGCATGTCGGACACCATGGACCAGCAGCTACTGAACAGCATTGAGCAATATGTACAGCAGAACATGAACCGCGGCACCATCAACCTCGAGGATATGGCTGCTGCCATGGGCATGAGCATGAAGCCGCTGTTCCAGAAGGTGCGCGAGATCACGGGCAAGACCCCTGCCGAGGTGGTGCGCGACCTGCGCCTGAAGCATGCTTGCATCCTGCTGCAGCGCACAAATATCAATATGAGTGAGCTGGCCAACCACATTGGCTTTGCCACTGGCGAGCATTTCATCAATATCTTCAAGGAGAGATTTGGAATGTCGCCTTCAGAGTACAGATTGAAATACCGTAGATGAAAACATCAATCAACAAGAGATTCAGGACAACAGCCATTGCCCTCGTATCGTTTTGCGTGGGCATCAACGCACAGGGGGACCACACTACCCCATCATCGGATGCACTGATACAGCAGCAGCTGGAGGACTATGGCATCAACTTTACAAAGAACAACAGCGTGACGCTCCTGATGTCTGGTCAGGAGAAGTTTGACGATATGTTTGAGGCTATCCGTCAGGCAAAGCACAGCGTCCATCTGGAGTACTTCAACTTCAGAAACGACTCTATCGCCATGTTGCTGTTTGACATCCTCAGAGAGAAAAGGCGCGAGGGCGTGGAGATCCGTGCGATGTTCGACGGATTTGGCAACGACTCCAACAACCAGCCTCTGAAGAAGCGCCATCTGGAGAAGTTACGCGCCGACAGCATCGATATCGTGGAGTTTGACCCCATTCGCTTTCCCTGGGTGAACCACATCTGGCCTCGCGACCACCGCAAGATTGTGGTCATCGATGGCAGGATAGCCTATACGGGTGGCATGAATGTGGCCGACTATTATATAAAAGGTACGGAACAGGTGGGTGCCTGGCGCGATATGCACTGCCGACTGGAAGGTGGTGTGGTCAACGACCTGCAACTGATCTTTGCCCGCATCTGGAAGAAGGCCACAGGCGAAGACCTCTGTTCGCAGTCCCAGTATTTCATGGCCTACGAACCCGTGGAGGCCGAGGGGCTGAAGCCCGACACGACAGCGACGATGGGACAGAAAACGGTGGGCATCATCAACCGTGAGCCGCATACCACGAATGATGTGATGCGCTATTTCTATGTCAACGCCATTGACGATGCTCAGGACTCTATCCACATCATCAACCCCTACCTCACGCTGATTCCTTCTGTCAACAAGGCCATCAAGCGGGCCATCAAGCGTGGCATCAAGGTGGATATCATGCTATCGGCCAAGAGCGACATACCCCTGACGCCAGACTGTGCTTTCTATAATGCTCATAAGTTGATGAAGAAGGGCGCCAACGTGTGGCTCTATCAGCCAGGATTCCATCACTCAAAGATCATGATGGTGGATGGCAAGTTCTGTACCGTTGGCAGCACGAACCTGGATGCACGAAGCATGCGCTTTGACTATGAGGAGAATGCGGTCATCATCGACAAGTGCACCACGAAGGAATTGGACGATATGTTCGAGCGCGACAAGCAGGAGAGCGTTTACCTGACGCCAGACGAGTGGAAGAAGTTTCGCACACCCTGGCAGCGCTTCAGAGGTTGGTTTGCCCATTTACTGAGACCATTCCTCTAAAACCGCGATACGGCATTTCTCGAACCGCGATACGGCATTTCTAGAACCTCAACACGGCATCGAGCATCATATAAATCTCTATGGTACTAATCTGATGCTGGCTCAGTTGGTCGGCTCTCAAGGTCAAGAACACCTTCTCTAAGTCGGCATCTATGTCGCGCTTGTTCTTCACATACTGCTTAAAGATATTCACGGCAGCGTCTATCTTATGGGCGAACCAAAGACAGAAGCCGTAATCCAACAGGTCATCAGACTGAGGATTGTCAACAGTCGTCAATTGTTCATACAGCTTCTCGGCCTGCTCAAACTGGTCGAGAGAGGTCAACACCTGAGCCAATCCTCTGTTCACATACTGATCTTCTGGATACAGATATTGCAGTTTATACAGATGCTTCTTGGCCTCTTCATGGCGATTCACATTAATCAGGCTATAGGCCAGAGACAGCGTATAGTTCTTGCTGTCTGGCTTCAACTGAAGCAGTCGTTCGTAGTATTCAATCGCCTCATCATAGTTTCCCGAAGAGAAAAGGGCACGCGCAAGACCAGCCATGGCTTTCTCGTCGTCGGGTTTCATCTCCAATGCCTTGCGGAAAAGTTGGATAGTAACAGTTGCCATCGAGCCAAGACGGTGGGTAAGACTTCCCAACATCAAATGATACTGATAGTTCTTTTTCTCTTCTGGCATGGTATTCAATATCGACAGGGCATCAACAAGGTGGTTTCGCTTAATCAGAAACGAAGCCACTTCCTGGAGATGGTCTGACAACAGCGTGCCTTTGAACAAGGCGTTGTCAAAGAACCTATAGCTCTGCATTCGTTCAAACGGATTGGGGAACTCGCCTCGCATATTATACAGATGCCAGAAGCGATAGAGGTTCTGCAGATACATGCGACGGACAAAGGCCGGCGTCTGACGTTCCTCGGCAGGCACCTCACCTCCCACTGGCATGGGGGCGGCCTCACCCTTTTCTATCATCTCGACCATGTGGGGCGGCAACTGATTGCGCACCTGTTCGAAGGCCAGTACGAAGGAATACTTGTCGCTATCACAGAAACTGCCCATCGTGGTGATACGATGCAACATCTTACTGCCCTTAGCATTGTTCCAAATATGACTGATAGACGGATGATTGGGCGTGAAGGGGATGAACCAGTTGCAGATATCAATGAAGAAGGTGAAGCGTTTCATCTGCTTGAAACCCTCATAATAGATGTCCGTGCCCTGCTTCTGCATATCAGCCATGCGTCGCAGACTGCTCTCCATCTTCTCCATATTACGCTCCGACTCCTCTGGATGCAGGATGTCCTCAAGGGTATCCTCGTCCAACTCCTCGATGCCTTTCTTCGATATCTTCAGCTTACTGCCATTAATCAGGTCGGGCATAATCTCGTCGCGAATCGTACGTTGGTCGTTCTCGGTGTCCTTGCAGTAATACATCTGCATCTGTAACTCCGTCAACTCCTTGCAGTTGTTCTCGTCCTGACAGATGGTCTTGACGATATCACCCATCTCTGGATAGAGACTTGCCACCTTTTCGTCAAGGGAGAGTGCCCACCCTACCAATGCACGCTGGCGCACCTGAATATCTGTTGACTGCACATAGAGCGTAGTGAGCACCTTGAACTTATTGATATCAAAGGCATTCATCTGAGACAACGAGATGGCACTCACGATGAGCAACTGATCATTGACATCGACGGTGGTTGACAACAGCAAGTCGACAAACGCCTCACAGAGAGAATCCTTCCAGATATGCGAGGTAACAATATAATCGAAAATATTGCGCATCAGCTCCTGATGACGAAAATTCAATTCATCTCGCTTGGTTTGCTGAATATGCTGGGGCTCCAACTCCAACATCACGGAATCGGCCACATAGCTCTCCAAATCCTTCTTGATAGAGGCAACGCTCCATTCCGTCCTGAGGATTCGGGGACGCTTGTAAAGGGGCTGCATATTGCCAGACGACAACCACTCGTGAAGCATGATGTTGACAGTCAACTCATAGAGGCGATGCAACAACTGGCGATAAAGATGACTGCGCTGAGGATCGGCAAATCCACGACGCCAATAATCAGACATCAGCTGATAGTCGTTCTTTATCTCGACAAACTTATCCATCCCCACCCGACTCGGATGAGAAAGGAGATAATTCTCCAGTTCGTCGAGCGACTGTCCGATAAAACCAGTACAGATACTCTGAACGATCGACCCTAATTGACTGTTGATATACATAGTTATTTCTTTTCGCGTTTTAACCATTTCTCAGCTCTGTCCACATCTTTTTGCAAAGGCAGATGCGAGGGTGAGAACTGATAATCCGATGGGATGGAATCAACAATAGAAGGCTTGACCTTGCAGCGATTCATAATCACATCGCGATAGAAAAGGATACCTCTGTTATTAATGGAATCGCATGCCTCGTCGTAGGCTTTCAGGAAGGCTTCTACCTGACGCTTACAAAGCGTGGTGTCGGCAATCGTGGTATCGTTGAGAACCACCACACCCATCGCGATGTCGTTCTGACGTGTGTCGTAAAGCACGTTGGCATCCAGTTCGCGGGCTGCGGTGGCCTGAGGTTCGGGCAGCAGCAAGAGGTCCATCACCTGGTTCTCAAGCATACTGAGTCTCACGCCGAGGTCGTTGACCTGAACACGAAACACATGGTCGTTATCAACCTTAACCGTATCCACCAGGTTATCGACGAGCATCGCCGTTGCCGAATAGCGGGTCATAGCCACCATCTTGTGTTCTATCTGGTTCAATCGCTTGATGCGGGCCATCTTCGAGGCCACCAGTTGCCAATGCAGGTCGGTAGCAGTCAGATAGGTCAGCTTCATGCCCTGACTCTTCAGTCTTTCTGCTCTCACCAGATCGGTAGCCATCGCATTGACCCAGCCGTCTTTCAGCGCTGTGTCACAATCCATCTGGGCATCATAGGGATAGAGGCTCACACTGGCGCCATGACGCTCAAACATACCATGCTCGGCAGCCACATAAAGGGGCAGACAGTCAAGGGTGGGCATCACAGCCATCTTAATCAGGGAAGAATCGTTGACCCACGCCTCATAGGCCGCATCTGCCAAGGAGATGTCCTTGACTTCGTTTGCACATGCACCAAAAAGCCATACTACTATTATCGCAGTCAGCGATATACAGATTTTTCTCATTTCGTAATAAATATGCAATAATCGTCGCATTCTGTGTGCAAAAGTAATAAAAAGTTTTGTAACCACGAAAATTATTAGTAATTTTGTGCCATAAAACAGAAACCTATGGCAAAAGACAAGACAGCATATGTCTGCGAGAATTGCGGACAGGAATCACCCAAATGGATTGGAAAATGTCCTGCTTGCGGACAATGGAACACATTTAAGGAAATCAAGATTTCTGCCGACACAGCACGGCAGACAGCATCATCGGCTGCGGCAAAGACGGCTCATTCGCTGATGACCAACAAGGCGATGCGCCTGCGCGACATCAACAGCAAGGACGAAGTACGCATAGATATGCACGACGGCGAGTTGAACCGCGTGCTCGGCGGCGGACTGGTGCCTGGCAGTATCGTCCTCTTGGGTGGCGAACCTGGCATCGGCAAATCAACCCTCCTGTTGCAAACCATGCTGGCCCTGAACGAGAAGAAGATTCTTTATGTCAGCGGTGAGGAGAGTGCCCACCAGCTCAAGATGCGAGCCGAGCGCATATCGCCCCATGAATCGCACGACGATTTCCTGATTCTCTGCGAGAACTCGCTGGAGCGAATCTTCGACCATATCAAGGAGGAGAAACCTGAACTCGTCATCATCGACTCTATCCAAACCATCGCTACCGAGGATGTGGAGTCGTCGGCAGGCTCACTGGCCCAGGTGCGCGAGTGTGCATCCTCACTTCTACGCTTTGCCAAGACGAGTGGTGTGCCTGTCATCCTCATTGGTCATATCACCAAAGAGGGCACGCTGGCAGGTCCCAAAATCCTGGAGCATATTGTCGATACAGTCATCCAGTTTGAGGGCGACCAACACTATATGTACCGCATCTTGCGAAGCATTAAGAATCGATTTGGAAGTACCAGTGAATTAGGCATTTATGAGATGGAGACAAACGGCCTCAGACAGGTATCCAACCCCTCAGAACTCCTGCTCACTCAGGACCACGAAGGACTCTCGGGCATCGCCATCTCGAGTGCCATCGAGGGCATCCGTCCCTTCCTTGTAGAGACCCAGGCATTGGTGTCGTCGGCAGCCTATGGCACCCCACAGCGTTCGGCCACTGGGTTCGACCAGCGCCGCCTCAACATGCTGCTGGCCGTACTGGAAAAGCGCGTTGGTTTCAAACTGATGCAGAAGGACGTCTTCGTGAATATTGCAGGCGGCCTGCGCGTCACCGACCTGGCCATGGACCTCAGCGTCATCGCGGCTGTGCTGTCATCCAATGTCGATACACCTATCGAGTCTGGTTGGTGCATGGCTGGCGAGGTGGGCCTCAGCGGCGAGGTTCGACCCATCAACCGCATCGAACAGCGCATCGCGGAAGCCGAGAAACTGGGCTTCCAGCACATCATCATCCCACGCTATAACCTGCAGGGAATAGACCGCAAGAAATTCCAAATCGAGATTCACCCTGTACGCAAAGTGGAAGAGGCTCTGAGAGCATTATTCGGATAAGATAAGTCTGGATGGATTATAAAACGCTTTTTATCGGTACAAATGTTTGCACGTTTGAAGAATAATGCGTACCTTTGCAACGCAAAAGAAATATGAATTACGTAATGGACGATATCAAACGCATAGTTCTCACTGGTGGACCTTGCGCTGGCAAGACAACTGCCTTAGTGCGCATTATCGAGCATTTCTCCAGTCTCGGCTTCAAAGTATTCACGATTCCCGAGGTTCCAACCCTTTTCACTCAGGCTGGCATGAACTACCTGACCAAGAACCAGGGATTCTTCTATGAAGGCGAGAAGGCTACCCTCGAAATACAGTTAGCTCTTGAGGACAAGTTCCTACGCATGGCCCAGGAATGCAAGAAGCCATGCATTATCGTCTGTGACCGTGGTGCTATGGACATCTCGGCCTATATGGCGCCTGAGACTTGGGACAGCATCACACGTGCCGTGGGCACCTCAACACCCGAGTTGCGCGAGCGCTATGATGCCGTGCTCCATCTGGTGTCGGCTGCCGATGGCGCAGAGCAATACTATACCACTGCCAACAACGCCCAGCGCTACGAGCAGATGAGCGAAGAGGGACTGCGCATTGCCCGCGGACTGGACAAGAAGGTGATTCATGCCTGGACGGGTCATCCCCATCTGCGCGTCATCAACAACCACGATGACTTCGATTGCAAGATGAACCGTGTCATCAAGGAGATTTCAAATGTGTTGGGACTCCCCCAGCCCATCGTTGAGGAGCGCAAATATATCGTTGAGAAGACAGGCGAACTGCCTGAAGACAGCATACAGAGCGAAATCACGCAGACCTATCTCCAGGGCGAGCCTGAAGCAGAGATTCGACTGCGCAAGCGCTGCTGGGGACAAAAGCAGGTCTTTGTTCATACCACCAAGAAGAAGACATCAGAGAACGAGGAACTCGTCACCGAGCGCCAGATCAACAACAGTCTCTATGAGATGATGCTGGGTCTGGCCGACCCCACACGCCACACGGTGCACAAGATTCGCAACAGCTTCATCTGGAAAGGCCAGTACTTCGAGGTCGACACCTATCAGGACCAGCTGCAGGGCCTCGTCATCCTCGAGACCAAAGGCATTGCCGAAGGCGAGCCCGTGAAATTCCCACCCTTCCTCAAAGTGGTGAAGGAAGTGACTGGCAACGAGGATTATTACAACTATAATCTCGCCAAGAAGAAAGAACAATAACAATTATCATTTATATCATTTAATTCTAACAATTATGACAATTAACGAATTCAACTTTGCCGGTAAGAAGGCAATCGTACGTGTAGACTTCAACGTACCCCTCGATGAGAATGGTAACGATGAGAATGGTAAGATCACAGACGACACCCGTATCCGTGGTGCCCTGCCTACCCTGAAGAAGATTCTGGCTGATGGTGGTGCTACTATCATCATGAGCCACATGGGTAAGCCCAAAGGTAAGGTAGATGCCAAGAAGTCACTCGGTCAGATCCGCGAGGCTGTTGAGAAGGCTCTGGGTGTTCCCGTTGCTTTCGCTCCCGACTGCGCTAAGGCTGCTGATGCTGCCAAGGCTCTGAAGATGGGTGAGGCTCTGCTGCTCGAGAACCTGCGTTTCTATCCTGAGGAAGAGGGTAAGCCCGTTGGTATCGACAAGGCCGATCCTGCTTACGACGAGGCTAAGAAGGCTATGAAGGCCAGCCAGAAGGAGTTTGCCAAGACTCTCGCTTCTTACGCTGACTGCTACGTGATGGATGCCTTCGGTACAGCTCACCGCAAGCACGCTTCTACCGCTGTTATCGCTGATTACTTCGACGCTAACAACAAGATGCTGGGTCTGCTGATGGAGAAGGAGGTTCAGGCTGTCGACGCCGTTCTCTCTAACATCAAGCGTCCTTTCGTTGCCATCATGGGTGGTTCTAAGGTATCTTCTAAGATCGGTATCATCGAGAACCTGCTCGGCAAGGTTGATAAGCTCATCCTCTGCGGTGGTATGACCTACACCTTCGCTAAGGCTCACAACGGTGAGATTGGTGATTCTATCGTTGAGCTCGACAAGCTGGATGTAGCTCTGGGTGTTGAGGAGCTGGCTAAGAAGAACGGTGTAGAGCTCGTTCTGGGTTCTGACTGCACCGCTACCAACGGTCTCGACTTCGGTACAATGACTGTTAAGGATGGTGCTGAGATCATCACCTGCCCTGCCAACAAGGTTCCTGCTGGTTTCGAGGGTGTTGACGCTGGTCCTGAGAGCCAGAAGGCATTCGCCGAGGCTATCAAGGGTGCTAAGACCATCCTGTGGAACGGTC
>CADAKX010000049.1 GCA_902788605.1 uncultured Prevotellaceae bacterium | reverse complement strand
ATGGCCTCTCCTGTGATGTCCTTGAAGAACTCGTACTTCTTGTTGTATTCACTTATTGCATCCATATTTTAATCTTCCTGTTCGATTTGTCAGATTTGTCAGATTTCTGCGCGAAGCGCACTCCTTAGTCTCTTTTAGTCCCCTTCGGCGAGAAATCTTTCAAATCATCCAAATCTTACAGTTATATTTGAGAAATTTGTCAGATTTGTGAGATTTCTGCCCCGCGAGGGGCACTTCTTAGTCTCTTTTAGTCCCCTTCGGCGAAAAATCTTTCAAATCATCCAAATCTTACAGTTATACGTGGGCTTAGCGCTCAATCGGACACCGTTTACGGTGTACCAGGCGTCAGCCTTATCCGTGTAATCCGTGCGATCCGTGTTCGAAATTCCCGTGGTCTCCCCATCGAAGTTCATCACGAACTCGCGTGCGCAGGCCTCGCCATTCAGCTGGAAGTACGCACGGAAGGCATTGAGGCGAGCCCCGGCCAGCGGCCAGTTCAGTGTATTCTTGGCACCCACAAACAGGATGCTCGGTGTTTCCTCTGTCCAAGAGAGGGGCGCGTAGGTACCCTTGAAGTTGACCTTGCCATCCTTTGTGCGTCGTGGCGTCAACGGTGACGCCAGTGAATACGGGGCTGACGAGGTTCTCGCCCTCTTTCCACTTGATGATATACGGCTTGCCCGCCTCGATCGTACTGACTTCGCCCTCCTTGCTGAAGTTCAGCGTCAGCACCTCGTCCGTCAGGTTGGCATCGGCCAGCGCACGCACGTCGGCGCCGTCGAGCACGCTTCCTTCAATCGTCACGTCGAACGGCAGCACCAGCGTGTTCCAGTCGCCGTCCTTGTAGAGCGTGCGGCCAGCGAGGGCGATGTTGGTCTGCTTGCCATTGAGGCTGGTGGCGAGTGCAACAATGTCGTTAGTAGCAGCGTCTTGCAGCACATCCACGCCGATGAGCGTCTTGCCGTTGAGCTTGGTGAGATCGCCGATGGTACCGCTAAGCACTTCGTAGCCGTTATAGAAGGCCTTGCCGTCGGCTATCTTCACGGTGCCGCGGTAGGACGAGGCGTAGATGCGGTCGGAGGCATTGCTCCAGCCGAGGGTGATATTATCTGCATCGATGCCGAAATCTGGGCTTTCTGCGAAGATGGTACCACCGTTGATGGTGATGCCCATTGTTGTAATAGCACCAGCTTTAATACTGATAGCGACGGTAGCGTTGAGCGTTCCGCCGTTGACGGTGAGATTACCTTCTACAACAGCTACAATGCCCTTAGCGTTGATGGTGCCAGTGCCTTCTGTCTGGCCATAGATGGTCAGATTGGCGGGATAAGCGTAAATGGAACAAACATCAGTCAAATCATTCACTTCTTCTAATGGCTTAGCCTCGGATAAGTTGACCTTGGCGCCGTCGGCAAGGATGAGGTGTACGTCGCCGTCCATAATGATGCAGCTGCTGTAGTCAATATCACCGTTTGCCACATACCAGCCGCCGTCGAGGTTGGTCTCGCTGCCCGTGAGGATGGTGTAGTCCGTGCATTGCTGCGTGTTGCCTTCAGCGTCGATATAGGATACGGGGAGGCCGACCACAGCGCGCAGCATCTTGCCACCGAGGTCAGGCACCAGCTCGCTGCTGAGCGTGCCGCTGCTGAGGTATGACGTGATGGTCGTGCCGTTGTAAACTGCGAATACCTTACCCTCGGCAATGCTGACGGAACCGTTGTAGCTGTTAGCCAGGATAAAGTCGGAGAGACTCGTCCAGCCGAGGGTGACATTACCTGATGCTTGGATGCCGTTGGTCGTCACCTGGCCGCCACTAATGGTTACATCACCTTCATTGGCATAGATGCCGTCATTGCCTCCGTTGGCCGTCACCTGGCCGCCACTGATGGTGATATTCTTGGCACAGATGGCCTTATTCGTAGCGTTTACACTCAGCTGACCTTTGCTGTCGCCCGTGCTCTGGGCGCAGATGCTAAATGAGTGGCCATCTCCATTGATACCGTAGTTGTCGACACGACTCTGCTCCGTGCCTACGCTCATCACGGCCCCGTCCTTCAGAATGAGGTGTACGTCGCCGCTGAGCGCGATGGTCTGGCTATAGCCCAGCGTACCCTCGGCCACATACCAGCCGGCGGCAAGGTTGGTCTCGCCGCCCGTAAGGGTGGTGTAGTCCGTGCATACCTGCGTGTTGCCCCCGGCATCGAGATATGTCACGAACTGGCCGGCCACACCGCGCAGCGTCTTGCCGCCGAGGTCCGAAACCTTCTGGCGGCTGAGCTTGCCACTGGTGAGGTATGACGTGAAGCTCTCGCCGTCGTAGACCGCGAATACCTTGTCATCGGCAATGCTGACGGAACCATATAAAGAGTTGTAGCTGTTAGCCTGGACAAAGTCCGTAGTGCTGGTCCAGCCGAGAGTGATATTACCTTCATAGACATAGATGCCGCAGTCGCTTCCGTTGGCCGTCACCTGGCCGCCGCTGATGATGACATTATCATTTGCACCGATGCCGTAACCGCTTCCGTTGGCCGTCACCTGGCCGCCGCTGATGATGACATTATCATATGCACCGATGCCGTAACCGCTTCCGTTGGCCGTTACCTGGCCGCCACTGATGGTGATATTCTTGGTACTGATGGCCTTATTCGTAGCGTTTACACTAAGCTGACCTTTGCTCTCGCCCGTGCTCTGGGCGTAGATGCTAAATGAGTGGCCATCTCCATTGATACCGTAGTTGTCGACACGACTCTGCTCCGTGCCTACGCGCATCACGGCCCCGTCTTTCAAGATGAGGTGTACGTCGCCGTCGAGCTTGATGCTTTGGCTGTAGTTCAGCGTGCCGTCGGCCACATACCAGCCACTGGCGAGGTTGGTCTCCGTGCCCTCGAGGGCGATGGCGTCGTGGCTGCCGGTGGTGCCGTCAGCATCGAGATACGACACGGTGGTGCTGGTCACAGCGCGCAGCGATTTGCCGCCGAGGGTAGAAACCTTCTGGCTGCTGAGCGCGCCGCCGCTGAGGTATGACGTGATGGTCGTGCCGTTGTAGACCGCGAATACCTTACCCTCGGCAATGCTGACGGAACCGTTGTAGCTGTTAGCCTGGACAAAGTCGGAGAGACTCGTCCAGCCGAGGGTGATATTACCTGATGCTCGGATGCCGTAGGTGCTTCCGTTGGCCGTCACCTGGCCGCCGCTGATGGTGATGTTACCAGAACCAGAACGGGCAACGATGCCGTAGGTGCCTCCGCAGGCCGTTACCTGGCCGCCACTGATGGTGATATTCTTGGTACTGATGGCAAAAGCATTGGCGTTTACACTCAGCTGACCTTTGCTGTCGCCCGTGCTCTGGGCGTAGATGCTAAAGGAGTTTTCTCCTCCATCTATACCATAGTCTACGCAACTCTGCTCCGTGCCTACGCGCATCACGGCTCCGTCCTTCAGAATGAGGTGTACGTCGCCGCTGAGCGCGATGCCCTGGCTGTAGTTCAGCGTGCCTTCGGCCACATACCAGCCACCGGCGAGTTTGGTCTCGCTGCCCGTGAGGATGGTGTACTCTGTGCGTTGCTGCGTGTTGCCCTCGGCGTCGAGATAAGACACTGAGGGGATGCTGGTCACTGGCCGTAGCGTCTTGCCGTCGAGGGTAGAAACCTTCTGGCTGCTGAGCGCGCCGCTGGGAAGGTATGACGTGAGGGTCTCGCCGTCGTAGACCGCGAATAACTTGCCCTCGGCAATGCTGACAGTGCCGTCAGCAAAATAGCTGTTAGCCTGGATAAAGTCGGTAGTGCTCGTCCAGCCGAGGGTGATATTACCAGCATAGGCATAGATGCCTAACATGTCTCCGTTGGCCGTCACCTGACCGCCACTTATGGTGATATTACCTGCATTGCCAAAGATGCCGTAATGGCCTCCGTTGGTCGTTACCTGGCCGCCACTGATGGTGATATTCTTGGCACAGATGGCCTTATTCGTAGCGTTTACACTAAGCTGACCTTTGCTGTCGCCCGTGCTCTGGGCGTAGATGCTAAAGGAGTTTTCTTCTCCATCTATACCATAGTCTACGCAACTCTGCTCCGTGCCTACGCGCATCACGGCCCCGTCTTTCAGAATGAGGTGTACGTCGCCGTCGAGCTCGATGCCCTGGCTGTAGTTCAGCGTGCCTTCGGCCACATACCAGCCGGCTATGAGGCTGGTCTCCGTGCCGTAGAGGGCGATGGCGTCGTGGCTGCCGGTGGTGCCGTCAGCATCGAGATACGACACGGTGGTGCTGGTCACAGCGCGCAGCGATTTGCCGCCGAGGTTAGAAACCTTGTAGGATTTGATCGTGCCGCTGGGGAGGTATGACGTGAGGGCATCGCCGTCGAAGACCGCGAAGGTCTTGCCCTCGGCAATGCTGACAGTGCCGTCAGCAAAATAGCTGTTAGCCTGGATAAAGTCGGAGAGACTCGTCCAGCCGAGGGTGACATTACCTGATGCTTGGATGCCGTAGGTGCCTCCGTTGGCCGTCACCTGGCCGCCATTACCTGATGCTTGGATGCCGTAGGTGCCTCCGTTGGCCGTAACCTGGCCGCCACTGATGGTGATATTACCTTCATAGACATAGATGCCGCAGTCGCTTCCGTTGGCCGTAACCTGGCCGCCACTGATGATGATATTATCACCTGCAACGATGCCGTAGGTGCCTCCGCAGGCCGTTACCTGGCCGCCACTGATGGTGATATTCTTGGTACTGATGGCAAAATCGGTGGCGTTTACACTAAGCTGACCTTTGCTGTCGCCCGTGCTCTGGGCGTAGATGCTAAAGGAGTTTTCTTCTCCATCTATACCAAAGTATACGCAACTCTGCTCCGTGCCTACGCGCATCACGGCCCCGTCTTTCAGAATGAGGTGTACGTCGCCGCTGAGACTGATCATCCGGCTGTAGTCCAGCGTGCCCTTGGCCACATACCAGCCACCGGCGAGGTTGGTCTCGCTGCCCGTGAGGATGGTGTACTCTGTGCGTTGCTGCGTGTTGCCCTCAGCATCGATGTAGGAGATTATCTCGATGATGTTGGCATTCACGATAACGTTGGCTGCAGGCATGGTGAAGCAGTAGTTG
Source organism: uncultured Prevotellaceae bacterium (assembly GCA_902788605.1). Taxonomy (GTDB): domain Bacteria; phylum Bacteroidota; class Bacteroidia; order Bacteroidales; family Bacteroidaceae; genus Prevotella. The sequence continues at coordinate 25,139 of CADAKX010000049.1, read as the reverse complement.
CCGTTGCCCTCGGTGGTTGCAGTAGCGGAGCCGCCATCAGGGGTGTAGGTGATGGCGCCGTTGAGCAGATAGCCGGAGGCTACTGCCAGGGTGACATTGGCGTCGGGCTGGGCATAGGCTGTGGTGCCGTTCTGTTCGAGCACTCCGGTGGCGGTGAGACCCTCGGGCAGGTTGATGATGTAGGCGGGCGTGAGGGTCGCGTTATTGGGGATGGTGACATTATTGCCTGAGTAGATATGGGTGCCATCGGTGAAGGCCTTGCCCTCGGCGATGGAGACGGTGCCACCGTACTTCGAGACGTTGATGCGATCGTCGGCGCTGGTCCAACTGAGGGTGGTGTTGCCGTTGATGCCGTAGTCGCTGCCGCTGGCGCTGACGTTGCCGCCGTTGATGGTGATGGTGCCTTCGGTATTGATGCCGATGGTAGTGCCGGTGGCGTTGAGTGTGCCGGTGGCGAGGGTCTGGCCGTAGATGGTCAGGGAGCTGCCGCTGGATCCATTGATGCCATAGCTATCGCTGCTCGTGGTCATCGTCTTGCCGTCGGTCAGAATGAGGTGTACGTCGCCATCGATGGTGACGGTCTGGGTGTAGTTGATGTCCTTTCCCACGAAGTACCATCCTGCGCTGAGGGTGGTCATCGTCTCGTCGAGGGCGATGGCGTCGTGGCTACCAGTGGTGCCGTCGGCCTGTATGTAGCTGGCGCTGACGGTCTGGCCGTCGCTGCGCAGGGCGCCGAGGCTGACGGTGACATCCTCATCGGGCATGGTGAGCGTGTAACTCCCCTCTCCGCTCGGAGAGGGGGCGGGGGTGAGGTCGATCGTGCCTGCGCTGACAGTGTAGGGATAGTGATAGCCGAGGGGTGCGTCGTCGGCGTTGTTCGAGAGCGTCAGGCTCACGGCGTCGTCCGCTCCGGCGTAGAGCACATTATTATATAAGAGTCCAGCGATGAAAGGATCAGTAGAGCCGCTGGCCTCCGTGGCCTTGTAGGCAGCGATGTGGCTGACGCCGTATGTCGTGGCCTCTCCTGCATGGCCCACGGTCACGTTCTCGCCTGCCGTGATGCTGTGCGCGGCCTTGCCCTGGGCGGTGCCGAAGGCGGCGGTGTAGTAGCTGTTGGTGGGTGTGCCGCTCCAGTTGCGGGCGAAGGTGGCGCTCTCGGTGTCGCTAACGGTGACCGAGGCGGGGGCGAAGAGCGAGTTGCTGATGTTGAGCGTGCCGCTGTTGTCGGCTACGAAGCCGCCACAGTGAGTGGTGCCGGTGTCGAGCAGACTGCCGTCGAAGAGGCAGCCCTCGATGTTGAGGGTGCTGGAGCCACTGGTGGCAGCCACGAGTCCGCCGTGGTTGCCTTCGCCGCTGACACTGCTCTGGATGGTGACGCTGCTGCGGCAGCCGCTGATAGTGGTGGTGCCCGAAGTGTGGGCGATGAGTCCTGCTGCATACTTGGCGGCGGTGTAGATGGTGCCGCTGACGCAGAGGTTCTCAATGCTTCCGCCGTTCACATAGCGGAAGGGAGCGGCATATTGCCCGGTGATGCGGCTTTCGGCGGTGCCGTAGTTGACGGTGAGCGTATGGCCTTGCCCATTGAACGTGCCGGTGAATGGTTTATCGCTCGAGCCCGCCATGCGGCTCACCTCGATGTCGTGGCTCAGATATATCGTCTTACCAGTGAAGTAGCTATTGGCATCGGCGGCCTGCAGGGCGAGGCAGAACACCTCCCAGCCCGTGGTGCTATTGATGGTGTACGAGCCGTCGCTGTTCTGCACGAAATGGCCGGGCGAGGCATTGATGGCGCCGTTGTTGTTGGTATCGTCGGCGCCGTTGCAACCCACACCGGTGGCGTTCTCCACACCAGCCACGGTGCAGGCGAAATAATAGTTGTGGCTCAGGGTGCCGCCATTGTTCTTGCCGCAGATGGCACCGCCGTATCTGCTGGCAACGGGCACGACGGCTCCGATGGCGAGGTTGTTGCTCAGGGTGCCGTCACGATTGTAGCCCGCAATGCCACCGTAGAATTCGCCGTTGCCAGTAATGGTTAGCGTGGCTGCGCTGGTGCAATTGCTGATGGTGCCGTTCTCGTTCCAGCCCACAATGCCGCCGTAATACATGGTATTGGACTGGACAGCACGGATGGCGACGTCGGCGGCGACGTGACAGTTGCTGACAGTGCTGCTTTCGCTGTCGATGCGGCCCACAAAGCCGCCCGTGTAGTGGTTGCCGGTGATGCGGGTGTCGGTCAGGGTGACGTTCTTCACCGTGCCTCCGTTATAGCCGAAGAGACCTTGGCCCTGGTCGGATTCGCTGTTGCCACCCTTATAAATGCGGATGCCACTGATGGTGTGGCCCTGACCATCGAAGGTGCCGCGGAAGCGGCGGTCATCGTCATTATTGCGATAGATTCCGATGGCGGTGTAGTTGTTCTCGGTTTCTGCACCATCCTCATTGTCGGCCTTGTGGCTGTAGGTGATGTCCTTGGTCACCTTGAAGCGCTTTCCGCTGGTGACGAATTCGTAGTTGCCATTGACGTACGCAGCCAGCGCGTCGAGCGCCGCCGGGCAGTCGATGACGTAATACTTACCTTCGGAGTCGGTTCCGACAGTAAAGTCGTAGCCGCCGAGGTTCTCGGTGGTCTGTGCCCACGCCGCCGTCGTGAGCATGATGAAAATCAGAGTTAAACTCAGGCGCTCGACTGCGCCCCAAAGCGATTGAAGTCCCATCCTCGTGGGAACTGTCTTGGTTGTTTCTATTAAGATAAGGTGTATAAAAAACAAGTTAGGTGTGTGAATTGCTACAATTCACACACTTATTTAACTTTTAATCACATTTTCTACACTTTTTCACAAAAACCCAATTTCTACCGATGAAATCGCCCTATTTTAAAATCCCATCCTACCCTGCACCCCGATGAAATCGTGGTTTTTTGAATCATCTACGTCAAATTTCTATTTTCAACATTAATTGCCATTAATCTACCACGAATTTCTCATTAATTATTGTTTCTTTCGATAGACAATTAATGTCTAACCATCCTATTTTTGCAGGCTTGCCTACGGGTTCTTTACCGGGGCGAGCCCAACGACGACCTCACCATGATGTGCTTACGAGTAAAATGAACAAAAAAACATTGCTTAGTAGCGTAGTTTTCAGAAAATCTTGCTATCTTTGCAAAAATTTTTTAGACGACATAAACTTTTTAACAAACAACACAATGAAAAAGAATTATTCAAAACCTGAAATTCAGGTAGTGACCATCAACCACAGTGTGCAACTCTTAAACGGAAGCACCTCCCCCAAGAGCTTCAACCGTTGCAGCAGCAACGTAGACCTGGGCCTCGGCGGCGGCGACGCCGGCGAAGGACGCTCTCGCGGCTGTGATGATGATTGGGATGACGAAGACTGGTAAACCTTTACAACCAATGAGCAAAAATCTATTTTCTACAGCAGCACGCCGCATGGCCGTCCTGCTACTAATGTTGTGCCTCAGCGCCACCACGACGTGGGCTTTGCGCATTACCTGTGTGACAGTACCGAACAACTCTATCAAGGGAGGTAAGGCGTCTTTGTACGACACGTACAACTATCCCCGTCGTGTGCATGTAAAAACCAACCCTGGGTTCGTAGTTAAGAGCGTGGTGTGGGAGAAGAAAGAAAACGGAGAAGTAACAAGTCGTAAAACACTTCATAAGATAAGTTCTAAAACAACAACCCGTGATGAGTACTATGACGTACCAGAAGTTACTGGCTGCTATCTCACCGTGACCTTCCGTCAGCTATCCGACAATGTGGAGGTGAACTTTGATATAAATTTTCCAGACGTTGAGGGACCCGAAAAGCAGAATCTAAAAATCGGTAACCACGTGACAAGACCCGCCGATCCAACGGATAACTATTTCAACTTCCTTGGTTGGTTCACTGACGAGAAGTTTAAGAACGCCTTCGATTTCAGCAATGCTCTCGACTATACCCTGCCATACGTACTTGATGAAGATAAACTCATTCTGAATCTCTATGCAAAATGGGAAGCAAAGTGGAGTTGGAAGTTTGATACAGAAGAGAAAAAAGCTCTCCGTATTATGGGGCCAGGTCCGATGGATGACTACAAAACAGGTAAAGCCCCTTGGTACAAAGATGCGAAAACCATCAACACGATATACATCGAGGATGACGTGACACACATTGGAAATTATGCATTTCAGTATCTGAAATTAGTAACGTCTGACATCACCATCCCTACCAGCGTGAAGTCCATCGGTTGCTGTGCTTTTTCTTGTTTGTCTTCCCAAGTCCTTAATATCAGCATTGCCACCACTGCAGAGAGCCAGCTTGACTCCCTCGACCAAAATGCATTTGTATCTGCTAAAGCACATATCGACCTGAGCAAGAGTGCCCTGCTAAAAAAAATAGGCAAAGATGCCTTTTCGAAAACACAAGGTGATGTAACCCTACCTGCCAGCATAGATACCATCGCACCTAATGCGTTCAGTAATTTCAAGGGCAGTCATGTTTATATCCCCGTGCCCGATGGCAAGATTCTTACATTGAACGGAATTGGTTATAGTGGTGAAATAACCAACGGAAAGGCCGATATTGCCAGTTACCTATTCCCCAAATATCCTAAAATGAAAAATAGTACGGCCATCAAGTTCAAGATAGTAAATCCGTCTGACTATGACAAGGTGACGGTAACATTTAATGCTAACGGTCACGGCACGGCTCCCGCATCGGTAGAAACGACGATTGGCCAGACTATTTCCCAGCCAGCAGCCCTAACTGCAGACGGCTATACCTTCCTTGGCTGGTATAAGGATGAGGGCTGTACGGAGGCTTTCGACTTCAGCACCATGCTCAGTAGGACTGGCCTGATCTTCAACGACATCAAAGAGTGTTTCATTCTGAACCTCTATGCCAAGTGGCAGAAGAACAGCTGTACGGTGACCTTCAATGGCAACGGATCTACAGATGGCGAAATGGCAGACGTAACACACGATGGCGGAACATCCTTTACCATTCCTGACTGCGCCTTCACCTTTACCGACCATCCTTTCCTGGGCTGGTCCACCAGTTCAAAGGGCAACGTCGAATACCAACCAGGTGATGTCACCCCCCTATTGCAGCACGATTTGACCTTGTATGCCGTCTGGAAATACGAAAAAACCGGCTCGTGCGGCACGGACTTGACGTGGACCTTGACCAGTAGCACAGCGAGCGGTGAATATGACAAACTCACCATCAGCGGCAGTGGTGCGATGTCGGATTTTGATAATTCTGAGAATAATTATTGTGCCCCTTGGGACGGTTATAGTTATTCTATCAAGACGCTGATTATTGAGGAAGGTGTGACACACATTGGCAATGTTGCATTCTATGATCTCTCGGAAGTAACGTCTGACATCACCATTCCCGCCAGTGTTGAGTCTATTGGAGATAACGCTTTTTCTTATGTTTCTAGTTCAAAAAACAATGCTGGCATCAGCATCACTACCGCAAAAGACAGCAAACTTTCCATCATCAATGAATATGTTTTCGAATATGCTAATGCTCACATCGACTTGAGCAACAGCACCCAGCTAACTAACATTGAATATTATACATTTAATAGGGTTACTAAGGATGTCGTCCTGCCTTCCAGCGTTATTTCTATTCATGAAAATGCCTTTATTAGCTTTACAGGCGACTATGTCAACATTTCTGTTCTGAATGACAAAGTTATCACGGTAAACGGCGATGTATACGATGCAGCCAACCTGAACGATGACCGTCAGGCCGACATCACTAGCTATCTCTTCGACGACCTTGGCAATAGAAGAAAGAGTAATAAAGTAACGCTTGCGCAAGTAAAATATCCTATGATTACGTTCACAGTCACCACCGACGAGCATTGCGAAGCCTATTACTATCAGGATATAACAGAAGCTACAGGCGTTCATCCTGGCGAGACAGTGGTACTGAGCTGGAGCGGCGACGACCTGGAGGAAGGAACATACGTGTCGGGATTCACTATCACAAAGGAACATGGCGGCACAGTGGAAGTCAAACCCTGTGACAACAGCCAGGACTACTACTTCATCATGCCCGAAGACAACGTGTCTGTAAAAACCCATACTGCCCCGAGAGAGACTTACACCCTCGACCTGACATCGGCAGTCAAGAGGCCCATTGTCATCAACAGGATGGTATTTATCCTGATGCAGACGCTCGTAGGCTATCTCCACGCCGAGGAAGACCTCAAGACTGGTAGGTACCTGCAATGCTACGACGTGAACTTCGACGGCAAGTATGACTTTGAACTGACGATGCCTGCCGCTGACGATGATGATGTGGACCCCGATGACATTTATGCCTACGACTATACCGTGAGGCTGCTCGCCGGTGCCAGCAGCGTTACCACCAACCACCTGTTCACTCCCGTTTATCCCGTACCTTACAAATACAACAAGATATTGGTGAAGTTCACGAACAGTGAGGTAACGCAGAACCAGATTATGTTCGACGATCTCTATGACAGAGACAACCTCAACTTCGACTTGCTGTGCGATTGGAGTAACACCACACACAACCTGATCATAGACGGTCGCAAGCTTTACCGCGATGGCGACTGGAACACCATCTGTCTACCCTTCGACCTGACCCTTGCGGGCAGTTCGTTTGATTTCGGCGAAGACGAAGATAGCGATGAGAGAAACCTTGAAGCACGACAGCTCACCGCTGCCAGTATCACCGACAAGACTCTCAACCTGACCTTCAGCGAACCCGTCACCACGTTGCAGGCCGGTGTGCCCTATATCATCAAGTGGTCCAACGCTCCGCGGAACATAGAAAACCCCTTGTTCCTCAATGCCACTATCGCCAATGTTGCCGCCTGTGCCGGTAGCACCAACGAAGAAAAGGTAGCCACATTCCTCACCAGCAATGGCTATGACAATGGCGTCGCTGGCGAAGACCGTGTACGCTTCACCGGCACCTTCGGTTGGACTTCTTTCAGCAAGACCGATACGAGTATCCTTTTCCTCGGCGCAGCCAATAAGCTCTACTATCCGGAGCCCTCATACGACGAAAAGACAGGAATCGTGTCAACCCCCACCCTAGGTGCCTTCCGTGCCTACTTCAAGCTGGGCGACGACGCCTCGCAGGCCAGGGAAATCACGAACTTCAACTTGCTCTTCGACGATGGCTCCGAGGAAACGGGTATTGCTGATGGAAGAAGTAGGATGGAAGATGGAAGATGTGACGCCTGGTACACCGTAAACGGTGTGAAGCTGAATTCTCAGCCGACACAAAAAGATTAAGTGAGGGAAGAACCGAGTTTGCTCATGCCGAACTCATGCCCCCGGAGACTATGCTCGCATAGAGATGTCTATGAGATGTCCATGAGATGTCCCTGAGATGTCCCTGAGATGTCCCTGAGATGTCCCTGAGATGTCCCTGAGCAAATATAGAATAATAAAGATGTAGCGGAATCTACATAAAAATTTGAGTACAATGAATTTGTACGCTCTAATAGGAATATATGTAGAAATTATTTGTAATTCAAAAAAAAATGTAACAATTTTCTTGGAGTTGTCAAATTAATGTCGTATCTTTGCCACGATTTAAATAAACCAAACTTAATAACTCTTAATTCAACCGAGGAGAAATGGAATCTACAAACCTTTTCAGCGGAAAGATGAGCATCAAAGTTGCCATGAGCCTGTTCGTGGCAATGCTCTCAGCAACATCGGTGAGCGCCGAAGACCAGGTCAAGGCCAATACCACCGACAGTACACAAGTGACAACCATCATCAAGGAAATTGGGGTGGAAGGTAAGAAATCTACTAAAGTAATTAAGGACACACGTGGCAGAGTAGTGAACCGCGGCGGCAAGAAGAGCGGCACCACCAGCGCTGCTGGCGACGTGACCACCTTCCAGGATGGCGACGACCTGTGGCTCACAGTGACTGGCGTTAAGTTGCCAGAGAAGCCCGTCAAGAAGGGCATCTATATTCACAACGGCGTGAAGGTAGCCATACAATAACCCGATATAAAAACAAACCGAGTTGGCTTGTTCGGAGCAGTCCGAATGAGCCAACTTTTTTATATTTTCCAAAAAAATTTGTTTTTTTCGACGATTTTCTGTAACTTTGTCCCAAGTCAATCGTCATTATAAACAGAGAGGATGAAAAAGATCAGTTTTCGCACCGACGTGTTGCCGCTGAAGAACGAGCTCTTCCGCCTGGCACTTCGCATCACTCTCAACCGTGAGGATGCCGAAGATGTGGTGCAGGAAACAATGATCAGGGTCTGGAACCGGCGAGACCAGTGGGAGCAGATAGAATCCATCGAGGCCTTCTGCACCACCATCTGCCGAAACCTGGCACTCGACAAAACCAAGCGAGCCAGCAACCAGGACGCATCGCTCGACAACGAGGGGCACGACGCACCCGACCATTCTTACAGCGCCAATCCGGAAGAACAGGCCGTACAGCGCGACAGAGTGGAACGCGTGAGAAGACTGATGGACCTGCTGCCCGAGAAACAGCGCACCTGCATGCAGCTGCGAGACGTGGAAGGGAAATCGTACAAGGAAATCGCCACGGTGATGGACATCAGCGAACAGCAAGTGAAGGTAAACATCTTCCGAGCCCGACAAACAATAAAACAAGAATATTTGAAACAAGAAAAATATGGATTATAAGTACATCGAACAACTGCTGGACCGCTACTTCGAGGCCGAAACGACCTTGAAGGAGGAACAGATTCTGAAGGCCTTCTTCGAGCAGAGCGACGAGGAAATGCCCGAGAACCTGCGCCAGTACAAGCCTTTGTTCGCTGCCTTGGAGCAAGACGAGACATTGGGCGATGACTTCGATGCATGCCTGCTGGAGATGACGGAAGAGAAGATGCAGGTGAAGGCCCACGTGATCAGTCTCAGCGACCGTATGCGTCCGTTGATGCGCGCTGCCGCCGTGGTGGCAATCCTGCTGACACTGAGCACCGCGCTAAACCAGTCGTTCAAAGAAGAAAAGGTGTGGGCCGACGAGTCGGACTATGCCCTGAGATACGAGCCCACGGGCAACGAGCCGGCTATGGCCTATGACCAGCCAGGCGATTCGGTGAAGAGCGACTCGCTCTATAAGCCCACCGGCTATCTGGAGTAGATTACATTTCTATGCTTTCTCTATATTAAATGAATCAATTATTTTAAATTAAAACACCACCTTTCTGGAAGTTGCGAAAACTTCGAAAGGAGAAAAGGTCACTCAAGGGAAAACCAGAGTGACCTTTTTTGCTAATTAAAAAAAAATAGCTACCTTTGCACCCATGAAGATAGGAAATATAGAATTTGGTCCACACCCGGTGTTTCTGGCACCGATGGAAGATGTTACCGACATTGGCTTCCGCCTGCTGTGCAAGCGCTTTGGCGCCTCGATGGTCTATACCGAGTTTGTGAGCGCTGAAGCCCTGATTCGCGACGTGAAGTCCACCCAGCAAAAGCTCACCATCAGCAACGAAGAGCGCCCCGTGGGCATTCAGATCTACGGCCGCGACGTGGAGGCAATGGTCGAGGCTGCCAAGATCGTTGAGCAGGCTGGTCCAGACCTCATCGACCTGAATTTCGGCTGTCCGGTGAAGAAGGTGGCTGGCAAGGGCGCCGGCGCTGGCATGCTGCAAAACATCCCCAAACTGCTGGAGATCACCAAGAAGGTGGTGGACGCCGTGAAGTTGCCCGTCACCGTGAAGACGCGCCTGGGCTGGAACCAAGACCAACTCATCATCACCGAGTTGGCCGAGCAGCTGCAGGACTGCGGCATCCAGGCGCTGACCATCCACGGCCGCACCCGCGCACAGATGTACACCGGCGAGGCCGACTGGACCCTGATTGGCGAGGTGAAGCGCAACCCGCGCATCCACATACCCATCATTGGCAACGGCGACATCACCTCGCCCGAGGAGGCCAAGGCGGCCTTCGAACGCTATGGCGTGGATGCCATCATGGTGGGCCGCGCCACCTTTGGCCGTCCGTGGATCTTCAAAGAGATACGCGATTATATCGATGACAATGTGGTGGACGACAGCTTCGACTTCAACAAGAAGCTGGACGTGCTGGAAGAGCAACTGCGCATCAACGTGGAGCGCATCGACGAGAAGCGCGGCATCCTGCACACACGCCGCCACCTGGCCGCCACGCCCATCTTCAAGGCGATACCCAACTTCCGTCAGACCCGCATCGCGATGCTGCGAGCCGAGAAGATGGATGAACTCACGAACATACTGGAAAGTACGCGCACCCTTTTGGGATGAATGCAGAAAGTATGCGCACCCTATTGGGATGAATGCATGATGTTGCGCGGATGATGATTCAGGATCTCGTCGCGCAACGACTGTACCGACAGGTGCGTATAGATCTCGGTGGTGCCGATGCTCTCGTGACCCAGCAAAGCCTGGATGACGCGGAGGTCGGCACCACCTTCTAATAGTGCCGTGGCAAAGGAATGGCGCAGGGTGTGGGGCGAGATGGTCTTCTGGATACCGGCCATCTCAGCCTGCTCCTTGAGCATGATGAGGATCATGGTGCGGGTGAGATGGGCGCCGCGACGGTTGAGGAAGACATAGTCCTCCTCGCCAGGCTTGATGTTGAGCGACCGACGCCACGGCAGATAGTTCTCTATCTCCTTCAACGCGGTCTTGGAGATGGGCACTAGGCGCTCTTTCGACCCCTTGCCCAGGATGCGCAGATAGCGCTCGTCGGCATAGACCTGCGACCACGTGAGGTTGACCAACTCCGACACGCGCAGGCCACACGAGAATAACACCTCGATGATGGCGCGGTTGCGGTGACCCTCGGGCTTCGACAGGTCGATGCTGTCCTTCAGCAGGTCCACCTCCTGCGTGGTCAAATACTCCGGCAGGTGTTCGCCCAGCACGGGCGACTCGAGCAACTCGGTGGGGTCGGCCTCCATATAGCCGTCGAGCACCATAAACCGATAGAACGAGCGCACCCCACTCAGGATGCGGCACTGAGAGCGCGGCCCGATGCCGATGTCGTGGAGGGCGGCCGAGAACGTCTGCAGGTCGCTGAGTTCCACCTTCTCGGGATAGATGCCCTGATGGTCAAGAAACACCAACAGCTTGTCGAGGTCGCGTGCATACGCGTCGAGCGTGTTTTCCGACATGTTGCGCTGCAGTCTGAGATAGCGCAAGTAGTCGCCCTTGAGTTTTGATATTTGCTTGTCCATCATGGTGCAAAGATACATGTTTTTCATCACTCTGCAAACCATTTTTCGGGAAAAGACAAGGGCTATTAGTGCGCATTTAACATTCTTTTTGTATATATAATAAGGTGGTTTGGTGATTTTTTTCTATATTTGCCACCGATATGCGGCATTTCTGGAGATTCATCAACAAGACCTTATCGATTCGCTTGAGTCTGATGGTCGTAACAGCCATGACGTTGCTTCTTATGGCTTCTCTGTTCGTGATGCTGTATTTCGCGAGAAAGACCATCAAGGAGGAGGCCCTTCTCAAAGCCACCCAGACCCTGCAAAGCACTGTGGAACGCATTGACAACATCCTGCTGAGCGTAGAGCAGACCACAGGCAATACCTATTTCAGCATGCTTCCCGACCTCCACAACCGCGAGATGATGTTTACGTATTGCCGGGAGCTGGTGGAGTCGAACCCCTATATCGTTGGCGGCGCCATTGCCATGAAGCCCGGCTATTTTGACAACGGCCAGGAATTCATGGCCTACTATCATCGCGAGATAGCCGACGGCATGCCCATGACCGAGGCACCCCTGCAGCAGATGAGCCAGTATAACAACCAGTCGTACACCATCCAGAAATGGTATTCCCACCCCATGCAGTCCAACAAGCCGGGGTGGATGAGTCCGCTGGAGCGTATGGAAAACGTCAAGGAGCCCATCATCACCTTCAGTCTGCCCATCCCCGGGCCCGATGGCAAGCCGGTGGGCGTGATTGGTGCCGACGTATCGCTGAGTCTGCTCTCGCAGATAGTGCTCGACGCGAAGCCCTCGAAAAACTCCTACTGCACACTGCTCAATGGCGACGGCTCGTTTATCGTGCATCCCAACGGCAGCCAGTTGCTGTACCAGACAGCCTACACGATGTCGCGCCACGCTGGAAACCCCTCGCTGAGGGAAGCTGTCGAGGCGATGGTGTCGGGCGAGACGGGCTACAAGGCGTTTACCGTCAACGGCAATAGGTTCTATGTCTTCTATAAGCCCTTCACCCGTGCCGTGGTGCCGGGCCGCTCGATGGAAGAGCTCAGCTGGAGCGCTGGCATGGTGTATCCCGAGGAGGATATCTTCGGCGACTATAACAGTCTGTCATACTATGTGCTCTTCATCGCCATCATCGGTCTGATGACCATCTTCCTGCTCAGCCGCGCCATCATCCACCGCCAGCTGAAGCCTCTGGCCATGCTGACGGAGTCGGCACAGCGCATTGCCAAGGGTAACTACACCGAGCCTATCCCCGTGAGCAAGCAGCGCGACGAGGTGGGACAACTGCAGAACTGCTTCCACCAGATGCAAGAGTCGCTGGCCAGCAACATCGGTCAGTTGGAGCAGTTGCAGGCCACCCTGCAGGAGCGCGGAGAGAGTCTGCGCAAGGCCTATAAGCACGCCAAGAAGGCCGACCGTGTGAAGACCATCTTCCTGCACTACATGACCAACCAAATGACGGGGCCCGCCGAGAATATCGAGAACGCGGTCAACACCCTGTGCAACGGCACCGCCACCAACCGCAGCGAGGTGGTCGATGATATCGTGGCCAACGGCAAGACCATCGCTGAACTACTGGACAACCTCATCAACACCTCTGACGAGGAAATGAGAAAGGAGGTGGAGCATGATTAAGATCCGCAGGTCGCTGTCAACGAAGCTCAGTCTGGGCATCATCCTCCTGTCTATGCCTATCTTCTTCATTGCGGTGGGAGCACTCTTCACGCAGTCGCGCCACATCATCCGCAACGAGGCCGTGGGCCGCGCCAACAGCGTGCTATCGACCACGATGCAGCGCGTCAGCCGCAACATGATGACCATCGAGACGGCCACCAATGCCAATAGCTGGCAGATCACCCGCTATCTGCGCCCTGACTCCATCCTGGCGCTCACCCATCGCATCGTGAAACTCAACCCCCACATGGACGGCTGCTCCATCAGTATGGAGCCCGACGTGTTCCCCGAATACGGCAGGTATTTCTCGGCCTATTCGGTGAGAGAGAACAAGGACTACCGCAACGCAGGCGAGAACGCCAAGGACAGCGTATCGACGGTCGTCGAGGAGCAATATGAATATTTCGAGAAGGTGTGGTACACCTCGCCACGCGACCTCAACGGCCCCTGCTGGGCGGTGTACTTCGACGAGGAAGACTCGCTGGCGCTGACGCTCGACGGCATGATTGCTTCATACGGCCAGCCTATCTACGACGATGAGGGCCGCTTTATCGCGGTCATCTCTACCGACCTGTCGCTGCTGCGCCTGTCGAACATCATCGGTGAGGAAAAACCCTATCCCCACTCCTACTTCCTCATGCTCGACCAAGAGGGACGCTATTACATTAATCCCGACTCGGCCCTGCTCTTTACCCACACCATCTTCGACAATACCGACCCTGCCAAGCAGGCCGACCTCATCGCCATGGGCCATGAGATGACCGCCGGCAAACAGGGCAACATGGTGGTGAAGATTGACGGCGAGGAGTGTCTGGTGTGCTATCAGCCCGTGCCCGGCACTACCTGGAGCCTGGCACTGGTTTGTCCCGACAGCGACGTGCTCTCGGGCTATCACAAACTGACTAAAATCGTCACCATGCTGCTGGCTCTCGGCATGCTGGTCATCCTGATACTCTGCCGCAGGGCCGTGGCCCACGCCATCACCCCCATCCACCAGCTGCTGAGGAAGACAAAGAGCATTGCCAGGGGCGATATAGAGGTGCACATCCCCTACAGCAGTCGCATCGACGCCGTGGGATGTCTGCAGAACAGCTTCGCCACGATGCTGCAGTCGCTCAACTTCCACATGGGCAGCGTGCGCTTCGCCTCGGAGGAGACCCAGCGCAAGAACGAGGAACTGGTGGAGGCCACACGACTGGCCGAGGAGAGCGACCGACAGAAGACGGCCTTCATCCAGAATGTGACTCACCAGATACGCACCCCGCTCAACATCATCATGGGCTTTGCCCAGGTGCTGCGCGACATGGGCGACAACAACAACGTGTCGGACGACGAGATGAAGAGCGTGACCTCGACCCTCGACCACAACGCCAAGCTGCTCTATCGCCTGGTGTCCATGCTCTTCGACAGTTCGGAAACAGGACAGGCCGAAGAGCTGAACAGCGAGAGACTGGACCACGTGAGCTGCAACGAGGTGGCACGCGAGTCGCTGGGCTATCTCAAGACCCACTACCCCAACGTCAAGATACAGTTGCAGTCGGAGCTGGCCGACGACTTTATGATTCAGACCAACCACCTCTACCTGATGCGCTGCCTGCGCGAGGTGCTCTATAACGCCGCCAAGTATTCCGACGGCGAGCACGTGGAAATACACATCTCGCGCCACGACCAGACCATCCGCTTTGTGATTCAGGATACCGGCAAGGGCATTGCCGAGGCCGACCGCGAACTGATGTTCAAGTTCTTCACCAAGGTCGACGACCTGTCGGAAGGACTGGGACTGGGCCTGCCCCTGGCCAAGCGACACGCCCAAAACTTGGGTGGCGACCTGAAGCTCGACGAGAGCTATCGCGACGGTTGCCGCTTTATTATCGACATTCCATTCAACTGAAAAACCATGATTTCTGAAATTAAATTCGAAAAAAATTGTTTTTCTTGTAATTTTTCGTTGTACCTTTGCATCTAACGTACAAAAACAGTAAGTGAGATGAAACAACAAGAAGAACTTTTCTCCAGGTTAGTCCGCGAGCACAAGAGCACCATCTATACCGTGTGCTACATGTTCTCGAAGGACGAGGACGAGGTGCAAGACCTCCTCCAGGAGACGCTCATCAACATGTGGAAAGGCATGGAAGGCTTCCGCGAGGAAAGCAAGATTGGCACATGGATCTACCGTGTGGCACTCAACACCTGTCTGACCATGGAACGCAAGAAGAAGCGCGAAATCAAAAAGGTGCCCCTGCAGATGGACGTCAACCTCTTTGAGGACGGCGACGCCAACGCCAAGCAGGCACGCATGCTCCACCAGCGCATCAGTCAGCTGGCCTATGTCGACAGGGCCATCGTGATGCTGTGGCTCGAGGGCATGAGCTACGACGAGATTGGCGCCGTGGTGGGCATCAGCGCTCAAAACGTGGCAGTGAAGCTCTTCAGAATCAAAGAACAACTAAAAAAAATGTAATACAATGGAAGAACAGTATTTCGAAGAGATGCGCCAACAGATGGCAGCACTCAAGGGTCAGCTCGACAAACAGGAGATTGTAAGCGACCACCTCATCCGCAAGATCATGAAGATGAGAACCAAGGATATCAAGAGCACGAAGAACATGTGCATCTTCGCCGCCATCATTGGTTTCGTCATGTTCCCCCTCAACTCCATCGCACATTCGTGGAGCTGGGCCTTCACAATAGCCACCGGCGCCATGCTCCTCTTCTGCGTCATCGCCACCATCTATATCCACCGACCCGTCGAGAAGCTCAACTATATGACGAGCGACCTGGCCACCGTGGCCCGCGTGATGGCACACTTCAAGAAGCAGTATGACAACTGGCTGCACTATGTCACTCCCGCCCTCATCATCCCCTGGTTGGGATGGGCCTGCTATGAGTTTGCCTGGAAGAACTGCCCCGAGGGCCTCAACCCCCTGTGGATGACGCTGCCCATCATCATCGGCGCAGCCATCGGTGGAGCCATCGGCTACTACTACCACTGCAAGGCCGTGAATGCCGCCAAGGATATCCTGGAGCAGATCGAGGAGCAGTAGTCTCGTGAAAGTAATTGGAATTTAAGTAGTTAAGAAAGAACATATTTAGAGAGAAAACATGAAAAAGATTCTATTCTGCCTCGCCATGACCTTCGTCGGCATGACAGGCATGGCACAGGTCAACAAGACCGAGATGGACTTGAGTGTGAAACCCGGTGACGACTTCTGGCAGTATGCCGTGGGCGGCTGGCTGAAGAACAACCCCCTGGACAAGGAGCACCCCGAAAACGGCGCCTTCACCGACCTGGAGGAGATGAACAAAGACCGTATCAACAAGGTTATCATGATGTATGCCGAGAAGAGGGACCTGGCACAGGGCAGCGACGGCCAAAAGATTGGCTCGCTCTATCGCCTCTACATGGACTCTATCGGCCGCAACAAGATGGGCTGCGAGCCTATCCTGCCCTACCTCAAGCAGGTGCGCAACATCAAGACCCGCCAGGAGGCTCTGCAGCTGATGTATAAGTTCGACGCCCTGGGCTTCAACACGGCTCCCTTCGGCATCGGACTCAGCCTCAACCCCTATAACTCTTCGGAGTATCAGATGACGGCCGGTCATGGTGGCGCCTCGCTGCCACAGGAGTATTACGACAACCCCAACGAGCAGCAACTGGCCACCGTCAACGCCATCAAGGCCCTCAACAAGGACTTCCTCAAGATGGTGGGCTATAACGACGCCGACGCCGAGCGCATGATGCAGGCCGAATGGGCCATCGAGCACAAGATCGGCATCAAGACCCTGAACCAGGTGGACCAGCGCGACCCACAGAAGACCATCCACATCATGACCTGGGACCAGCTGCTTCAGGACTTCAAGGGCCTCGACTGGGTGGCCTATCGCGACGCCCTGGGCTATCCCACGGATATCGACGTGATCAACGTGAGCGAGCTGGAGCCCCTGCACGTGGTGGAGGATGTGCTGGCCAATGCGCCACTCGAAGACCTCAAGGCCTATATGGAGCTGCACGTCATCGACGCCTATTCGGGCTTCCTCTCTGACGCCTTCAGCGACCGCGTGTTCGAGGCCAACAAGGCCATCACGGGTGTTCAGGAGCAGCAGCCCCGCTGGAAGCGTGCCGTCCGCACCATCAGCGGTAGCCTGGGCGAGACCATCGGCAAACTCTATGTCAAGGAGTTCTTCCCCGAGAGTAGCAAGCAGCGCGTGGTGAAGCTCATCAAAGACCTGCAGCAGGCTTTCGAGGACCGCTTGAAGGAGAATACCTGGATGAGCGACTCTACCAAGGCCAAGGCGCTGGAGAAGTTACACACCATCCACATCAATGCCGGCTATCCCGACAAATGGCAGGATATGGAGAAGTATATCGATATCCGCGAAAACGAAAACCTGGTCGAGAACTTCATCCGCATCAACCAGGAGATGCGCAAGGCCAACCTGCGCAAGCACTGGCGCCAGCCCGTCGACAAGACCGAGATGCCTTGCTCGCCACAGACGGTCAACGCCTTCTATCACCCGCTGTTCAACAGCATCAACTTCCCCGCTGCCATCCTGCAGCCACCGTTCTTCGACCCCGAGGCCGACTATGCCTCTAACTATGGTGCCATCGGCGTCATCATGGGCCACGAGATGACTCACGGCTTCGACGACCAGGGCTGTCAGTTCGACAAGGATGGTAACCTGGCCAACTGGTGGACGGCCGAGGACAAGGCCAACTACGACCAGCGCACCAAGGTCATCGCCGACTGGTTCTCTGAGCAGGAGGCGCTGCCCGGACTGAAGGTGAACGGCGAGAAGACCCTCGGCGAGAACGTGAGCGACAACGGCGGACTGAACATCGCCTATCGTGCCTTCCAGAACCGCATGAAGCAGGAGCCCCTGAAGACCATCGACGGCTTCACGCCCGACCAGCGTTTCTATCTGGCTTATGCCCGCGTGTGGGCCAGCAACAGCACACCCGAATATACGGCGATGATTGTCAACAGCGACGTCCACTCGCCCAACCGCTTCCGCGTGATGGCTGCCCTGCCCATGATCGATGCCTGGTACAAGGCCTTCGGCATCAAGGCTGGCGACAAGATGTTCCTCCCCAAGGAGAAGCGCGCACTGGTCTGGTAAAAAAAAAGCATTCCAACGAAATAATAATGGTGTGGTAGTCAAATCTACCGCACCATTTTTTGTATGATTGTTTGCATAGTTTTAATTAAATGATTACCTTTGCAGCCAACAACCGATAGACAAACAATTTTTAAATACATATGATGAACATTACAGAGAAAGAAGGCATCACCGATGCCAGAAAACTGGGTATGCCCAAGTACGTCATCCTGGGCATCCAACACTTGTTTGCCATGTTTGGCGCCACCGTGCTGGTGCCCGTGTTAACCGGTCTGTCCGTGTCGTCAACGCTGCTCTTTGCGGGCATTGGCACACTGGTCTTCCACCTTGTCAGTAAGTTGCAGGTGCCTGCCTTCCTGGGCTCCTCGTTTGCCTTCCTGGGCGGCTATATGTCGGTCAAGGCGCTGGGCGTCGAGCAGGGCATGAGCGAGACCTTGGCCCTCGACTACGCCTGCATCGGCGTGTTCTTTGCCGGCCTGTGCTATTTCGTCATGGCGGCGCTCATCAAGTCGTTTGGCATCGAGAGGATGTTGCGCTTCTTCCCGCCGCTGGTCACGGGTCCCATGATCATCGCCATCGGACTGGTGCTCTCGGGTAGCGCCATCCAGAACTGCACCACCAACTGGACGCTGGCCATCATCGCGCTGGCCACGGTGATCATCGCCAGTGTGTGTGGCAAGGGCATCATCAAGATCATCCCCATCCTGCTGGGTGTGGTGGTCAGCTATGCATCGGCTGTGGCTATGGGCGAGGTGGACTTCACCGCCCTGGGCGAGGCCGACTGGATTGGACTGCCCTTCAGTCGTGAGCAGACCGCGCTGGCCGTCTTCGACAATATGGACACCACGTTCCTCATCTCTACCATCATCGCCATCATGCCTATCGCCATCGCTACCATCATGGAGCACATCGGCGACATGTGTGCCATCTCGTCGACCGTGGGCAAGGACTTCCTCAAGGAGCCCGGACTGCATCGCACGCTGATGGGCGACGGACTGGCCACCGCCCTGGCTTCGCTCTTCGGTGCGCCTGCCAACACCACCTATGGCGAGAACACGGGTGTGCTCAACCTCACCAAGGTGTTCGACCCCGCCGTCATCCGTCTGGCCGCCTGCTTCGCCATCCTGCTGTCGTTCTGTCCTAAGTTCGCCTGCCTCATCGGTCTGATGCCAGCCGCCACCATCGGTGGTGTCAGCCTCATTCTCTATGGCATGATCTCGGCTGTGGGTGTGCGCAACCTGGTGGAGGACAGTGTGGACTTCAACTCTTCGCGCAACGTGTTTGTGGCAGCGTTGATTCTGGTCATCGCCATCGGCGTGAAGTATGGTGCCGACGACAATGTGAACATCGGTCCCATCCACTTCTCGGGCTTGGCTCTCTCGGCCATCGTAGGTGTCACGCTGAATGCCGTGCTGCCTGGTAAGTTGGGTATGAAGGTTAAGAGTGTGCATGGTAAGGAAAAGAAATAGCGTCAGCTTTTCTTTTCCATCAGAAACAAACAAACGGCGGATTTCTCCGCCGTTTTTCGTTTCTACCATCATACATCATCCCTCTTCCCTCTTCCCTCTTCCTTCAGCCCTCATCCCTCAGCCTTCTTCCCTCTTCCCTCTTCCCTCTTCCTTCTTCCATCCTCCTCTGGCTCCTTGGCTCCTTAGACCAATCAAAGAGATTTTGTTAGATTTGGAAGATTTGAAAGATTTCTCGCCGCAGGCGACCCAAATATATCATGTCGCCAAAGGCGACTGAATAAATAATTCTAAGGAGCCGGGGAGCCAAAGGAGGTGGCGCAAGCGCCAAGTCTGGTCGTCCTGTCGTCCTCAAGATAAGCGTAGCGACCCTATACCCCATAGCAGCCATGTTTAATGGCGTCTGCGACAAAGAAATCTTCAAAAATCACCGATTTCATCGAGTAGAAACCATCATTGAGGGGCGAAAGGAGGCCGGGAGGACCAAAAATGAGGGAAAATGAGGGGAAAAGAAGGCAGAAAAAAGAAAGAAAGTGCAAGAAAGACACTTTTCATTTGCAAAAATTTGGCAAAAAATTTAAATTTATGTGAAAAAAAAGAGCGAAAATTCTCGAATTTCACACACCTTATTCTCGAATTTCACACACCTAACTCAAATTTTACACACCTTATTTAAAAAGATTTTTGTAACTTCGCGGCCAAATTCACAACCAAACGACAAAAATGAAACAAACAACCAAGACAGTTTCCACGAGGATGGGACTTCAATCGCTTTGGGGCGCAGTCGAGCGCCTGAGTTTAACTCTGATTTTCATCATGCTCACGACGGCGGCGTGGGCTCGCCTCAATGCCTTCCGTGCGTACTTCCAGCTGGATGGCGAGGCCAAGGCACGCGAGTTCGTGGTGAACTTCGATGGGGAGACCACGGGAATTTCGAACACGGATCGCACGGATTACACGGATAAGGCTGACGCCTGGTACACCGTAAACGGTGTGAAGCTGGACAAGGAGCCCACGAAGCCAGGTCTGTACATATATAAAGGTAAAAAGGTAAAACATTAATTATCGTATAATTGGAACATGTAATTAATCATTAATAATTAATGAATAATTAATGGTCGATTAATGGCAATTCGTGTTCAAAGAAAAAAAGGCAAAAAGGTAAAAAAGACCACGGATTAAACGGATTAAACGGATAAATATTAGGAATATGAAACCAAAACCAATTAGATTGTTTTCAAGGGCAGCCATGCTGCTGCTCATGATGATGCTTACGACGGCAAGTGCGTGGGCAACGGACATCACCGTAACCTACAAAATCTCGGTGAGTGGTAGTACTCTTTCTAAACCAGTAGCCACAATCACAAATGCCGCGACTGGGACAACTGTCTGTACTTGGGACAATGGGTATAAGACCCTCTGGCCTGCTAACGTACTCCACGAGTTTAGCGACAATTACGGAATTACGTTAAGGCCTGATCGTGACCTCGACAAGACGGGCAAGAACGAGAATGGTAAGAATGCCTCTACTACGGCTTTCAAAACCGAGGGTAATACCACATTCACCGTGAATGTACGCAATTCACAATATTACCTCAAGAGCGTGACATTCAAGGAGGACAATATTGTGAAGGCATCTTTGGAAGTTGCACCTAACAACAGATCTGGCAATGTGACTATTGAAGGTGAGAAGTTCTTCAACTACATCACCGTGGAACTGACCACCAACAGATATTACAGTCTCACTCCAAGCGGTTCTATTAGCATAAACACTACTCCAGCAAGAACGTACAACGACACATTCTACTATACCGCAGGCACAAACATTAACGTTACGCCTACCAATGCCAGTTGCATAGTGGAGGGTGTGAGCGGCGTTGATAATGCCACTATTGCCAACGACAAGCGCCGTTTCTCGTTTACTATGCCTGCTAAGGACGTAAGTCTGTCAGCATCGCTTGCCGAGGTGCACACCATTAGCGGCGTGCCTAACGATGTCAGCATTAGCGATCCATATACCACAATCAACGGTACCAACTTCTATCTTAGTGGTCAAGCCTATACCCTGACTGCTCCAACCTACAAAGCCTTCAGTTCGTTCACCGCCACAGGTGCTGCGAACTGCACCCTTACATCCAGCAGAAATATCGCAACTGTGACCATAGGCACCGCAGATGTCACAGTTAATGCCGAACTGCTGGTTAACGCTGGCACTTGCGGCGAGAATGCCACATGGCGCGTGAGCGATGAGAACAACGACGGCACATTCGAGACGCTGCACATCGAGGGAACGGGGGATATGACGAATTACGCTGTATATACAATGCAAGGTACTATCACACCGTGGCAATTGAATTTCAAAAGAACAATCACCGCAGTAAACATAGCCAACGGAATCACCAGTATTGGTGATGCATGCTTCAGTGGTCTCAATTACATCACCGAAGTCACCCTGCCTTCCAGCGTTAGCAGCATCGGTGCATTTGCTTTCCAGAACTGCCCCATGCTCACCCGCATCAACATCCAGAAGACTGACGGAGTTGTGTATCTCACTTATTATGGAGCTTTCTACAACTGCACCGCCCTCTCGGCCATCGTCGTGCCTACGCCAGCCCTCGCCCTGCAGTATGCCACGGCGAGCAACTGGACGACCCTTGCCTCGAAGCTCCGCACCGAGTTCGGAGGACAGATCTTCGCCGCCACCAACGAGGGTGGTACCGTCGCCTACAAAATAGCCACTGCCGCCGACCTGCGCAACCTCGCCGCAGCCGTCGATGCCTCAGCCAACATCTCAAGCGGCAAAACCTTCCGCCAGACCGCCGACATCGACCTCAGCAGCAGCGACTTCACGCCCATAGGATCCAATTGCCAATTCCGCGGCACCTACGACGGAGGCAGCCACACCATCAGCGGCCTCACCGTCAGCAGCGACTACGACAATGCCGGCCTCTTCGGCTACGTCTATCAAGGCACCGTCAAGAACGTCATCCTCGTCAGCCCCAGCGTCACCAGCACGAAAACAAGCGATATTTCCATCAGCGTCGGCGCCCTCGCCGGATACTGCGTGTACGCCATCATCGAGAACTGCCACGCTGTCAATCCCACCATCAGCGCCACCGGTACCGGCAGTGAAGGGAAGCGCCTCGGCGCACTCATCGGCGAACTTGGCATCAGGTCTTCGGTCACCAACTGCTACTACTACCGTGGCAAGCAGAGCAATGCCATCGGCTATGGCGTAGGATTAAACGGCCGCATCATCACCAACGTCTCTGCTGCCCACCTCGTCACCCCCGCCACAGGTGTCACCATTCAGACCGAAATGGCGGCTGACCTCGGCTTTAGCTGCGACAGCGATGATGACGGCACCCCCGAGAACTACTGGCGCGAGGGCGCCGAGCTGACCCTCGCCAGCGACCTCACCACCGACGAGCAGGGCTACACCATCGGCTTCACTACCACCGCAGGAACCATCAACGACCAGACCCTCACCGTAGGCGACGACGACGCCACCGTCAGCACAGCCCTCGTCGCCATCGACTGGGCCAAAGAGAGCAGCGGCAACGATGCCAATCACCCCTACATGATCTATAATAAGGACCAGCTCCTGCTGCTGGCCTACCGCGTCAACGGCACGCACGGCGAGACCGCCAACACATACGAGAACAAGTACTTCAAGCTGGGAGCCGACATCGAGTTCGACCCAGACGACCTGACCCTCGACAATGGACAGAGCAACTATGAGGCCATAGGACGCTACGACGGCACTGACTACTACTTCAAAGGCAACTTCGACGGTGCCGACTTCACCGTCAGCGGCATCCGCATCCGCAAGACCGGCACAGGCGACACCGACAAGTACCAAGGCCTCTTCGGAGAGATACACAATGCCAACGTCCACAACGTCCACCTCACCGACACCCGCATCTACTGCTACTATCACGTCGGCGGCATCGTGGGCTACAACATGGGCACCGTCAGCAACTGCACCGTCACCGAATCCGACATCACCATCACAAATGGATCCACAGATTACTACGGCATCATCTGCGCCACCAACGTTGGCACCCTCAGCCACAACTACTACCGCCACTGCACCGTGAACGGCAACGCCGTCACCTCCGGTAAGGGCTGCCAAGGAGCTGACGTCACCGCGAACGACGGCGCCGTGCCCATGTACGTTGCCTACATCGATGCTGACGGCAACCAGCAGAGATGCATCGACTACACCGAAGTAACCAGCGACATGACGGCGGATAAATACGGTAAGTGGGAATCCGGCACGTATGTCGTCAAGAGCGACGTCACGCTCAGCGGCTGCATCAAGTTCATTGGTGAAGTCATCAACCTCATCGTCTGCGACGGCAAGACGCTCACCGTCAACGGCAGCAAAGGTGCCTTCGATGGCAGCACGCTCAATATCTACGCCCAGAGCACCGGCACGGGCGCGGTCAACGTTAAAAAGCATACCTCATGTAACCATCTGAACATCGCCGGCGGCATGGTGACGCTCGACGCCGATGGTGACAGCTACGGCCTCTACATCAATTCAGCTGGTGGCTCCGGGCTGACCGTCAATGGCGGCGACGTCACCATCCTGAACAACAACGGTAGCCAAGGTGCAATCTGTTTCAACAGTAGAGGCTTCGTCACGCTGAACGGCGGCAAGCTGACCGTGACCAACAACGCGGGAAACAGTTATAATGCCATTGAAGGAGCTTACAGTAACACCATCAACTTCAACGGCGGCACAGCGGAGATTAACGGACGTATCGTCGTTTTCCAGAACATCAACCTGAACGGCGGCAACGTCACCGTCAACGGCGAGATATATAAAAATGCTGGATACACTGTGACCTACGACTTCACCCACGTCACCGACAGCTACTATATCCAGTCGTTCAGCGACAACCTCTATTCGGAAGATGACCGCACCATCACCATCGCCGACGGCAAAGCCTTCTATAACGGCAGCGAAGTGCTTAGCGGCACCGTCACCGACATGGACAAGCTCAACGGCAAGACGCTCATCGGCGTGGACGTGCTGGAGGACGCATCCAATAACGACGTGGCCGCACTCGCCACCAGCCTCAACGGCAAGCAGACCAACATCGCCCTCAACGGCCGCACACTCTGGAAGGACGGCGCGTGGAACACGCTGTGCCTGCCGTTCGACGTGACGATCAAGGAGAGCGTGCTCGATGGCGCCGATGTGCGTGCGCTGGCTGACGCTGAACTTCACCAAGGAGGGCGCGGTCAGTAAGATTGAGGCGGGCAAGCCCTATATCATTAAGTGGAAAGAGGGCGAGAATCTCGTTAGCCCAGTGTTCAAGGGCGTCACCGTGAAGAGCGGCCTGACCGATTTCGAGAGCAGCGACGGCAAGGTCAACTTCAAGGGTACCTACGCGCCCCTCTCTTGGACAGAGGAAACACCGAGCATCCTGTTCCTGGGCACCGGCAACAAGCTGAACTGGCCGCTGGCCGGGGCTCGCCTCAATGCCTTCCGTGCGTACTTCGAGCTGAATGGCGAGGCACAGGCCCGCGAGTTCGTGGTGAACTTCGATGGAGAGACCACGGGAATTTCGAACACGGATCGCACGGATTACACGGATAAGGCTGACGCCTGGTACACCGTAAACGGTGTCCGATTGAGCGCTAAGCCCACG
>CADAKX010000048.1 GCA_902788605.1 uncultured Prevotellaceae bacterium | reverse complement strand
GGAGTAAGACCCAGCATCAGCACACTCTGTACCATGTTAGAACCGATCATACCACCGGCACCAACAATAACCAATTTCTCGTCAGTTAAAAAAGCCATAATATTATTTGTTTTTTGATATTTGAATATTGACCGCAAAGTTACAAAAAATACAGAAGTTAGCACCACACTTCCGTATTTAATAATGTTAATTACCAAAAAAAAATCCCTTTGAATTGTAATTCAAAATATTTTTGCTACCTTTGTAATCTCGAAAATACAAAATAACAACCTTTATCCTTATTAAGAAATGGAGACAATCGACGAAACTATTGACATAATCAAAACACGGGTCATTGGAATAGACATACGCCTGGACAAGACCACCTACGGTATTGTGGATATCCGTGGCGAGATTGTGGCTCAAGACCACTTCGAAACGTCTGAATATGACGATGTCAATGACTTTATCACGGTCTTGGCAGACAAGTTACTGGCGCTGGCCGAAGAGAATGGTGGATATGAGTCTATCCGCTCGGTAGGCATCAGTGCGCCCAGTGCCAGCTCGGTAAGTGGCTGTATCGAGAACGCAGCCAACCTTCCATGGAAAGGCATCATCCCCCTGGCAGCCATGTTGCGCGACAGGATAGGCATCGCCGTAGCCGTAGCCAACGATGCGCACATCACAGCGCTGGGAGAGAAGGCCTATGGCAGCGCTCACGGCATGAAGGATTTCGTAGTGGTATCCATCAGTCATGGCGGTCTGGGCAGTTGTTTCTACTCCAACGGCATGCCTCACGTAGGCGCACAAGGATTCGCTGGAGAACTGGGCCACACCTGCGTGGAAATCAACGGACGCACATGTGGCTGTGGCAACAAAGGCTGTTTGGAGACCTATTGCACTGAAGAGGGACTGAAAAAGACTATCGCAGACCTTATCGCCAAAGGTGAAAAGAGTGATATCGCTGACCAACTGGCACAGATGGATATTGCCTCTATCGCCAAATTCTGCGACAAAGGAGACAAGGTCGCCATCGAAGCGTTCCGCCTGACAGGCGATATGCTGGGATTGGGACTGGCCAACTATGCCTCGGTGCTCAACCCTGAGGCTATCATCCTGACGGGTGACCTCACGCAAGCAGGGAAATGGCTCCTCAAGCCCATGAGAAAGTCATTCGAAGAACATGTATTCCCCAACATCAAACACAGCACACGTATTCTCGTTTCCATCCTGAAAGAAGGCGAGCGCGACGTCCTTGGCGCCAGTGCCTTGGCATGGGACGTGAAGGAGTATTCGCTGTTTAAATAACTGCATATGAATATCATTAACCAACGACTGGCCGACCTGCGCGAACTCATGCAGAGAGAACACCTAGCGGCCTTTATTTTCCCTAGCACCGACCCTCATCAGGGCGAGTATATCCCTGACCATTGGAAGGGTCGCGAGTTTATCAGTGGCTTCAATGGTTCGGCTGGTACTGCAGTGGTCACGATGACCTCGGCTGCCCTTTGGACGGATTCACGCTATTTCCTGGCTGCAGAAGAGCAACTGGCCGGCACGGAGTTCCAACTGATGAAATTGAAGATTGAAGGAACACCCACCATCAGCGAGTGGCTCGGCAAGAAACTGAAGGACACGCAGAGCCCAGAGGTGGGCATCGATGGCATGGTCAATTCCGCCAGCGCCGCCAAGGCACTCATTGCCGAACTGCGCAACGAGGGGGGCATCACCCTGCGTACCAACTTCGACCCCTTGGCTCAGATATGGAAGCAACGTCCGCCCATCCCCACGAACCCCGTTGAGCTATACCCATTGGAATATGCTGGCGAGAGCACGCAAGAGAAGATCACTCGCATACGCAAGGCACTGCGTGACAGACATGCTGATGGCATGCTGATGGCTGCTCTCGACGACATCGCCTGGACACTCAACCTCCGCGGAACCGATGTGCATTGCAATCCCGTATTCGTCAGCTATCTGATCATCTCTACCAAGGAGGTCATCCTATATATTAATAAGGAGAAACTGACACCCGAGGTCTCAGACTACCTCAAGGCTGAGGGCATCAAGGTTGACGACTATACGAATGTGGGACAGGGACTGAAGGATTATTTCGAGTACAACATCCTGTTGGATCCCGATGAGGTGAACTACACGCTCTACAAGATGGTTAAGCGCGAAATCATCGAAGCAGAATCGCCTGTCAAGCGGATGAAGACCATCAAGAATGCCACAGAGATAGAGGGATTCCGTCGCGCCATGCTGAAAGACGGTATCGCACTCGTAAAGTTCCTTCATTGGCTGAAGCCCGCGGTAGAAGCAGGTGGACAGACGGAGATATCCATCGACCAGAAGCTGACAGCACTAAGAGCCGAACAGCCACTCTATCGCGACATCTCGTTCGACACGATTGCCGGTTATCAGGCTCATGGCGCCATCGTTCATTACGAGGCGACACCCGAGACCGACATTCCGCTGAAGCCAGAAGGCTTTCTTCTTTTAGATAGTGGTGCACAGTATCTGGACGGCACCACCGACGTGACACGCACCATTGCGCTGGGCCCCGTCACCGAAGAGCAGAAGAAAATCTACACGCTGGTATTGAAAGGACATATCCAGATAGAACTCTGTAAGTTTCCCAGTGGCAGCAGTGGCACGCAGATTGATATTCTGGCCCGCAAAGACATGTGGCGCGAGGGACTGAACTACCTGCATGGCACAGGACACGGCGTTGGCACCTATCTGAATGTGCACGAGGGGCCTCATCAGTTCCGCATGGAATGGAAGCCCGCTCCATTGGTGTCAGGCATGACCATCACCGACGAGCCAGGCATCTATCTGGCAGGCAAGTTTGGCGTCAGGACAGAGAACACCCTACTCATCGTGCCTTTCAAGGAAACGGAGTTCGGAAAATTCCTCCAGTTTGAATCGCTCACGCTCTGCCCCATCGACACGACACCCATCGTCGTCGAGATGCTCTTGCCAGAGGAGCGCCAATGGCTCAACGACTATCATCAGATGGTATTCAACCGTCTGTCACCTCATCTCACGCCAGAAGAACAAGACTGGCTGCGCAACGCAACGAAACCGATATCATAAAAACACAAGAGGTATGTACGACAAGGAACGAGGGCTGTATATTGCCCACTGCGACAATGGTGCCCTGAGCATCATAGGTAAGATGGCCAACCGCCACGGACTGATTGCGGGAGCCACAGGTACAGGTAAGACCGTCACCCTGCAGGTGATAGCAGAGACCTTCTGCCAGGCAGGCGTCTCCTGCTTCATGGCAGATATGAAAGGTGACCTGAGTGGTATCTCGCAAGCTGGCAAGATGAGTGGATTCATTGAGAAACGCCTGCCAGAGTTCGGCATCGAGAACCCAGAGTTCCAGGCGTGCCCCGTGCGTTTCTTCGACGTCTTTGGCGAGCAGGGACACCCCATGCGTGCCACTGTCAGTCAGATGGGACCACAGTTGCTGTCGCGCCTGCTGGGATTAAACGAGACTCAGGACGGTGTACTGAATATCGTGTTCCGTGTGGCTGACGAACGTGGTCTGCTCATCCTTGACCTCAAGGACCTGCGCTCCATGCTCGACTATGTATCCAAGAACGCCAAACAATACACGTCTACCTACGGCAATGTCTCGTCGGCATCGGTGGGAGCCATCCAGCGCGCCCTCCTACAGTTGGAATCACAAGGAGCTGATAAGTTCTTTGGCGAACCATCGTTCGACATCTATGACCTCATGCAGGCCGATGCCTCGGGCAAAGGCATCATGAACGTCTTGGCTGCCGACAAGTTGATGATGCAACCCAAGCTCTATAGCACCTTCCTGCTGTGGCTGCTGTCAGAACTCTACTCCACCCTGCCCGAGGTCGGCGACCTTCCCATGCCTAAGCTGGTATTCTTCTTCGATGAGGCCCACATGTTGTTCAACGACACTTCCAAGGCTCTGCTCGACAAGATAGAACAGGTGATCCGCCTGATTCGTTCCAAGGGCGTGGGCATCTATTTCATCACCCAGAGTCCCACGGATATTCCTGAAAACATCCTCGGTCAGTTGGGCAACCGCGTACAGCATGCCCTGCGCGCCTTCACACCCAAGGATCAGAAAGCCGTAAAGACGGCGGCCGACACATTCCGCGCCAATCCTGCCTTCAAGACGGATGAAGCCATCATGAACCTTGAGACTGGCGAGGCTCTTGTATCATTCCTCGATGAGAAAGGTGCCCCCTCTGTAGTTGAACGCGCCAAGATCCTGTTCCCGTTGTCACAGATAGGCGCCATCACCGAGGGGCAGCGTCAGGACATCATCAAACAAAGTCGCATCTATGGCAAATACGATCAGATGATTGACCGTGAGAGTGCCTATGAGCAGCTGATGAAGGAAGCGTCCCAAGACGTGCCGGAGGAGACGGAAGCACCTGACACACCCAGAAAAGCCGAAAAAGCAGAAAAGGAGGAAAAGAAAAAGCCTGGCATCATGAGCAAGGTCTTTAAAGCCATTCTGACTGCTATCACATCAACCCTTGCTGCCATACTCGGCACCTGGGTTAGCGATAAGGTTTCAGGCAAAGAAACCAAAAGCCGCAAGTCAGCCAAAGAACGGGTAGTTAAAAACGCCACCAGTGCCGCCACCCGCACCATCACCAAGGAACTGACACGCGACATCTTAGGGAATCTCATCAAATAGAAGGAGATACCTAGGATTACCTAGGAATGCCTAGAAGATCTATTGTGGATCCACATCATAATAGACCTGAAGCGAAGCATAGCGCTTGTCTTGCAGCATCTGCTGCTGGGCAAGCGCTAAATATTGGCGCACTCGTGGCATGTCGATACCCATCTCCAGTTTCAGCACCACCTTTCGGATGCTAAGCGTTTTCACACGGGCCACACTGGGTTTATCTGGTCCCAACACACGTTCGCCAAACCATTGGCGCAAGCGACTTCCCAGTTCAATACCTGCCGTATTGACCACCTCGTCTTTCGAATGCTTCAGATAAACGTATATCAGGCGATAATATGGGGGGTAATGGAAAGCCAAGCGTTCTTCCACCATATTCTGATAGAAGGCACCGTAATCGTTATGTACCACCTGTTGAATCAAAGGCACTTCAGGACTCTTGGTTTGCAAAACCACCAAGCCACGGCGTCCTTTTCGTCCGGCTCGACCACTCACCTGCGCCATCATCATAAACGCATGTTCATAAGCACGGAAATCGGGTTGATTAAGCATGGCGTCAGCATTAAGGATACCCACCACCGACACCTTGTCGAAGTCCAGTCCCTTACTGATCATCTGCGTACCAATCAGCAGATTGGTGCGACCTGCCGAGAAATCAGTAATCAGTCGTTCGTAGGCATTACGGGTTCTGGTGGTGTCTAAGTCCATACGAGCCACACGCGCCTCAGGAAAGATATCACGAATCTGATCCTCTATCTTCTCGGTGCCATAGCCACGTCCCTGCAGTTCCTTACCGCCACAGGCCGGGCACACCGCAGGTATCTGGTAGGTCATGCCACAGTAATGGCACGTCAACTGATTCATCGAACGGTGCATCGTCAGACTCACATCACAGTGTTCACAACGTGGCACCCATCCACACTGTTTGCATTCCAGCATCGGCGCCCATCCACGACGGTTCTGGAACAGGATAGCCTGCTCACCACGCTCCAAAGCCTCACGCACATATCTCAAGAGGACAGGTGAGAAGGGGCCCGTCATCATCTTGCGACGCTGCAGGTCACGCGTGTCCACCACCTGAATCTCTGGAAGTTCAATACCCTGATAGCGCTCCTTGAGCTCCACCAGCCCATACTTTCCCGTCTTGGCATTATAATAAGACTCCAACGCTGGGGTTGCCGTACCAAGCAAGGTCTTTGCTCCCAGCATGATCGCTGCACTACGGGCATGATAACGGGGCATCGGGTCTTGCTGCTTATAAGACGTCTCATGTTCCTCGTCAACGATAACGAGTCCCAGTCGTTGGAAAGGCAGAAACACAGCACTACGTGCGCCAAGAATCACATCATAAGGATTCTTCGATAACTGTTTCTGCCATATCTCCACGCGTTCAGCGTCACTGTATTTGGAATGATAGATACCCAACCGCTTTCCAAAGACTCTCTGTAGGCGTTGCATCATCTGCACCGTCAGCGCAATCTCTGGCATCAGGAAGAGCACCTGTCGATGCTCATCCAACTCACGTTGTATCAAATGGATATATATCTCCGTCTTACCACTCGAAGTCACACCATGCAACAACGTGACTTGCTTCTTTAAGAAAGAAAAGAGAATCTGGTTAAAAGCCTCCTGCTGGGGAGCATTCAACTTCTTGATATGCTCTGGATGCGGCTCTCCGCCATGATTCAGGCGTCCAACCTCCACCTCATACGTCTCAAGGAAACCGCGTTTCACCAGTTGGTTGATAATCGCAAGAGTCGTCTCTGCTACGTTCATCAACTCCTCGCGGGTAATCTCCAATACCGGCTCACGGCACACATCACCTTCGATGGTGTCCCAGCGCGACAACGACAGATAGGCAATAAACGCCTCCTGTTGTTTCGGAGCTCGAGCCAGCATATTCAACGCCACATGTAGGGTGGGCTCATTACGATAGTTCTCTGTCAGTCGGATAAAGGTCTCTGTACGTGGCTTATACCCTTCCTCTGCCTTCAAACCGGCAGGAAGAGCCGCCTTATAGACCTCACCGATGGGCGACATATAATAATCCGCTATCCACTGCCAGAACTTCAACTGTCCGGGCAAGAGCACAGGCTGTTCATCCAACAGGGCCTCGATAGCCTTCACCTGATAGCCCTGAGGCTTCTGATCATGGATTTTCGAAATGATTCCGACATAATGCTTACTCCTACCGAAAGGCACTAAAACACGCATACCATCCCCCACTTTGGTTTGCATTTCTGCGGGGATGGCATAGGTAAAACAGCCGTCAAGCGGTACAGGTAGTATTACGTCAGCGAAGTTCATCAACTAAAAGAGATAGGAAACAGACAGCATCCAAGCGTTAGCAGTACTCTTAGCGCTCTTAAGCGTTTGCTTCGCTAGCTGAGTATCAACCTCACTCCAAGTAAAGTCACCAGTTCTTCCGATAGGTACGTTATAGTTCACCATCACCTCAAAATGGCCTCCAACAGAAGCGCCCACACCAAGATTAACACTGAACTTCGTATCTTGC
The DNA here is from genome assembly GCA_902788605.1 of uncultured Prevotellaceae bacterium. GTDB lineage: Bacteria > Bacteroidota > Bacteroidia > Bacteroidales > Bacteroidaceae > Prevotella. The sequence goes on along the minus strand of CADAKX010000048.1, from coordinate 18,363 downwards.
AAAGAGAACTGCTTGACCTCGTTCTTGACGTCCTCCCAACGATAAGAAGAGGCGCCAACATTGAAAGCCAATTGCGGACCACCACAAAGATAAACACTACCAAAGCCCAGACTGGCTCCGATACGTGCATTAGCGGGGATGATGACAGACTTCTGTTCAAGTTTCTCACCCTCCACCTTCAATGTCCGTTCATCATAGAGTGCTGACAAGTCAATGCTAAAGCCAGGCACGGGGACAGAAAAGACCACCGTAGGGCCAACAAACCAGCCGCCTCTGTTAGAATCATCGAAGACATCATCATCAAATTCCATCTTCATCACGTCAATACCGCCTTTCACACCAAAGGCCACACCTTGCGACAATGATGGCATAGCCCAAAGCCACGCCATCAACGTCAGAAGTCCAATCAATAAGGGGTTCCTGCTTTTCATTTGTTTTCCAATCATTAATGTCTCTCACGACGTACTGACACACGAGGAGCTGACGATCCACTTGACGAAGAAGAACTACTGCTCTTCGACTTGGCTGTTCTTGTGCGTGTCTGACGCTTCTGTTTCTCTGCAGCCTTCAACAGTTTGGGATCGTTATTGGCAATGCTATCCAATGAGTCGCGCTTTGCCTTGTCACCAAAGATATTATTGCGGAAGGCCTCCAGCTCAGCCTCAATGCGTTTCTGCTCTGCCGACAGTTTTGTTGAGTCATCGCCGGCAATCTGCGCCAGCGTCTTACCCAGCATATTCGTGGTCTTATAGATCTTTCCCTTATAGCGATTCAACGTAAAGAAGTCGTCCATATTCATCGTAGCGGCATTATTCTTGTCGCTGGTCATCAACGACTGCCTGCTCAGGTAGGGCTCCAAGTCTGAATATTTCACCCAGAACATAGGCTCCGGACCGAAGTCAGGATCAATCATGATAGGACAAAGGGCCAACACCTTGATGTGAAACGATGAATTACTCTGGTCATAATAGGCACTCTCCTTCAAATAGTACTTCTTCACATCCTGCGAAGGGATATCACTATTATCAACGGTCAACTTACCTGAAGCACCATCTGTACTAAACAAGATATGCTTATCCTTCAGGAACGTCTCAAACGTCAGTTTAGCAGATTCAGAGAAATCATCCTGACCATCGTTGGCAGCAGAATACTCATAAATTGGAATATAGCCATTCTGAGCCAGTTTAAATATATACGTAAACAGATTCATCTGCTTACCCACCGGCATCACAGGGTAATAAAGACCAGAGTTAGCCTCTTCATCAAGGTTTATCTCACGGTAGATATCACGACGCCATACCACATTCTCCGGCATATCAAGAGCCGTGGGATACATGATACGCATTCGCTCTGTCACACCCTGTGCCTTCTGCTGAGTCTGCTGAGTCGCATTACTCTTCTGTGGCAGTCGACTCTTCTTTGGCTGTGCAGAAACGGAACCTGCAGCCAATGTTATCATCAAAAAGAACAATAGTCTCTTCATATCTTCTCTTCCTTCTTAGTTATCAATTACCAACTGTATTACTTAACAATGACCTCCGTCGAACTCTTCAAGGTGCGCTGGATACCGTCAGGACCAACAGCCACCACATGGGAGATATATAAACGACGGTTGCGTGTCAGTTTGCGGAACGTGTCTTTCTGACGGGTAGAGAACTGAGAGCCATCGCTGGCGATAGGCACAGCATTACCCATATTATCAAAGAATACCACCTCAAACGACAGCACCTTGAATCCAATGTCCAACACGCCATCATCAATAGCAGCACCGATACCCTCGGCAGACATCAGCTCAGCTTTCGACATATTGCCACCCTTGAAGCGGTCGGAGTTACCCTGTGCATCCTTAATAGGAATATACGGTGTAGGATCAGGCAGACGACGCACACGGAACGTGAATTGTCCCATCTGTTGCGGACGTCCTGTGTTTGTCGACATAACGGTGATCACAGCATTGTCACCCACCTTGGTCGGACGGGCAATATACTTACCAGGTCCCGTTGGTGTCAGGGAACCATTGGTCATGGTCGCCGAAATCTTATTCAGAGGCACACCAGGCACAGAGATACTGATGGGGTTTGCATAGCCTGCATACAGCATGTTCATCAAATCTGCCGACACTGTTGCACTGGGATCCACCACCGTATACTTCTGAGAGAAGTCACGACGGATGGCGTCACCATTACCATTCGTTGTCTGGATATAGCCCGACAGGGTGAAGTCACCGGTTTTTCCGCAAACCGTCTCATAGAGTCCGTCCTGCAGGTTCACCTTCTGGTTTCCGATAAAGATCTCGGGCACCTGGGTAGTATCCACAGCAGCCATGACGATGTGTGCCGAGAACTTATCGCCACGCACAATGGTCTGCGAGTTGGGAATCACAAAGGCATTCAGCGCATTCACGCGGATATCTTTCACGTCAATGTTCTGCACCAACTTGTGCAGCACCTCCTTCTCGGCATTACGAACATCACTCTGCAACTTCGACAGCAAGGTGACAGCAGCAGCAGCCGGCATCGACTCGAACATATATTCCTGCCAGTTCTTACCCAGTCCTGTGGAGGGAACCTCCGTAGTCAGGTCACTGGCAATACGACGCTTCTGATCCTTATCATCCACCATCTTGAGGATGGCCTCGCGATAACTTTCAATGGCCTGCTTCAGCTCGCCGCCACGTCCACGTCCAGGAGCCAGCATCACCTGATTGGCAGCTTCCAAGTCTTCCTTGTTCATCAGATTAGCGGGGTCGCCATCGGCACCATCCGCCTCTTGTGCGATAGCCAACTTCAGCTCCGCAGCAAGGTTATAAATAGAATCACTTGCTTGCTTCACCTGTTGTGCTTTCTCATACCATTCCTTGACCTTCTGAGGATTAGCCTTCATCTGCTGGTCAAAGTCATCATATATCGCCAGATTCTCCTTCGCTGCGTTCTCGGTGGTACGCTTCAAACTCTCCTCCACAATGGAGAAGCCGTTGAGCACCTCGTTCGAGACATTCAGCGCAAGCATGGCCATCAAGACGACATACATCAGGTTAATCATCTTTTGGCGCGGAGATACGGGTCTTTTCTTAATTGCCATTGTTATTTCTAGTTTTTTTACTAGTTCAAACTAGTCCTACTAGTCATTCTTGTTGATTATGCCTGCGGAGCCACCTTCGGCATATTCACCGTCATGGCTTCAATCATGCGCGTATAAATCTTATTGAGCTCAGCAATCTGCTCTGCCATACGCTTGCTCTGCTCATTAATCTGATCGATAGTTCCAATCTGCTGAGAGGCACCCTTCAACTGCATCTCATAGACACGAGTAATACCTGTCAACGTGCGGTTCAGGTTCTCCATCTCCTCGCTGTCACGGGTCAGGCGTTCGCTCTGCTCAGATACCTTCTGCAAGGTCTCTGTCAGTTTCTTCAACTGCTCCACATAACCAGCCGTTGCCTCTTCCATTTCCTCAGCGTCAATCTCGGGCATCTCAGGCTGCTGAACCACGCCACCGATAACACCTCCGCCAATGACACCACCAACGACACCGCCGGCAATGCCACCATTCTCTGTTGATCCCGTAGCGATGCCTTCACCACCGGCTACAGCACCGCCAACAGTGCCGCCACCAATAATCACGGTGCCGCCACCAGCAACACCCGATACGCCAGAAACACCTGAAGCACTGGTCTCAACACCTTCGGCGTCAACATGAGTGGGCAGGTCCATACCGTCAGCCGTCTTATCAAACGGACGGTCAAAGGCCGCGATAAAGAATACGAATACCTCGGTACCCATACCGATAAACAGCATCAGGTTGGCACCTGGAAGGTGGGTCAGCTTAAAGAGCGTACCCAGAATCACGATAGAGGCACCCCAGCTATAGGCATAGTTCATGAATGTCTGTCCGGGAACGCTATCCAACCACTTCTGCAAGCGGTAGATAATATTTAATTTGCTATACGTTGTCATTGTGATGTTTCGTTTTAACGTTATGACGTGATGTTACCACCTATATTATTTTCTAGTTTTCTTGGCAGAGGCCTTTACAGGCTTAGCCTTCTCACTACTCGTATTTGCCAGCGAGCGCACACAGCGGAAGCCGATGTAGGCACGGGGCTGATTCTGATATTCGCTGCTGCGCCAAGCCGAGCGGATATAGCTCTCGGGGTCTTTCCAAGAACCACCACGCACGCTCTTCTTCTTCAGACGATAGGGGTCTTCCAAAGCAGCGTTGTACTTCAACTGCGGGTTGATATCGTTCATGGCATCAACACCAGCCTCGGTATAGATTGTCGATGTCCACTCAGCCACGTTACCAGCCATATCAAACAAACCATTGCTGTTAGCGCTATAGATACCTGTCTTCGACGTAATCAAGTTACCGTCTTTGGTATAGTTACCATTATCGGGCTTAAAGTTCGCATAGAAGCAACCCTTACCACTGGCCACATCCTCGTTGGCCCAAGGGAATTCATTCTGATCTTTACCACGGGCAGCAAACTCCCACTCAGCCTCTGTCGGCAGGCGATAACGCTGCACATAGCGGGCAGCAGGGCCGAGTCCCTTCAGCAGATACTCTGTACGCCAAGCACAGAAGGCATTAGCCTGTTCCCAGGTCACCCCCACCACGGGGTAGTCATTATAAGCTGAGTTAGAGAAGTAGTTACGCATGTAGGTCTCATTATCAGCATTGGGGAAGTCATTCACCCAGCAAGTGGTATCGGGATAGATATTCACGATATACGTATTCAGGAAGTCCCAAGGGCCCGTCAACTCACGGTTGATGGTCTGACGAACGATACGTCCCTCATCATCGATATAAGCTGTATCCTTTGAGATCATCACCTTCTCCTCAGGATTCACGACGATATCGGTATTCAGATTACGTTCCGCAGGATTAATGCGGTTGCGACGCAAAGCAGCTGCGGTGTAATCATAGATCTCGTAGCGGTAGTTCATCTGACTGGCATCCAGCATCTTCTCTCCTGTTACGGGGTTGGTCACATAGACGCTCTCGATGGCACGCAGCTCATCCTCATTGGGCTTACGGGGCAGCGATTTCTTCCAGTTCAGGTAAGGCTTCACGGGGTCACCATTTTTGTCTTCCTCAATCTTGTAGCTCTCATCGCCACCATAGTTAGGATCGGCCAGGCGCTCACGGATAATGGAGTCGCGTACATAATTCACGAACTGACGATACTCAGAGTTAGTAATCTCCGTATCGTCCATCCAGAAGCCCTCTACTGAAATGTCTCTCACTGGTGTCTGCTTACCCCAGAGTGAATCTTGGGTTTCCAGCCCCATACGCAGATGACCACGTTTGATAAGCACCATGCCATAGGGCGCCGGCTCAGTAAAGCCCTTACCACTGGCACCGGTCAGTTCACCGCCGTTAGCGGTGGTCTCCTTGCCGCCAAAGCAACTCGTCAGAACGAGTGACACAGCCAGGCAAAAACCTATAATCAATTGTTTCTTCATATGCTCGTTTTATAAAAGTCTTACACTTTGATGACGGTTGCGTCCCTTCTTTGTGAAGTTGATGTCCGTCTGATAGCCCACAAACAACTCGTGTCCACCATTTCCCAGGCTCTGAACAGTGGTGTTATATTCATAGCTGTATCCCAGCATCACACCATGGAACTTGCCACCGACATAGGCTGTAATAGAGTTGGTTGGACTATAACCCACGCCCAGATACATCAGCCTTTGCTCATAGGTATAGGTCAGACGGGTCGTAATATCCGCCCTGTAGCCTACCCCATCGGTACGTCCCATTACAGAGGGCTGTATAGTAAAGAACGGATTTCTTAGCCGAATATTGCATCCAGCCGTAAAATAATACGCTGGATCGATGTCTAATTCATTCGTTTCACCTATTTCCACACGTGGAGCCAGGATATGTTGCATGGATGCGCCCACATACCACCAGGAGTGCTGATAATACAGTCCGGCATTCAAATCGAAGGCTGTTCCTGTGACATCTGAGGTAGGCAATGCCAGGTCTCCAGGGTCGTTAAACTCCAGTTCAGAGCCTTTCAGATTCTCGCTCAGCATCACAGGCTGGACACCAATGCTCATCGTGCCCCCCAGCAGTTTAAACTTAGGAGCATACATCACCGAGAACTTCTTGTGAGAAAACACGCCGATATCATCGTTCACCAACTGTGCACCAATGCCATGAACCATGCCTATCAACTGAAAAGGCATATCGACAGAGAGATACATCGTCTTGGGATTGTGCTCGAACCCCACCAACGACATGTTATAGGCGCCCACCACATTCATTTTGTTCTGCTTACCGGCTGCAGCAGGATTATACGCTGCCTCCATCGCCCAGTAATGACTGAACGAAGGGTCGTACTGAGCGAGCACCTCAACAGAGGCCGCCAGTAGCAGGGTCAATATCCATAGTTTATGCCTTAACACATTATCTATAACGCACAAATCACGCCATTTATTATAATAAAGGTGAATTTTTGTTCTTTTCACTTCGTTTATGTCAATTTCACCACTTCGTCACACAGACCACTGACAGCCGTGCGGTGGGTGATGAACAACATGGTCTTCTGAGGATAGGCCTCAAACAGCCGGCGATAGAGTTCTTCCTCCGTTTCGGCATCCAGTGAACTGCTAATCTCGTCGAGGAGCAGTACATCGCCACCATGAAGCAATCCGCGAGCAATCGCAATGCGCTGCGCCTGTCCTTCACTCAGTCCACTACCACGTTCCACCAACTCGGTATCGAGTGCTGCGGGCAGGTCGAACACGAAGTCGGCACAGGCCGTATGAAGCACTTCACGCATCTCTTGCTCCGAAGCATCGGGCTTAGCCAACTGCAGATTATAGCGGATGGTGCCGCTCATAAGCGTGTTTCCTTGGGGTACAAAGCACAAGTCGCCCCCTACCGTCACCGTTCCTGTTGTGGGTTCTATAAAGCCGAGTATCATGCGGAACAAGGTAGTCTTACCAATACCCGTCTCACCCAAGATAGCAGTCTTCGTGCCAGTCTTAAACTCATGGGTAAAGTGGCTCAGTACTTCCTTGTCGCCCTTGGCATAGCGAAAGGAGACGTCATCAAAACGGATGCCAACAGATGTGGTATTGGCATGTCTTTTGCAAGGAGCCTCAGCCTTCTCACTTTCCAATTCCTTCAATCTATCGATGCTGGCAGTGGTATGAATCACCCCGGGCACCATGTTGAGCACCTGAAGAATAGGGTGCTGAATCATGCCCACCAATTGGAGGAAAGAAGTCATCACACCAAAGGTGATGGTGCCGTTGCGCAGGCCGATGCCACCCCAGACGAAAGCCAGCAGATAGCCCAAGCCAAACGAACAACCCAGAATGATACGGGCGATGAGCGAGAATCGCATGCGACGCATCACATTGCCACGCAGTTGCTGTTGCAAGGAATCGAGACGCTCTGTCACCCACTGTTCACTACCCAGCGATCGCAACACAGCATTATATTCCATTCCCTCCTGTACTTGCATCTGGATACGGCTCTCGTCCTTACGAATGTCGAGGGTCATCTGACGCAACTTCCTGGCAATGAGTTTACCAAAGACTATCGTCAACGGTGTGAGCAGCAACAACAGCCAAGCCAATCGGGCGTCAAACCACCGCATCAACAGGAACGCGCCACAGAGTTGCACCAGCGTGATGGTCATCTGTGGCAGCGTGTCTATCATCGTACCGCTCACGGTATCGATATCCTTTGACAAGCGAGAGGTCACATCGCCCGAGTGCAGTTCCGTGCCATCGAAGAGTTGGCGGCGAAACAAACAGCTGAACAATCTCAAGCGCAGCGTATTGGTCAGTCTGACGCCAGCCGTAGTATTCAGCCAATAGCCCACCTGTCTCAACAGCACGCCACCCACAACGGTACCAGCCAAAAACGCCACCATCTGAATCACATCGTCAGCCGTGCCTGTGCGGATAGTCTCATCAATAAAGCGTTTACTGAGCCACACCATCAGCAGGCCCAGTGCCACCTGCACCACGCCAACCACGATGCGCGCCAACGCGTTCCAGCGGACACCCAGCGAGTTACGCCATATCCACCAGATGTAGTTCATCCCATTGTTTGATGATGGCTTCCACGTCTGCCGTAGCCTGATCCTTTGCCACGTCGTATTCTTCACAGAGTCGTGCCGTTAGCGTGTCCACAGTGAAATCTCCCATTTCCTTTGCCTGTGTCCACAGCCATGCAGCCGTCTCGTTCAGCGACAGCAACTTGCCGAAGTTGATGGCATCGAGGCCTTCGCCCACCACCACGTTCTCGCCGCAAACCTGTCGCAACACAAATCCATTTTTCAGTTTCATATCAATCGTCTGTATATTGCTAAAACATATCTTCTTATGGGTCGCAAATGCCACCATAGTCTTGAGGCTCGCTGTCGCCAGGGCGCATATAAGTCACGTTTGTGCCCTTTCCGGCTGACCACATGCGTAGCCAGAGCCTTGACATCGTTGAGGCTGCAGTGCTCCACGCCCACGATATTGCCATCGCCCATCAGTACCACCTGCTCGCCATCGATGCTGATCACCCGATGAACCACGTAGCGGCAACCGTCCACCCATGCGAGCACCACGTCACCCACGTTTATCTTTGACGCTTTCTGCAGGATCACACTCTCCTTTCCGCCAATAATAAAGGGCAGCATGCTTGTGCCTTTCACGGGAAAGGTCACGCTGACACCATCGTCCACCAATCGGACAGCCTCCTGTATGATTATCTCATCGGTCACCGTTCTGTCTTCTCACCTTTTGGTAGCACACCTCTGCCGCGTCTTGATCTGGCAGACATTCCAGATGCCACATAGGCACCGTCATTGCCAGCGTGTTCTCTGTCTGGTGCAGACCGTCGGCAATGCGTTCATCCCATCGTTTGCCACTGATACTCGGCACCAAGGCCACATAGGCCTGAATACCCGTCAGAGGCACAATGCGGTTATAGGGAGCCTGACTCAGGTCCACAATACCACCCAACGGATAGCTCACGTTCCTGTAGCACGGTGTCTTGCCGCTCCAAGGCGAGCCATAGACTCTCGCAGTACCATCGTCCAAAACCCTTACCACTGGATTGTCGTCATTGACCAGGGCTGTACCCGCAATATGCTTCAGCCATAGTCCGGCGTGCGTACTTTTTCCTGTGCCACTCTTGCCCAGAAACATATAAGCGTGGTCCTCGCAACTCACCGTCGAGGCATGAAAGAGCGCTGTACCCATGTTGGCCGTAGCCAGGGCATAGAGTATCATCAGGGCATTATCGACAGCCAGTTTCTCATGGCGCCCCGTCATCACCAGCTGACCTTTGCGGTAGTCAGCGTCGCAGACAAGCCATCCGGCCGTCTCGTTCCACCAGCGAAACTCAAACACGGGTTCACCTTTCGGTGTCTTACCACAGATGATGTCTTGTCCTTCCTCCTCCTGGCACAGTTCCTCGGTATAGGCAGGTGCCTCACCATCTACTGCCGTCAGCGAAAAGACGACATCACCATCAGTCGTCATAAATGGCATATAATTCTCCATCAGCGCAAAGATCTCGTCTTTACCGCTGATGGAGAACATATGATTTGCCACATTAAAATATCTTGTTATCATCTAATCATCATGAATTGTCTTGCAAAGATAAACATATTCTTGTAGACAACCAAATTTTAGAGCAATAATCAAGGCACAACAACCTTTTTGCCGTTGTGGATATAGAGTCCCTTCTGAGTGGGCTTTCCACCAAGGCGACGTCCATCGAGAGAGAACCAAGGAGTGATAACGTCCTTAGAATCGTCAAGGAACTTAATCTCTGTGGTTTCTTCATCGAAGAGCATACGAGCTCCAGCCAGATCGCCAACGGTGAGACCATTCTTCAGTTTGAAGTAAGCACGACAGGCACCCAGGGAAGCACCCTTCATTGGCCAGTACAAAGTATTGCCAGCACCAACAAACAGGATACTATGTTCATCCTCCAGGACAGGTCTGTAATTATAGATACCAAGGAAGTCCACATAATCTGTCTCCACGTCAACTAAGCCACCATCATCACCACTTTTAATAGTGACTTTAGAGAAGGTGGGCTCCACGATGTTGTGAGCATTATCATTCACATAGTCCGCAGCCTTTTCCCACTTGATGATATAGGGTTTACCTGCCTCTATTGTTGTTACGGGGTCACTGAAGGTCAGTGTCAGATCGCCGTTGGCATAAGAAGAGCTCACCAGCGTTCGAGCTTCAGCACCTTCCAACGCCGTCTTACTAAAGGTTACGTCATCGTTGTCATCACCATCTGTGACATCGAAAGGCAGACAGATGGTATTCCAATCGCCATCCGTATAGAGCGTGCGACCACTCATAATGACATCGGTAGAAACGCCATCAGACTTTGTCACTGTAGAATAATTACTACCGTTATTTTTCAGATCAAGCGTCATATCGACTTCTTCGGAGGTTCCTATTATCTTTTCGTTGGTCCGATTCACAAGCGAGATGGTATTCTTACCTGCTTGGAAGGGGATATACGAGAACGTCACTGTGACAGTCTCGCCTGCAGGAATGCTGACCACCTTGCCCATGACGTATTGATTATTAACCTTCAGCAAAATATCGCCCTGATAGTTTCCCGAGCCTCCAGTGATGGTGGCTGTTATTGTTTGTTCGCTACCCGTTCTCTGATTGCCACTCACTTCTATGGTAGCACTCTTAGGCAACACGTTTGAGGGAATGGGCACGTCGATAGTCAGATTGTCATCTTTGTCGTCGTTGCCATGAATACGACTCTTCACCTTTATATAATAGGTACCGTCTTTCACCGTTGAAGGGATGGTAACGGTAGTGTTCTCATAGTAGTTCTTATTGAACGTTAGTACCCAGTCGTTTACTGTGCTCAACTGCGCAACCAACTGATTATCGGCATTCACCAGTTGAACTTCCGCATCGAAATGGGTATTGGCGCGATTGTAATTACACAAGCTGTAGTAGAGGTTAATGCCTGTGAAGCTGTCTGATGCGTTTTCACGAGTGAAGACCTTGCTCGCCAGTGTACCATCGGGTGAGTAAAAACGCAGGACTTCCAACGACAAGCAATAATCCGCATTGTCCGCAACAGGAGGCTGGATGCCAACAATAGCGTCCTGCCAGAAGCTAAAGCCGTCGAGTGTAGAACTTCCGCCTATGCCCTGATTTATGGGATTGAGCAATGTCAACAGAAAAAAGCCATCGCTTTCACCGCCCCATCCCCAATTGATATGGAAATAGTCAGCCGCATTCTTATACTCATAGCCATCGCAGACGAACGAGTGGCCACCGCCACAGCTCGATCCACCAAGAATCACGGGGCGACTGGCTTTCAGTTCGCTGTAAATCATATTCACCCACGCCTCATAGCTGTAGTTCCTGCGATTGGCATAGCGCACGCCGCCATCATAGCCAAAGTAGGTAGTCAAAGCATCGGGAACAAACTCATGACAAGCCGCAGAACCGCCATTGGAGCCCAGGCCATAAACCATTTCTATCGAAGAACCGCAATACTGCATCAATTTGGCCACAGCTTGCTTCTGAGCGTCTGTACCAGCAACTTCCTTCTTACCTGTTGTTGGATTCATGGGGGTATAATTGTTGAGCATGTCATTCCAACTGAAAGTAGTGGCTTCGAGGCCTGCAACGTTCAGAGTATATGAGGCCTTGTTTTTATCCTTCGTGGTGACGCTATAGCTGGGTATAGAAGTGGTAGAGGCTGTTGGATATTTGTGATAGTTCATCACCTGCGCCATACTTGTGGCCACACAGCCCGTGACCGTTCGCTCTCCATCAATCAATGGACACAGGTCATTATACGGTTTACCCTGGTTCCACTGAGTTTTAATCATCGGAGCAATGTCAGTTCTCCGTGGGGTTTCATTCCCATTGTCACCCGCATAAGCGTCAGAGGCAAGAACTTCCATCTGCTGCTCATAGCCCTCCAGCAGATAGCGCAGGCCGTCGGGCATATCGTCGAAGTTGATGCTGCCTGTGTCGCTATAGCCCAGGATTGGTGTGGTGCGGTCGTCACCACTGACGACGACAAAGCCATCGGCCTCACCCAGATTAAACACATAGTAGTTCGCATTGGCTGCAGGCGCGCGATGTCCCTTGACAGCCTGACGACCATTCAGGGCATCGGCCTTCCGTCCATGTTCCATCAAGAATGAGCGTGCCTTCTGTCGAGCCTGCGTTTCACTCACAGGACCAGCCAACAGTCTCACGACGGGTATCATCAGTAATAGGAGCAACAGCGTGACGCGCATCATGCCGTGGGCAATAGTTAAGTTCTTCTTCATGACGTTTTTATGATCTTATATGCGAATGACTCTTATCATCTTTTGGTCTATAGTGTTCTCGTATTCCCGAACTAGCGTGCGAAGGTACAAAAAAATTTTAAAACTGGGAACAAAAAAATCAATAAAGGTGCGAAATCTATAACAATTTGCTATAAAATCTTCATTTTTCCTACCAATTCTGTCGGTTTTCTGTGGGATTTTGTATAACTTTGCCTCCGAATTTGAAAATCAGTCGATGGACTGAAGAACGAAAGAATAACAATGAAACCGACCCCAATTAAGAAAGAAACCGTTGACAACCTGATTGCCAAGATGGGCATTCAGGACTTTGCCAAGGCTACCATTCGCGAAGTGAAACAGGTGGCTGCCACCGCCGAGAAAGAGAGCGGCGTGGAGTATATCAAAATGGAAATGGGCATTCCTGGACTGCCTGCCGCCAAGGTGGGCGTGGATGCACAGATCAAGGCCCTGCAGGACGGCATCGCCCACTCCTACCCCGACATTCAGGGCCTTCCTGAACTGAAAAAGCAGGCTTCGCGCTTCGTCAAGGCTTTTATCAATGTGGACATTGCGCCAGAGGGTTGCGTGCCCGTTTGTGGTTCGATGCAGGGCACATTTGCTTCGTTCCTCACCTGTTCGCAGGCCACCAAGGGTAAGGATACCGTTCTCTTTATCGACCCAGGATTCCCTGTACAGAAGATGCAACTGCAGGTGCAGGGTGTGAAATACGAGACCTTTGATGTCTATGACTTCCGCGGCGATAAACTGGGTCCGAAGCTGGAGAGTTATCTGTCAAATGGAAACATTTGCGCCATTGTCTATTCAAACCCCAACAACCCGTCGTGGGTGTGCCTCACCGAGCAGGAGTTGCAGACCATTGGCACATTAGCCACCAAGTACGACTGTGTCATCATGGAAGACCTGGCCTACTTCGCCATGGACTTCCGCCAAGACCTGAGCAAGCCCTTCGAGGCACCCTATCAGCCCAGTGTGGCTCACTATACCGATAACTACATGTTGCTCATCTCGGGCTCTAAGGCATTCAGCTATGCCGGCGAGCGCATCGGTGTGGTGTGCATCGGCGACAAGTTGTTCCATCGTCACTTCCCCGATTTGGCTGCACGCTACGAGGGACTGCCCTTCGGACTGGTCTTCTCAACTCGTATGCTCTATGCTCTCAGCTCTGGCACCAGTCACTCGGCACAATATGCGATGGCAGCGATGATGCGTGCCGCCTGCGATGGTGAATACCGTTTCCGCGATGACATCAAGGTCTATGGCGAGCGTGCCCACAAACTGAAGGAGATTTTCTGCCGTCACAACTTCCACATTGTCTATGACAAGGACCTCGACAAGCCCATTGCCGACGGTTTCTACTTCACCATTGGCTATCCAGGCATGACCAGCGGGCAGTTGGCGCGCGAGTTGATGTACTATGGTGTGTCGGCCATCTGCCTCATCACCACGGGCAGTCATCAGGAGGGTCTCCGCGTCTGCACCTCGTTTATCGAGGACCATCAGTATGCCCAACTCGAAGAGCGCATGCAGATTTTCGCAGAGAACAATCCTGTATAGGAGAAACTGGGGAGCATAACGAGCATCACTCATATTTTTTGCGATTCAAAACGGGTATAGGCGCACAGTTGTTTGCGTATAGGCACACAACCGTTTGGGTATAGGCAAACGATGGAGAGCAGACGTTTCTTCCCCTGCTATCCCGAGGCTTTTCCCCTGCGAGAACTAATACGGGCACATGCTAGAACTAATACTAACATCAGCAAGAACGGTCACACGGTCACAGCTGTGACCATGTGACCACAGAGAGATACAAAATACTTTTAGAACAACATAATGTATTGATTTTCATATAATTGCAACCAATTATTACCAAATCACAAAAGCCAGCGGTCACATGGTCACAGCTGTGACCATGTGACCGTTTCCTCATACAAGATTGTCTTAAACAAAGACTTATTTCTCTATCAAGATACGGGCATCCACTGCGATGACGTCGTTCTCGTCGGCAAGTAGAGGATTGATGTCCATCTCCTTGATTTCTGTGGCAAAACGCAGGAGAGTGGAGAGGCGCACAATAATCTCTGCATACTTGCGCTCGTTGATGCCTCGCTGTCCTCGCGTACCTTTTAATATCTTATAGCCACGCAGAGAGCGAATCATGGAGTAGGCTTCCTCATAAGACAGGGGCGCCAAACCAGAAGAGACATCCTTCAACAGTTCAACGAAGATGCCACCAAGTCCGCAGAGCACCACATGACCAAAGCGCGGCTCGTATTTCGCACCAATAAAGAGTTCTGTGCCCTTGATCATCTTCTGCACCATCACAGCGGTGGCATCAGGAATCTGCATCATACGGTCAAACTCAGCCGAAAGGACTTCCTTGGAACGGATGTTCAAGGCCACACCACCCACATCACTCTTATGCACAGGTCCCACAACCTTGGCCACCACCGGATAGCCACATTTCTCGGCAAACTCTACCAACTCCTCTTTTGAAGTGGAGACAAACTCTGGAACCAAGGGAATGCCTGCGCAGGATAGAATCTCGCGCACCAACTCGGGAGACACATAGCCACTCTCCTGAATACCATTGATAATCTTGTGCAGACGAGGTATGTCGGTGCCATAGAGTTCTACTTCGAACGGCGCGGGCTTGGGCGTCTTCATAATCTGCGTGAGGGCTGTAGCCAGCGTCACCTCATCACAGAAATTCACATGGCCTCGTTTCAGGAACTCCTGCACCTCGGGGCCTGCCGTACTGACGCTGGGCAGGATGGGGAATATCGGTTTCTTGCACTCCTGAATCTTCTTATGCAGCACATCATAGACCTCGAAGATTTTAACGAGTCCTGGGGTGCCAAAGATGACCATAATGGCATCAATATCATCCATCCGCTCGCAATAGTCGATGGCAATGCCCAGATGCTCGGCCGTGCCCGTGGCGAGAATATCGATGGGGTTGGCCACGCTACTGCCTGGCAGCAGCTTTTCCTTGAGTTCTTCGGCAATAGGTCCACTCAATGGGGGCACGTTCATACCACCCTTCGAGAGGGCATCCGTCAACATCACGCCAGGACCGCCGGCATGGGTAATTACTGCTATTCTTAGTGGAGAACTGAGAGGTGAGAACTGAGAGGTATGATTAGTTATGCCATTATGAGTTTTATTACCTTGAGGATGAAGGTAATCATACCTCTCAGTTCCCAGTTCTCCGTTCTCAGTTACTTTAAAGATACATCCCACTGTCGTCAACTCCTCACGACTGAAACAGCGCACTATGCCTGCCTTGCGAAACAGAGCCTCAACAGCTGAATCACTTGATGCGATGGCTCCCGTATGACTGCTGGCCGCACGGCTGCCCGCCTGCGAAGAACCTGCCTTGATAGCGGCGATGCGACAGCCCTTCTTAATAAGCGACGTGGCATGATAGAGCAACTTATCGGGGTCGGCAATGTTTTCGATATACAGCAACTTCACCAGCGAGTCGCGCTCGGCATCAAAATTCCGATCCATATATTCCAGCACGGTCTCGATACCATTCTGCTTGCCATTGCCGATAGACCACACGCTATTGAACTGGAGGCCTTTACTCACGGCACTCTCAAGGATAAAGACCGCCGTAGCACCAGAACCCGAGATAAAGTCAACGCCCTTGGGATTGAGATGGGGAATGGGACGGGTGAAGACGGAGTGATGCCAGCGGGTGAGCAGTCCGATACAGTTGGGACCTATCAGCGCACAGCCATATTCGTCACAGACATCCAATATACGCTGCTCGAGCAGGGCACCCTCGTGGGTCTCCTCACTAAAACCAGCTGATATAATAATGAACGCGCGAACACCTTTCTCCTTCGCCAGCAGTTCCACGTAGTCAGGACAATACTTGGCTGCTACCACCAGGATGGCCAAATCCGTCGGGGGCAGTTCCTTGGCATCATGAAAGGCCTTGATGCCCTGCACATCGTCCTCCTTGGGGTTCACCACACGCAGCGTGCCCTCATAACCACCACTCAACAGATTACGCACGACGGCACCACCTGGTTTATGCACATTGTTAGAGCCACCAATCACAACGATGCTCTCTGGCTGAAGAAGTTGTTTGTTTATCATAGATATCAAGTATTTTGATGCAAAAATAATACAATTTAGAGAAAAGACAAAAAGTTTCGAGGGGATTTTTTGGTCATAAGTAATTATTATTGTACTTTTGCACTACACAACCCTAAAACTCAAGACATGATTTGGAATCCTAACAAAGAGTGCATGAGCCGCGACGAGATGAGCGCGCTACAAGGCAAACGCCTGCACAAGATTGTAGAGTATGTGTATCACAACGTTCCATTCTATCGCAACAAGTTGCAAGAAATGGACATTCGCCCCGATGACATTCAGACCATCGAGGACATCACGAAACTACCGTTTACCACCAAGCAAGACCTGCGCGATAACTATCCCTTTGGACTGCAGGCTGCCCCGCAGAGTGAAATCATCCGTATACATGCATCCAGCGGTACCACAGGTAAACCTACCATCGTGGGCTATACACGCAAGGATATCGGCGTATGGAGCGAGACGATGGCCCGCTGTCTGACAGCCTTTGGCGTCACTCGTGATGACATTTTCTCTGTGGCCTATGGCTACGGACTGTTTACTGGCGGACTGGGAGCCCACTACGGTGTGGAGCACATGGGTGCCAGCGTCATCCCTGCTGGCACGGGTAACACGGAGAAGCACCTGAAACTGATTCGCGACCTGGGTATCACAGGCATCGCCTGTACCCCATCGTATGCTCTCTATCTGGCCGAGACGATGGAGAAGTTGGGCATCAGCAAGAACGACATCCGCCTGCGTATCGGTGCTTTCGGTGCCGAGCCTTGGACAGAACAGATGCGCAAGGAGATTGAGGACAAACTGGGACTGAAAGGCTATAACATCTATGGACTCTCAGAAATCATGGGCCCCAGCGTGAGCTACGAATGTCAGATGCAGAACGGCTCGCATATCAACGAGGACCACTTCTATCCTGAGATCATCAATCCCACCACCCTGGAGCCTCTGCCCATTGGACAGACGGGCGAACTGGTGTTCACCACCCTGACCAAAGAGGGCATGCCGCTGCTGCGCTATCGCACACGCGACCTCTGTTCGCTGCTGCCCGGCACCTGCGACTGCGGACGTACCAACGTACGTATGGGTCGCATCCAAGGCCGAAGCGACGATATGCTCATCATCCGTGGTATCAACGTATTCCCGTCACAGGTGGAGAGCGTCATCCTGTCGCTGCCTGAGTTTGCTCCACGCTACATGCTCATCGTAGACCGTGAGAAGAACCTCGACACGCTGCTCGTACAGGCTGAGTTGCGCCAGGAGGTATTCACCTCTACCTTCGACACGCCCGCTGCTGTCGATGCCCTGGAGAAGAAGCTGGCATCTAAGTTGAAGAGTGTGCTCAGCATCGCTGCCAAGGTACAGCTCAAGGCTCCTGGCACCATCGAGCGCAGTCAGGGTAAGAGCGCCCACGTGATAGATAACCGAAAACTATAGACTCTCCCCCTGCCCCTCCCTGTGAGGGAGGGGAGTAGATAGTTCTATCAATACATGAGTTACAAAGCAGCCATCCCCAATAGCTACGGAATGCTTAAAGCGCATGCACGCGAAAACAGGAAGAATCCAACCCCTGCAGAAACTATTCTATGGGATTGCTTACGGAATAACAGATTAGGAATCAAATTCCTGCGTCAGCACGTCATCGGAGACTATATAGTGGACTTCGTCTCACGACAAGAAGGACTCATTATTGAGATTGATGGCGGTTACCATTCAGAACCTCGTCAACAGATAGACGACAGGCTAAGAGAAGAATATCTGGAGCAAATGGGCTACCATGTTATTCGGTTTACAAATGAGGAAGTGATTTATGAGACAGAATATGTCACAGAACAGATAGAAAACTATTTCAAATAATTACTAGATGAAACAAGAAAACAACCTAACGACAAAAGTATCTACTCCCCTCCCTCACAGGGAGGGGCCGGGGGAGAGTC
>CADAKX010000047.1 GCA_902788605.1 uncultured Prevotellaceae bacterium | reverse complement strand
AGAACTCTTTCTTTTAGTGCTTCTCAGGTGGTGTTCCTGATTTGCGGGTGCAAAGGTACGACTTTTTTCTGAACCACCAAAACTTTTCCAAGAAAAATTTCGTTGTCGCACACAATTTTTTGTCGCTCTTGATGTAAGTCAAAGCGACAAACGGCTTACACCTTATTTATATATATAAGAATAGCCTTCTATGGTCGAAAAAACCAATTCGTGCTATTCATACGATTCGTGTTCAGAAAGCAAGCCCTTCTACGACCCGTTCCAACGTTTGTTTCCATCCGTTCCGACGTCATCTACGACCCGTTCCGATGATACTTTAGGGGGGTAAAGTATCATCGGAACGGCCGAAAAACACCATCGGAACGAGACGAAAGTCCCATCGGAACGAGGCGAAGGAGGCTGGCGACGGATTTTAAAGAAAAAGAGAGGCAAAAACGCAAAAAAAAAAGCGATTTTTCTTTGTTTGTAAGAAAATAATATGTATCTTTGCTCCCGAATTATGAACTTATTCGTTTAACCTAATTATTGATTAACTAACTAAAAACTTGATATGAAAGTATTTACAAAGTTATCTTTAGCATTCGCTCAGCTATGCTTTGCGGGTGGTTTACCTTAGAGATTGTATTTATGCAATTATAACTCGAATTTTATTCACCTAATTCATTTTTATTATTAACTTAAACGTTTAATTTATGCGAAGTTTTACAAGAGTATTTCTCATGGTGCTGCTATGCATGATAGGATTGCATACAGCACAGGCAAAGACCGAAAAGGTCTACGCCACCTTTGAGAATCCCAGCAACACCAACACTACTTGGAATGCTGAGACGAAGACTTTCACATGGTCAACAACGTACTACAACCAGTTGCGCAACATTGGATTGCCTACTGGCGACATTACAAAGTACAAGAAGTTGGTCGTTGATTGTGAGATTAAGAGTGGTGATCAGTTCCGCATCCTGTTCTACAAGGGCGGTTCAAACAAAACCCTCTATGCTAGTAATGGTGTGAACGAGTTCATTTTGGCCGACACACTGAAAGCACTCTATCCAGATGATTTCAATGAGTTCTTGTTGCAATGCGACGAAATCTGTCTTTCTGGCAACAACGCAGTAGCTCCTGGTGAGGCTGTGATTAATGCCGTTTATCTGGAGACGTATGACGATGAGGGAGAAAAGGTTTATGCCACCTTTGAGAATCCCAGCAACACCAACACTACTTGGAATGCTGAGACGAAGACTTTCACATGGTCAACAACGTATTACAACCAGCTTCGTAACATTGGTTTGCCCAATGGCGACATTACAAAGTACAAGAAGTTGGTCGTTGACTGTGAAATTAAGAGTGGTGATCAGTTCCGTGTTCTGTTCTACAAGGGCGGTTCAAACAAAACCCTCTATGCCAGCAATGGTGTGAATGAGTTCATTTTGGCCGACACGCTGAAAGCCCTTTATCCAGATGATTACAACGAGTTCTTGCTGCAATGCGACGAAATCTGTCTTTCTGGTAACAATGCTGTAGCTCCTGGTGAGGCTGTGATTAACGCCGTGTATCTAGAAACCTATCCTGAGAATGAATCTGTTGAGATTCCCGACATTACCTATGAAGAAGATCCGGGTAAGCCCGCAGGCGAATTCGTAGACTTCACTGAAGCCTTCCCCGCTCTCCAGCCGAGAATAGGTTTAGGTACTGATGGACATCCCATCGTACTTGGTAATGGTGAAGTGGTTGTAGGACAGAGAACAAAGGATGTTATTGCTGACCTCTCTGATTATAGCAAACTCACAATTGTGACTTCTCCAAACTTGAAGCTCGTGGTTTACATGAACCATGAGGTAGATGCTCAGCAAAATGCTGGTGACTATTCTGAAGATGACGCAGGTAAGTATGTATTCCTGGATATTCAAGCTAATGAAAATGGTATTGCAGAAATTGACCTGACTCAGTACGACAAGCAGGATCTAAACTGCATTTGCTTGCCATGGGACAACAACAACAAGGGAACAGTTTGGTACCTATTGCTGACAGCAAAACCTGCTGCTGAAGATGTTCTTCCTATCGACATTCAGTTTGGTGCTGATTACAACGATGCAGCTATAAGTGCTTATAATAAGACATGGACTGCAACCAAGGACGGTAAGACATGGACACTTGTAAACTTCAATAACAACAATAATGGTTGGTCTTCTGTGAAGTGTGGTAGTAAAAATGCTGCAAGTGTTGCTTCTATCACCTCTCCCGCTATTAATGCTGTTGTTAAGAATTATGTAGTTTCTGTAGCCAGTGCTGCTTCTGTAAATTCTGCTAAGCTCACCATCATGAATGGTGACGAGAAGGTTGGCGAGGATATCGACATTACTGCAAACTTTGTTGCTGGCGACGTGAATGTTCCCGTTGAAGGCCAGAAGGGCTACAGCTATGTGCTCACTATTGACAATGCTCAGGCCTCTAAGAATGGTTCTGTTGAAATCACCAAGATTGCTCTCTATGGCGAGGGTCAATATGTTGACGTACACATTGCCAACACTATTGAGGATCCTTACACCGTGGCTAAGGCATTCGAGCTGATTGATGCTGGTCAGGCTCTCAACGAGGTGGTATTCGTAAAGGGTATCATTTCTAAGATTGATTCTATCAATGCCGACCAAGCATTCATTACCTATTGGATTTCTGCAGACGGTACCGCTGAGGGCCAGCAGCTGCAGTGCTACAAGGGTAAGACCTTGGAAGGTTTAGCTCTTGCTGACATTGAGGTTGGTGCTGAGGTAATCGTTAAGGGTAATCTGAAGAAGTATGGTGAGACTTATGAGTTCGATGCCAACAACGAGATTGCAGCTTATAAGGCTCCTGTTAAGCCTCTGTTCGCTGATGGCAAGTACTACCTCCTGAACAAGGGTACTGGTAAGTATCTGGCCGGAGGTGCTTCATGGGGTACCCATGCTGTTGTAAATGCAGACGGTTTGGACTACGGTATTGCATTTGTTGATGGCAAGTACACTCTCGACTCACAGGTTTCTAATGGTGGTAACAATCACTTCCTGAATGGTGAGTGGAACGACGGTGCAGCTATGGGTTGGACTATCACTCCTGTTGCAGGTGCTGAAGGTCTTTACACCATTAGCAATGGTACCAACTTCCTGACTGCTCAGGCTGACAATCAGGTTCTGCTGCAGGGCGATGCTACTGCTGAAGCTGCTCAGTGGATGCTGAAGACTTTGGACGAGCGTATTGCTGAACTGGCTACCGCTACTGCCGAGGCTCCCGTCAACGCTACCTTCCTGATTCAGGACGCTAACTTTGGCCGCAACGACCTGCGTAAGAGTGCTTGGACAATGGTTGCTAACAACCAGAACCTCTCTGGTGGTGACAACACCAACAACAACGCTGAGTCATTCCACTCAGTCTTTACGCTGAGTCAGGTTCTTGCCAACGCTCCTGCTGGTAAGTATCAGATGACTGCTCAGGGATTCTATCGTCAGGATGGTTCTGACAACGAGAATCTGCCTGTATTCTATGCTAACGACAAGACTGCCACATTCCCCTTGAAGACTGGTTCTGAGAACTCTATGGCAGATGCTTCTGCATCGTTCACTGCTGGTAGCTACACCATTGAGCCTATTGCAGTTACCGTATTCGAGGATGGTCAACTGACCGTTGGTGCTAAGTTGGAGAACAACACCAACCTGTGGTGTATCTTCGATAACTTCCGTCTGACCTATCTGACGAAGGATATTCCTGCCGAGGAGTTCGAGCCTGCATACACTGCTGCTCTGGCTGCCGCCAAGGCTGCTCTGGCTGATGAGAACTATGCTGCCGTAACAGGTGAGGAGAAGGCTGCTCTGGAGAAGGCTATCGCTGACTACGGCGAGATTGCTGAGCCCACTACAGAACTTTACAAGGCTGCTATTTCTGCTCTGAACGCTGCTACTAGCGCCTACACTGCTGCTAAGGGTGCTTATGAGACCTTCAACGCTACTGCTGCAAGCATGGCAGATGTTCTGTTCCCATATGCTGCTCCTGGTAAGAAGGCCGCTGCTGAGGCTTCTACAGCTGCTACTCCTAAGTCAGCTGCTGATGCAACTGCTCTGACTGAGGCTGTGCTGAAGGCTTATCGTCAGTACGCTGAGTCAAGTGCTCTGCTGGAGTGCCAGTTTGGTGCTGCTGTAAACATGACTGATTCTGTCATCGTGAACCCGAACGCTCAGGATGATATTGCTGAGCCTTGGGCTGTTGTTCTTGGTGAAGGTTCAGGTGGTTCTCTGGGCACTCTGGGCAATGAGCCCCTTACCGATGGTGATGGCAACTCTGCCTACAAGTACTTCGATGGTGGTAACTGGGGTGCTAACGCTTGGGACGTTGCTCTTGAGCAGACCATCACACTGCCTGCTGGTAAGTATTATCTGACCGTTGCTGGTCGTGCTTCTGCTGATGTTGATATGACCCTGTTCGCAGGTGAAAACACTGCTAAGATTGCCGCTATTGGTGCATCAGGCGGTCTGTTCGGACGTGGCTGGGGCGATGCTTCTGTTGAGTTCGAAATGGCCGAGGCTGGTGATATTAAGATAGGTGTTCGCGGTGTGACTTCTGTAGTTCACAACTGGATGTCATTCACTCGCTTCCGTCTGATGCAGTTCGGTGTTGCCGGTGAGGACGCTCCTGAGCTCCAGGCTCCCGAGGGTTGGAACAACGAGATTGCTAACGGCAACTTGGCTGGTGACAATGTTGACAGCTATGCTTCTAAGGAGTACCCCGCTCCCGATCCTTCTGCCTCAACTATTGTTGCAATGGCTGGTAAGGACTTCAGCCGCGGTATCGTAGTAAAGGCACAGGATAAGGTTTCTCAGGCTTGGGACAGCCAGTTCTGGATTGTTCTGAAAGAGGAACTGCCTGCAGGTGCAACATTGCACGTTGAGTTCGACTACAAAGCCGACAAGGCAGGTTCTGTTAGCACACAGTCTCACGCTGCTCCTGGTGGTTACCTGCACTGGGCTTGCATTGGCAACGTGAACTTCACAACTGAGTGGCAGCACTTCTCTGCTGAGGTTACTGTTGACGCTGCTGCTAACAACATGAAGAGCATTGCATTCAACCTGAATGACATTGCTGAGGCTAACAACTACTACTTCGATAACTTCGGTGTATGGGCTAAGATTCCAGAGAAGCCGAAGGTGAGAGCATGGAATGCTTCTACGTAACCGAGCAGGGTGTTGGTGGTCCGTTCGTGGCTATCGCAACCGAGGGTATTGGTAAGGATGGCAGCAAGGCCGTGAAGGTACAGTCGGCCGACAGTCCCGCTAACAACTGGGATACTCAGTTCTTCATCCGTCTGCCTTATCAGTTGCCTGCTGGCACTCAGTATAAGGTATCATTCGACTACAAGGCCGACAAGGCTGGTGACTTCGAGACTCAGGCACACGCTAATCCTGGCCAGTACATCCACTGGGCATGCTGTGGCAGCGGTAGCTTCACTACCGATTGGCAGACCTTCGAGGCTGAGGGTGCTATTCCTTCAGAGTGTGACGGCACTCAGGCTGATGGTGGATTCCTGAAGATCTTCCAGTCAATTGCCTTCAACCTGGCTTTGAACAAGGCTGCTACTCAGTTCATCTTCGACAATGTGAAGTTCTTCGTTCCTAAGGATATCGTTTCTTCACTGACGAAGAATCCTGATGAGAACCCAGTGCCTTATCCTCCTACTGGCATCAAGAACGTGATGAACGAGATGAATGCTGAGGGTATCTTCAACCTCAATGGTCAGAAGGTGATGAAGGCTCAGAAGGGTCTCTACATCAAGAATGGCAAGAAGGTTGTGATTAAGTAATTACTTACATTCTATAATTAGGTAGCCCCCCGTTGCTTCGAGCAACGGGGGCTATTTTTTTCAATCGACCAAAGCCCAAAACAGGTTGAGTTAACTCAAATTATCAAATGAGTTAACTCAATCAATGAATCGAGTTAACTCACGGCTTTTCAGGGGTGGTGATTAAAAGCCACACCCAATTCTCAGAATTCTAGTATCCGTGGCATGACAAATGTCATGTGCCAAATCATTTAGGGAATGAAAACGCTCATAATCAGAATCACCAGGCATCGACCTTGGCGATAGTATCAACAGCTTGCCTGTCGCACAAGCATAGAATCGATCATGCGAAGGTTTCCAATAATCTGTAATCTGTTCTTTCTGCAATAGGATAAGAGGCAGATGTTCTGTCAAAGCACCAGTAACGATTCCCTGTTCGCCTTTAGAGATACCTGGCGTCACTAACACGGCACCTTCTTCTGCCCGTTGAAGCAACTGTTCCTTTGCTTCTGCATACTCCAGCGTTAAATGCGTAGGTCTGCCCTCTTTATCCTTTCTATGAAAAAACACCTGCAACCTATCAGGGTTTTTCAGTAAAAAGAGGTTGCCAAAAGCAGCATACTCTCTATCATGTATCCACAGATGCAAGCAGCGTTGCATCAAGTTCGGATGCTCCTCTCTCAACTTTGCTCTAAATGGGTTTTCGTCCATATAGCGACAGATATTCTCAAGCATACCATCCCCCATAAGAATACGGTCATGATAACCCTTTTCAAAAAGAACAGGACGCATACCAGAGGGAGATGCCTCTGGCACAGTGCGACCAACCAAGGCCTCTGGCACAGTGTTACCAACCATACCACCAGATATGCCCATTTCGTCCTGCAACTTCCACCAAGCTCTAGTGCATCCTGTTTTAAATCCACGAACGACATTACCTAGGTGTTTTCCATGAGGCAGTTGTTCCCTCACTTTTATTAATAGATGTATATGATCAGGCATCAGTGCCACCTTACATACCTCCACCATTGGATAAAACTGTGATATTTTTGCCAACTCCTCATGGATAATCACAGAGCCCAGTCTTGAATATTCTAAATGAGGATAATTCTCCGTTCCTTTCTTTTCGCTCGAATGCCCTACGATACGACCAAAAAGGCGAAGCCGACCTTCCGTGACTAGCGTTATCATATACAACCCTGGACGACTATAGTCGTGAAAGAAGGCCCGACGATGTCCATTATGCTTCGTTTCTGAAAGCACTATCCCCGCAGCAATTTTCTCGTCTCTGGTCATCTTCATGATTCACTGTTTATTAATTCACTGTCGCCAGCGTTTTTCCGCTGGTGGAAATCTTTATCGAGATTTCATCTCTAAGTATTTGTTGATGACATCAACGGAAAGGTTGTTCGGCGTGGTGAGCAATGCCTGAATGCCATACTGACGGAGCGTCTGGACAATGAGATGCTGCTCGTAAGCAAACTTCTCGGCGATGACACGCTGATAGGTATCTTCTGTTTTGCGGGCCGGCGTATTGGCAAAGGTGCGCAACTCCTCGTCCTCGAAGAACACAACCAAAAGCCGATGACGCATAGCCAACTGACGAAGATAAGACAACTGGCGACGCAGGGCGGCCATTGATGTAAACGAGGTGTAGAGGACAAGCAACGAGCGGTGAGACACATGACGCGAAAGGCCCGTCAACAGAGCCGAATAGTCAGTCTCTGCAAACTCGGTATGCTCGGCATAGAGTGCCTCTTGTAAGGTTTGCATATGTCCGCTCTGACGCGAGGCATGAATAAAGGTCTCGAACTTATCGCTAAAGGTAATAAGACCTGCCTTATCCTGCTTATTGATAGCCACATAGCTGAGCACCAGCGATGCATTGATGGCGTAGTCGAGTAGTGTCATCCCATTAAACGTCTGCTGCATCATACGTCCTTTGTCCACCACTTGATATACCTGCTGGGCACGCTCCTCCTGATAGACATTGACCATCAACTGATGACGACGCGCGGTGGCACGCCAGTTGATGGTGCGGTAGTCATCGCCTACCACATAATCTTTTATCTGTTCGAAATCCGTATTATGACCTATGCGGCGAATGCGCTTTATCCCCATCTCCGTCAAATTGTTGCTCATGGCCAGCAGTTCATACTGACGTAACATCATATAGGACGGATAGACCTTCACATCCTGGGGCGCGCAACAGGTGAAACGACGTTGCACCAAACCAAGGACGGTATTGACAAACACTCGCACATGGCCAAAGCCATAAACACCGCGTTCCGTTGGACGCAAATGATAGGTAATAGTCACATCGCTCTGCTTTCTGATTGCAGCCTTAAAAAGAACATCACGTCTCTGAAATACAAAAGGCACTTCATCTATAACCTCCACACGAACAGCAAAAGGATAGTTGCTCTCCAAACGAATGCTCACAGGATTATCATCACCATTCGAGAAACGCGGTGACAACGTGCGATAGGCATGAATCCCTCTCCTACTCCACAGCATGGCAATATCAACCAAAACGGCTATGAGCATCAGCAACACGAGTATGCGACCGATGAAGAACAACGGTGGCACTGCAAATCCCACAAGCAAGGTTAGGATAATGGCAATGAGGAAAAAATAGAAGCGATGGGCCAGATACATGATTATTTGGGAACTTCTACCTTTTCTATGAGACGTTTGACGGCCTTCAACGGCGTAATACCTTCCATCTCAGCCTCAGCCGTAAGAATCAGACGGTGCTGGAGAATGCTGGGGGCAACTAAACGCACATCATCAGGTGTCACGAAATCGCGTCCTTGAAGCAGAGCATATGCCTTCGATGCCTGCAACATAGACACTGAAGCACGCGGCGATGCACCCAGGAAGACAGCCTTGCTCTGGCGTGTCTGGGCTACGATGGCTGCGATATAGCGCAACAGAGCAGGATCGACGAAGACCTTCTCGAGCATCTGGCGCAGTTCCACCAACTGGTCTTTTGTGATAGCAGGTGTGACATCATCGAGTGAGGTAAGACGCTGATTGGTATGATGACGCTCAAGGATAGTCACCTCTTCATCGAGTGAGGGATATCCCATTGTTATCTTCATCATGAAGCGGTCGGTCTGGGCCTCAGGCAGTTTATAAGTACCTTCTTGCTCCACGGGATTTTGCGTGGCCAAAATCGTATAGAACTCTCCCATAGCATGGGTCTGTCCATCGATGGTCACCTGACGTTCTTCCATCACCTCAAAGAGAGCAGCCTGTGTCTTGGCAGGTGCACGGTTAATCTCATCAACCAACACAATATCGGCAAAGACCGGACCAGCATGAAAGTCGAAGTCGGAAGTCTTCATATTAAAGACATTAGTACCCAGCACGTCGGAAGGCATCAGGTCGGGCGTAAACTGCACACGACTGAACTTCGCATCGATAAGCTTTGCCAACAGACGGGCCAGTAGCGTCTTGGCCACGCCAGGTACACCTTCCAACAGTACATGGCCATTGGCCAATACGGCTGTAAGTAGCAAGTCAACATTCTCATCCTGGCCGACGATGACCTTGGATATCTGCTGGCGCAGTGCGTTGATGCGTTCTGTAAACGCTGTAAGATCGGTTCTTTGTTCTTCCATATTTATAGCGATTGTTGTATTCTGTCTAATTCCTTAATAAATATCTTTAATTCCTCGTCACTGACAATATGATTGCCACTGGCTGCCTCTCTCACCTTATTCAGGAAATACAAATCATCATCCGAGAGACGGGCATGATGGTGACGTATCTCTTCTTCGGTATATGCCAGTTTCTTGGACAGCAAACCAGGATTCCAGTGTTCTTGCCAATAGAGCGTTCCAATGAGTTTCACGAACTCCAGATTACGGTTCTGCGGTTTGTTGACTACAGGAATGACACGCTGACGTCGACGAGCTGTAAAAACGCAAAAGAGAAGAATTCCCAGTAATGTCAGATATAAAGCCCAGCGCAAGGGTGGTTCACGTAGCAACACATAGAAAGGTGAAGACTCTTCCTGAGCGGTGACACTCATATAAGCCTCGGTACGGATAACGGGATTAGCCTTCAGACGATTCATGAGACGGCCCTGTAGAGCACTGCCATTACCATCCAGCGTCATATAGTTGGTCAACAACAATGGCGATGACACAAGAATCAGTTCACCCCTACCAATAGAAAAAGACACTGCTACGGGCTCACATACAGAATCGCCCTCACGCGTACCATTATATATAAGCAGATTGTCATGAGGCACACTGTCAGGAAGCAGTAAGGTACGCTCTATCATCTGAGGATAGACAGACTGCCATAATGGAACTTGGGCATATACACTATCCTTTGGCATGTCCGACACCCATTTCAGGGTATCCTTTTCAAGATTATTACCAGCCACTTCACTCAGGATGAAACTGTTATTCCATCGAAAGTCAAACCCTAAGGTATCGGCCCACTCATTCAAGTATATTGTCGCCACCATGACAGTGTTGCCCTCATCAGCCAGTTGAAGGATATAATCGCGAGTGCCCTCTCCTATCATCTCTTTTGTAATAATAACAAGTGATTTGGGGGAGGTAGCCACACTATCCTTATAGAATTTAGGATGCGTAATCACACCATCCTGAAATAACTGGAAAAGTGTGCGACGGTCCACCGTATAGCCATTAGGCAGCGAGGCTTTCATCACACTATCAAACACTAAGCACCCAAAAGGCTGGGCATCGGAATGACTAAAGGTGGGCTGCCAAATAAAACGACGAGGCATGCGATACTCGATGACAACTACCGCTACCAACATGAGCAGGATGACAAGGATAAACTTACCGTGACTTTTCATACGCCCATGCCTCCTTTCAATATCTCACCTTGCAAGGCTGTCATCTGCTCGAAGAGCTCAGGCGTAGCCTCAAAATTGCCATAGCGTACATTAATAAAATGGCGCGACAGATTAGTGAAGGCAGGCATATTCATCTGGCGCACATACTGCGACGGCGTTTTCGAAGCCTGCCACTCTATCTTTCCTTCGTCCTCCAGATATTTCAGGGTCTGCAAATAGACCAAACGTACAGCTTGTCGATAGTCGTGAGCCTCCAATGCATGGCGGATGCCTACCTCGAAGTTGACGCCATAGATGGTATCTTCCTCCACATCATAATCCAGGCCATCGTCTTTCTCGCCCCGCATAAACAGTTTGGGACGCTTATACCACCAGAACCATGCAATCAGTGCTACCACCAGTACACCCACAATAATGAGTAAATAGGTAGTAAACTCGTCGTCCATGACAATGTCGAACGTCTCACTTATCCACTCGTTGACGACCGATGCCAGCCACTCCAACAGGTTCTGACTACCACCCATCAGTTCGCGGTCATAGTCATACTGCGGGTCGTTCTGAAAAGACGCCAGCTGCAACGTGTCTATCTGAAGAGTATCTAATGGCATGAGTCTGGGTTTCGTAACCTATGGGTTTCGTTTTTCTGCTACCTCTTAGAGGTTGTCAAACTCATCGAACTTCTCAATATGACGGTCAACGCCCACGCCATCAATCTTATCGCTGGCATGACCATACTGAATGGTAATACCCACTAGGCTGACAATGCCAGAGACAAAATAGCCCAGACAAGAAAGGATGCACGTCAGATACTGGATGAAATCGTAGGTAAACGAGTTAAAGAAGCCGCCGTCCTGCTTATTAGCAACAGAAACAATCATCTTAATCAACGCCATAGCATACCAAGGCAACATCGTGAAGGTCTGGACGACACCAGTAACAAGTCCTACAACAAAGGTAACGCCAAAAACACCTAACCATGTAGCAAAGCCCAAACGGAGTCCCTTGATATAGGCACCAAACACACCAAGATTATCCTCCAGCATGTAGGCCGGCGTAGCCAGCATCATAGGCAACAGGATTACCACAAGTAAAGCATAGAGCACAATCACACTTGCCAAGCCAAGATACTTGTTAACCGAACTAAGTCCGATGAACACCAGAACGAGGCCCCCACCAATAACGGCAATCAATAAGAGACCTACCAACAAAAGCAACATGCTACGCTTCATGCAGAACCACAGATGCGGTTTTACCTCGGACATGGATAGATTGTTGAGCCGGTCTTCGCGCAAGATATACAAGCGGATCATGGCATATATCAATGCGACAAGTACCAGATAGGCAAATACACTCACCACTGCGGAGCCGAGTGTGGTCAGTCCGAACTTCATAAGTTCCTGATTTCCTGGCGTTCCTACATTCTCCACCATAGCTACAAAGCTCAAATAGCCATTAAAAAAGTGATTAACAAAGAATGCCACTACGATGCTGATAGGCAGCATGACATAGATGAAATACTTCGTCAAGGGCTTCCAGTTCTCACGCAGGAAACCAAAAGTATCTGTTAGTTTCTCGGTGAACGTACGAGTGCGATAAAACTCAATCTTTGTTTGAATCTGTTGCATGATTGTGGTTATTTAAATATGGTAAAACAATATAATAATAGACAATAAAAATAGCCGATAGCAGAATGACGGTCAGTCTGAAAGCATCAGGGAATTCTGTATGACGCGTCAGAAAACTCTCAATAAAGCCTGCCACGCAGAACAGAGGCACAGTGCCAATGACAATCTTAAGTCCCTTCATAGCTCCACGGCGAAAAGAATAAAGACGACCATAGGTACCGGGGAACAACCAGCCATTACCCATCGCTATGCCTGCTGCGCCTGCCACGATGATAGCAGAAATCTCGATTGTGCCGTGCAGCCATACTGCCAAGAAACTATCCCAAAGCAGTCCATGTTGAGCAAAGAAGGTTTGGAAAGCGCCAATCATGACGCCATTGTAAAACAGCAGTAATCCCGTGGCAAAACTGGTGAGCAGACCTGAGGCGAAAGCCCTGAACGACACCATGATGTTATTGATGGTTATACCAAAGAACATTGTCCCCTCCGATCCGCTACCATAGACGGCCATCGGCGTACCATTCTCAATGTTTTGGAGCGTCATATCCACATAACTATTGCCAAGAATGAGTCGGGAGAACTCTGGATCGAGCCATTGTGACAACGCACCAACCAATGCACTCACAACAAAGATCAGGAAAGAGATACACAGTTCTTTGCGGGCATGCCACATAATCTGAGGCATCTCACGCGTCCAAAAAGTCACGATGCGCGACCAGCGCTCACGCTTATTACGGTATATCCTATGGTGGATGGCAGATGCCAAGTTATTCAGATAGAGCGTGATACGCGACTTGGGATAATGAGTTTGCGAGAAAGCCAGGTCTGAGGTAATATCAATATAAGCATCAGCCAATTCATCAGGAGTAGAGAGAGTACTCTCCACCGTTGTCTCATAACCTCTCCATTTGTCGAGATTCTGCCTGATAAATGTGACCTCTTTCATCGCAAAACACAATTTTGCGACAAAATTAGTAAATAATTGTGATTTAACCGCATATTATGTCAATTATTTCGTATCTTTGTCCCAAAATTCATAATGACATGACAGAATCTGGTATCATCACAGGACAATATGTACGTATTCAACCTACCGTAGCCAGCGTAGGCGACCGCATCTTTGCACAGATTATCGACTGGGTCGTGATGGCGGCATATACAACATTGATAACGCTCATTGTCTCTGCAGCAGATATCACCGCAATCATCTGGATTGTCCTTCTCTATGTTTTCCCACTACTTTTCTATACTGTTCTTTGTGAGATTCTGAACCAAGGTCAGACGTTGGGAAAGATGGTGATGAACATGCGCGTCATCAAGCAAGATGGCACTTCGCCCAGTTTGGGAGCCTACTTGATGCGATGGCTATTGTATCTTATTGATGGTCCTATCACCAGCTTCGCCGGACTGGTGGTCATGATTTTGACGCGCAACAACCAGCGACTTGGTGACTTGGCTGCCGGTACCGTAGTCATCAAGCAGCAGAAATATAAAAAGATACAAATCAGTTTAGACGAATACGACTATCTGGCAAAGAACTATACGCCGCGCTATCCACAGGCTACCGATCTGTCGTTGGAGCAGATTGACATCATCACACAAACCATCAGTAACCAACGTGAGGGATTTGCAGCGCGCCGACATCAGTTAGCACAGAAAGTGCAACAGAAGCTGAACATCGAGAAAAAAGAAGCGAACGACCTCGCTTTCTTACAGCGGATCGTTCGCGATTATCAATATTACGCTCTTGAGGAGATTTAGAGAGTCAACTCACAACCCAGGCCCAGCACATAGTTGGTGCGGGTGAAAGAATCATTGTGACCGGCCTCAGGATAATTGGTGCGATCATAGTCACCATAGTTGGTCTGAAAATAACCACCCTTCAAAGTAACCTTGTCGTTAACCTTGAAATTAGCACCAAAACCAATGCTATAACTATTCACCACAAACGAAATATCGTTCATATACTGGTCGGTGAGACCATAGCGGGTCAGCTGTCCACCCAGCGAAATAGTAACACGGTCGTTGACATCCCATTCTGCACCAGCCAGAATCTCGTATGAGTTATGGTCCAGTTTCTTCTGAGAATCACCATACCAACGAGCCTGCTTATCGAAATAGTAGTGAGAACCCAAGTTCAGGCGTACCACCTCAATAGGACTCCACTGAGCACCCAGCGACAACTGGGCAGGAGCATCCTCGGGAATCTCTTCACTATCACGGTATTTGTTAACGGCATCAATCTCGCTGGCGTCAAACACTGTTGACTCGTTCTTCATTCTAATTTCTGTCTTGAACTCGTACTTAGCAGCAAAGTTGAACTTGCCCACGCGATAGTCGATACCCAAAACAGGAGCGATGCCCACACCTGACTGGTTACAGAGCAGGTTCACACCATCGGCATACTTAGACAACTGTGACAAACGTGTCTCGCTGGCCTGTAGCTGATCACGGCTTCCCTCCAGCTGTGCCTTCTGTGCCACCAATGCCTTGTATTGGTCTGTGTTGGTCATGCCGGCAGCCTCCATCTGAGCTATACCAGCATCAACCTTTGTAATCATACCACCCAGAGCACTCACGCATCCCTGAGCCTGAGCCACTGCCTGAGGTAAGAAACTGCCGAAATCCATGAAAGCGGCATTGCCATCGGTAGCTGTGATACCCACCTGGATATTGTTGAGACGGGCTTTATAGGTAGCTGTACCATATAGCAGGCGTAGACCACCATATACCGACAGGTCCTTGTTAACCTTATATGCTGTACCAAGCTGTACGCCAAAATAATACTGGCGTCCCTGCATATAGCCATCCATATCATAGCCCCTTACGCCATATTCTGGCAACTGAGCTGCAAGACCTTGCTGCTGCAGCATAGCATTAATGCTCTTAGCGGCACCATCGAGCGTCATAAAGCCTTTAGCAATGTCACCAACCACGCGCTCGAACGAACCCAATCCGTCGGCAAACTCACAAGAGCCACCACCACCAGGTACAGAGAAGTTGAACTGCATACTCCAATCACCTTTGTTCCAAGCAGCCTGGACAGAAGGAATACAGGGCGCATCAGCCACACCTTGGAAGGTCTTCGTATCAGAACCGTTGTTCTTCTTTCCAAAATGGAAGTATGGACTTGTAGACTCAATCGTACGTGTCTGATGAGCATACTGCCAGTTGAAGCCCAAATGGAAACCCTCGGGCAAGAAGGCCACACCAGCGGGGTTGCTATACACACCATCCAAACCGATGGCAGCATCACGAGCTGGATTACGCAAGAAATCAATACTTTGGTTCGTATTGGTTAAGATGCCACCAGCCTGAGCCGTTGTGGCGGTTGCAGCCAGCATGATGCCAGCTAGAATTGCTTTTGTTTTCATATCCTGTTTTAACAATACTTTGAAAAATCGGCTGCAAAGGTACATTTGTTGTCGCACACAAACGAAAAAAATGTGCATAATTTAATCTTCGTTAACTTAACAAATAATAAAAAATGCACAAACACATATCGTTTGTGCATTTTCTATTTCACTTTCAGAACAAAATAAGTTCTATTCCAAATAAAAACCACTAAACTGAGAAAACACAGATATACTAGTTTACAGAACCAGCACTATTCATTTCCGGATAACTGATACGGGTGTGATAGATAGTCTTCAGTTTTTCGATAAGCACCGTCTTGGCGTACTCGATATCTCGGAAGGTGATAGGACATTCATGGAAGAAGCCATCCTCAACCATGGTGTCAATCAGTTTATGAACCAATTGGCGAATGCTCTGCTCCGTATAATCAGGAAGCGAACGTGAGGCAGCCTCAACAGCATCTGCCATCATCAGGATGGCCTGCTCCTTAGTAAACGGATTAGGACCAGGATAGGTAAACAGCAGATCGTCAACAGGCTGATCAGGAAATTCGTTTTTGTACTTGATATAGAAATACTTGGCCTTGCCCTGTCCATGATGCGTTGCTATGAGATCACGAATCTGAACGGGTAAACCATATTTATCTGCCAACTTCAGGCCCTCTGTTACATGACTGATTATGATCTGCGCACTCTCAATATATGTCAGGCCATCATGCGGATTGATTCCACCCGACTGATTCTCGGTGAAATAGATGGAGTTTTGCATCTTACCAATATCATGATACAAGGCACCCGTACGCACCAATTGCGGGTTACCACCTATTTTGCGAGCTATCTCGGCAGCCAGATTGCCCACCTGAATACTGTGCTGGAACGTACCAGGAGCCACCTCGCTCATGCGTCGCAGCAAGTCCTTATTCATGTCGCTGAGTTCTATGAGCGTTATGTCCGAAATAAAGCCAAAGAACTTCTCGAAGAGATAGAGCATAGGATAACTACAAAAGATGATAATGCCGCATATTGCCAAATAGACATACTCATTATCGTCAATCTGCGTAAAATCATTGTGACGAATCATAAAGACGGCCAGATTGGTAAACATGGCAACCATTGTTGTGAGTATGGCAGTCCAGAACAGTTGCGATCGGCTTGACAATTCACGCAACGAATATACGGCAACCAATCCTGCAACCATCTCAACAGCAATAAATTCGAGAGGCTTTTGCAGAATACTTGCACATATAAGCACCACCGTAAGGAGCGTCACGATGGCTGTACGCGAGTCCATAAACACTCTCACGAAAATAGGCACGATGGCAAAAGGCAGGATATAGACATGCAACAAACTGTGGCCTACCAAAAGTGATGCCATCAGAGTCGCAATGATTACCAGTGAGAAAAGCATCCCCACATAGCGCATCTTCTCAAAAAATTCCTTTCGATAAAGAGACAAATAGATAATGAAGAGCGTTATGAGTAAAAGGACATAGAGTGCCTCGCCAATAACCATGAGATTAAAGGCAGAATCCGTCTCATACCTCCGATCTATCTCTTTCTTATAGGAAGCAAGAATCTGGTAGGTCTGTTCGGTGACCACCTCTCCCTGACTGACAATTTTCTGACCACTCTGAACCACGCCAATAGCTAGGGGTATACTGTTTAGCAGATCCAGACGAGCCGATTCGGTGCGGTCTTCGTCATAGGTCAGGTTAGGTTCCAGAAAGTTATTCAAGTCAATCTCTTTCAGGATATCGCGATAAACACCAAGTTCTGAAGCCTGAAGGATACGTTCATAGGCCTCTCGTGGCGTCATCACCTGAAGTGCTGAAACCATCGTCACATCTTTATCGTCTATCCGTCGAAGCATCTGAGAAGAGTCACTTGAGTGGTTAAGTGGTTCCTTGGTATCGACGATACCCATCGCATAGACGGCATGAAGGCTGTTAATCATAACTTGCTGGAAATGACGGCCAAAGCCATGGAAATTCTTATTCAGGTGGTTCGTCAACTGTTTCTCTTGACGGGCAGCCACATCATTGCGATAGACATAATATGGCGCAAAGTCATTCAGCACCTCATCACGTTCTGCCTGCACCAAGGAATCTGTCTTGTAGACCGGGAAGTCAAACTGTGCATTAAGGTCATTATAGAGCCAGACCTTGTCAACTTCCATTTTGAAATTGAACTTATTGTCGCGAGGCATGAACCAAACAATAATAGCCACAGTGCCCAACACCAGTGCCACACGCAGAGCCACAGAGCGCCAAGTTATATCAGTCTTAAATTCAATTTTTTCCATCGTTTATATATAATTTGGTGCAAAGATACGAAATAATCGACAATCGACCACTGATTATTGAGATTTATTTTGTACCTTTGCACGCAAAAATATCGAAAAACGAATCATGACAGAAAGAAAAGTTAGGGTGCGCTTTGCACCCAGTCCCACGGGGCCCCTTCATATCGGTGGTGTACGCACCGCCTTGTATAACTATCTCTTTGCCCGTCAGCACGGCGGCGAGCTGGTGTTCCGCATCGAGGACACCGACACCAACCGCTTTGTGCCTCAGGCCGAAGCCTACATCATCGAGGCTTTCAACTGGCTGGGCATCAAATTCGACGAGGGAGTAAGCTTCGGAGGAAACTATGGCCCTTATCGTCAGAGCGAGCGTCGCGACATCTACAAGAAATACGTGCAGCAGCTGCTGGACAACGGTAAGGCCTATATCGCCTTCGACACACCAGAGGAACTGGATGCCAAGCGCAAGGAGATTGAGAACTTCCAATATGACAACAAGACCCGTCAGATGATGCGTAACTCTCTGACGATGAGCAAGGAAGATGTTGACAAGTTGATTGCCGAAGGTCACCAGTATGTGGTGCGTATCAAGATTGACGCTGGCGAGGAAGTGCTGGTAGACGATATGATTCGCGGCGAGGTTCGCGTCAAGAGCGACATCCTCGACGACAAGGTGCTTTATAAGAGTGCCGACCAGTTGCCCACTTATCATCTGGCCAACATTGTTGACGACCACCTGATGGAGATCACCCACGTGATTCGTGGTGAGGAGTGGTTACCTTCTGCCCCACTCCACGTGCTGCTCTATAAGGCCTTTGGCTGGGAGGACACCATGCCTCGTTTCGCTCATCTGCCCTTGCTGCTGAAGCCAGACGGCAAAGGTAAGTTGTCAAAGCGCGACGGTGACCGTTTAGGCTTCCCCGTGTTCCCACTCGACTGGAAAGACGAGCAGGGCAATGTTACCTCTACCGGCTATCGCGAGCAGGGCTATTTCCCCGAGGCAGTCATCAACTTCCTGGCCTTGCTGGGATGGAATCCTGGTACAGAACAAGAACTGTTCTTGCTTGACGAACTCGTACCCCTGTTTGACATCTCTAAGTGTTCTAAGGCTGGTGCCAAGTTTGCCTACGAGAAGGGAATCTGGTTCAACCACGAGTACATTCTAAAGAAGAGTGCCGAGGAGATTGCCCGTTTGTGGGAGCCTGAGGTTCGTGCTCACGGCGTGCAGGACTCATTTGACCGCATCGTCAAAGTCTGTGAGATGATGAAAGACCGCGTGTCGTTCGTCAAAGAGATGTGGCCTCTGTGCTCATTCTTCTTCGAGGCACCCACTACCTATGACGAGAAGACTGCCAAGAAGCGCTGGAAGGAAGATTCAGCACAGACGCTGACAGCATTGTGTGAGGTGCTTGAAAGCATTGACGACTTCTCACTGGAGAACCAGGAAAAGATTGTGCACGAGTGGATTGAGAAGAACGAACTGAAACTGGGCAACGTCATGAACGCATGGCGTCTGTGCTTGGTAGGCGAAGGTAAGGGTCCTGGCATGTTCGACATCTCGGCATTCCTGGGTAAAGAAGAAACAATCCGTAGAACAAGAAAAGCCATTGAAGTATTGGGCTAATGTATCAATTATTCATCTATCTATACCTGCTTGGAGTGGCCATCTACAGCCTCTTCAATGAAAAGGTACGAAAAATGTGGCGCGGAGAGCGTGATGCCTTCCGTGTGCTACGCCAGAAGGTGGACCCCAACGCCCGCTATGTGTGGTTCCACGCAGCCTCGCTCGGAGAATTCGAGCAGGGACGTCCTCTGATGGAGCAACTGAAACGTGAGCATCCAGAGATCAAAATTCTGCTGACGTTCTTCTCTCCTTCAGGCTATGAGGTACGCAAAAACTATGAGGGAGCAGACATCATTTGCTATCTGCCACTCGACACCATCGGCAATGCCCGCCGTTTCCTGCGCATCATCCGTCCCGAGATGGCTTTCTTCATCAAGTATGAGTTTTGGTACAACTATCTCCATATACTGAAGCACCGCGGTGT
Source organism: uncultured Prevotellaceae bacterium (assembly GCA_902788605.1). Lineage (GTDB taxonomy): Bacteria > Bacteroidota > Bacteroidia > Bacteroidales > Bacteroidaceae > Prevotella. The sequence goes on along the minus strand of CADAKX010000047.1, from coordinate 3,280 downwards.
GCCCGTCTATAGTGTGAGCAGCATCTTCCGTGAAGGACAGGTGTTCTTCCGTTGGTACGGTCGCCAATATGGCATGGTATTGAAGTGCTTCACACATTTCTATGTGCAGAACGAACTGAGCAAGAAACTACTGGCCCAGATTGGACTCAACAATGTCACTGTGACGGGAGATACGCGCTTTGATCGCGTACTGCAGATTAAAGAACAGGCCAAACAATTGTCCATCGTTGAGCAGTTTGCCAAAGGACACAAGGTATTCATTGCCGGTAGTAGCTGGCAGCCCGACGAGGAGATTTTCATTAAGTATTTCAACGAGCACCGCGATTGGCGACTGGTCATTGCCCCCCACGTTATTGGCGAGGACCATCTGCAACAAATCGAGAAGCTGCTGGAAGGTCGCAAGGTGGCTCGATATACTAATGAACCCGCAGACATTGAGGATTATGAAGTACTCATCATCAACTGCTTTGGATTGCTGAGCAGCATCTATCGCTATGCCGATGTCACCTATGTGGGTGGCGGATTCGGTGTTGGCATCCACAACACCTTGGAAGCAGCTGTGTGGGATGTGCCCGTCATCTTCGGCCCCAACAACGAGAGATTCCAGGAGGCCCAGGCACTGAAAGCCTGCAAGGGTGGCTTTGAGATTTCATGCTACGAGAATTTTGCAGCGTTGATGGATCGATTTGACAGCAACTCAGACGAACTGCACGAGGCAGGCCAGCAGGCCGGTGCCTATGTTCAGCAGTTGGCAGGAGCCACCAAGCAGATCTTGTCAGACATTAGACTCTAAATGAATGAAGCCGATGTGGATGTTGCTATTCATGATACTACCCTTTGTGGCTCTCGCATATGTGGGATGGCATGTGTGGACACTTGTTCCGCTGCCACGTCTCTTCAGGGTCATCATCATTGGCTTCGGCATCGCATCCTTTCTGCTGATATTCCTGAATTTTAATCGAACCACAGACCGCCTGCCTTTATGGCTGGCGCGTTTGTCGTATGATGTGAGCAACAGCAGTCTCTTCATTCTCCTTTATCTGGTTATCATCTTCTTAGTACTTGACCTTGGACGACTCGTCAGACTGGTACCCCAAGGATGGCTCTGCCAGAATGTCTATACCACCATCGTCATCACCTTTGGAGTGTTTGCGATATTCCTGCTTGGTAACATTCACTATCAGAACAAGAAGCGCGTGGAACTGACACTCTCAACAGAAAAGACACTGAAAAAGCCATTGCGCATCGTCATGTTAAGCGACCTGCACCTGGGCTATCATAATCCGAAAGCCGAACTGCATCGCTGGGTTGATATGATTAACAGAGAAAAGCCAGACTATGTACTCATTGCAGGAGACATTATCGACATGAGCATACGCCCACTCACCGAAGAGAATATGGCAGAGGAGTTCAGACGCGTCAATGCCCCCATCTATGCGAGTCTGGGCAACCACGAATACTACTCTGGCGAGCCACAGGCCCAGAAATTCTATCAGGACGCAGGCATACACCTGCTTCGTGACACGTGCGAGACTATTGGCGACCTGTGTATCATTGGGCGCGATGACCGCACCAACCCACATCGGAAGGCTGGCGACAAGATCTTTGGCGAGGCAGACCATACGAAATACACCATCGTCATGGACCACCAGCCCTACAATCTGGAGCAGGCAGAGAAGGCTGGTATCGACTTCCAGTTGAGTGGACACACACATCGCGGACAGGTGTGGCCCATCTCTTGGATTACCGACAGGATCTATGAGTGCTCTCATGGCGAATTGCAGCGTGGCAACACCCGTTATTACGTATCATCAGGCATGGGCATCTGGGGCGGTAAGTTCCGCATCGGCACCCAGTCGGAGTATGTGGTAGCAGAATTATCTCATCGAGACTAAACAAAAACACGGATTTTACGTCAAAACATCAAGGAACAAGAATGAATCAAATAAAATCTGAACACAGATGAAGAAGATAGCTATGTTTTGCGCTGCCTTTGCAGCCGTGGTACTTCTAACCAGTGCCAACAAGAAGGACAACATCATGGTGAAGGAGAACGGAGCTTATGTTGTCAACACCACCGAACTCGGTAAGAACGTGAAAGGATACATCGATGCCACCCCCTTGAAGGTGTACATCCGTAAGAACAAGATTGAGAAGATTGAGTTCCTGCCCAACCAGGAGACACCCAAATACTGGAATGCAGCCAAGAAACACTTGGAGAACAAGTGGGACGGCATGAAGGTGTCGGAGGCCAAGACGGCAGAGATAGACGGACGCACAGGTGCCACCTACTCTAGCGACGCCGTGAAGAAAAACGTGAAACTCGCCCTGGAGTACTACGAGAAGAACAAGTAAAAACTGTTGAAGTATATTCAGAGGGGCAGTGTCACCCCCCCTCTGTTCTCTCCCTTTTTACCAATAGACACGACCTATGATTCTCATTACTAAATTCCTACAAGACCGCTTTATCTTGGCAGCGATGTTCGTTGCCGCCTTTTTCCTGTCAGCATGCGGAGGTGACTCCAAAGAACAACAAAGGCTGCGTAAAGAAGCAGAAGATATCGTGAACGAGGCCTATGAGGTCAGAGACTATCAGCGAATCATAGAACTTGTGGACAGTTTAAAACAGCAGGGAAGCATAGCGGAGGGCAACGCCTGCTACTGGTTGGGCTACGCCTACGACCGCCTGATGCAGAAACGCATGGCTGAACTCTATTGGAAGAAAGGTATATCGGCAGTCGAGAATTCCACCGAGGTTGAGGATGTGAAGGTTTATGCAGCCATCGTCCAGCGCCTGACAGGTCTTTTGAACGTATGGGGTGAGTATGAGGCTGCACAGGCGATTGTCCTGCCCGCCATCGAGCAACTGGAGAAATTGGGCTGCGACTCCACGAGTGATTATGCCAATCTGCTTATCTATGAGGGCTGTTACCAAAGTCGTTTTGGCATCAGAGAGGCTAAAGCCAACGATAATTTGGAAAAAGGCTATCGTCTGCACCTCCACCTGATTCAGCGCCATCCTTATTTTACGTACTATCGCGACGCTATCATAGGTTTGGGTATCGTTTGCAACACTTATTTGGAAATCCAAAAATATGATGAAGCCTTTATATGGACAGAACGCTTAGCCGAACTGATACGTGGATATGAGAACGTGCCGGATGGTCGTCCCGGCTATGCAGAAAAGCAGTGGTCGCGTTACTATATCAATAGCGCCATAGCACTCGAAGGATTAAGTCGTAAGCGCGAGGCTGCCCAAGCCTATCAGTTGTTCGAGCAA
>CADAKX010000046.1 GCA_902788605.1 uncultured Prevotellaceae bacterium | reverse complement strand
AGAACTCTTTCTTTTAGTGCTTCTCAGGTGGTGTTCCTGATTTGCGGGTGCAAAGGTACGACTTTTTTCTGAACCACCAAAACTTTTCCAAGAAAAATTGCAATTTTACATGCATTTTTTATTCGCTCTTGACCTAAATCAAACCAATTTTCTTCACACACCATAATATATATTATAAAGGGGCGTGAATTTTGAACTTTCAAGGGTTGGGGCAGCTTGCACTATCAAGCCTCGAGTTGCGAGTATTTTCATTGCTTGGAGTAGCGAGCCAGGATTTCCTGTTCCTGAGCATGCGTTTTTGCTAAAAATTGGCGATAAGCCTCACTTTCGGGATTAAAAGGACGATGACCCAATGCTTCCTTGATGGGTTTCCACTCACGCAAGAACGCTTTGGCGCGATGACTGAAATAAGCATCCACGAACTGCTGCCAGATATATTCCACCGTCTGATCGGAAGGATGAAGCATATCGGGCTGATAAAAACGATAGTCACGCAATTCGTCGACCACAATCTCGTAAGCAGGGAAATAGGAAACGAAGGACTTCTCGCTGGCCAGTTGGTTGGCGGCCAGCAACAGCGTGGCCTTGGACAACTGACTACCATGGAAGCCATACTTGGCATATCGGATGGGACTGACCGTCAGGACGACATGCACTTCAGGACAACGGCGATGCAACTCGTCGGCCGCCTGAGAGAGACTGTCAACACACTGAGCAACAGATAGTTCCTCCTCCTGAAAAAGATTCTGCGGACGCTTCTGACAGTTATCCACAATCTCGCCTGTCTCCTTAAGGCGATAGACATGATTAGTGCCCAAGGTGAAGAAGGCCACGCGAGGAGAGGCATCGCAGCGCTGAACGGTGTGAAGGATAGAGACGGGATTATACATCACACCGAAAGGATTGACGGTAACGGGGAAACGTTCCTCCAGGAACCGACTGCCAATCTTATCGGCGAAACAGGAGCCCACAAAGAGAATGGGTTCCAACGGCTCTATCTGGAAGGAGGGTTTGGGGATGCTGACTACTGTACGAAAATCCATATGGCGTTAACTTCTACTGATTTGTAATCCCATGGTTGACAGCGACATATCCACAAAACGGGCATTGTCGTTCAGTCGGTTTTCCATCAGGATCTTCTTGATACGTGCAGCCGCTTCAGGGTCTTTGGCCACCATATAGAGATAGCCCCCACCCCCAGCGCCTGGCAGTTTATAGCCCAGACACAGGTCATCGACCAATGCCGTCTGGCGACGCACGGCCTCAGGATTGGTGCCCGGGTCGAGCATCTGGTTCTGTTGCCACGTCAAGCGCACCAACTGTCCCATGGTGTTGAAGTCCTGACGTTGCAAGGCATCATACATATTCATGGCATGCTCCTTCATCTGGCGCAGCAGTAACAGTTCCTCACGGTTATTGAGGAACATACGACGCACAATCTCTGCCAGGATCTGCTTGGCCGTGCGCGTGATGCCGGTATAGTAAAGCAGGTGACATGGGCGATACTCGGGCGAGGTATAGATATCCGTGGGCAGCCAGCGCACCAAGGGATCCTGGACGAAGCCGGGCTGCGTCTGGAGGAGTTTGACTCCACCCAAGACACCACCAAACTGATCTTGCCAGCCGCCACCAGTGGTCAACAACTGTTCGAGGACCAGCGTACGACGGCCTATCTCGTTCTTATCCCACGCCAAAGCACAGAAATCGCTGATGGCTCCCAGTACCGTGGCAGACAGAATAGAACTGGTGCCCAAGCCGCTGCCAGCAGGTACTGCCGACAACAACGTCAACTCGATGCCACAGCCAAAGGCCTCCAGTTGGGCCTTCAACGATGGGAAGCGCTCGGCCGAGAACATAGGAACGAAGCCTGCCAGGGCCAAGGCTGCCTTGGGGATAGAGAAAGGCGAGCCCACCTTATTATATTGTTGCAGTTCATCAAAGGTCTCCACCACCTCTGACGCACCAAGGTCGATGCTACGGAGCACGATATGATAGTCCTTCGAAGGCTTGATATAGACCTGCAAGGGCGGCTGGCCGTTGAGTTCGATAGCCAGGTTGACCACATTACCACCCTCCAAGAGACAGTAAGGCGGCGTGTCGGTCCATCCGCCAGCAATATCAATGCGCACAGGACTGCGCCCCCAAACAATCTGATCACGATAGACGGAAAGGCGCGGCTGCTGGGGCTGTGCCAACACCTGGTGCGTGAGTCCCTCGCGCAGCAGACCGAAGGCTTGTTCGCGGTTGCCACGAAACATGGCATCGTGGATGCGGGTCATCAGAGGCGCCTCCTCGGGAAGAGGTTCTGGCATAGCGATATGGTTGGCATAAAACTCACGGGCAGCATCATCAAGGTCCAGCTGATAAAAGACGCTGTGCTGCCAGTTGCGCGCCAAGGCCGGCCAAATCTGACTGCGGAAGGCCTGACGCTGCTTGAAAAGACGGTCGAGGTTGGCCTCCGAGGATATTTCTTCAGCAGAGAAGAGGGAAGAAGGCTGAAGGCTGAGGGATGAGGGCTGAGGGATGAGGGCTGAGGGATGAGGGCTGAGGGATGATGTCTGATGGATGAGGGATGAGGGCTGAGGGATGAGGTTTGCCTGCAACCACGGTTCAATCTCGTTATAAGCAAGAACAGGGAACTGCTTGCGCTGCTGTTCGGCACCATCAAAGCGGTCGTCAATATGATAACAACGCACCACATATTTGTCGTCACCAACAGGCACGATATCCAGACACTGGCCTGGATTCAGCGTCAACTGCCACTGATTCTCGGGCACGCCAGTCACAATATTGTCAGATGTAAGACGCCAGTCTTTTCCGACGTAACTATTTTCTATCCAGACATTTGCATTATCGGAAGAGAAAGGCGCCAGCATCACCGCATTCTGTACAAAGATAGACGGATGCGGCTTGCGGTCGTTGTGCATAATGAGTCGTTGGTCGGACACCACATTCTGGAGTTTCATGGTCGAGGAGATCATCTCGCGCGACGTACCAAAATGATAGAAGGCACCACCCGTCAAGGGCACGATGGCCACGGAAAGACTGCGCAACTCAGGGTCGTCAATCAGCGGATCCGTGCCCAACGTGCGACCAAACTCAGAATAGAGGTCATACGACTTCAGCTCAGGCTGATCGGCCCCACAGCGTTTCATGAGCAGACGGACAGCACGGTCGCTGAGAATCCATACGCCGATATCCGTCAGGTAATAATGTTGCTTCTGAAGTTCCTGCAATTCCTCAACACTGGGCTTCTGGAGCATCTGCTTCAACACCTGAGGCGTGCGGCGGTCGGACACAAAGACGCCATGATTCTTGGCCACGCTGGCATCCAGCCACAAACCATAACACACCACGTCTGCCTGAGGCACAGGCGGCAAGGTCTGTCCAGCGGTGATGAGCACATCGCCACTAACAACCATGGTATTCAGGCCGTCGGGCGTCTGAGACATCATCTGTTCATAGAGCGGCAACTGCAAGGACAGGAGATCCTGAGACAAACGCTGTCCCCTCTCCCATCGGAACACAGGGATGGGCGTGAGTATCTTGCCAGAAGGCGCATAGGAAGGCAAGCGACGACTCTGCCCGCCAGCATGCAAGAGGATGCGTTTCTCGCCAGCCAACCACGCGTCGAACGAGTCGGAGGACTCAGAACGCCAGGCCTCCATCAACAGCCAGGCCGTGCCTCCGCCACTACCAATGCGATGTCCCTCAGGGTCGCAGGTACAGAAAAACTCGCTGGTTGGCAAACCCGTGATTTGATGAAAGACCGTTTGGCCATTGGCATCCTTCCTAACCAGATTAGGAGGCAGAGATAGTAGTTTTTTCATTTTCAGTTTTTGATTTTGCATGCAAAAATACAAAAAAACGGCAAGAATAGCCTTTGTTATGAAAAAAATATTGTAAATTTGCCGACAATTAACAGAAAACCAAGTACATGAAACCGAGTATACTGACCAAAGACGGCGTCAACTTCCTGGTGCCATTTATTCTGATTACGTCGTGTTTTGCCCTCTGGGGCTTTGCCAACGACATGACAGGTCCTATCGTCAAAGCCTTCTCGAAGATCTTCCGCATGAGCGTCACAGAAGGCGCCCTGGTACAGGTGGCCTTCTATCTGGGCTATTTCGCCATGGCCTTCCCTGCCGCCATGTTTATCCAGCGCTACTCGTTTAAGTCGGGCGTCATGGTGGGACTGAGCCTTTTTGCCATCGGTTCGTTTATGTTCTTCCCTGCCAAATTGACAGGTATGTACTACCCCTTCCTGCTGGCCTACTTCATTCTGACCTGCGGACTGTCGTTCCTTGAGACCTCTTGTAACCCGTATATCTATTGTATGGGTAGCGAGGAAACGGCCACCCAGCGCCTGAACCTGGCACAAGCCTTCAACCCCATGGGCGCATTGATGGGTATGTTTATCGCCATGCAGTTTGTACAGGCGAAGATGAGTCCGATGACCACAGAGCAACGTATGTCGCTGTCGGATTTGCAGTTCAACAACCTGAAGGACAACGACCTGAGCGTGCTCATTGGTCCTTACTTGGGATTGGGTGCCGCCTGTCTGCTGTTGCTGGTGCTCATCAGGATACACAAGATGCCGAAGGCCGTTGACACCAAAGCCAACAAGACCATCGGCCAGGCATTCAAAGAACTCATCAAGATTGAGAACTATCGCGAAGGTATCATCGCCCAGTTCTTTTATGTTGGTGCCCAGGTGACCTGCTGGACTTTTATTATACAATATGGTACACGTATCTTTATGGAGGAAGGCATGGACGAGAAGAGTGCCGAGATCCTGTCGCAGAAATACAATATCTTTGCCATGATACTCTTTACCGTGAGCCGTTTTATCTGCACATGGTTCCTGAAGTATATCTCGGCAGGCCGACTGCTATCTATCCTGGCCATCTGTGCCATGGCGTTGTCGGCAGGTGCCATCCTGTTTACCGACCGCAACGGCATCTACAGTCTGGTGGGCGTATCGGCCTGTATGTCGCTGATGTTCCCCACCATCTATGGTATTGCCCTGCGCAGCGTGGGCGACAACGTGAAGTTTGCTGGTGCCGGCCTCATCATGGCCATCCTGGGCGGCTCGGTGTTCCCACTCATCCAGGCCCAGATTATCGACTCTGGTCTGGAACTCTTCGGCCGCACATCCATCAACCTGTCGTTTATCATTCCGATGATCTGTTTTGTGGTGATTGCCATCTATGGACACAGGAGCTATATCCGACATTATATCCTGACACCAGACTCTAAACGACACGTATAAAAGAAAGGTATAAGAAAAAAAAAGAACCGGAGCAACTCAATTGGAGTGTTCCGGTTCTTTTGTGATTTATAGATTCTCTTCCTGAAAATCGAGGTCTGCCTCTACGACGAAACGAACCTCGTCAGCATTCAACTTAGGAAGGCCTTCGGCGACAGCCTGCTTGCACAGGTAGTCAGACACCTCGTCAATATCGACATCGACCTCGTCGTCATTAGACTCCAAGATGCCACTCTCATAAAAATAGGTGGCAATGGTGTCGAGCATCCACACCAACTGATTGTCGGTGTACAGTTCCTTCAGGTCGCTGGGCAACTGCTCGCGAATAAAAGCAATCTCGCGCTGGGTCTCCTGCTGGTCCTGAAGCAACTCTTCGTCAATACTAGCCATCGTTAGAGAAGAGCTTCGATTTTCTCTTCAAACTTAGCCTTAGACTGAGCACCTACCAGCTTATCAACCTGGACACCGCCCTTAAAGAACAGGATAGTAGGAATATTACGAACGCCAAACTCGGCTGCCAGTTCGTCGTTTTCCTCCACGTCACACTTGCCTACCACGATCTTACCATCGTATTTCTCGGCCAACTCCGTCAGGATGGGAGACACCATACGGCAGGGTCCACACCATGTAGCCCAAAAATCAAGTACCAAAGGCAGTTCGCCATTCTTCAGGGCCTCAAAGTTCTCGCTTGTGATTTGTACTTCCATAACTCAAAAATTAAAATGATTATTAAATATGTTTAGTCTTCAACCAACATCTCGCAAACATCGTGCCAAGAAAATCAGTTAATGTGATAATCGAGGGCCGGATGCTGTTCGATATAATCGATAAGCTGGTTCTTCACGTCAATCGTCTTGCTCTGCGACCTCAGCAACACATGGTGCTTGCCAGAGGAATCGCGCAACTGGAAGAAGAGCTTGGTCTTGCCAGGATGCTCGGCAACGATCTCACTCAACTCCTCGACCACGCTGTCATCCATCTTCTCATGGTCGGTGATCACCGTAATCGTAATACGGTCAATCGCCCTGTCCTTGATGGTCTGGAGCAGTTCGACATTGGTCACCTTCAGTTCCTTCTGGGTGCTATAGCTGAAGCGCGATGCCATCTTACCTGTGATATAGACAGCGGCACCAATAATAAACTTACCATTCAGGTTCAGCCAGTCCTCACCAAAGAGCACCAGTTCGCCCGAACCGTTGAAGTCCTCAAGGGTGACGATACCCCATGGCTTGTTGTTCTTGCCGAAGCGCGACTGCACACCCGTCACGATGCCACCCAAGGCGATATCCTCGCGGTCGTTGAGGGCCGCACAACGGTCGGCCAACTCAGAACAAGTGGCATTGCAGAGGTTGTCGAGCACAATACGATATTCGTCCAGGGGGTGAGCCGACAGATAGATGCCCACCAGGTCGCGCTCTTTGTTCAGACGCTCGATATCGCTCCAGCGCTCATCGGTCTTGGGGATAGGCGGCGTGGCAATCTCCACATCGTCGAAAGCACCAAAGAGTGAGGTGGTGGCCTGCTGTTTCTCTACCTGATAGGTCTGACCATAGCGCACCAGCGTATCGAGGAAGGATTCTCCCTTACTGTTCGTGGCGAAGAACGCCTCACGACGGATACCAAAGCCATCGAAACCACCACTCAGAGCCAGCGATTCAAAGGCCTTGCGGTTGACGCTGGAGAACGGAATGCGCTGGGCAAAGTCAAAGATATCCTTATAGGGACCATTCTTCTCGCGCTCGTCGATGATGGCCTGTGCAGCACCATCGCCCAGGCCCTTGATGGCAGCCAGGCCGAAACGGATCTCGCCATGGTGGTTCACACCAAACTTCTGATATGACTCGTTGACATCAGGACCCAGCGTCGCAATCTTCATGGCCTTACATTCGTCCATCAACTTGGTGATTTCCGTTATCTGGTCACGACGGCGACTCATGATGGCAGCCATGAACTCAGCAGGATAGTTGGCCTTGAGGTAAGCCGTCTGATAGGCCACCCATGAATAGCAGGCAGCATGCGACTTGTTGAACGCATAAGAAGCGAACTTCTCCCAGTCAGCCCAGATCTTATCCAGAATCTTAGGATCGTGGCCATTCTTCTTGCCGCCCTCGATAAACTTAGGCTTCATGGCGTCAACAATATCCTTTTTCTTCTTACCCATGGCCTTACGGAGTGCATCACTCTCACCACGGGTGAAGTCGGCCAGTTGTCGCGACAGCAACATCACCTGCTCTTGGTACACCGTGATACCATAGGTATCTTTCAGGTATTTCTCCATGCAGGGGATATCGTATTTAATCTCCTCCTTACCGTTCTTACGGGCAATGAACGACGGGATGTAGTCCATAGGTCCTGGACGATAAAGGGCGTTCATGGCGATGAGGTCCTCAAACACGGTGGGGTGCAACTCGCGCAAGTATTTCTGCATGCCATTCGACTCAAACTGGAAGGTACCGATGGTACGTCCCTGCTGATAGAGTTCGAAGGTCTTGGGGTCGTCAATAGGTATGTGGTCGAGGTCGATATCGATGCCTCGCGTCTGCTTGATAACGGCGCAGCACTCCTTCATCTCGGACAGCGTCTTCAGTCCCAGGAAGTCCATCTTGATCAGACCCGTCGACTCAATCACATGACCATCATACTGCGTACAGTTGGTCTTCATATCCTTGAAGTCAGGGTCGTCGGCCGTACTTACAGGCACCCAGTCGGAGATAGGGTCACGACAGATGATGAAGCCACAGGCATGGATACCCGTGCCACGCACCGTACCCTCGAGCATCTTGGCATATTTGATGGTATTGGCAAGGGCTGTATCGGCCGAAGCCTCAGCCTCGCGCAACTCAGGCACGGCCTTGATAGCATTGACCAAATTCATCTTGGGTGTCTTGCCATCGACCTCAGGCAAGCGGTCAGGGATGGCCTTACACAACGCATTCGAGATGGCCAGAGGCACTTTCTCGACACGCGCCACGTCCTTGATGGAGTTCTTGGTGGCCATCGAGGCGTAGGTAATGATATGGGCACAGTTCTCGTGGCCATACTTATCAGACACCCACTTCAACACCTTGCCTCGTCCGTCATCGTCGAAGTCGGTATCAATATCAGGCAAGGAGATACGGTCTGGGTTTAAGAATCTCTCGAACAGCAGGTCGTACTTCAAGGGGTCAATCTTCGTGATACCCAAGCAATAGGCCACCACACTACCAGCAGCAGAACCACGACCAGGCCCCACCATCACGCCCAACTCATCGCGGGCCGAGTTGATGAAGTCCTGCACAATAAGGAAGTAACCAGGGAAACCCATGGTCTTCATGATGTGCAACTCAAAGCGCACACGGTCGTCCACCTCCTTGGGGATAGGATCGCCATAACGCTCTATGGCACCTTTATAGGCCAGTTCTGCCAAATAGTCAGCCTCGAACTTAATACGGTATATCTTGTCGTAGCCACCCAACTTCTTGATTTTCTTCTCACCCTCTTCCTGCGGCAGCTGGTTCTCGCCGTTCTCGTCGCAGGTAAACTCCTTGAAGAGCTGTTCCTCGGTGAACTTCTCGCGCCATTGCTGCTCCGTACCAAACGACTCGGGTATGGGGAAGAAAGGCATGATAGGGTCGTGGTCCAGGCTGTACACCTCGACCTTATCGAGAATCTCGAGGGTATTAGACAGCGCTTCGGGCACGTCGCTGAAGATGTCGTTCATCTCAGCCCGCGTCTTAAACCACTCCTGCTTGGAATAGAGCATACGGGTGGGATCGTCCAAATCCTTACCCGTTGACAGACATAGCAGGTGGTCGTGGGCCTCGGCATTCTCCTGATCCACAAAATGGACGTCGTTAGAACAAATCAACTTGATGCCATACTCACGAGCTAACTCGATGAGCACCTTATTAGCCTGTTGCTGCAAAGGGAACGTCTCTCTGTTAGCACGGAATAGAGGATCAGGATTCTTCACCTCATGTCGCTGCAACTCCAGATAATAGTCATCACCAAACACGCGATGATACCACTCCAAAGCCTCGCGTGCGCCAGCCATGTCGCCATCCAGAATCTTCTTGGGCACCTCGCCAGCAATACAGGCCGAGCAGACAATCAGGTCCTCATGATATTTCTCCAAGTCGGCACGGTCAGTACGCGGACGCATGTAATAGCCATCCACCCATGAGTTAGACACCAGCTTAATCAGGTTCTTATAGCCATTATAGTTCTTGGCCAGCACAATCAGGTGATAACCACTCTGATCCTGCTTACCGTTCTTCTGCTCCTTGGGTCCATGACGCGCCACATACATCTCGCAACCAAAGATGGGCTTAAAAGGTTCCAGGCCATCTTTTTTGCGATTCTTATTGACGCCAATGCAATAGTCATGAAATTCCTTGATGCCAAACATATCGCCGTGATCCGTGATGGCCATGCCCTTCATGCCGTCGGCAATAGCCTTGTCCACCAGGTTCTTGATCTTCGACTGTCCGTCAAGAATAGAATAGTATGTATGAACGTGTAAGTGTATGAAATCTTCCATTTTCGTCACAAAACGACGACTTTTGCATCGTCTCTCTCATTTTTTTGGCAAAGATAGTCATTTTTCTCCAATTATGCAAGATGAAGTAAAAATAAAAGTTATTGTGGTTGGTTTTCCCGAAATATCGATAAAAATGCATCATTATTGAACAAAAACTTTGTTAATTGACAAAAAAGCATTACCTTTGCAACAAATTATCGATTACTTAAAACAAACAATGGGAGAAAGAATCAAGAAACTGAAGAAAATCAGAATCCATCGCGAAGGTACTGAAGAACTGCTTTACAGCATGTTTGCAGTCATCGCTATCGCCGTGGTACTCTGGAGATCCTTCGATACAACAATACCTTTTATTATTTTTATAGCTATCTTCGGCACAGCATGGCTGCTGATGCTGAACTTCTATCGCTGCCCCATCCGCTATTTCAACGGTGAAACAGAAAAAGCCGTTGTGGCTCCTGCCGATGGTAAGATTGTGGTGATTGAAGAGACAGAAGAGAACGATTATTTCCACGATAAGCGACTGATGATTAGTATTTTCATGAGTCCGCTGAATGTTCACGCCAACTGGTTCCCTGTTGACGGCAAGGTGAAGTTTGTGAAGCACTTCGACGGCAACTACCACAAGGCATGGTTGCCCAAGGCCAGCGAGGAGAACGAGCATGCCGACATCATGATCGAGACACCTCAGGGCGAGGAAGTGCTGGTGAGACAGATTGCTGGCGCTATGGCTCGCCGTATCGTGACCTATGCCAAACCCGACGAAGAATGCTTTATCGACGAGCACCTGGGATTCATCAAACTGGGTTCGCGCGTAGATGTCTATCTGCCCCTGGGCAGTACGCCATGCGTCAAGATGAAGCAGCCAACCACTGGCGACCAAACGGTAATTGCAAAGCTACCTTAAAAAGATGAAGAAACACATACCTAATACCATCACGAGCCTGAACCTGATTTCTGGCTGTATTGCCACATATTGGGCCTTCCAAAGCAACTACGAGTTGGCGTTGCTGTTCATCGTCATTGGTGCTGTATTTGATTTCTTTGATGGCATGAGTGCCCGTCTGCTGCACGTCAGTTCGCCCATTGGCAAGGAACTCGACTCGCTGGCCGACGATATCACCTTCGGCTTTGCGCCCTCAGCGATTATCTTCAGCTGGCTTTGCGGCTACGACTTCCACGAGCTGCCCTCCCCCATCGCCTTTATCATGCCTTTCCTGGCCTTCATCATGGCAGCCTTCTCGGCCCTCCGTCTGGCCAAGTTCAACCTCGACGAGCGCCAGGCCATGGGCTTTATTGGACTGCCCACGCCTGCCAACGCCCTGTTCTGGGGTTCCCTCATCGTTGGTGGAGGCGAATTCTTAGCATCATCACCCTTATATATATATGGTGTCATCATCATGGTATTGGTGTTCAGCTACCTGCTCATCTCAGAGATTCCCATGTTTGCCTTGAAGTTCAAGACCTGGGGATGGAAGGGCAACGAAGTGAAGTATATCTTCCTGCTGACATGCATACCCCTGCTGATGATCCTGGGTGTTAGCGGACTGGCAGCCATCATCGCGTGGTATGTCCTGCTGTCTGCCTGCACACAGCGCCATTAATTTAATATCATTGAAAAGCCTATGGAAACACTCATCATTATTGCTATTCTTATTGTCGTGGCCATTGCCGCAGGCCTACTCGTTGTGTTCTACTACCTTCGCAAGGGATTTAAGATTGTGAAGAAGATGGCGAGTGGCGAGATGACTGACGAGGAATTTGAGCGTCTTTCCAAGAAATTCCATAAGGCTGGCGGTACTACCTTTAAGTTTGATAACGACTACTTCAAAGGAGCAAGCACCACCCAGCAGCAATACCAGAAGCAGGCCAGACAGAACGCCAGAAACGGCCAGGGCAGTCAGGGCGATCAGAGCCTGAAGCAAGAGCGCTCATCGTTCAAGACCAAGGAGGGCGTGACCATCGTTGACGAGCGTTCTTCACAAAACAGCAAAAAAATATTCGCCCAGGACGAGGGCGAATATGTAGAGTTTACTGAAGAGCCTTAAAGCCTTTGTAGTTTACTGCATACTGCAGAGCCTTAAGGCCTTCGTGCTTGTCTGAGAGAGCCTTAGTTGTGCACGAGTGTGCCAATCTCTTCGCCAGCCATCACCTTCTTCAGGTTGCCCACGATATCCATGTTAAACACATAGATGGGCAGGTTGTTGTCCTGACACATGCAGATAGCTGTGAGGTCCATCACCTTCAGGCCGCGAGCCAATACCTCCTTATAAGTAATCTCATTGAACTTCGTAGCTGTGGGATCCTTCTCAGGGTCAGCCGTATAGATACCGTCCACACGTGTGCCCTTCAGCATCACGTCGGCCTCGATCTCGATGCCACGCAGCGATGAACCCGTGTCGGTGGTGAAGTAAGGAGAGCCTGTGCCAGCCGAGAAGATGCACACATAGCCAGCCTCCATAGCCTCGATGGCCTTCCACTTGGTATAGAACTCGCCAATAGGCTCCATGCGGATAGCCGTCAGCACCTTGTTCTTCACGCCGATAGCACCCAATGCCGATGAGAGAGCCAGCGAGTTGATAACGGTGGCACACATACCCATCTGGTCGCCCTTCACGCGATCGAAGCCCTTCTGACTGCCACTCAGTCCGCGGAAGATATTGCCGCCACCGATGACGATACCAATCTGCACGCCCATCTCGGCCACTTCCTTAATCTGCTTAGCATAGTCGCTCAAACGCTCAGGGTCGATGCCGTAACCCTGATTGCCCATCAGACTCTCACCAGAGAGCTTCAGGAGAATTCTTTTAAATCTTGCCATAATCTTTTTCTTTTTAGCAGCAGACTCACACGGACCAATACATCCGAAAAAGTCCGCTGTCGTCCACTGCCTTTATATTATAAATTGAACTTCCTTAAACGCATAGCGGCGCTGGCGTCCCCCCTCGTCGCACAACAGCAGATGACCATCGTCCTCCACATCGACGATCTCGGCCATAAAAGCGCCATCCTTATCGGTATAGGGATGATAGCCTTTGCGACGATAGAGCATCGAGAGATACTGCTGACGGAGATCCTGGCCCAGCAACGTCTCGAAGCGGTTCAGTATGTCGTGCAACAACTGCTCGCGACTGGTCTCCTGGCCATGAATCTGCCATAGCGACACAGGATTGGGCGCATCGCTGAGGAACTGCTGCTGGTTGACATTGATTCCCACGCCAATGACGCTATCCTTAATCCTACTGCCCTGCAGGGTGTTTTCTATCAGTATGCCACAGATCTTGGCATTACGCCAATAGATATCATTGGGCCACTTGATACTCAGATCGCCTATCTGTTGCCCCAGAGCCTCGCAGATGGCCAGCGAGATGGCCATCGAGATGTGAAACTGCTTCTGCACAGGCACATCAACAGGATGGATCTTGACTGAGAACAGCAGGTTCTTGCCTCGCTCCGACTCCCATTTATTCGTTCCACAACCACGTCCTGCCGTCTGAAAGTCTGCCCAAACGACATCCGAATCATGGTTCATAATCCACCGATTGGTAGAGTCAGTCTCGTCAATATGCACAATTTTCCATTCCACGATGCAAAAGTACAAAAAAAATTCGTACTTTTGCATTATGGAAGAGAAAAATAAGGATGAAATGTATATGCGCAAGGCGCTGGCCGAGGCGCAGCAGGCTTTCGATGAGGGCGAGATACCCATTGGGGCCGTGGTGGTGTGTAAAGACCAGGTGATTGCGCGTGCCCACAACCTGACAGAGACACTCGTAGACCCAACGGCCCACGCCGAGATGCAAGCCATCACGATGGCTGCCAACGCGCTGGGTGGCAAATACCTCACAGACTGCACGCTCTATGTCACCGTTGAGCCCTGTCCCATGTGTGCAGGCGCCATCGGTTGGGCCCAGGTGCCTCGCATCGTCTATGGTGCGCCAGACCCCAAGCGTGGCTATCGCGAATATGCGCCTCGCGTGATGCATCCCAAGTCAGAATGCAAAGGCGGCATCCTTGAAGAAGAATGCCGCCAGTTAATGCAAGAGTTCTTTAAGAGTAAGCGATAAGGTTTCTTATCGCTTTTCTTTTTCTTTTTTACTTCACCTGTACAACCAGATACTTGCTGGTGCTCCAGAACGACTGGGGATTGGTGATGCGCAGCACGTACTGCTTGTTGGCATCACGCTCCAGGGTGTAGGTGCCAGCGGGATGGTTGGTCAAGATACGGGCGTCGCGCGACATCAGCTTGATCTCCTTGTCCACGCGGATATCAATCTTCGTGAAGTAGTTCTTGTTGAAGTTGCCCTGCAGCACCTCGCCGCTCTTCAGGATGTTTTGCTCCTTCAGCTCGCGCTTGGTACCAAAGACATACCAGGCCGTGTTCAGCTCCTTGTCCTGCGAGCCGATGGTCTCTGTCTTCTGGGCGTTCTCGTCCTTGAGCATCACCACGTCCTCGTTCAACTGACTCACCTGCTCGTCGAGCTCAGCGATATGGATATCCTTGGCCTCCAACTCCTGACGCAGCACAGCCAGTTCGCTCTCCTTGGCCTCCAACTGGGCCGTCAGGTTCTCGAGCGTCTTGCGCAGCTGGTCGCTGGCCGTATTGCTGTCGCGCAGACGCAGGCGCAACTTGTTGATGAGTTCCTTGTTCTGCGTCATCGTCTCGTTGATAAACTGCATGTTCTCGCGGATGCGCTGGGTGGCATCAGCCCCCTCGCCACGACGCTCAATGGTGACGCGACCCTGAGCCTCGTTGATAGCACGGAAACCGTCCTCAATGGTATTGAGTGTCTCAAGCATATCATTGATCTCATTGTCTTTCTGCACGTTCACACGGTTCAAAGAATCGATTCGCTGATTCAAATCGGCTGTCTGACGCGTGTTACCATTGTCCTTACACGAAACCAGCGCCAACAGGCACATAGCAAATAACAAATACTTTTTCATATCCTTTAATTATCTTTTTTGTCTTTTTTACCTTCCAACACAATCACAATCTCGCCACGAGGCTCCGTCTCCTTGAAATGTGCGATAACCTCTGTCAGGGTGCCACGCACACTCTCCTCGTGCACCTTGGATATCTCGCGACATACACTCACCTGACGGTCGGCACCATAGACCTCGGCAAACTGCTCCAGGGTCTTCACCACGCGATAGGGCGACTCATAGAATATCATCGTGCGCTCTTCGTTGGCCAGCGACTCCAGGCGCGTCTTACGGCCTTTCTTCTGAGGCAGGAAGCCCTCGAACACAAAACGGTCGCAGGGCAGTCCGCTGCTCACCAGAGCAGGCACAAACGCCGTAGGTCCAGGCAGGGTCTGCACTTCGACGCCAGCCCTCACAGCCTCGCGCACCAAGAAGAAACCAGGGTCGCTGATGCCAGGCGTACCAGCATCGCTTATCAGCGCCACATTCTGGCCAGCCAGCAGACGCTGCACCACGCCAGCACTCGTGCCGTGTTCGTTGAACTTATGGTGCGACATCAACTGATTTTTGATTTCGAAATGCTTCAGCAGGATGCCCGATGTACGAGTATCCTCAGCCAGCACCAAGTCCGCCTCTTTCAGTATGCGGATGGCGCGCATCGTCATATCCTCCATGTTGCCCACAGGCGTGGGTACAATATATAATATTCCCATTTCAGCTGCAAAGGTAAGAATTAAATTGAGAATTGAGAATTGAGAATTGAGAATTTTTTAGTGCAGTAGCAATTTTTTCACGTTTCACTCTTCACTTTTCACTTTTTTTCATAACTTTGCACCCAACTATGACAGCAAATCTAACAGGTGAAGCACACCGCCCAGGAAGAATCGAAGTAGTGTGCGGTTCGATGTTCTCTGGCAAGACCGAAGAACTGATTCGCCGAATGCGGCGCGCGCAGTTTGCCAAGCAGCGGGTTGAGATTTTCAAGCCTGCTATTGATGTGCGTTATTCTCAGGAAGACGTGGTGAGCCACGACCAAAAACATATCCAGTCCACCCCCATCGACTCGTCGGCCAGCATCCTTCTGCTGGCAGAGGACATCGAGGTAGTGGGCATCGACGAAGCCCAGTTCTTTGACGACGGCATCGTTGACGTGTGCAACCAACTGGCCAATCGTGGCGTGCGCGTCATCGTGGCAGGTCTCGACATGGACTATCAGGGCGTGCCCTTCGGCCCCATGCCAGCCCTTTGCGCCATTGCCGACGATGTGACCAAGGTGCATGCCATCTGCGTGAAATGCGGTTCGCTGGCTTATGTCAGCCATCGCAAGGTGCAGAACGACAGACGCGTGCTCCTGGGCGAGACGCAAGAGTATGAGCCCCTTTGCCGCGAGTGCTACCAGAAGGCGCTGAAAAACGAAGAATGAGTAACAATACAACTGAACCATGTACGACAAAACCATCACATTCGACACCTTTGTACGCTGGCTGGGCTATGGCATCCTGGTCCTCGGCATCATGTTCCTCATCAACTATCTGGGTAGTGTTCTCCTGCCCTTTGCTGTGGCATGGCTCATCGCCTACCTGCTCTACCCCGTGGTCAAGTTCGTGCAGTACAAGCTGCATGTTCCCAGCAGGGTGCTAAGCATCGTCGTGACCCTCATCATCGTCATTGGCGTGATGACTGGCATCGGATGGCTCATCATCCCTCCCATGCTCGAGCAGTTCCAGAAGTTGGGCGACCTGGCCAGCACCTATATCAGCAACGCGGCCCACATCAGCAATATCCCTCAGGCCATCAGCCAATGGACCAATACCCATCAGCATGAACTCGAGGAATACCTGATGAGCGAGAACTTCAGCGACAGCCTGCAGAAGGCTCTGCCCCAGATGTTCGACATGGTGGGCCATACGGCCAGCATCATCATCAGCGTCATTGCCTCGCTCATCACCCTACTCTATATGTTCTTCATCCTGATGGACTATGAGTACCTGACAGAAAACTGGATCAAGATTTTCCCTAAGAAGAGCCGCCCCTTCTGGAGCGAGTTGGCCAAGGATGCTGAGCGCGAACTCAACAACTACATCCGCGGCCAGGGCATGGTGGCCTTTATCATGGGCGTCCTCTTCTGCATTGGCTTCACCATCATCGACTTCCCCATGGCCATCGGCCTTGGCATACTCATCGGCATCCTCGACCTGGTGCCCTATCTACACACCTTTGCGCTGATTCCCACAGCCCTGCTCGCCCTGCTCAAGGCAGCTGACACAGGCCAGAACTTCTGGATTATCTTCGCCATGGCTGTTGCCGTCTTTGCCGTTGTCCAGGTGATCATCGACCTGATTGTGACGCCATATATCATGGGCAAGGCCATGCGCCTCAACCCAGCCATCCTGCTGCTGTCACTATCCGTATGGGGCGCCCTGCTGGGCTTCATCGGCCTCATCATCGCCTTGCCTGCCACCACACTCCTGATAGCCTATTATCAGCGATATATCACGCGCGAGAACGAGGAAACCGTTGAAATGGTGGCCGAAACAGAGGAAAAAACAGGCCAAAGAGAAAAATCATCCGAATAAATTTGGCTGATTCAAAAAAAGTTAGTACCTTTGCAGCCGATTTCGCAAAGAAGTCAAAAAAACAAGGTTGATCCGCTAGCTCAGTCGGTAGAGCACAACACTTTTAATGTTGGGGTCTTGGGTTCGAACCCCAAGCGGATCACAAACAAAAGAGGACTTGAAGTGAAAGCTTGCTTTCAGACTTCAAGTCTTTTTTTATTTCTAATCGTTTTCCCTGAGCCAGTCGATGAGCACCTGGCAGTATTCCTCGTGGGCATCGACAAAACACGTGTGGCGCGCCTGGCGGAACAAGTGCCAGCGACTGCCTGGGATATGCTCATAGAGCGAGGCGGCAACAACAGGCGTACAGATGTCGCGCGTGCCGCTGCAGATGAGCGTCGGCTGCGTGATGAGGTGCAGGCGATCCGTATATTCAAAGTCCTTCAGACTGCCCAGCGGCTGATATTCGTTGGGGCCCCAGCCATAGAGATAAGCCTCCGTCCCAGCACGTTTCTTGCGACGCAGACACTCAGGCGAATGCTCATCGACGCTGATGACAAACTGCTCGAAGTAATGGTCGTTGGCGCGCAGGTAGTCAGGCGAATCCCATTGCCCGCAGGCCTCCGCCCGTCTGATGGCCTCCTGGTCTTCCTCCGAGAGCTGCTTGATCAGCCGATGCTGCTCGCTGGCCCACAGGCTACTGGAAGCATGGCCCGACGACAGGATGAGCGACTTGAGCCCCTCAGGCTTCTCGTCGATGACATAAGCGATGATCTGCATCGCGCCCCACGACTGTCCCAGCAGGTGGACCTCGTCAAGGTGCAGATACTCGCGGATGGCGATAAGCTCGTCTATCCACGTCTTCTGCGTCCACAACTCAGGGTGCCCGTCGAGATAGGAGTTGCCGCACCCTATCTGGTCGTAGGAGATCACCTGTCGCCCAGTATCAGCGATGCAGTCCAGCACCTCGAAATAGTTGTGTGTACTCCCTGGGCCGCCATGCAGCAGCAACAGCGGCGCCTTCTCCGTCTCCTCGCCCACTATGCGATAGTAGGTCTGATAGCCCATAAAAGGCATGTAGCCTTCCGTAATCTTCTTGTTTTCCATATTATTATAATTGCTACGACTTCAAACTGTTTTATACTGATTGCAAAGATACGAAAAAATCCCAAAACGATATTGTTTCGCTCTGGGATTTATAATTATTTGGGAAATCAATAAACCTTATGACGCTGTGTAGCTGCGTAGCTGTGTAGCTGCGTCAAAGCATGATCGTCCCCGTTTTCCTGTACCTGGCCTTGGTGGTGCCATTCTCCACAAATTCATCCACCTTTTCAGCCAAGTGGTCTTTCAGCAGTCGCACAATCCTAGTACGTGCCGAGGCATGGCTTTTCATCGTGAAGCAGCGCATCACATCTTCAGCGGTGAACTCTTCAGGCAGCAGATTGAACGCCTCGATGGTCTTGCCCCTGCGCTGCACATTCACGCTGGCATCCTTCAATTTGTTATCAAAGTAGGCCTCGGCCATAGCGCCAAAGTAATGGCGCTGACAGGCGTACTGGATATTTACTATCAGTTCAGCGAGGCGCCAGTCCACGTCGTCCGTCTCGAACTTGCCGCACCAGTACTGGCCCTCCTGATGCATCTTGTCCCAATGGCGCATCACGATAAAAGGAGCAGCGAAGTTCAGGCCGTGGTAGGCACAGCGCTTTAGCAGCATCTCGTCAGCCTTCGAGTCGTTCTCAGCAGCGTCAGCCATGCGACGAGCCGTCCAATCGTAGAGTTCGTCCACAATCTTTTGAACCGTCAACTCGCCCTTCATGCGATCCAGCTTCTCTGCCCACTCCTTCAGACGATTGTCGCTGTCGTAATCAACATTCGATTCACGACTCATCATCTGGAAGTTGGTAGCAGGCAAGGGAATGCAAGTGAGGCGTGTAGCGAGACCTGAACCAAAGTTCTGTTCATTCACCTTCTTCTTCAGGGCGATGGGCGTGCCAGTATAAATGAAGTTCCACGTCACAATGAAGTCCTGCAGAATCGAGTCATTGTTCGAATACGCCTGACCATCCTCCTCGTTGTGGAAGGCCTTCAATTCCATGGAGAACTTGTCAATCCATGAGCCACCCTTCTGAACGCTGACGGTGTTATCCAACTCTGTGTCGAACGTCAGTTGGTGCAGCTGCATCAGTTGGCCGTCCACCTCCTCAACAGAGTTCACCATGTCCTGGATGAACTGGGCATTCGAAGTTCTTGCTGGGTGCACCCTGACCACCACCTTTGGCTTCTTGGGCTTCTCCTTATTCGCGCCCTTGGTGCGCATCTGTTCACGATAGGCGTTGATGGCCTCCTTGCCCACTTTATCGGCAGCCACGATGGGCGCAGCCAACAGTTTATACAAGCGGGTTGCAAACGACTTACCACTGGCAGGGTCACCAATAATCAGCGTCGAGTTGTTCAAACGTCGCAGTTCCTCTGGTCGATGATAGAACCTGTAGGTGCAGCGTGTCATAAGCGTCATCAGCAGGCCACCAGCCACGAACAATGCCGCAGGATATTGGTTCTTCTTCAGTCCCTTCGTAATGTCCTTCAATAGCGGATAGTCCTTGCTCAGTTCCTCAATCTTTTCGCCCCAATCCCACAAGAGATTATCGATGTTCTGCTCAGAACTGCACAGCGGAACCGACCCTTCTGTGCACTTTTTCAAGATATCTTGCATAGTTTTCGACAGACCCTTGCGAGGCATGATTTCCAGGAGCAGTTCGCGGTTGTTGTCGCAGATAGCGCGCAGGTTCACGGCTAATTGATATAGTTTCACGTTACGCTCGCCCTCCTGCGGCTCGCCACCATTGCGCTGCCACCAATCGCTGATGATCTCTGAATACGGTATGCCCTTGAATTTCTTTTCTACAGCAGCGGACTCACACGGACTATCGCTGTTTTCTTCTTTTGCAGCGGACTCACACGGACTTTTTGGGAATTCTTCATTGTTAGTCCGTGCTTGTCCGCGAAGGTCTGTTGCCTCCTCCCACGGCCTATAGTGCTTGTTGGCCTTCTTTGCCCCAGGCGGCACCTGTTCCTGTCTTCGCATCACGCGCACCTTCAGTCGCTTATACTCTGCCTCACACTCGTCTGCCGTCATAGGTTCGCCAAACAAGGCATCGTCGAGATAAGGCAGGTCTTCCTCGCTGCCACTGGTAGAGAATACCACGCGCTGCAAGTCCTTGGCACTTGTGTCCATTTCCACCTTCAGAATTGCTGCCACGCGCACCTGATTCTCCAGAATCGTGGTGCCAGGCTGGCGCTTACACACCAGGTGCCATCCTCCGCTGGCTGAGTGTTCGAGCATCATCAGGCCTATCTCGTCCTTATGCTCCATAACGAGTTTTCTGATACGCTCCGAATGGTCGCTGTCATAGCAGTCCACATCGTGGAAGAAATAGCTGCCGATGCTCTTGCAGCCCGCAATCTGGCCGTCGGCATGACCTATGTTATAAGCCAGTTGCAGCAACTTCATCTTGGCCTCGTGATCACCTTGACGAGCTTTCGCCAGGTTGTCCAGATTCTCTGGCGCATTGCGCAGCGCCATCAGTTCCTCGCGGTTCTTTACGAGGTGGGCAAACTTGCGCTTGCCCTTACCACCACCAACATATTCTATTCTATATATCATACTCTCTACAGCGATTTAGCAAAACTCAATAACATCCAACTCTCTCTCAATCAACGCATTCTTCGCATCCTTCGTATGCTCGTCCAGCAATCCCATTACCTGGGCCGTGCTATACTCCTTGGGGAAGCTGCCATAGACCTTGACACGCTCTATTGACTCCTTGACCCAACCCCAGGGCAACTTCTTCACCATGCGGTCCTTCTCGCGTACTCGCGGCTTTCGGTTGTACGCCTTAAAGGTTATTTTACCAGTGTTCTCGTCCATGAACAGAACACCTTCCACTCGCTTTTCTTTCAGCAACTTGGCCATCACGTTGATGGCATTCAAAACAAAAATATACTTTTTCATAACTTGTCGAATTTGTGAGTGAAGGTTGTGTCGGAATTTGGCCATTTTCACTACGTAGACTTCCTCCACCACGCTTCGACTCGGTTATTATTTAATGATTTCCTCTGCAGTGCCATTAAGGCGCACCACGCCTCCCGTCTGTAAGCCTGCATTCATCAGGCCATCGCTCATCTGCCATTGCTGGCATTCATACGTCTGTTCCACCTTGATCATCATCTGTGAGCAAAACCTTGTGCCGTCGGCCATACATTCCTTATGCTTGCACGAAGCACAGCATTTGTTCACCTTGATGTGAAAAGCATTCAATATCGTTTCCATCACGCTACACCTCCTTTTGTATATTCGTCAATCCATGCGTAACAAATCTCCAGCACGCAGTCGGCCGATGGGCAACCAGTCATTTGCATGATGTCATCGCACACATAGTCTACCATGTCCATAGCCAGTTCCTGCTGCATCTGACT
Source organism: uncultured Prevotellaceae bacterium (assembly GCA_902788605.1). Taxonomy (GTDB): domain Bacteria; phylum Bacteroidota; class Bacteroidia; order Bacteroidales; family Bacteroidaceae; genus Prevotella. The sequence goes on along the minus strand of CADAKX010000046.1, from coordinate 26,553 downwards.
GCTGAATCCCAGCAACTGCTGGTTGAGCATAAACAGCAACGGCTTACTCAGTCTGTTCTCCAGTCTTTGCATCACGCTCTCAGCGTCGTGCTCCAAGATCTGAACTCTCATCAGGTCATCATCCTCGAAGATGAACTGACCTCCTTTTCGCTTCTCAAAAATGTTTTGTCTTACCATTTAATTATGTCTTTTAAATCGTTTTTTGTCTGATTGACGATGCAAAGGTAGAAAGGATTTTCATGTCATCCCCTTGATTCCGTCATGCCGTCATTTCTCCGTCAAAAGCTCCGTCAAATCAATGGCTTTCTCCGTCATTTCTCCGTCAATATCATGCTTTTCACTATCTCCCAGAACGTATCGCATAGTTGCTTCTGAGGATTCTGCTTCATGTCGTAGTAAGCCTCGCCACGGTCATCCTCTTCTATTTCTCGTCCAAAGTTCTTCGAGGTGTTCTCGCCAATCCTCAGTCTGATGGGCCAGTTATCAGGCGTAATCTCCTTGGCAAGGCCGAAGAACCCTGTCTGCTTCAGACTCTCGCCCACCAAACGATCTCTAACAACCAGAAAGATAGACAGCCAGTGGCGCGTATAAATAAATAGGTGGTAGTTTTCCCGTAGATAGCTCATGCTCCGTTTCAGCACGTCGCGACGTTCCTCCTTGGTCATCTTCTGAAACACGAATCTTGCCTGATCGTCAGCTGTGCAGTTCAACCCTGTGTGGTGCCAGGCATCATCTTCCTCTTCCCTGTCTTCAGGCAGAGGTATCAATGGCACATGATAAAACTCACGTACCTCGTTCACCTTCAAAATCACATCTCGCTTGCCGTAGATAACAGCATTGGCCAACAGCGCACAAAGATAATGCTCAGCCAGGGCAAAGCTGCCCACGTTCATTGCCAGCTTCAGCAACTGTTTTTCCTGAAGCCACATTCCATCCAAAAAGATGTACTCACTAAAGTTGTTTGTCATTGTCATTCGATGATCTGTGAGATGTGTGGAGGTGTTCGAACTTTATCTCATGAGGACTCTCACAAAACCTCGAATTCTACATATTGGTGCTCCAATGAAAGATTGCTCCAACAAAAGAAGCACCCGCAAGAACGGACTTTCCGTCTTACGGGTGCAAATTTACGATGTTTTCGTGGGGCGGTTCGTAAACCCTATGTAAACCCTACGATGATTTTTTCACTTTTTTGTCACTTTGCGATACTTCTGATTTCTATCGTTAGGATTATCTGGAATCGTCATTTCCAACACGCCCATATCGACTAAGGTCTGGATATATTTCTTGCGCGTTCTGTTCTGATTAGAGACGCCAACCCTATCTAAAATCTCTTGAGCGCTTCTTGGTACAGAGCAGAAATTCACGATATCCTTCTGAGCCTTTGTTAATAAGGGTTTTGAAGAACGAACTTGGTGCGTTACTTGGTGCGTTACTTGGTTCGTTTCTTGGTTCGTTTCTTGGTTCGTTTCTTGGTTCGTTTCTTGGTTCGTTTCTTGGTTCGTTTCTTGGTTACTTACTTGGTTACCTTCTTGTTTACTTTTTCTACGGAAAACTATCACAAACTCATGTGCCGTTTCATGACTTTCGAACGTCACATCAGGCTTCTCTTCCATCGCACGAATGATACCAGTTCCTGCACCTGTATAAGGCAGCAAGTAGTTGGCATTGGTAAACAGAAACTCATTTCTTGGCATCGACGTACCCTTCATGATATCCTCCACCGTCAGGCCATTAGGCAGTTCGCCAGGACTATGTATCTCCACCCTGTCATCGAAGATAAAGATGCGTATGGGCGCTTTCCAGTTTAGCGACCTATGTACCAGCGCATTCACAGTAAACTCAACCAGGGCTGCGTATGGAATCTCCAGTTTACCCAATGAGTTGAACTCAGGTTCCACCTGTACATTGCGCAGATTCCTCGTAAAGAAGTTCATGATGGTGTCGTACTGATGCAGCAGACAACCCTCCATATCCTCGTCTCTCACCTTGTCACGAAACACGGTGCCGCCAACAGAGTTACCCACATAACTGATACACTTGGCGGTATAGGCTGGCAGCCATCGCTGCGGATACTTACCAAACAGCAGCACAGCGGCAACCGTCATCTTGCCGTCAGGACGAATAAAGCGCAGGTTCCTCAGCAGACCCTCCAGACTAATACCACCCACCACAAAGTGAGCCATCTGTTCCACCGTAAAGTCGCGCAGATTCACCTCGCTCACACCGCTCTTCTGCATCACGACTGCGAAACGATTCAGTAGATACTTCTTCAACACCTGCTCGTCCATATCCTTGATGCCGAAATCCTTTACAGCCGCCTCGTCAGGTGCAAAACTACCACACTGGCTCATCATTTCAGCCAACTCGGCATTGTCAAACACCTTTCGTTTATCTGCACCGTTCTTCACCCACACGATGCCCTTGTTGTCGTGATATGGCTTATTCAGACCTTCTTTTATCGTCGCAACCACAATGCTGCCACCATCTACGTTTGCCGTATCGATATCCAACAGAATACTTGGTATGACATTTTCTGATGCCATATTGCTCAGCATGTTGGTTGTTTCCTGCACCTCCTGATACGACAAGGGATTCATCACGCCAGTCTTGTCGTTGATTCCAATCACCAACTGACCGCCATGCGAATTACAGAACGCCACCATTTCACAGCCAACATCGTACTTGTCTGTGATGCGCTCTTTGAACTGCACCTTGGTCACCTCGCAATGATCTCTGAGTTTCAGTATATCTTCTTTCGTCATATCTTGCCTGCAAAATTACTCATTTTTTCGTAAACCCTATGTAAACCCTACGATAATTTTTTTATCTCGAATTCCAGATTTCTATCATTTTCTGCTTCATGTCCTCGAACACCTTCAGGTGTTTATCCAACTTTGTGCTGTCCGACATGGAGCGCGACAAGTCCTTGTCATAATCCGACAAATCTATATGAAGGATACAGCCCATCTCTGTAAAGAAGTCCTTCTTGGTCAGTTTCGCCCCATCCTTGCCCTTAAAGCATCCCATCTCAAACATCGTGTTTAGCACGCGAATCAGGTCTATCTTCTGCCCCTTAGCCTTGTTCAGGTAGATGGAACTCTCAGTGAATGTCTCGTCGCATTCCTCCACAACCTTGTCAGGCCCAAACTCCGACTCTATCATCGGCCTCATCTCGATGCCCAGCTCATGGCATGTCTTCACCCTCAGCACCAGCAGCGCCAGGATAGAATTCAGCGTCTCTCTGGGGATGTTAAGGTAATACAATTGCGAGAAGACCGTCTCCATGTGGCCTATGCTCTCATAGAGGTTTCCTGGCAACTGGCGCAGCTTCTCGTCAATCAGCCTGAGTCCTCCCCACAGCTGTCCGTTGGTATAATCGCGCCAGCGTATCCACATACTGTCAGCCACGTCAGAGTCCACCAGTTGCGGCCACCACTCCATCACGCGCTCCTCCATCCGATGGCGACTGCACATGCTGGCACCCTGATGTTCCAGTTCCTGAGCCATCATACGCACCTCGCTGCTATCCGACTCAGCCAGCTGTCTGATGTATTGCTGTCGCTGCCTGCAGGTCTCCTGACTCATGTCGTGACAACTGCCCTCCATCCAGATGTTCAGATATTCCTGCAGTTCCTCGATATCCACCTCGTTCAGTCTGGGCAGCAAATCCTCTTCCAAGACGAAGGCAGCCTCCTCCTCGGCATTCAGCTCCTCCGTGGGCAGCACCAGGGGGATATCCGTTTTCCATCCCTGCCAGTTGAAGCCAGCCTCCTGCCAGTCTGTGGTTGCAGCTTCCTCGCATTGCAGCGTGATATATAGGTAGCCGTGGTTGCCCACAATCACCTCACCGACCTCAGCACCCAGCATACCCCGTTTCGACAGCCTCAGCAGCCGTCTCACCTCGTCGCGCTGATCTCTGTTCACATAGCCAATCTTCTGGCCCATAGCCCTGGCCATCACAGCCTTCTCATCCTGAGGGTTGGTAGGCTCAGCTTTCAGCACCACGCGTGGTTTCCTGTCTCTCAGTTCTGTCAGCAAGTTGATGGTGCGCATCCATATCTCAGGCGTCTCTGGATCACCAAACTTGTAATCCGGATTAGCCGCGAATTGCACGCCAAGTATTTTAATGGTTCTTTCTGTCATATGATGATAATGGTTTATTTATCTAATGCACAAAATACGCGTCATCAAGTTTTATCCCATTGGTCTCTACAGGCTTAAAAAAGCCAGTGGTCAAGTTTTTCTTATCGTAATAATATTCCATAAGTTAATTTAGTTATTTAAAAAATCCAATTGCCCTGCCCAAAGAGCAAATCGGCCGCGAATGTACTAAAAATATACGAGACTACAACCATCCGAATGAATACTTAACAATTCTTTAACATCAGCATGTACAAAACCGTATTACACAAACATGGTTTTCATATTTGTGTATACTGCGAAAAATCAACAATTTACAACGAAAAAATGATGTTTTTACCCTATCGTTTCCTCTGCTGCCCTTGGCATCCGCATATCCTCTTCCTCCAATTGAGGATAAGGAACCGTATAAGTCAGCGACAGGTAATGAGTTGTCAAGAGAATCTATTACTGTCCCTTGAGCTTTTTACATTTTCATAAGAGATTTATTCTCCCGACTATTAAAAATGTTTAAAAACAGAAGAACAGAGTGTGAATGTAGGAGTGTGTCAAAGAAAAATGTATACCTTTGTGCAATTTTTGTGAACATTTTACATAGAAACTTATTTTAATTATAAACCAAAATAACATGAGATTATGAAAAAGAGTAAAACACTTAAATTGTTTTCAGCACGCACAATTGTACTGATGCTCACAGCCATGTTTACTGCAGGAGCACAGTCACAGACAATTAAATTTGAAGGAGACGGCATACCATATAAGGCTGTTATTGATGGTAAAAGCGACTCTGACGTTAATATTCTGCCAGAAGAGGGTAAAGTAATAAATGAGATTGAATATAACCGTTATTTCCAAATAGGTGTGCCAGCTACTATTGTTTTGCCATTCCCTACTACAGGTATGACTGTTACAGGAGGAGACTTTTATGGGTTTAACGGCGTGGAATATAATCCATCTAGCGGACAGTGGGAAGCAACGATGACTAGGGTAGATGCAAATAATCTGCAAAGAAACACCCCTTATATTATTGTCCCTACTGCATCTACACTCAATTTTAATTTGCTTGGAAGCGATGCACATGTTTTTACTGGTGCAGCAACAGTAACATGCGATTGCTGGGCTTTTGTAGGTACATATAAAAAGGTATATTGGGTTGCCAAAGATGTAGATGTTCCAAATTCAGGAATCGTGGAAAATGACGGGAATATGCATTGCGTTGAAGTCGGTGACTATTATGGATTTGCGGCAAATAGTGGTACAGCAGTTGGTGGTGGATATGTTTCAGCTGGTGAATTTGTAAAGTGCTCAGGCAACGGAGAGGCTAATAATAGCGCTTTCATTTTGCCTATGCGTGCATATCTCCAGTTTGTTGGTAATGAGAATTGCTCTGCAAACAATGATACCCAGATGGTAACACGCAGTTCTGAAAGCAGTCTGCCCACAAGTATAGCAGTTGTTTTACGCAATGCCGACGGTCAGGTAGCAAGCGTTGGTACCGTATCAAAAGAAACTGGCGAAATCACCTTCGAGGGGTGGTTCACTCTCGACGGCATCAAACTGCCAGCCGAGCCCACAGAGAGCGGCGTTTACATTCACAATGGCAAGAAGGTCGTTGTTAAGTAATAACAGACAACGATTCCTATACCTAGGCCAAATAATAAATACGAAATTCTTTAAACGAGAAAAAATATGAAAACAACAATTCCTACAATAGATATGTCAAAGAAGGATTACATCAAGCCAACGATGAGAGTGGTTAAGTTGCAGAACAAGGCACTTTTGCTCAGTGGAAGTAATGAGGGCAGTTCTAGTCCTTCGAATCCCGAATCTGAAGAGCCTCAACCCAAGACATGGTATGGGCAAGTTGATTAAGTGCCTGTTAAACTAATGTCAGAGGGCCGGTTCTTCCAATCATTTTGATTAACAGAACTGACCCTCTGATTTTTCGATTATCGTGTATAGTAAAATTGTTATCAAACATAAATGACATCACGCTGAATGTTTGACTTAAACGAAGGACGAAGCGAATCGCGGAAACGTACGAGGTCAACCTCACAACCAAAAAACTGCTTGAGTGCTTCCTTTAGTTCATACATCAATTGTAGAGTTGGCTTCTGAACTTCAACAACAATATCGATATCGCTATTCTCTGTATTTTCGTTTCTTGCCACAGACCCGAAGATACCAAGTTTAGTAATACCATATTTCTGAGCAAACATCTTCTTGAAGTTTGACAGTTTCATTATACAACTTTGAAGTTCAAGCATAGTCGTATCGTTTTGTTTACGATTGCAAAGATAAAAAGATTTTCTGAACTTCCAAAATAATTCACGAAAATATTAAAGGTATGATTGCTGCTACAACCTCTATCTGCTTCATATCGTTTCTTCTGCCGCTTTCAAATAATTCTCACTTTCTTCCTCCAATTGAGGATAAGGAACCGTCTTCGCCCCATGATCCTGCAGCCAGATATGGTTCAACGTAAAAGCGATAGAATCCAACGTCTGCTCCCTCTGCTTAGGCTTCAGCTCGCATTCCCAAACGGTGATGCAATGCCAACCCATTTCAGCCAGCTTGCGCTGTTCCTCCTTATCGCGCTCCTTGTTCCTACGAATCTTCGCCACCCAGAAATCACGATTCGTCGTTGGAATCTTGCAGCAAGCAGAGTTCACAATCACATCTTCCATCTTACTTCTTCCATCAGACATCTGTGGCAACGCCACATGGTGTCCATGCCAGAAGCACCCATTAACAAAGATGCACGTCCTATATTTCCTCAGCACCAAGTCAGGATGACCAGGCAGCCGTTTATGATTCAACCTGTAACGGAATCCTCTCTTCCATAGCCCTTTGCGCACAATCATCTCTGGCTTCGTATTCTTATTATGAATCGCCGCCATGTTCTTGTGACGCTGTTGGGGAGAGAGACGGTCCATATTATATTATCCCCTTAGAAATGAATTGATACAAGGCGTCACCCAAAACAGTCCTTTTGTAAAAAGAAAGATTGCTGGGTCTTCTAGTTCCTACTCTACCTAACCTCGCATAAAAACTTTCAATTTCCTCCTTAGTGCATATCTCAATAAGCCTATATGAAGTAAGATAATCAAGTAGTATAATAATATCATCCTTACTCAGTTCGTCATTAAATAAAGGAATGAAATAGTCATATGATTTCCTTCCACTGAAATGAGTTTTCAGTTCTTTCAAAATACGTATCCCATTGAAATCTACTTTTTCGACTAAATCTAGGAAAATACGTCTGTTACTCTTCTCTTTATTCTCGGGATGACAACAAGCTGTCAGATATGATGCATATAATTTTCTTTTCTCTTCATTTGCTTCGTCCTTCGCTTTCTGAAGAGCTGCTTTGAGTTCCTCCAGATACTTAGATTCGTCAACATGCAACTCACCAGCCACTATTTCTTCCAGCATTTCAATTTGTTCTTGGTGCTTTTGTAATGTGTCTTCTATATTCCTTGTTTGCTCCTCATTCATATAACTCACAATCGCAGCACCCAAAGTTGTTGCAGACGCAGCTGCTTTCAAAAAGCTTCTGACAGAAATAGTGTTATTTCTAGTAGATGAAGGAACATTATCCATGAGATAAAATTATTATCTGAACCTTACTTGAAAATTTATCGCAATATAGAAATCTTCGCCTTTCTGATAGACGTAACCGAAATCACCTTTCTTGGGATTCTTAGCGCCACTTACTCCATTCTTGAAAGTCAATTTGTTCTTTTCATCATCCGTCAATTCTCTGCTTTCGTCAATAGCAGCCTTAGCTTCAGCGACTGCAAGATCTTTGCTGGCACCTCTATCAGGACGGTCTACAAAGGTATGCTTGAAAAGATAGTTTTCAAAAATATCATCAGAGATTGCACGGTAATAAAGCAACTCACCTTCACGGTCTACATCTATATATCCACCAGTAAGTTTCTTTCTTCCGTTCCACTCTGTAGATGCTGTCATGCCTGCAAAAGAGGCAAAGAGAAATGCCTTCAGTTTTGCCTCATAAAAAACATCAGGATTTCTAACGCCAATAGGATTCTGTTTAGCTAGCGCTTTGCTGATTTCTGGGATACCCGATGAATCCAGACCGTCAACATAGCCAATCTGCATCAGTATCGCATTTTGTAGAATTTCATCCATACGAGAATCTACTACACATAAATTCTGTTCAAAAACCTCATTTCTACATCCAACATATTCCAAAGAATAGCTTTCTTTAATTGCAGAGACAATACCAAGAAAAGATTCATTATAATTTAGAAGATGCATGCCATCAACATCGCACCCAACAACCTTATACACAAAACCTGAGGATTGTGAACTATTGAAAAGCGTAGGTGAACTGCCAATATGTGACTTGATGGAGAATCCTCCTATAGTCCTGACATGATCGAATGAATCTTCTGTTGTTACAATGATATCGGTTTTAGCACCGTATTTCTCTTTGGCATCTTCAGACAAATTTGCTTTGGGTGAGTCAATACTAAGCTCCTCCATGTATTTTTGTATTTCAGGAACTTGTATCTTTCTATCGCCAGCTGTAACACTCCTAATCTTTTCATACAAGAGAGTGGCTTTTTCTGTCAACTCTGGTGTCGTTATAATCTTCAACTTCTCATCACCCTTGAAAGACTGGACGTATGCAACTTCATCTTTGACAAATCTTTCAAAGATAAGGCATTTATCAGGTTCATCACGTATAATATTTATGATGTCGATATACGTCAGTTCATCTTTGACCAAATCAGCTGATGCACCATATATTCTACCATCACCAAGCAAGCGGAGGAAAACATAAGCCTCAGTCCACTCACCTCTATTAAATTCCCATACAGCCATATCAAATCACTCCTAATAATTCAAGTTCTTTTTCTGCTGTTGCTTTAATCGCTGGTATTGCTACGGAGTTGCCAAACTGCTTATAGGCAGAGGCATCTGCAACGACAATTTTAAAGTTTTCAGGGAATCCTTGCAATCTAGCCCATTCCCTTGGGGTCATTTTACGCACTCCTTCACGATTAACCTCGCCATGAATGTTCGTCACAGGACGGAAATCTGTCAAGCGATCATCTCTTACAAGATTCCTTTCTCTTCCCATTCCACCTACAACTATAGCATTAGCCACACCATTCTTGTCAATAATCTCATAGCCAAAACCATGTCCAGCTGCTTCGTGGCGAGCACGATGACGACGAAGGGTTTCTAAGTACACATCGGAAAGATAATACTTAACTGATACTTCCTTCTTCTCCATGACAGCTTTAAATGGCACTCTATGACCTTCTGGGGTTGTTGGCTCAGGGTAATGGAACTGAGTGACGTCTATATGTAAGTCCTTTCTGAATCCGATAATATATAAACGTTCTCTATGCTGAGGTACGCCAAAGTCCATTGCGTTCACAATCTGAGGTGGTACCACATCATATCCAACCTGATCTAAATGATCAAGAATGGTTCTGATAGTCCTTCCTTTGTCATGAATCAGAAGTCCCTTTACGTTCTCCAAGAAGAATGCCTTGGGCTGTTTGCGACGAAGGATTTCTTCAATTTCGAAGAACAACGTACCACGCGTTTCATCTTGAAAGCCCAGTCGCTTACCTGCCAAAGAGAAAGCCTGACAGGGAAAGCCGCCGCAAAGGATATCAAAACCATCTGGGATGTAACTTTTGGTTACCTCCTTGGTAATGTCACCAAAGGGCATTTCGCCGTAATTTGCAAAATAAGTGCGCTGCGCCTGGGCATCGAATTCAGACGAATAAACACACTTACCTCCAAGTTCCTGCATGGCAATGCGGAAGCCGCCAATGCCAGCAAACAGATCAATGAAAGTAAACTTGGGCTTCTCTGGAGCAGGGAAAGGAATCTTGAAGAAATCAGCAAAAAGGTCATTTTCCAACGGACTTTCTGCTGCCTTACATACCGTCTCGTCACTAACATCCTGCCACATAGGATTCTTCTTATCCTGTTGGCGTTTGTACTCAATGAAGTCACGTATTGCTTCAAGAATCTCGTCGCGCTTTTCGCCTGAAGCTATGTCGTGCTTGCCGTCAAGAGCATGCAGATACTGACTGAGTATGGCTACCTGCGTCTCGTAGGATGCAGGGCCATAAATCTTAAGTCCGTCTTCTGTCACCTCTTCAGGCAGTTCTGATAGTTTTATATCTTTTGTCTCAGCCATATTCAATTTTCTTTTTTTCTACCTCTGTTACTCGCTTTCGTATAAAGATCGCCTTTGCGGATTTCACAGACGGCATTGCGATACACCTTAGGAGCATCGCCACACTTGCTGAAATAGTTGTTCAACGACTTTTGGGAAATCAACAGATCTTCCGACGAATGAATGTCGTAAAGCGCAGCTGGCGATCCAAAGAATTCGTAATCACCAGTAGCAAAGAAATGAAGTTGAATGATGCTCCTATTTGCCATATTTTATATGTAATTTGCTGCAAAAATACGAAAATATTACCCGTTTTAAATACAATCCAATAGTCTTAACAGAAAATATGGACAGTATTCAAAACGAATAATATATGTTAATTCACTTAAGTGCACAGCGGAGTGCACAGCGGAACCGACCCCTTTGTGCTCACATTACCTTCGACTGCATCAAAGATATCGTGAAGGCCATTGGTGTAGTACTCGCCATTATCTTCTGGATGGAAACCCAAGCGAATGAATTCATCGTGTACTTCTTGTTTCGTGGCGAGACGAACTGAATGAACTAACCTCTGCTCTAATACGGCACAAACTTTGCCGTCGCAATTTTCTCCGAAGCCAATCAAGCGATAGGGACAAGCGTCAAAGTACTTATTGTGTGCATTGATACGCTCGAAGAAAGAAGAGAGATTGTCGTCAGAGTAACGGAAATCGTTAAGTTTGATACTTACCAGTTGGACTGACTTCTTGCGTCCCTCTGGTAGTAAGCGACTAAGGTCGAGCGGCAAGCCGTTGTTCCCGCAAGAGTTTCAATCTCCTCAAGGCCTCCGTGCGCGAAAGAGGATGTTCTTTCCAATAAGCCACACTCTTCCTCATTTCAGCATTCACCTTCTTGTGATAATCGATCGTTCAGTATGATTTCCATTCATTGAATCTGTTTGAGTTTGATGCTGCAAACTTACATATAATTTCTGAATAATCCAAATAATGAATCACTTATTTTTCTGTCGTCATCTTTTCAAGTGCACAGCGGAAGGTTTCTTGCGTCCCGATGGTAGCAAGCGTCACCCTTCGGGATGCCGAGCGAGCTCGACGGCCAGCGCTCGGCATCCCGAAGGGTGACGCTTGCTACCATCGGGACGCAAGAAGGGGAAAGTCAACCGACCCCCTTTGTGCTCACGAAAGTGCACAGCGGAACCGACCCCTTTGTGCTCAAGGTGCAAGTTCGAGAGGAAGTTGAGCTATCAAAATGTTGTGCGTCCGAAGAAACACGATACAAAATACAAAATAGTTAGCAAATTGTGTATGTTTTTGCGATAAATCTTCGTAATTCGTTGCTTATTTCATGAAAAGGAGCCAGAAATCGATTATTTTGATTACTTTTGCAGTTAAAACAAAACGAGATATGGCAAAAAGAAGAGAAATAAGAAATAGTACGGCAGAGTTTCTTATCTTTCAGATAGAAGGAAAGGAACAAGGGATAGAGGTTTACTATAAGGACAAGACTGTGTGGTGTACCCAGAAGGCGATGGGTATGTTATTCGACTGCTCAACGGACAATGTGGGACTTCATCTGAAGAACATATTTGCAAGTGGTGAACTGGTTAAGGATTCAGTTACCGAGAAAATCTCGGCAACTGCCTCAGATGGGAAGAACTATATGACGCAGTTTTACAACCTCGATGCCATCATCAGTGTGGGGTATCGTGTCAATAGCAACCACGCAGCTACGCAGCTACACAGCGTCACAGCGCCATAAGGTTTTCGATGTGTGGGGTTAAATAAGGATATTATATTTATAGTATATATTATATTATAATATAATATATACTATATAGAATATAGAGCATATTTTGCTGCTATTGCATTTTGCTTATGACGCTGTGTAGCTGCGTAGCTGTGATGCTGCGTCAACACTGCTCTATATCTTTTACATTTTAACATTTAAAATAAATTCAAAATAAAATTCGAAAACGCTTGTTTTGCATTGTTATTTTTAGTACCTTTGCACTGTCAATAAGAGAAACGACGAGTTGCGATGAGCGAGACATCGAATCAGCCGCGGAGAAACGACGGAACGCTCACATTAAACATTAACATTAAAAAACTTTACAACTATGGGAGAAATTCAAATTCAGAAGATTCAGCGAACTGTTCAGGTGAAGGATGGTGACAACAAGCGCAAGAAGGTTCAGAAGACCTATGGCAAGATTATCTATCGCAAGACCCTGTCGCTGGACGACATGGCAGAGCATATCATGAAGCATGGCTCTGTGTATACCGAGGACGTCGTGATTGGCGTGATCACCAAGCTGAAGAGCTGCATGCAGGAGATGTTGGCCGACGGCCACAAGGTGAAGTTGGATGGCATCGGAACCCTCTATCCCACCCTGACCTCCGAGGGTGTTGAGGATGCCAAGGACTATAGCCCTTGTCAACCTGAGCACCAAGCTCTATAGTGCAACCTCACCCCAGCCCTCTCCGAACGGAGAGGGAGCTAGTCAGACTGGCGGCGAGAATGGCAACCAGGGCGGCAACGAGAACCAGGGCGGCAATAGCAATCCTCCCTCAGGCGGCGGAAACGAGAATGACTAGAGATGGCTGAGGGAAGAGGGCTGAGGGCTGAGGGCTGAGGGCTGAAGGAAGAAGGCTGAAGTCGGATGGCTGATGGCTGAGGCCCTCACCTTGAGAAACCAGAGTATTAACTTTTCGATTAAGCGAACGCCATCATGCTTGCATGAATGGCTGAGCGAGAGAAAAGTCAAAATGAAATTTTAACCATTAAAAACTAAAAGCTATGAAGAAAGAAGGTTGGAAGACAGTCTTGCAGATTCTTGCAAGCATCATCACGGCAATACTCACTACGCTGGGAACCACCAGCTGCATGGGAGTGTGAGGGAAATGTAAAATGAGAAAATGAAAAGGAATCGGACGGGTCACAAAATGTGACTCGCCCGATTATGTTTGGAGGGTCGCTGCGACCCATGAATCAACAGCTGCTTGATCAGCGGCACATAGTATTGCTGCACCTCATCGGCCGTGGGGGTATGGGCACCTGGGAAGTGGAAAGAGGTGGTGTAATGCTCCAGAAACAGGGGCTCGAAATGGGCGAGGGTGTCGTGATCGCCAAAGATGCCCCAGATACGGTCGCTGGCGTCAGGGGTACAGAGGTCAAACTGATGGGCCTCGACCTCGGCAAACTCGCTGATGAGCTGCTGGTCGATGACGAAGTCCTGATGGCCGTCCATGCGTGGGGACTTATACTGATGGGCACCAATGCGGGGCTTCAAAAACTCGGTCATCACGAAATAGGGATTGCCCAGGAGGGCTGGCAAACCAAGGGCAGGAGCCACCATCTGGGCATAGAACGAGCCACAGCTGTTGCCCACCAGCACGTCAGGCTGCTCGCGCGCTATCAACTCGCGGACAAAGGCGACGGCCTCCTTGGGGTGCATCGGCAGGTCGGGTGACACTACCTCGGCAATTCCCTCGAAGGCCTGTCTCAATGCCACGGCCGGCACGCATTGGCCACTGGCAAAGAATCCGTGTAGGAACAGTATCTTCTTCACGCCTGCTTGTTGTTCTCCTTGTTGAGGGTCATAATCTTGGTGGGACAGGCCAGCACGCACTTGCCGCACTTCAGGCAGTCGGGGTGCATATAGCCGACGGCCTCGCCACGAGAGTCATAGGGTGTGAGCTGCATGGGACAGACGCGCGCACAACTCTTGCACTTCATCTGACAGGCACTCGACACGTGGATGTTGGTGAAGGCCTTGGGCAGGGGAGCCTTTTTGGGGGCCACCCAACTGGAGATGGTTCCCATGGGGCAGAAGGAGCACCAGGTGCGTGGGGCGTAGATAAACGAGAGGACGACGCCAACGACGGTGGTCATGACGATAATCGTCCAGAACACGCGGCCGATGCCTGCCCACATGGCCAGTCCGCCCTCGCTCCAGGGCACGGTGAACGTCAGCTGGACGCCAAACATGCCAAAGATGAAGAGCACCATGAACAGGCGGAAGCCGAAGGTGCGCACAAAGCGTGGGATGGGACGATGGGGCGAGTACTTGGACAGCAGTCGGTCGTACATGTTGCCACGAGGACACACATGTCCGCACCACCAGCGTCCCTTATAGATGCTCGTCACCACAGGACCAATCATGCAGATGAGTGCCAGCAGTCCCACCACAGGGAAGAACCAGGCGAGGATGATATAGGCGATGATGATCCAATAGAGCGGCAGCCCTGGGGTCTCGAAATGTCTATGGAAATTTTTCTGTGCCATTATTTCTCCTTGTTTTTGAGTGTGTTGATAATCGTGTCGAGTTCGCTGCCAAACTTGGCATAGTCGTCCAACTGGAAGGGACAGGCCTTGAGCTCCCTGCCCATGCCAGCAGGGATGATGGCGTAGGCCTGCTCCTCCATCGCCCTCCCCTTCTCGGTCAGCGAGACGATCTGCTGGCGCTTGTCCTCCTTGCCACGCTGGCGCACCACGACGCCCAACTTCTCCATGCGCTGGAGCAGCGGCGTAACGGTGTTGGTCTCGAGCAGCAACCGATGGGCGATGTCGTTGACGGGCTGGGAATCCTGCTCCCAGAGCACCATCAGGACGAGGTACTGCGGATAGGTGATGCCCAACTCGTTGAGCATGGGCGTATAGGCCTGCGTGATGAGGCGCGCCGCCGTATAGAGGCGGAAGCATATCTGTTTGTCAAGTCGTAACTCTTCGTGCATTTTTATCAATTCTTAATTCTTAATGCTTAATGCTTAATTAAGCCAGCATGGCCTCAACGTCTTTCTCGAAGTCCTTGGGCTCTGTGGTGGGCGCATAACGCTTGATGGTCTCGCCATCCTTAGAGATCAGAAACTTGGTGAAGTTCCACTTGATGTCGCTGTCCTTCTCGACGCTCTTGCTGATGGCCTTGAACAGGGTCTTGGCAGCCTTCGCCTTCAGTCCGTTGTACTCCTCTGTGGGCGCCTGGGCCTTGAGATACTCGAAGATGGGCTGGGCATCAGGACCGTTGACATCGCCCTTCTTCATGATCTGGAAGGTGACGCCGTAGTTCACCTGGCAGAACTCCTCAATCTTGCTGTCGTCGGCTGGGTCCTGCTCCTTAAACTGGTTGCAGGGGAAGCCGATAACGACCAGTCCCTTGTCCTTGTACTTCTGGTTCATCTCCTCCAGTCCTGCAAACTGGGGCGTGAATCCACACTTGCTGGCTGTGTTGACCACCAACAGCACCTTACCCTCGAACTGAGCGAAATCCAGTTCCTTACCTTTGCTCGTCTGAGCCTTGAAATCATAAATCTTTGCCATATATATTATTGTTTTGTGTTGAAAAATCAACGTTAATACTTCGATTTATATCGTTCACGATGCAAAGGTAAGAAGAATATTTTATATCGCAAGCGATTTATCTAAAACTTTAAGGTAGTTTAACAATATATCGCCTGCGATATTTCCCAGGAATCACATCTTAGTCATGCGATACCCCATGCGCTTCAACTGGATGGCTGCGCCAAAGAGATAGAGTTGGTGGAGGCAGGCCACATAGCTATTGAAGGCATCCTTGGTGCCAGGTTCGATGTTCTGGCGACGAAGGGCGTTATAGATGCGCGAGGCACACTCGCCCACGAGTTTTTCCAGCGCGCTGTAGGCCTCGCCCTCGAGCAGCAGCACCTCCTCGCGGATATACTCGTCCATCGCGTCGTAGCCACGCTTGTCGCGCATATAGGCATAGAGGTCTTCTATCTTGGAATAGATCTCCCACTCCACGTCCCACATCTTGGCCACGGCCATGCCGATATACATCATCCAACCCAGAGAGACTGAAGGATAGTCGGTAAATTCCCTGATGCCGTCAGGGATATAGGCCTTGGCTATCGCTTCCCACTTCTCCTCAACATCAGGACACTCTGGCAGGCGCTCGTCCACCTCCTGGAGGGTCTGCAAAAACTGATGCAGGTCGTTTCTCAATTGTTCTTCAAAATTCTCCATGATCGTTATTTAGTCTTAAGGAAACTGACTGCAAAGGTAGTCAAAAAACTCTATTCATCGACGCTTTTCTCACATAAAATTTGGATATTTGACATCTTCTTTGTACATTTGCAGCGCAATTCGTAAAGAGTTGACGCGAAAGTGGGGCCATCGGCCTCAGCCTTCGCACGAAAAGGTTCGCTTAGCCGCGATTAATTGGGAACGTGAGTGAGAATCTCCGACTGTCCCGCAGCAGTATACTCCGTTATGGCTCCTAAGTAATGACGCCATTGTCCATTTGGACGAGAAGGCACTTGGGAGTGGAGGAAAGTCTGAAGACCAGCCTTTTTCGTTAAGTAATGCCAAACGACCCTCGATGTAAGGGCGCAAGGCGCAATAAGCATTTTGGTGGAGAAAACTTTTCGTAGAAGACTGTCAACAGTCTCTTTTCGCTCAGCGCAGTTATGCGCATACGTGTATTATTATATAAGTTCAAAAGGGCACCTGTCGTGAGACAATGTGCTCCTTTTTTTGGCGCATCACGTTTTTTTTCGTAATTTTGCAGCGATATTTTCACATGACATTGGACCATCGTTCAGAAAACAGACACACAGATATGAACAGCAAAGACACAAAATGGGTGGCCTGCTGGGGCAACGCCACATCGATTACAGACCGTCGCGAGGCCGTCTATGCCAAGGACCTCACCCTGCGCTATCCCATCCGCATGCCCTTCAGCGGCACCATGCTGCGCTTCCGCTTCTCAAACCTCACAGGCACGGAACCCGTGACGCTCACCAAGGTCTTCGTGGGCCACACACCCATAACCTTTGGGGGCAACATCGGCGTCACCCTGATGCCTGGCAAAGAGACTGAGAGTGACGCCATCAGCCTGGCCGTGAGTCGTGGCGACACCATCAACGTGAGCATGTATCTGGCTGACTATACGCAGATGAACAGCGGCACACTCATCACAGGTCCGCTGTCCAAGGGCTTCTATGCCTATGGCGACTATGCCGAGGCCAACGAGCTGCCCCTCGACCTGACACGCCACACCAACTGGTTCTATTTCCTGAACACCATCGACGTATTGACATCGGCCGACAATCGTGCTATCGTCTGCTATGGCGACTCGATCACGGCCCAGTCGTGGCCCGACTATATGGCGCAACTGGCCTTTGGATCGAATATGGCCATCATCCGACGAGCCGTCAGCGGCACACGCATCCTGCGCCAGTATGACTGCATCACCTATCAAGCCTATGGACTCAAGGGGGCTACGCGTTTCCCCATCGAGATGAATGTGGCTGGGGCGACAGACGTCATCATCCAGCATGGCATCAACGACATCATCCACCCTGTGGGCGAGGATGTCAACCCCTTCCGACCCTGGAGCGACCTGCCCACGGTGGAGGAGATGAAACGTGGCGTAGAGGAGATCTATGTGAAGCCGGCCAAGGCGATGGGACTGAAGGTGTGGAGCGGCACCCTGCTGCCTATCTTTGGCTGGCGCACCTACAACGAGAAACGCGACGAGATGAGACAGCTGTTCAACGAGTGGCTGCGCACATCGCCCATCTTCGACGGATGCATAGACTTCGATGCAGCCGTACGCAGCAACACCAATCCCAAAGCCTTTGCCGACGGATTCGACAGCGGAGACCATCTGCACCCCAGCGAACAGGCCTACGAGGCCATGGCGCAGGCAGCGGCTCACAAGGTGATACGACAGATGCCGCGATATGAACATGAAGAGCAGTTCTAACCAGAACTGCTCTTCATTGTTTTTTCTTTAGAACTTCACTTTTCTTGCGGTTCCATCTGACCAGCATAACGATTGGTGTTATATAGGATACCTCACACGCTTACAGCTTCACACTCGAGATATCAACGAGTCCGTTGACGATGGCATAGATGGTGAGGCCTGCAGGCGAGTGAATCTGCAGTTTGCGAGCGATGTTGCGGCGATGGGTGATGACCGTGTTGACCGAGATACACAGGTGGTCGGCAATCTCCTTGTTGGCCATACCCTGCACCAGCGCGATAATCACGTCCTTCTCGCGATCAGAGAGTGCCTCGGAGTTCTGACCCGTTCCAGCCTTGAACACCATATCGGTGATATTGCGAGCCACATCGTTCTGCTTGGTCAGTTGCTCCAGACGACGGATGGCAGGCACAAAGATATTATCCTCTACCATCGCATGCTGGCGCAGCCACACCTCGTTCTCATAGATATCGTGGAGCGTGGCCGTCAACTGGTTGTTATGCTGTCCGTCCTGCGGCAGATACTTGATGATGAGCAACTTCAACTCGCGCAGTTTCTTGTCGGTAGCACCATGATGCTTCGAGAAAGTCTCCACATTATAGTCGTTGGCAGGACGCCCCTCTATCAGCGACTGCACATAGGGGAAGAGCGTCTTCTGCTCGTATTTCATGTGACGGCGTATCTCGTGGGCATACTCGTCATAGAAGCGAAGAATGAGTTTTGCCAGCGAGTCGCGCTCGTCGAGCGACTCCTCCAACTCGCGACGGATATAGGGCAACTGGAAGTCCAGGAAATAGGAGTGACAGGCCTCCAGATAGTGAAGCAAGGTGGGGACGGACAACTGCTCGTCGGCCTCAAATTCGCCATACCCATTGATGGTGAAGTTGACCACAGCCAGGAAGGTATAGGTATCCACCCTGTTGCTCTCGCAGGTTTCCTTAACTGTCTTATCACCAAAACCAAGACTGATGCCGAAACTGCCCAGCATCTGCAAGAGGTCGTAATTATCGCGAATCAACGAGATCATCTTGTCGTCGGCCTCATACATCTTCTGATTCTTCATTGTCCTTCTATCTTTTTTACCTATTAATGATTACTGGGTGCAAAGATAGGCATAAAATCCGATACGCACAATAATCACAAGTAGGTATTTTTCGTTTGTCAATCGCCTGATTAGCAGTAAAGAACCATGATTTCACAATTTTTAGGTATTGGCGGAATGCCTGAAGTGCCGTACCTTTGCAGCCGTTTTAAAGATTCAAGGAAAAATGAAAGCAATTATACTTACTACCGTACTGGCCCTGTCAGGCCTCAACGCCACAGCGCAAGAGAAGAGCATTGATGCCACCACTGGTGCCACACGTCAGGTATCAAAGACAGAGAAGGTGGCAGACGCCCTGTCGCGCCTGCACATCGGAGGCTATGGTGAAGCCGTGATGACGCGCAACTTCTACAGCCAGAGCTTCAACCGCTACAAGAAACCCGAGAACTATACCAACGACAAGAGTCACGGACGCTTCGACCTGCCCCACGTGGTCCTGAACCTGGGCTATGACTTCGGCAATGGCTGGACGCTGGGTTCTGAGATCGAGTTTGAGCATGGCGGCAACGGTACTGCCGTAGAGATCGAGGCCGAGGAGGCTGGCGAATATGAGGCCGAGGTAGAGAAGGGCGGCGAGGTAAACATCGAGCAGTTCTGGCTCAACAAGGAGTTTATGGGCGGCAAGTTCAACATCAAGGCGGGCGAGATCATCGTACCCGTGGGCTATTCGAATGCCCACCACGAGCCCAACCAGTTCTTCACCGTCTATCGTCCAGAGGGCGAGGCCACCATCATGCCCAACACCTGGCACCAGCTGGGTCTCTCGCTGTGGGGCAAGTTGAAGGACTGGCGCTATGAGGCGCAGTTCCTCTCAGGTCTCAACTCAGAGAGCTTCACGGCAGAGAACTTCGTACACTATGGCGCCACCAGTCCCTATGAGTTCAAGGTGGCCAACAACTACGCTGGTGCCGTGCGCATCGACAACTATTCCGTCAAGGGCCTGCGCATCGGCTTGAGTGGCTACTACGGCTACACCTTCCGCAACACCCTGCGCACGCCTGGTGCAAAGTATGATGATGTGACTGGTGCCCTGGGCATCGCAGCCCTCGATTTCACGCTGAACCGCTGGAACTGGATTGTGCGTGGCAACATCGACTATGCTTATTTCAGCGACGCCGACGCCATCTCGGCCTACAACCAGGCCAACTGGACCCACCACAAGTATCAGGACGGTAATCCCCACCACTATACTAATATAGGTAGTCACGCGCTGGCCTATGCTGTGGAGGCAGGCTACAACGTTATGCATCTTTTCTCCACTCCCTCAAAGGGAGGGGCCGGGGGTGGGTCTTTATTCCTCTTCGGACGCTTCGAGCACTACAACACCATGGCGTCGGGCACCTACAAGTCGATGTATAAGTACACCAAGAAATACCGCTATGCCGTGGGTGTGAACTACTCGCCCCTGAAGCAGATCACCATCAAGGGTGAATATTCCTACCGCTTCTTCGAGAAGCCCAACAACAACGGTCTCAACTCCGACAGTCCGCTCTACAAGCAGCCCTACAACAACGAGCCGAGCGTCAGCTTGGGCGTGACCTATTGCGGGTGGTTTCTGTGATTGAAATCGCGGAATTACGGAATTACGGAATAACGAAAAAAAGAACAACATTAAATAACAACAACAATGAACAGCAAAAATCTTTTGAAGATGGCAGCCCTCGCTGCCGTACTTTCCACCGGTTTCGCTTCATGTTCAAGCGACGATGATGCAGACAACTCAGTAGTGAATGGAACTCAGGCCGCCCTCGACCAGGCTTGTGCCGACTGGAAGACAGCTCGTGCCAACTGGGAGAACACCGAGGCGTTCCTCTTTGGCGCTGCCGACGTCTATTCTATCGACCCCCACACCGACACGTGGCCTGTGGCAGCCAACGACCTGGCCGACGTGCTGCGCGACGAGAAGGCGATGTCAAACCTCGACAATTTCATCAAGACAGCCAATTCAGGCATCCTGGGCTATCACGGCTTGGAGTACGTGCTCTTCCGTCAGGGAAAGCCACGCGACATCAGCCAGCTCACCAACCTGGAGTACAACTATATCTGCGCTGTAGCCAAGGACCTCTACTACGCCACAGCCACGCTGGAGGCTGCCTGGGACTCAAAGGAGAGCAACACTGAGCGTCATCAGATTGCCCTCAACTATGTAGCTACCCACAACAGCATCAACGGCGACGGCGACGCAGAGGGTGCGCTGGGCGAGTTCACCAACTTCGGCAAGGCCTTCAAGAACCCTGGCACAGGCGACTGGGAGACCGCTCTCGACGCCACACTGGAGATCATCTCTGGCTGTCAGGACATCATCGGCGAGGTAGGCGACTCAAAGATTGGCCTGCCCTACACAGGTGAGGACGCCACCTATATCGAGTCACCCTATGCCTACAACTCTATCGTTGACTTCTATGACAACATCGTTTCTTGCAAGAACGCCCTCTATGGCTCAATGGGTGCCACCACTCCCAACGAGAAGTCATTGATCTACTTCTGCAAGAACGCTGGCAACGCCACCCTCGCTGCTCAGGCCAACACCGTTTGCACCAAACTGGAGAATGCGCTGACCAAGATCAACGCCATGAAGGCTCCCTTCGCCCTCTACTATTCTGATGCTTCTTGCAAGGTAGCCATCGACGCCCTGGGCGAGTTGGACGATGCCCTGAGCGAGATGGGCGAGACCCTGAAGGGCTATGCTGGCAACGACGTGGTTGAGACCCAGTGCAAGGTTATCAACGAAAACTATGTTGACAATGTAGTACTGACCACCTATCGCACACTTGCCGACAATGCCCAGAAACTCTACCAGTCTATCGTTAACATTAAGTAAATATAGTAAATTAAAAAACAAGACACTATGAACAAACTATCATTCATTGGTAGTCTGTTGCTGGGTTCATTCATCATCGCTGGTTGTGCCAGCGATGATGATGCCGTTAAACCCACCACCTGGGAAATCGGCGACCCCACAACTACTGACTATCCCGAGGATTACTATGCCGGCGGACAGCTGGGCACCACTTCCGAGAACTCATCGACGGCCTTCAAGCAGCCCTCAAAAGCTGTGGTCAACGAGGGCATGATGACCGCCTTCAACGAGGGCGAGTATCTGTTTGAGAAGGAGTACAACACCAACACCGATGGCGCCTTCCATGGCCTGGGTCCTGTCTATGTGCGCCGCGGCTGCCTCTACTGCCATCCTGGCTATGGCCATGGTGCCCGTCAGACCGAATACAAGGCCGACACCCATCGCAACGGCTATCTGCTCGTGATCTACGACAAGACCACCAACGCCTATATGCGCAGCGTAGCAGGTATGCCCCAGACAGGAGCCGTGAAACCCTTCAAGGCACCTATCGACGAGAACCAGGTGAAGATTGCCTGGAACAACTACACCGACGAGTGGGGCAACCAGTTCCCCGACGGCGAGACCTATTCGCTCATCTATCCCGAGGTCACCATCCCCTACTCTGCCTACTACGCCCCCGTGGTCGTAGGTCGTGGCGGCAGCGACGTGACACTCTCTGAAGCTGAGTACAACAGCGACATCGCCATCCGTCTGGAATCGACCATCGGCATCTATGGCACAGGCCTCACCGACGCCATCCCCGACGAGGACATCACCGCCCAGTGGGAGAAGGAGAGCAAGTTCTATAACAGCATCGGCAAGACCGACGCCCTGAACCCCGCCATGTGGAATCAGGCCACCAACACCTGGAACAGCTACTACACCAACACGCTGCAGGGCGACGGCACGAAGTATGTGCGCCGCTACACCTATGCGCTGTCTCGCGGACCTATCCTCGACGCCGCTGGTGCCAACGCCATCTGGAACATCACCAACGTGACCCGTTCCGACCGTCGCTACCACTACCTCGACCTGGCTGGCACCTACTATGCCACCAAGTCGTCGAAGGACCCCGAGGTGCAGGCTGGCTTCACGGAGTACATCAACCGCATGGACCCCACCAAGGCGCATCCCGAATGGCATACGGGCAACCTGGAGAAGGATATCTATACCTATCTGACCAGTAAGCAACTCGATGCCGAGATGACTGATGCCCAGTACAAGAACCTCATGATCTGGCATCGCGGACTGGCCGTGCCTGCTGCCCGCAACACCACCACCGACGAGTTTAAGAAGGGCAAGGAGCTCTTCTCGCAGATTGGCTGTGCCAACTGCCACCGTCCCTCATGGCAGACGGGCGAAGACCACATCCAGGACCCAGCCAAGTTCTTCAAGAACGACAGCGACATGCCTCGTTATCCCCACCAGAAGATCTGGCCCTACACCGACTTCGTGCAACACCGTCTGTGGATGAAGAACGACCTGCGCACGGGCTGGTGTCGCACCACCCCACTCTGGGGACGCGGCCTGGCCTCAAAGACTGGCAGCGGCGTGGAGCGTCTGCACGACTGTCGTGCCCGCAACGTGATGGAGGCCATCATGTGGCACGGCTGTAAAAACGAGGGCGGTACCAGTGATGCCTATAATGCTGTCGTGAAGTTCCGCAACCTGTCGAAGACCGATCGCGACCTCGTCATCTACTTCGTCGAATCTATCTAATCACTTTTAGGTATTGCGGGTCTCAGTTTTTTTCCGTAACTTTGCACCCGTGAAACTGAACAAGATTATCATCTTCACCCTATACACGCTGATCATCGCGTGTATAGGGTTTGCTACTGTCATAGAGAAGTATCGTGACACCCTGTTTGTTAGTGAGCACATCTATGGTGCTTGGTGGTTTACTGCGCTGTGGGCCGTGCTCACGGTGGCCTCGCTGGCCTATATCATGCAGCAACGGCTCTACAAGCGGATGGCCGTCATGCTGTTGCACCTGTCGTTCGTTGTGATATTGGTGGGAGCCCTCACCACGCACCTCTTTGCCCAGCGAGGCACCATGAGGCTGTGGGAAGGCGTCACCGAGTCCACCTTTGTCGATAAGGACAACAAGGTCATTCACCTGCCGTTTGCCCTGACGCTCAAGGAGTTTCGCATCATCAACTACCCTGGCACCGATGCGCCGCTCGACTATCAGAGTGTACTTCAGCACGAAGGCGACGAGGTCGTTGTTTCTATGAACAACATCGGCTATCTTGAGCACTACCGTTTCTTCCAGCAGAGCTATAACTCCGACGGCAAGGGCGTGACCCTGGGCGTCAGCTACGACCCCTATGGCATCGGCATCACCTATTTTGGGTACCTCCTGCTCTTGGTGGGCATCATCGCCACCCTCCTGTCGCGCCACACCCAGATGCGCTCGCTCTATCGCAAGGCCATCGCGGTGGCCGTGCTCCTGGTGAGTTTCAGCGTCAGCGCCTCAGCCGACAATTCTCCATTATCCGTTATCAATTCTCAATTTGTCGTAGACAAGGACATCGCTCAGCGCATGGGCACCGTCAACGTGCTCTACAACAACCGCATCTGTCCGCTCAACACCGTGGCCACCGACTTCACCATGAAGGTGGCAGGGCGCGCCTCGTGGCAGGGCTATTCGGCCGACCAGGTCTTCGTCAGTTGGATGATCTACTATATGCCTTGGGAAGAAGCGCTGCTCACCAATAACCCCAAGAAGAAAGGAGCCGAAGAAAGAAAGGCCATCGTAGAGATGTTCTACAATGGCCAGTTCACCAAGATATTCCCCTATCGCATCGGGCACGACGTCAACTGGTATTCGCCAGGCGGACAGGTGTTGCCACGCGAGATTCCCGTCAAGGAACAGTTCTTTATCAAGCAGTCGATGGACTACCTCACCGAGGCCATCGTCACAGGCCAGAAAGACCGTGCGCTGGAGATTATCGAGAAGATCAAACTCTTCCAGCACGAGATGGTGGGCGATGTGCTGCCCAGCGACAACAAGACCCAGGCGGAACTCTTCTATAACAAACTGCGCAGCATCAAGTTCCCTGTGCTCATCACAGCCCAACTCGGACTGCGCTGGTGGCTCAGCGGACACATCCCCCTGAGCAATGGCTACGAGACGATGCTCTTCATGGCTTGGGTGCTGCTGGTGCTGACTGCCGTCCTTTTCCGCAAGGTGCGCATCATCCTGTGGATAGGTCCCCTTGCCGCCCTCTGCTGTCTGCTGGTGGCCATGATGGCCGGCAGCGGGTCCGAGATCACGCCCCTGGTGCCTGTGCTCCAGTCGCCCCTGCTCTCAGCCCACGTCATGACGGTGATGTGTGCCTATTCGCTGTTCATCATCCAGATGATTCTCGGCATCTACACATTGATATTGATAAAGAGGAGTCACCACAAGAATCAGCCTTCAGCCCTCATCCATCAGACATCCAAGTTCACCGCCCTCTCCCAGCTGCTGCTCTACCCCGCCGTGTTCCTGCTCACCATCGGCATCTTCCTCGGAGCCGTGTGGGCCAACGTGTCGTGGGGCAACTACTGGTCGTGGGACCCCAAGGAGTCGTGGGCCCTCATCACCCTGATGGTCTATGCCGTACCCCTCCACAAGGCATCCATCGGGCGGTTCAACAGTCCCACCTTCTATCATGCCTATATGGTTGTGGCCTTCCTGGCCGTCCTCATCACCTATTTTGGTGTGAACTTCCTGTTGGGCGGCATGCATAGCTACGCCTGAGGCCCCTATTCCAGGGGGATATCCTCGTGCTGCACAGCCAGCGGCAGGTCTTTTTGCGAGAGGTAGAACATATAGAGGATACAGTCCTTCGTGCCGCGGTTCTCGCCGTGGTGTACGGTGCCCACCATCTCAACGACAGCCTCACCCTCGTGTACCACCTTTGTCTTGCCATCCAGTCCGATGATGGTCAGTTCGCCCTGCACCAGCACGCCGTAGTTCATGGCCACATGGTGGTGCCAGCCCAGTTTCTTGCCTGCAGGAAACACATACTTCACGGCCACCAACTCTGGTCGTCCCTCAAAGTAGTCAGGCAGCTCCACGCCGTCCCAGCTCTGGCTGGTGCGTATCAGTTCCTCGCTCACCACCTTCTTTTCCTCCACCGGTTCCTCGGTATTCGCTTTCTTACATCCATTCAGGCCGAGGCCCACCATCATTGCGCCGCAAATCAGGGTGGCGGTCATCACCCAGTTCTTCATCTTTTTCATTGTATTTTTGTTGTTTTAGGTTATTATTCTCACTTAATCACTACCTTTTTGCCCAGTGTGGTGATATTCGGTTCCAACGCGGTGGACGGTGTCAGATCCTGGGCCCATGAGCCTTGAACGACCATGCACAGCAGGGCAAGCAATGTTAGTAAAGAGTTCTTCATGTTTTCTGGTTTTTAGTATTCTGTTTGCAAAGATAGTATAAATCAAGCAAAATACAAATGAAACTGCATAATTTTTTTCTTCAAAGTCTTAGAACCATCCCTGCGATTCTTCTAAAACGGGCGAGCCACCTGTCGTGACCCGCCCGAAGTTAGTTTTTCGTA
>CADAKX010000045.1 GCA_902788605.1 uncultured Prevotellaceae bacterium | reverse complement strand
CTTTTTCTTTCATGTTTTTGATGTTTTTTTGTTAACCCTCACCCAAATCTCTTGAAATGCCTTTGTACAGAGGGGTTGTGGGGGATTGAGGATGCCTTTTATCCTCACCACACCCTCACCAAGGATTTGAAGAGCTGTCACCTTGATCTCCTTATTGGCAAATCCTGTTAGCAATGTTGTTAAGTTCCAGACAGCGCTCTCGCATATTTTTCAGTTGTTCGTTTTGCCAAGGATATGGCGAAAGCATCAGTAGCCTACCTTCAGCACAGGCCATGAGATAGCGCGGATCTGGTTTGAAAAAAGGAGGAAAACCTTTTAGCAACAGCACAATAAGGGGAATTTTGTTTTCCAAACATGCTGTAGATATCTGACGTTCACCTGGACTGATACAAGGTGATACGATGACCGCCCCTTTCTGTCCTTCATTTAAAACCATTTGTTTTTGCTTTTCTATTTCCTGAGGGTAAAGATGTCTGGAGCATTGCACCTGCAATCTAACGGGAGCTTGAAGCAACCCAATATTCCCCATAGCATCCATTGATATTCCTACAACCATTATTTTTCCCAATGGTTTGAATAGCCCAGGGTGATCACGCTTCAACAACAAACGGCGCGGATTGTCGTCAAGATAGGCAAACATACGGTCTAGTTGTCCCTCATGGCGTAGCAGTCGGTCATGATACCCTTGCTCCCAGAGAACGCCCTTCCTGTTGTTGGATGACGACAACATTGTTGCTGTGTACTGAACTGCCTCTCCACCTTTATTCTCAGCCTTCGCATCCCTTCCAGCAATCTTGGCGTCTGTTTCTGCATTCTTGGTGCCTGTTTCTGCATTCCTGGCGTCTGTCTCAGTACGCAGCGACATCGTCGCAGTCAAATACCCCAGTTCCCTTGCCGCCTTATGCGTGCCAGCCTTAAAGCCCTTGATAACCATGCCCAGATGACAATCCATTCTCTCGTGCACAAAGAGAACGCCATGAATATGGTCTGGCATAATGCAAAGCTTCATCACCTCAACTTTCGGATAGAAGCGAGGAATATTCATCCAGCACTCTTTCACCTTTTCACCTAGAGGCGAAAGCATCACATTTGGACGATCATCTCCCTCCGTCGCTTCAACCTTTCCTGTCAATCTTCCCAATAAAGGCTTTCTACCTTCTATAGCGATGGTAATCATATAGATACCACGGTCGGTATAGTCATTATATTCACAGCGACGTTTCATCGATGCAACCTTATCCTGCTGCATCGACCACTCTCTGCTTCTTTCGTTCCTAAATATTTTCTTTTCCATAATCTGGAACCATGTTTATCCTGCAAAAGTAAGAAAAATATGTGGAATGCAAGACGCTGTCAATAAAAATTTTGATAAAAAATGCAGAACTATCACCGCAGTCCTGCATCTTTGCTTATTCCTCATCATCCCAAAAATTTCTATCGCCTCGACGCGACAGGGCGTTGCCTGTATTCTGCGGGTCATCGGTATAGACATCTGAGCCCTGATCTCTACGACGTCACATTTCAGAGTGACTTCGATGTTGAATATGCAAAAAGCTGTACCTTTTGGTACACAAATTTGCTATGCAAAGATAGTTTTTTTATGGCATACCGTTTGCATTTCTAGGGATAATTTAAGAAAGTTTAGAGAAAGCAGGCGTGTTCTTGGGTAAAGATAGAAGATTCAGAATTATTGTCAGACACAAATCTAGATTAGGTATTGTGAAGCAACTCGTCGTTTCTCTGATAGCAACTCGTCGTTTCTCTGTTAGCAAAACGACGTTTCTCTGATAGCGAAACGGCATATCTATAGCCACGAAATGGCATATCTAAGGTCGCCAAATGGCATATCTAAGGTCGTCAAATGGCATATCTCTGATAATAAAAAATGGCGTTGAGTGAAACACCTAACTCTGATTACTGGAAATGCCCTGCTGTAAAGGATTTGAGGCAAGGTAGGTGTTGGTCAAACAGGTACCCAACAGGTACCTAACACCTACCTTTCACCTACCTGTCTCCAGTCCGTAGGCCACGGACTGCGAGTCCGCAGGCGTCGGACTGTGAGTTCGCTAACGGCGGAATTTTTACGGCCTCACGTGCCAGTTTTTATTTCCTCTAGTAAGGCTGGATTATTTTTTGCTGAACAAAAGAAAAGGTAGGTGTTGGTTACCTGTTAGGTACCTGTTGGGTACCTGTTTGACCAACACCTACCTTGCCTCAAACCCTTTGCCACAGGGCGTTTCAAGGGTGTTGAGTTAGGAGTTCATATAAAAACGGGTTAATCTTCTTTCACGATGGGATAGAGCTCGATGAACTCGCCCTGATGGTTTTGACCATCATTGATCAGTTCGGCGAACTTCTGGCCAACGGTCTCGATGTCGTGGAAGCCGGGGAGGGCCATGTTGCCGTTGAGATCGGTGGTCGTGGGGCCTGGGTGAACAGAGAAGATCTCTACAGGCGTGCTGGCCTGCTGGAATTCGATGGCCATCACACCCATCATCGCATTCTGTGCGGCCTTGCTGGCAACGTAGGCCAGCGGATGCCAGTAGGGACTGATCTCTGAGGGGACAGTGACGTTGGCGATACGGCCATTGTTCTTGGAAATTAGGGGAATCAGCGCCTTGGTGAGCGCGAAGGTGCCCACGAAGTTGACGTCGAGCGTTTCGCGGATGACCTCGATGTCTGTATGCTCGCTATCAACGCTCATGTCGCCTGGGATACCGGCATTGTTGACGAGTAGCGTCAGTTCAGGATATTTCTCGTTAATCTCGTTGGCAGCCTGCTCGATGTTGGCGAGGTCTTTCAGTTCGATATTCACCCAACCAAGTACCTCAATGCCAGCAGCCTTCAGTTCGCCGATGGCTTTCGAGGCACGCTGTTCGTCGCGAGCGCCGAGGACCACCTTCCAGCCACTGAGACCCAGATGTTTTGCAATTCCAAATCCGATGCCCTTGTTGGCACCAGTTACTAAGACAATCTTATTATCCATGATGATGTGTTTTATAATATTTGTGATTTAACAATTTGACAACTGATTAAGAGCCTGACGCAGAACAGAGCGAGGTGCACCAACATTGAGGCGCATGAAGCCTGAGCCACCAATGCCAAACATCGCCCCATCGTTCAGGGCCAGATGGGCACGGTTGACAAAGAGGTCCACGAGTGCATCGTGACTGAGTCCCAAGTCGCGACAGTCGAGCCACACCAGGAAGGAGGCTTGAGGTCTCCAGGGTTTGATTTTGGGCAGATGCTCGCGACAGTAGTTCTCTACGAAGCGGATATTGTCTTCGATATAGCGCAGCATCTGCTGACGATAGTCCTCTCCCTGTGTGTAGGCTGCAATGGTGGCGATAGGCGAGAAGAGGGGAGGGTCATTGAGTTCGTTGGCCTCGAGCCAGGTATAGAAGCGACGACGTAGCGAGTCGTTGGGCACAATGGCATAGCTGCTCACGATGCCAGCGATATTAAACGTCTTCGAGGGAGCGCCGAAGGTGATGCTGATCTGGGCAGCCTCGTCGCTCACAGAGGCGAAGGGGATGTGCTTGTTGCCAAAGAGTGCCATATCTGCATGAATCTCGTCGGAAATGACAATGATGTTGTGCTCGAAGCAGAAATGGGCCAGTCTCTGCAATGTCTCCCTAGGCCAGCACACACCAGCAGGGTTGTGGGGGTTGCTCAGAATCAGCAGGCGACACTTGTCGTCAACGACCTCGGCCAACTGCTCGAAGTCCATCTTATAGGTGCCGTTGACCTCTTTCAGAGGGTTATAGACCACCTTGCGTCCATTACCCTCAGGCGTCAGTCGGAAGGGATGATAGACGGGAGGCTGGATGATCACCTTCTCGTCCTCCTTCACAAAGACGTTGATGGCCATGCCGATGCCCTTCACGATTCCAGGGATATAGGTGAGCCATTCGCGCTTCACCTCCCACTGATGGTGGTCGCGAATCCACTGGATGATGCTGGTCCACAACTCATCGGGCACCACCGTATAGCCAAAGAGCGAATGATCCAGTCGCTGGCGCAGGGCATCCGTGATAAACTGCGGCGTCTCGAAGTCCATGTCGGCCACCCAAAGGGGTAGCAAATCGCTACGCCCATAACGTTCCTTGAGCACCTCGTGCTTCAGATCGCCGCTGCCCGAACGGTCAATGATTTTATCGAAATCGTATGTCATGCGAGTGCCTGTTTGATGTCTGCGAGAATATCCTCCTTGTCTTCCAGTCCGATGGACAGGCGGATGGTGGTCTGACGTACGTCCATCTCTTTCAGTTGCGCCTCAGGGAAGTTACCAAAGATGGTTGAGGCCGGATGGATGGCCAGCGTGCGACTGTCGAAGAGGTTGGTGGCGCGATGCACCAGTTTCAAGCGGTTGAGGAAGCGGAAACACGCCTCTTTTGACTCCAGGTCGATGGTGAACATGGCGCCTGCCGTGGGTCCAAACTGCTGTTGGGCGAGGGCGTGATAGGGGTTGCTGTTCAATCCCACGTAGTTCACCTTCACCACCTTACTCAGTTCCTGCGCCAGCCACAGGGCGTTGCCGGCCTGTCGCTGATAGCGCACATCGAGAGTCTCCAGACCCAGCGTCTGCATATAGGCAGCCTGTGGCGTCATATAGGCCCCTAGGTTGAAGAGTAGTTCGTATTTCACTCGTTTGTTGATTTCAGGGAACGTGCCATAGTCGATGACGAGTCCGCCCAGCGAAGTGCCTCCGCCAGAGAGGTACTTGGTGCTCGACACCACCTCGATGTCAACGCCCAGCGCCTTCAGGTTGGTCTCTGTGAAAGGAATGACGGTCGAGTCGGCTATCACGGGGATGCCCTTCCTGTGGGCAATCTCGGCGATGGCCTTCAGGTTGGCCACCTCGAGTTGCGGATTGGTTACCACCTCGAGGAATACGGCGCAGGTCTGTTCGTCGATAGCCTCGGCCACAGCCTCCAGGTTGGTGAGGTCGCGCAGTCGTGGCTCCACGCCAAAGCGCTTGAGTGTGGTGGAGATGAGGGCCAGCGTGTTGCCAAAGAGATGATGCGACGATACGATGTTCTTGCCTTGCTCGCTCGCAGCCAGCAGTGTGTTGCTGATGGCGGCCATACCCGAGTTGAAGGCCGTCACGTGGTCGGCCCCCGTCAGTGCCTTCACACGCTGCTCGAAGTTGGTCACCGTTGGATTCTCCACGCGGGCGTAGTCGGGTGCCTTGATGCGGTTACAGAAGGCATCGGCCATCTCGGCCGCATCCTCAAACTCAAACGCCACGTTATTATAAACAGGTACGGCCAGCGCTCCGTAGACATCTGGCCGTACATATGGGTTGTTAATTGCAATTGTTTGTTTGTTCATCCTTACCAATTTTTCTACCTTTTTTAGTCTTTGTATTCTGATTCTTTTTACCTTTTTAGATATAGAACTCCGACGAGTCTACCAAGCCCGCTCGCAGGGCATATTTCACCACCTCGTGGGCCGTGTTGATGCCCAACTTTCGGAAGATGTTCTTGCGGTGGGTGGTGATGGTGTGGACACTCGAGAAGCGCTCGTTGGCAATCTCCTTGGTGGTCTTGCCCTGGGCGATGGCCTTTACGATTTCCGTCTCGGTGGCTGTCAGCACGCTGGGCTGTTCCTCTTCCTCTTGCTGCTGACTGATAATCACCTCCAGGGCGCGCTGACTGATATAGCGCTGGTGGCAACCAACGGCATCCAAGGCCTCGCGCACCTCTTGCAGGGGACCGTCCTTGAAGACGATGCTGAACTGATGGGAGGCATAGACCACGCGGCGAAGGAAGCGCGATGTGAGTTCCTCGCTGATGAGTATCCATTCTGACAACGAGAAACGCTCAGCAACAATCAGGAGCTGGTCCTCATCGGAGAAGTCAAACATGGTGTAGTCGAGAATCACCACGGCACTCTCGTGCTCCTTGAGTAATTCCACAAGGCCGGCCTTGTCCGAAGCCTTATACACCACGTTCTCCTCATCCCTCTTGAGAAGGCTCTCCAACGCAAAGCGCGTCAGTTCCTGATTGTCTGCTAAGATATAGTTCATCGTCATCAAGTTTTTTATCAAGAATTAGAGAATTCAAGAATTTTCAGTTGCAAAGTTACAAACAATTCTTGAATACTCTAATTCCTGAAAGATATTTTTTTTCTTAGATCTTGTCCAGCGCCTGCGACAAATCCTCGATAATGTCATCGATATGCTCTGTGCCGATGCTCAGACGGATGGTCGATGGCGTGATGTGCTGCTCGGCCAGTTCCTCAGGCGACAGCTGAGAGTGCGTGGTGGTGTAGGGGTGAATCACCAGACTCTTCACGTCGGCCACGTTGGCCAAGAGTGAGAAGATCTGCAGCGCATCGATAAACTTCCAGGCCTCTTCCTGTCCGCCCTTGATCTCGAAGGTGAAGATAGAGCCACCACCATTGGGGAAGTACTTCTGATACAGCTTGTGGTCGCGATGGTCGGCCAGGGCAGGGTGGTTCACCTTGGCCACCTTGGGATGCTTGGCCAGGAAGTCGACCACCTTCAGCGCGTTCTCCACATGACGCTCCACGCGCAGACTCAAGGTCTCGACACCCTGCAAAAGGATGAAGGCGTTGAAGGGCGAGATGGCAGCACCAGTATCGCGCAGGATGACGGCACGGATGCGGGTGACATAGGCAGCAGCGCCTACAGCGTCGGCAAACACGATACCATGATAGCTGGGGTCGGGCTTAGCGAGGGTGGGGAATTTGTCGTTCTGCTTCCAGTCGAACTTGCCACCATCCACAATCACACCTCCGAGGCTGGTGCCGTGACCACCTAGGAACTTCGTAGCAGAGTGTACCACAACATCTGCGCCGTGCTCCAACGGACGAATGAGATACGGTGTGCCGAAGGTGTTGTCGACGATGAAGGGGATGCCGTGCTTGTGGGCTACGGCAGCTACACCTTCAAGGTCGAGCACATCGGAATTGGGATTACCGAAGGTCTCGGCATATACGACCTTTGTGTTGGGTTGGATGGCTGCCTCCAGGGCTTCGAGGTCATTAACATTGATAATGGTATTGCTGATGCCCTGAGTGGCCAGCGTGTGGGTAATCAAGTTGTAAGAGCCACCATAGAGGTTGTCGGCTGCCACGATATGGTCGCCAGCCTGCACGATGTTCTGCAAGGCATAGGTGATGGCAGCAGCACCACTGGCCACAGCCAGACCAGCCACACCACCCTCAAGGGCAGCCACACGGTCTTCAAAAACACCCTGGGTTGAGTTGGTCAAACGACCATATATATTACCTGCATCGCGCAGACCAAAGCGGTCGGCTGCATGCTGTGAGTTGCGGAACACATACGACGTGGTCTGATAGATGGGCACGGCGCGAGCGTCGGTTGCGGGGTCAGCCTGTTCTTGGCCTACATGGAGTTGCAAAGTCTCGAAACGGTAATTCTTGTTCTGTGCCATAATCTTTTTCCTTTCTTTAATTATTTAGTTCGTACTTTATTAACTTTTGACGTTGCAAAGGTACGAAGTTTGGAAATATCCACCAAATTTCTTGCAAAATCCAGAAGATATCACTAAATTTGCAGCCGAGAAAGAAAATCTTTCCACTGGGAGCCCTTAAAAGCCCCTCTCACAGAAAATCATTCTGAATTATGGCTGAAATCTTAGACGAAACCGACCTGCAGATACTGAAAACGCTGCAAAAAAACGCTAAATTGACCACAAAAGAGTTGGCCGATGCCGTCCATCTGACCCCAACACCCGTCTTCGAGCGTCAGAAACGATTGGAGAAGAAGGGCTACATCAAGAAGTATGTGGCCATCCTCGACCCAGAGAAACTGGAGCAAGGCCTACTCGTGTTCTGCAAAGTAAAGCTCCAGCAGATCAACCACGAGATGGCCGACTCGTTTACCCGTCGCATCATGCGCATCCCAGAGGTCACCGAGTGCTATAACACCTCGGGTGCCTACGACTATCTATTAAAAGTTCGTGCGCGCGACATGAAGCAATATCAGGAGTTTGTGCTCAACAAACTGGGTGATATCCCCAATATCAGTGCCATCGAGAGTACCTTCGTGATGAGCGAGGTGAAACAGAGTTATGGCATCAATATTTAGTTTTTCGAAAAAAAGTAGTACCTCGATGTAAGTTTTCTGTTTTTCATGCGACTGATAGAGTAAAGAGTCAAATGAAACAAAGAAAGAAATGTACCCAAACGAATTAGAACAGCAGTTTGTCGCCCTCGTCGACACCCACAAGCAGATGATCTATAAGGTCTGCCTGATGTATGCCAGCGACGATGAAGGCATCAGCGACCTCTTCCAGGAGGTGGCGCTGAACCTCTGGAAGGCGTTCCCCCGCTTTCGTGGCGAGTGCAAGACATCAACGTGGGTCTATCGCGTCAGCGTGAACACCTGCATCTCGCGCCTTCGCCATCAGCGCACGCAGCCCATGACGGTGCCCCTCACGATGTCGATGACAGACCTCTTCCCCGATGAGCAGGAGCGAGAACAACTGCGAGAACTCTATCAACTGATCAACCGCCTTGGCGAATTGGAACGCGCGCTGATTCTGCTGTGGCTCGACGACAGGTCGTATGAGGAGATTGCAGAGATGCTTGATATCTCGGTCTCGAATGTGGGAGTGCGCATCAACCGCATCAAGGCAAAACTCAAGCAAATGTCAAACAACTAAGAAAACAGAAACAACAATGGAACTACAAGAATTAAAACAGAAGTGGACAATGCTCAACGACCGCCTGTCGAAGAGCGAGTTATATAACAAGCAGGTGCTGATGGAGACCATCAAGGGCCGCAACAAGACGGCCTATGAGCAGATATCAAGGCAGTGCATCTTCAACTTCCTGACAACGCTGATGGTGGCAGCTGTCATAGTGCCTCTGCTGCACCAGAAGGGCATCTTCCACGATACAACGTTCTATGTGCTCGAGGCCGTCTGCGTGCTGGGCGTGCTGATGGTGGCCTGCCGATTCTTTATCACCAGTAAGCTGAACGTCGTTGAGACGCCTGCCAAACAGCTCAAGGCACTCGTCAACTATAAGCGCTGCTATGTCTATGAGTCAGTCATAGGCCTCCCCCTTGCTGCTTTCGGCATCTGCTTCACACTCTATCTGGAGCATGTGGCCTCGCCCCTCGGCATCTTCTTCGTAGCCCTCGGCTTCTTTAGTGGCCTCTTCTGTGGCTGGATAGGTTGGCGCAAACACAAGAGCACCATGCAGGAGATTGAGAAGAACCTTGCGGAACTCGAAGGACTATCAGATTAACAAAGTGTATAAACAAATAAAAAGAGTGGCTATTTCTGCCACTCTTTTACGTTATTGCGCTGGAAGACGATGGTGTCGGTGTGGACCACAGACCCAGCTGCGAAATAACCCAGACAACCACCCGTGATATTGCTGTGAGGATTGGCACCATGACTCTGACCTCTGCCCAGTTGTTGCAGATAGTCGTAGGTCTTGGCATCTATTGTCATTAGGGTGACGCTGATGTTGTCACCATCATAGAGGATGCGTTTCCAGTTCTCCTCCTTGTCCTCGTCCATATTCTTCTCGCTGATAAGCATCCAGTCCAGAAAGATTTTTCCTGGCGGACAGCCGCGATCGTCGAAAAGGTCCCAGCTATAGGGTGCCGTCTGTCGGGTGCCCTCCAGATGGGGGTGGTGCGAGATGCGATGCATCTTGATCCAGAAATAGTTGCGCACATCGGGTTGTTGGTCGATGGCCCACATCTCGTAGCACAGCATGCGCTCGCCCATCATCGTAATCCATGAGAACTCTGACGAGGTGATGGGTGTGGCAGCAGGCATGGTAGAGGAGGCTTTATACTGCACGCCCTCGAAGAAAATATTGAGGAAATAGGTGTTGCCCGCCTCACCTGGAACAGGCGAGAAATAGCGGTTGGTGGCTTCATCGTAGGTGAGTTCGGTGGTGAGTCCGTCGTCGCCGTTGATGGTGATATAGGCACCAGGCAGACATCGTGAGTGGACCGAGTCGGTGACCGACCTGCTGCGGGTGATGGTGACCCAACGGCCCTCGTTGGTCACTTGTGCCTCGATGACCACCATAGGCTCTTCGTCGTGGAAGTCAAAGTCAATCTCCTTGGTGCAGGCCGACAGGGCCATGATGCAAACGATGATGTATATGAATTGTTTCATCTCTTATCTTCTTTATCTTCTCAATATTTCAGCGTAAACGATACCGAGGGCACGATGCCAAAGAGCGAGGTCTGCTCGACCTTGGTGCCCGAGGCCTTCTTGTCGTCGTTGGTAAAGCGGATGACGTAGGGGTTGTAGCGGTTGTAGGCATTATACACGCCAAACGACCAGATGTGGGTGGCCTTGCCGTGCTTCCTGGTGTAGTTGGCACTCAGGTCCAGACGGTGACAGTCTGGGGCGCGATAGCCATTGCGTTCGCTGTATGAATAGAACGTAGAGCCAAACATGTCGTACTTGGCCGAGGGAGCACTCAGGGCCTGACCTGTGTTATAATGCCAGGTGGCTGCCAGGTCCCATTCGGGCGACAATTGATACATGCCCACAATCGAAAGGTCGTGGCGACGGTCGTTAGAGGCTGTGTACCAACGTCCGCCGTTGATACCCTCAATCTGGTTTTCCGACCAGGCCAGCGTGTAGGAGATCCAGCCCGTCAGCGGACCATTGTTCTTATGGGCGCAGAGTTCCAGACCATAGGCGCGCCCTTTGCCGCCCAGAACCAGTCGCTCCACCTCTATCTCAGAGAAAAAGGTCTTGCCATCGCGATAGTCATAGACGTTGTTGATGGTCTTATAGTAGGTCTCGGCCGAGAAGTCATAGTCGCCACTTGCGGTCACGCCCGTCCAGCCCAGCGACACTTGGTCGGCCTGCTCGGGCTTCACGATATTGCTCGACATGAGATAGCGACTGAAGGGCATCGACATCGCCCCATTGTTGATGGCGTGCACATCCTGCGACGTGCGGCTATAGCCTATCTTCAGGTTGTGCTGGTCGCCCAGACTGATCTTGGCGCTGACGCGAGGCTCTATGTCGGCATAGGTCTTCACGATTTCCGAATTGCTGGGGTTGGTGGTGTCGGTGATATTGCCATCGGCATCAATCTGATAGTAGGGAGCGCCACCCAGGGCCGAGAAGAGATGCAGACGGATACCAGCCTGCAACTCCAGGGCATCGCAGATTTTCCAGTCGTCGCCAATCCACAGGGCTCCCGTCAGGGCGTTGCGCTTCTCGCGCTCGTGGAGCAGGACCATATCCCATTCGGCCGACTTCACCTGCAGGTAGGTGCCCTCCACGCCATAGTTCACATGGTGACGGTCGTTGGGCATCCATGTCTGCTGGTGGTTCAGCGAGGCATGACGGATATAGCCATCCATGATATATCTCATGTTCATCACGTCCATGCCGATGTTGCTGTTGAAGTTGCTGTAAATCAGTTTAGTGTTGGCATAGAGCTGATTGTTGAATGTGTGGAGCCAGTTGGCCGTCGCTGCCGTGTTGCCCCATTTCATATACATCAGGTCCTCCAGGCCCATGTTGTCGAAGCCGTGGAAGAACGACAGCGCCAGCACATCCTTCTCTGACAGGTGGAAGTTCAGGCGCACGTTGGCGTCATAGAAATGCAGAGTGTTGTTCTTGTAGTCGTCGGTGGCCTTGAGAAACAGGTCCAGATACGAGCGACGGCCAGACACGAGGAACGACGACTTGCCCTCTTGTATGGGACCCTCGGCCATCACCTTGGCCGACAGCAAACCAATGGTGCCGCCATAGTGATAGTCGTGCATGTCACCCGAGCGGGTGCTGATATCGAAGACCGATGACGAGCCACCGCCAAACTGCGCTGGCACCATACCTTTATATAATGCCCCACTCATCAGGGCATCATCGTTGAAAGTAGAGAAGAGGCCCACCAGATGACCAGCGTTATAGACTGTGGCGCCATCCAGCAGTATCAGGTTCTGGGCCGATGTGCCGCCTCTCACCTGATAGCCACCCGAGCCTTCGCTCTCGCTCTTGACGCCAGGCAGCAGTTGCAGACTCTTGATAATATCCTTCTCGCCAAAGAGCTGGGGCACCTTGGCCAGCGTGGCAATCTCCACTTTCTCCACGCCAATCTGTACCTCTTCCATACGCTTTTGAACAGAGCGAGAGGTAATGGTCACTTCCTGCAAATCCCTTTCGCGGGCGATATCGGGCTCTTCCTGGCCCATACAGGGAAGTGGGGCTGTGGCCGCTGCCACAGCAATCATCCTGAAAAACATCTTCTTTACTTTCATCTTCTTTGTGTGTCTATTTCCTGACGATGACGCTACCGCTTGCCTGATGGGTGGCCAGTATCAGTACCTCGGCAATCTGCACGTGTTCAGGGGCATTGGCGGCATAGACGGCCACATCGGCGATATCGTCGCCCGTCAGGGGCTTGATACCCTTATATACTGTGGCAGCACGGTCGCTGTCGCCGTGGAAACGGATGTTGCTGAAGTTGGTCTCTACCAGTCCGGGCTTGAGGTTAGTCACGCGTACGGCTGTGTTGGCCACATCGATGCGCAGACCGTCGGAGAGTGCTTTCACGGCAGCCTTTGTAGCGCAATACACGTTGCCGCCAGCATAGGCAGCATCGCCAGCCACCGAACCGATGTTGATGATGTGTCCGCGATCACGTGCCACCATACCAGGCACCACCAGGCGAGTCATCGTGAGCAGACCCTTGATGTTGGTGTCGATCATCGTCTCCCAGTCGTCGGGATTGCCCTCATACTCGGGTTCCAGTCCCAGAGCCAGTCCGGCGTTGTTCACCAGCACGTCAATCTGTTGCCACTCTGCGGGCAGTTCCTGGATATACTTAGCAGCCTTCTCGCGGTCTCTCACGTCGAAAGCCAGCGTCAGCACGTTGACCTGCTTCTCTGTCAGTTCCTTTCGGATTTCATTCAGTCGGTGTTCGTTTCTTCCCGTCAGAATCAGTTTGTCGCCATTTGCAGCGAACTTCCTTGCACAGGCGAGTCCTATCCCGCTTGTTGCACCAGTAATCAATACAATCTTGTTCATGTCTTATAATTGTTTGTTCAATGTTGTTGTCTAGTTTCCATATGATTCAGAAAAGATCATATCGTGTTGATAGTCCGTTGCAGTTCTTCCAGGAATCGGGCGGCGTGCTTGCCATCCATCTGGGCGTGGTGGAACTGGAAGGAGATGGGGAGCGTGGTCTTCAGCCAGCCTTTGCGGTAGCGGCCCCAGGCCAGGAAGGGATTGTTGAAGATGCCGCTATACTGGTTGGTGATGCTGTCGAGTTCTATGCCCGTGACAGCCGATGTGCCGACAATCACGGCTTCATCGTCCAGGATGTCCTGACACGTCTGACTGATGGTCTCCGTCAGATGCAGGTAGTTGGCATTAAAGGCCTCCAAGTCATCGCAGACGGCCACGTCGCAGAAGCTCAGTCCGCCCTTGACGTTATCTGCAATCACGTTGATGGCCATGCGGTCATATTTATACAGCTTCCCATCCTGGGGCAACATGTAGAACTCCTCTATCTTTGATGCTGCCTTGCCGATACACCAGCACAGCAGCATGTTGAACTTCATGCCCCGCTTCCTACTCACCTTGCGCAGTCGTGTCACGTCGAAGGTCTTCGTGAGAGTCACCATCGGCATGGGCGACTTCGTCCACAGCTCGAAGGCGATGGCTCTGTTGGTGTCCTTGGGATTGATTTCCTGTTTCATTATCTTATTTGTTTGCAAATTGTTTGCAAAATTACGCATAATTGCCGAGACTGCCAAACATTTAAAGTCTTTCAATTGCCTAGATTGCCATCATCACCAAGACGACAGCTACTAATATCGTTATCATTTTTATTTCTTTTTCATCATACCTTCAAAGATTCCATTCACGGTCTTGACGAATGCTTCGGCTGGGAGCATGGGGGTATCGAGATATGCCTGTGTCTCATCTGATATCCGTTCGGCTGCTTTGTATTCTGCACCTGCCTGCTTCACTTTTGCCAAGTAGGGAGTCGTAATGACCTCGGTATTGGGACTCATGAAGAGCGAGCCCTCGGCACAGCAGATGTAACTGATGTTTTTGCCATACATGTGGCGCATGGCAAACAGCAGTCCGTCGAAGTTTCCCTTCATGTTTGGCAGTCCTGCTGTCGAAATCAGAATAGTTTTCTTGGTGCCTTCTTCATAACCATAGTGGTGGGCAACACCATCAGCATCGATATACATCAAAGGTGAGTTAAACGATACGGTCCTGTCCATTAATGCCTTACAATGCGAGGGCACGCCATAGGCATACTCATTTTATAATGATTGTCCTAACTCGAATGCCTCGTTCAGTGCATTGGTATTCTTGATGTCGCCTTTATCCTTGACACCACGAACCAACACACGACCGGCATCCTCTAACTTGAAGAAGTTCAGGCAAAGCTGGTATTGCGCGAGGATGCTGTCGAAGAGTTCTGGAAGTGTAGCGGCACCTACAAGCAGCAACACCATCTTCTTGATGGGGAACGTATCCCTGATAGGATTATGACAGCGGTCGATGACGGCCTTCAGCTGTGCACTCAGTCCGTAGAAATACACTGGCGAGGTTATCACGAGCATGTCGACGTGAGCCATCTTCTCGTAGATAATCGCCATATCGTCCTTCTGAGCACAAAGATGGTGCTCGTTCCTGAAGCAAGCGTTACAACCCATGCAGGGGTTGACCTTG
Organism: uncultured Prevotellaceae bacterium; assembly: GCA_902788605.1. Classification (GTDB taxonomy): domain Bacteria; phylum Bacteroidota; class Bacteroidia; order Bacteroidales; family Bacteroidaceae; genus Prevotella. Next base: position 7,290 of record CADAKX010000045.1, on the reverse strand, counting down.
TAATCGTGTACGGAGACGACCTCTACATGGTGTTTCTGTGAGGCCCCTTTGACGAATGCCTCTACCAGTAAATCCGTATTGCCGCCCTTCCGGGGGCTTCCTGAAAGAATTAGTATATTCATTTTCTCATTTATAATCAATAAGTTTCTTCACCTCACAGCCTTTGCTTTCATAATAGGCGAACATCTCTGGGAGTTTCTTCAGGTCATAACTGGTGACACAGTCTGAGAGAACGTGCACCGTGTATCCAGCCTTGGCCATGTTGAAACACGTCGATTTCACGCAGCCTGTAGCATCCGCGCCAGCTACGTAGAACTCATTGATGCCATTCGATGCTATGAAAGCAGAAAACGACTCGCTTGTTAGGGCGTTGCTTTTCGTCTTTACGAAGATGTTATCTGACACGACCTTCATCTCAGGCACAAGTGCCTCACCCTTAGTGCCAGGCTTGAACGTCCGCGTAGCAGCGGTGATGTTGTTATGCTTGACATACACGATGTGCATACCCTCGACTGTAGCCCATTCGATGGCGGCATTGATGTTGTCGATGATGTCCCGATAGTGCTTGGTGATGTCGTTCTGGATGTCGATAACGACAAGTGCTTTATTGTTCATCATTTACTCAATTACAAAACTACGTGGATAAAAATCACTATAGAAACGGCCATCGGTGGCGGTGAACTTCAAGACGCAGTAGTTAGGGTCGGTCACACCACAGGGATAGTACTGCTCGTCTCCATCACGCCAAATCATTTCCTTAGAGGCTGGGTCGGTAAGTACCTCCATCGTACCGCGCAGCATCATGCCCTTGAAACCCTCGACATCGCAGAAATAGATCGAGGCCTTGGGGTTAGCCTTGTATTGAGCCACACGTATTGAGAATGTGTTGGTGGTGAAGTAGAAGGTTTTGATACCCTCGCGTTTACGTGGTTTCAGCATGGCCTTGGTCCAAGGGAAACCTTCCTGGTCTACTGACGAGATATAAGCGATGGGCAGAGTGTCGGCCATTTGTGCAATGAGTTCTTTAATGCCGGCTAAAGCGGGATTGACCTTCGGTCGAGCCTGCTCACACTCGGGAATCGAAACAAGTTCCGATTCCTCTCGCTTAATCGCAGCCTTAGCATTCATCGCATCATCGTTATTCACATCCAGCGTTTTGCGCCAACGCTTCAGCTGGGGAAAGTACGATTTCATCATGCCGATGTATTCCTCTTTGGTAATTGGCTTTTCCAACCCTTCATTTACAGCATTCACAAACTGAGCACAATGCTCAATCATCTCTTCCATCGTACAATCCTGCAGGAACTTGCCGTCCTTGTAGCAGTACATGCAGTAATCTTCATTCTTACTTCCATCGGCATTCGTACCAAGCACATCATCTGTGAGCGGCATTCCGCAGCTCTGGCAAAATTTCTGTTTCATATTATTATCTTTTTATACATTTATAATTCCTCAGATTAACTAAGTCGTTCCATCGCCTTGCGGCACTTTTGCTTGTCTTTATCAGTGAGTTCTGGATGCATGGCTGTGCCGCCGCGCTCGATGGTCTTCACAATCTTGAAACCAGCATAGTGGGCGATTTCACGCATAGCACGAATGGCGCCGCGCGACTGCTTGAACAGGATGTTCCAGGGCCAGGGCGTGGTGCAGGTGCTGATGAGGATACACTTTTTACCTTTCATCAGAGGCTCTGGAAAGCGCGTCGTATCGCGCATCATGCCATAAACCTGACGGTCGAACATCAACTTCATCTGCCCAGGGATGTTGCCCCAATAGCATGGTGCTCCCATAATGATGGCATCGGCCTGCTGCATCATCTTCAGCACCCGCTGCGAATCGTCCTCAGCTAGTACGCATTTCTTTTTCGTACGACAGGCCATACAACCCGTGCAGGGCTTCACGGTCAGGTCGTTGGTATATACCATCTCCACCGTGTCGCCTCGTTTCTCTGCCTCCTCTTGCATGATGCCAAGCATCTGCGATATCAGTCCTTTCTTACGAGGACTTCCGTTTATAATCAGTATGTTCATATCTTTTCTAATGTTCCATCATCTCATCAGGCTGAGCAGGGAAATCTTTATACCTGTCGGCACTCCAAAGTCGGAAGGCATGCTTATCCTTGCACCAGCTCAGAATCGTAGAAGCATCGTTGATATTGAATGTTCTAAGTATCATCATTTTTTTGTTTTGATGTTTCTCAATTCTTAATATCCACGCCTCCGCAGAAATTGCTGGCGACGATGTGGATGGTGGGAGCCTGTGGGTCGGCGTTGCGTGTGGCACTGTTACCCACACCGCCGAGGAAGCTGCGGCTCTTTACGATGACGTTCACATGGGCGGGCACATAGAGTTCGATGCCGCCACAGAAGGTGTGGATGTCTATCTCCTCGTCCTCGGTGATCACGGCCTCGCGCAGGTCCATGCGGATGCCGCCGCAGAAAGCGTCGAGACGGGCACCGTGGAAGGGCTCGCCACGAAATACATACTCGTCGCCGCCGTAGCACACCGAGCAGCAGATACGCTTGCCGTCCTCGCCGATGGGCAGCGGGCGCTGCAGCCACTGGTCAGGGTCTCGTCGATAGCTGTTGACGATGGTCTTTGCACCCACATACAGCAGCAGGGCAGGGGCCACATACGCCGTCCAAGGCTGGCTCCACAGCCACTCGTTCTCAATCAATCCCCACATGTTGGCCAGTTTCCATAAACCGGCCACAATCAACACAATTCCGATAATCGTTCTTGGTTTCATAATCTTTTCGTTTTTAAAAATTTCTGCTGCAAAGATACGCCGAACCCCAAAATCCACCAAATTTTTGGGATAAATGGCATGAAAATGTGACGGATGGCAGGAAAAAGTGATGTGAGGTAGCATTTTTTGCACTTAAAATGCATATCATTTCCCTTTTTTTTACTATTTTTGCCGACCGTATGAACAAAGGTCACAAACAAACCATCAGCACACGTGTCATCAGCACAGCCTTCATCGTGCTGGCGATCGCCATCTTCAAACCCTTCTCACTCGAAGTGTGGGAATGGCAGGCCTATGTACATTTACTGTTGTTGTTTGTGCTGGGCATTTTCAGCTGTTTCCTGACCGAAGTCATCCTGAGGTTCCTTGTGCGTATGCCCCGTTCCTACGATCGTGGCGTCAGCTATATCATCAGCCGCAATCTGCGTTTCCAGTTCATCAACACCCCGCTGGTGGCGTTGCTCATCTGCCTCTATCGCCATTTTTTGTTGAGCAGTCTGGCCGAGGAAAACAAATTCTCGTTGGGCAACTTTCTCGAGACGCTGCTGATTATCGGCTTCCTGTCCTTCGCCATCGGTCTCTACTGGCGCTTCAAGTTCCGCAGCAAGTATCTGGCCGCAGAACTCGAGGAAATACGGGAAATGAATGAAAAGCTAAAGACCAGTACCCCAAAACCCACCCCCAACCCCTCCCGAACGGAAGGGGAGGTTGGTTACTCTCAAGCGCAGAATCTGTCAGAACTCCCCTCCTGCTCGGGAGGGGCTGGGGGTGGGTTGACCCTTCGTGGCACCACCAACGATTCGGTGACGCTCCAGATTTCCTGCCTATTATATATCGAGGCGGTGGGAAACTACGTCAAGATCTGCCATCTGCGCGACGACCAGGTGCATACCGACATGCTGCGCGCCACCTCCAAGCAGATGGAGGAGACCCTCGCGGCCTATCCGATGATTGTGCGCTGCCATCGCGCCTTCCTGGTCAACCTGAGCCAGGTGGAGCAGATTGTGTCGCATTCCGGCTCCACCCAGCTTGTCATGAAGCACAGTCATGATGCCGTGCCCGTTTCGCGCAGCAACATGACGCAGATTCGCGCTGCCATCAAGGACCTACTATAAAAAAGTACACAAAAGGAACCGTCCCTTTTGTGTACTCTTCCATCTTCCTTCTTCCTTCTTCTTCTTACATACGTGCCTTCTGCTTCTCGCCAGCACCGCTACCACGATACTTCGAGCGGGCCTCGTTGAATTTCCACGTCAGGTCGAGCATAAAGGTGCGTCGTGTGGGGTGGCGCACGGTGAGCTCGCGCGGACCATAGACCACCGCATTCGTCTTGTTGGTGTTGAAGATGTCGTTGCAGCGCAGGTCGGCCGTCAGCGTGCCTAGCTGGTGTAGGTTGATGTCGCGCTGGATGCCGATGTAGGCGCTGAACTGCGACTTCAGCATTCGGAAATTGTCGGCATCGCCCTTGGGACTGTAGCGCAGCGCGGCATTCAGTCGCCATCCCTTCTTCAGCTGGACGGTGTTGTCCCATCCTATCTGCAGATACGGGTGGTTGAGGGTGATGATAGAGCCGTCGGCCGTGGGCGACTTGTAGTTCTGCAGCTGCAGATAGACAAGCCACGTGGGGTGCCAGTTGACCTCGCCAAATTGGAACGTAGGACTGGCATAGGGGTTCAGGCTCAGCTTGTCGTAGTCCTCGGCCGTGTTGATGGGTCGCAGCAGACAAATCAGCGGGTCGGCGGCGCCAGGGAAAGGCTCCGACGTCATCGTCTCAGAGTCCTTGACGCGCGAGTAGTCCATAACCATACCCATCCACTTGTAGTTCACGTTGAGCACCAGGCTGTGGGTGTAGGTAGGCTTCAGATAGGGGTTGCCACTCTGATAGGCATAGCGGTTCAGATAGATGGTAGAGCTCGTCAGACTGCTGTAGGCCGGACGCTTGATGTCGCGGCGATACGATAGTGCCAGCTGCACGTCGCCCACAGGGGCCGACACCGTGGCCGTGGGGAACCAGTCGCCATAGTCGCGGCTCTCGTCGTCCATGCGCACACCAAAGTTATAATAGTCGTTCTGCAGGTGCTCGTAGCGCAGGCCCACCTGGGCAAACACCCTGCCGAAGGGACGTCCATACTCCGCGAAGACCGCCTCCGACTTCTCGTTGATCTCCGTGTCGGTAGCCGTCACGGGCACAGCCTCCGAGGCCGTAAACGAGTAGGCATCCGTGCGGTGGTTGTAGCTGTATTCGCCGCCCACCGAGAGGTTGCCGTTCCACAGCGGATGGCTGAAGATCAGCTTCGAGGCCCAGAAGTTGTTGCTGCTCTTGGTGTTGCTGTCGATAGTGCGCACCGTCTTCACGCCCAGGGGCGATGTGGCCGACTCGTTGGTGCTGCCCGGTGTCTCGGTGTTGTCGAAGAGTCCATCGATGTTCAGGTCGATGCCCAGCTGTCCCACCTTACCATTATAATAGGCGTTGAAGATGTGCTTCTTGAACTTATCGTCCTGCGTGATTCTGCTCTCCGAGCGCTCCATAAACTTGCCGTTCTGATATTCGTCCGTGTTGAAGTCGCTGGTCAGGCTGCCGCTGGGGTGGTAGTCGTACTTATAGAACGCGCCCATGCTGTGGTTCTCGTCAAACATATAGTTGACCTGCAGCTGAGGCGACAGACCCTTCCACACCTGCTTCGTGTCCTGCTTGGTATAGCCGTCGATGACGTCCTTGCCGTTGCCGTTCTCCACCAGGTAATGCATGTCGTCCTCCTGCAGGCTCTTGTTGTGACCGTAGCGGCCAGCCCAGAACGACGCTGTCACGTCGAGTCCGCCCGTGCGGTAGTTCACGTCGAGGTTGTTTGTCAGCGTGTGACCATACCGATACATCGCCCCAGCATTATCTTGGAAGCTGAGGCCCTCGCCCTGCGCCTTCTTCAGCGTGATGCGCACCACCGCCTTGGTCGATGCCGCATAGCGGCTGCCCGGGTTCTGCACCACGTCCACATGCTGAATCTGGTCAGAGCGCAGGCGCGACAACTCGTTGGGGTCCAGCATCTTGCGTCCGTTGATATACACCTCGGCGTCGCCGCGTCCCATCACCTTCACGCTACCGTCTCTGTCGGCCTCCAGCGTGGGAATCTTTGCCAGCGCGTCGCTCACCGTGCCCGCCTTCTCCAGTATTGTGCCCGCCACCGTGGTGCGCATGGCGTCGCCCTTGGCGCGCGTCTTGGGCAGTCGGCCCTTCACCACCAGTCCGCCCAGCTGCTGTGTCTGGTTATACCATTTGGTGGTGTCAGTCGATACGCTGTCGTTCAGCGTCTGCGCCATTGTCGTTGTTGTTGTCAGCATCATGACGGCCGTCAGGGCCATCAGTTTTACATTCCATGTTTTCATCTTAATCTTTCTTTTAATCATGCTTTGTCGGTTTGACGCTGCAAAAGTAGAAATAGTTGCAGTCCCCACCAAATTTCTGGGATATTCTGCAACTATTTGTGACGGGCGGTGAGCGTTACGTCGTTTCTCCGCGGCTGATACGTCGTTTCTCTCATCGCAACTCGTCGTTTCTCTCATCGCAACTCGTCGTTTCTCTTTTCCCGAATGCAATGCAAGGTACAAAAAAATCATTGAACCATCGAATCTCGGCATCGCATAAGCCCCGAAATCAGTAGCTCGCCGCGCTTACGTGAGAGCGCTGTGAAACAGACACGCGAGCGCCGCCAAAACGTGACAAGTGACAAGTGACAAAGTGACATTAAGCACCTGGCGATGTACGCCAAACAATGGTATAATATAATATATAATAATTTATATATTATATTATAATTATATTACTTACGATTTATCACCACACTCACCCTCTCTCACCCCCCATTGCACACATGGAACCACCTTAATGTCACTTTGTCACTTGTCACTGTCACTGTACTACCCAAGAAAAAGTTCTTGGACAAGCCAAGCGGCAAAGCCGAGCGGAATGGATTTTACCTTAACCCTGCCATAGGTTGAATGCTTGTTTGATACCTTAATCCTTAACCCTGGCAAAAGTTGAATCACTTGTCTGGACGAGCCGAAATGTCGGCTCGTTGACAACGTCAATGCTTCGGGATGTCAGCGCAAAATTGCGCCCACATGTTGCAACAAGTGCAACAAACAACCAGATACTTGTTTCAGGTATCAGGTTTCAAGATTCAAGAAAGATTGTTTTTCTGCTGAAAGTATTCGAGAACCGCAACGACAATGTAGTACCTCCGCACCTTCGTACCTCCGTGATTCCTTACCAGTCCTCATCGTCCCAGTCGTCATCGCAGCCGCGCGAGCGGCCTTCGCCGTCGCTGCCGCCGCCGAGGTTGAAGCCGGCATTGCTTTTGAGGCCGATGCCGCCGACGTATTTGCCGCCGCTTCCTGCCAAGAGTTGTACACTGTGGTTGATAGTCACTACCTGAATCTCAGGCTTCTGATACATCTTTTTCATATTCCTATTGATTTTATTGTTTCTTTCTTATTTTGGGGTCGCCTATCGGCGAGATGTTTTATTGGGGAGTCCGACTGCGTCG
>CADAKX010000044.1 GCA_902788605.1 uncultured Prevotellaceae bacterium | reverse complement strand
TTCCTCTCGAAGGCTGATGGCAAGGTGACGGCCAGTGATGTCAAGGTCGTACCCTTGGAAACCTTTACGGTTGCCCAAGGTCAGCTGGTAGGCACCTATCAGCCCCTTGCGTGGAGTGTTGACCAGACCGATGTCTATACCCCTGTTCCCTTTGCCGACGACTATGCTGTTGGTCAGTTTGTGCGTGCCGAGGCAGGCTCGTCGCTTGGCTCGTTCCATGCCTATCTCAAGGCCTCCGGCTTGTCTTCGCCTCTCTATACCTATGTTGACGGACATGTGAGTGGCATTGAGTCAATGTACAATGAATGTACAATGAACAATGTACGATGCTATGACCTGCAGGGACGCAACCTCCATCGCAGTCAACTGAAGAAGGGCTTGTATATTTTGAATGGAAAGAAACTAATAGTTAAGTAATTATTGTAAAGAAACGAAAGATTGATGAAACGCATCCTCCTGCTTCTCCTCGCCAGCCTTCTGGCATGGCCAATGGCTTTGCCTCTACGTGCTGACGACGACGTGACCTCAGAACTGAAAAGTATTGAGAAGCTCATTCTTGAGTCACGCCAAAAGAAGGATACTGAGGCCGAGGTCAATGCCCTGGCCGAGCGCGCTTCATTGTTCTATAACTATGACTTGAACGACTCCGTGCTCACGGTGGTACGCCGTGACATGGAGCGTGTCAAGGAGTTGGCCCAGTGGGATGTGTACTACGAGATGTGGGGCCTTGTGGCCAGCACCTATGTCTTTATCGGTCAGAACAACATCGCTATCCACGAGACCAAGTCGATGTACGAGGATGCCCATAAGCGAGGCAATGCCTTGGGTAAGGGTCAGGCCAACTGTATCATGGGTACTGCTTATAGCAATCTTCGTAATTTCGACCAGAGTGTTGATGTCTTCGAGAAGTCCTTGGCAGAACTCTCTAAGATCCGTCCCATTCCCTCTGTTGTTCCCGATGTCTATGCCTATTACAGCGATGCCCTTGGCGAGATGAAAAACTATGCCAAGCTGGCTCAGCTCACCCAGCGTTGGGAACCCGTTCTTAAACAGTATTTTGCTGACCATCAGCTTGATGGCACTCCTACAGGTGATATCTGCCTGTCTTATTATTACCTGGCCTGTGCCCAGGCAGCTTTGGGTCAGAACCAACTCAAGGCGGCAGCTCAGCATCTGTCAGAGGCTCGCCAGCATATTGCCGCTATGGACAATGTGCTTGGTGGCAAGTGGCTCTACTGCTCAGCTCAGCTCCATCTCCTTCAGGGACATTATGAGGCAGCCCTGCAGGAGAATACCCAGCGCCTTCAACTCTCTGATATGACTGACCGTTCCATGGAGGTTATCGTCAAGCAGCAGCGTGCTGATATCCTCGAGAAGATGGGTCGTCGTTTGGAGGCTGGTCAGGTCTATCGCGATATCTATTTCCTCAACGACTCGCTCAATGCCCAGGAATCTAAGGGGCAGCTCAACGAGATGAACACCATCTTCCAGGTGAGTGAGAAGGAACTTGAGAACGAGCGCCTGCAGCGTGAGAACGAACATGCTCAGCAGGAGAACGAGCGTGCTCGTTTCCGCTTCATCATGATTGTCATCACGCTCATCTTTATCTCTCTGGCAGTCTTTGTTGTGTTCCGTCTTCGTGCTGCCCGTAAACTCAAGCAGGCCCACGAAAAGCTCCTTGTGGCCTACGACCAGTTGGAAGAGACCACCACCGCTAAGGAACGTATTGAGAGTGAGCTTCGCATTGCCCGTGACATCCAGATGGGTATGGTGCCCAGCACCTTCCCCGAGGATGAAGGCTTGGATATCTTTGCCTCGATGACGCCAGCCAAGGCCGTGGGTGGCGACCTCTATGATTTCTTCATCCTCGACGGCACCCTCTATTTCTGTTTGGGTGATGTCAGTGGCAAGGGCGTGCCAGCTTCCCTTTTCATGGCCCAGAGCATTCGTTTGTTCCGTGCCTTGGCCAAACAGCAGATGATGCCTGCCGATATAGCCACCCGTCTGAATGCAGAACTCTCTGAAAACAACGAAAGCGGCATGTTTGTCACCATGTTTATTGGTGAGGTCAATCTCCAGACCGGTCACCTTGAGTTCTGTAATGCCGGTCACAACCCGCCCGTGTTCCGTGGCGAGTTCATCGAGATGGAGCCCAATGCCCCCATTGGCCTATGGCCCGAACTCGAATATATCGGTGAGAATATCGACAATATCAAGGGAGAGCCCCTCTTTATCTATACCGATGGACTCAACGAGGCCGAGAATGCCGCCCAGGAGCAGTTTGGTGACGACCATCTGCTCGAGGTTATCAGAAACAATACTTATGAGAGTGCTCGTCAGACCGTGGAACTCCTGCAGCACGAGGTGGCCGTTCATGTGGCCGGTGCCGAGCCCAGCGATGATCTGACGATGCTATGTCTAAAGATAAAGGAATAAATGATCCTTTATCCATTCTCAATTTTTCATTCTAGTACAGCAGCCCCTGTAGGTCATCCACAGTCAGTACCACCGAAACGATGTCACTCGACTGCTTGCCTACAAACGTGTACATCAGGTCATAGCCTGTGTTAGGAATGCACTGCCAGGCCTCCTTCTGTTCCATGGGCATGTCACTCACCATCTTCTTCACGCGCTCTTTCAGTGCCTCCTTGTCATTGATGCCAAACTTCTCCTCGTTCACCGAGAAGTTCAACAGCACCTTGCCATCACGGAATCCCATGCCCAGCGCTGTCATATAGTCGGTGCTATAGTCATCCATCCGTTCGTTATATGCTTTCAGCAGGTCGGTCACCTCTTCACTTTCCGGCTCGCTATATGTGTTGCTAAACGTCTCGGTCATGTCCTCCATTTCCTCGGCCACGGTGGGCTCCTGTTTACTGCCGCCACAGCTGCTCAGAACGAGCATCAAGGTAGCGCAGGCAAAAAAATGTCTTTTCATCTTTCGTTGTTTTTTGTTATTGTGGTGCAAAGATACGAATTTTTTCATTATCTTTGCACGTCGTAAGGAATAAAAACAGAGATATGAAGATTTTTGCAGTAGGAATGAACTATGCTCTGCACAATAAAGAGCTTGATGGTGCGTTATATAAACCAGAGGCCCCAGTGATTTTCACGAAGGCCGACTCCGCATTATTGAAGGATGGTAAGCCGTTCTTTATCCCCGACTGGAGTGAGCGCGTGGACTACGAGGCAGAACTCGTGGTGCGTATCTGTCGACTGGGCAAGGGCATTCCCGCCCGCTTTGCCCATCGTTACTACGATGCGGTGACTGTGGGTATCGACTTCACTGCTCGCGATTGGCAGGAGAAGGCCCGTGCCAAGGGACTGCCTTGGGAGATCTGCAAAGGCTTTGATGGTTCTGCCGTCATTGGTCAGTGGGTAGAGAAAGAGAAGTTCCGCGACGTGCAGGCCCTGCAGTTCCATCTCGATATCAATGGCACCACGGTGCAGCAGGGATGTACCAGTGATATGCTCTATAAGATAGATGAGCTCATTGCCTATATCTCCACCTACTTCACCCTGAAGACTGGCGACCTGCTCTATACAGGAACACCCGTCGGTGTTGGCCCCGTCCATATCGATGATCATCTTGAGGGATGGGTAGAAGACCGAAAAGTATTGGATTTTAACTGTAAATGAAACCCACCCCCAGCCCCTCCCGTGCAGGAGGGGAGGCTGAATAGAATGAAGAAAATGAGAAAACTATTATTGCTGTTTTTTTTCATGTTCTTGGCTTTGTGCACCAGTGCACAGAATTTCTTCAATCTCACCGCCAGTGAGGTGAAGATAGATTCCTTATTGCCCTGCTTCAACTATCAGCAGCCGTTGGGTCCGTACTATGCCGATTCTGTTTATGAGGTCAGCATAATCTATCCCGAATTCATACCGATGAGCGAGGGCGATGTGGCTCGCTATCAGGCACTCAGCACTGATTGTCCTGCAGCTTTGCCGCAGATTGACAGTCATGTCAGTGTGGTTCGTAAGCAGGGCATCCTGAATGTTTCTTTCGTACCCATCGTCTTCCGCGATGGCAAATACCAGAAGCTGGTCAGCTTCATGCTGGAAATAAAGACCCAGCCCCAACCCCAAACCCACCCCCAACCCCTCCCGTGCGGGAGGGGAGCTAAGATAGCTTCATCTAACTCAAACTCCACTCCCGTTCGGGAGGGGCAGGGGGTGGGTCTTAGCTCTGTCCTCGCCAGTGGCCGTTGGGTCAAGATTCGCATCCCCGAGACCGGTGTCTATCACCTTTCTGACGCCTTGATACGTCAGGCTGGGTTCTCTAATCCAGCTCAGGTACGCATCTATGGCTATGGTGGTGCCATGCAGCCCGAGAAGTTGACAGCAGACTATCTGGCTGAGACCGATGACCTAAAAGAGGTGCCCACCTGCACTGTCAATGGCCATCGCCTGTTTTATGGTGTGGGTCCCGTCAACTGGACGGCAAACAATACGGTGGCACGCACCCGTAATCCCTATTCCGACTACGGCTATTATTTCCTCACCGAGGCTGAAGGCACACCCCTGTCTGTTGACAGCACTACATTCAGAACCTCCTTCTATCCCTCTGCCAACGATTATCACGACCTCTATGAGGTGGACAACTACGCCTGGTACCACGGCGGTCGCAACCTCTATGAGAGCGAGAAACTTGTGATAGGCACCCCCCGTAACATCACGATGCCTGCCATCCACAATACCACGGCCTATGTCGATATCAACCTGTCGTTCGACAAGACCTTCGAGGCCACCCTGTTGTTCAATGGTACCGAGGTGAGCACCTTGAAGCCCACTACGTCAGTGGTCACCCCCAGTGGTGCCCCTCGCGATGGTCTGGCTTTGGCCGCCCAGATGACCTGGAGTCTGGCTTTGCCTGCTGATGCCATTAACCACGACGACAAAAACACCATTACCCTTCGTATGACCTCCGGCTCAGAGGTGCGCCTTGACTGGCTCTCACTGCGCTATGCCACGCCCAAGGCCATGACCGACCTCACCTCGTCGTCATTGCCAGTGCCCGAGGTTGTCTATGCCATCACGAACCAGAACCACCATGCCGACTCTGCTGCCGACATGGTCATCATCATTCCTGCCAGTCAGAAGTTCCTTAGTCAGGCTGAGCGTTTGAAGGTTCTTCACGAGACCTATGACAGTTTGCGAGTAAACATCGTGCCTGCCGACGAACTCTATAACGAGTTCTCCAGCGGTACTCCCGATGCCAATGCCTATCGTCGCTATATGAAGATGCTCTACGACCGCGCCGAGACTGAGGCCGACCAGCCCCGCTATCTGCTTTTGTTTGGCGATGGTGCCTGGGATAATCGCATGCTCACCAGCGACTGGCGCAATGAGTCGCCCGATGATTTCCTCCTCTGTTATGAGAGCGACAACTCCTTCAGTCAGTTCTATTGCTATGTCAGCGACGATTATTTCTGTCTGCTCGACGATGGCGAGGGTGCCAGTCTGCCCGGCGATGGTATTGATGCCGCTGTGGGTCGTCTGTCAGCCCGTACGCTGGCAGAGGCCACGGCCATGGTCGATAAGATTGTTGACTATCGCACCAACAACCATGCTGCCTCTTGGCAGAACACCATCTGCATCCTGGGTGACGATGGCGACAACAACCGCCACATGCAGGATGCTGAGGCTGTGGCAAAGGTCGTGGCTACCAATAATCCCTCTTTCGACCAGAAGAAGATCTATTGGGACGCCTATACCCGCGAGTCCACCTCCACAGGCAATCGTTATCCCGAGGTAGAGCAACTCGTTCGTCAGCAGATGCAGCGTGGTGCTTTGGTGATGAACTACTCCGGCCATGGCTCCGTCTATATCATGTCCCACGAGCAGGCCGTCAAGAAGGAGTTCTTCTCCGAGCGCATGTCCCTGAACCTGCCCCTGTGGGTTACCGCCTCGTGCGATATCATGCCCTTCGACGGACAGGAAGAGAACTTTGGCGAGTTGGCCATGTACAACGACTATGGCGGCGCTGTCGCCTTCTTTGGTACCACCCGCACCGTTTATGCCAACTACAACAGTATCATCAACAAGGCCTTTATGAAGCATGTGCTCAGCACCGATGCTAATGGTCGTCGTATTACTATGGGCGAGGCTGTCGTGCTTGCCAAGAACGCCTATACATCGAGTCTCGTCGAGATGGAGCGCATCAACAAGGTGCACTACACCCTCTTGGGCGACCCCGCCCTGGCCCTGGCTACCCCCACATTGCAGGCTGTGGTTGACAGCATCAACGGTCAGTCAGCCTCAGGCGCATCCATCCAACTGAAGGCTGGTTCTGTGGTCACCGTCAAGGGTCATGTCGAGGGCCAGCCCCAGTTCAATGGTCTGGCCACCCTCACTGTACGCGACCAGGAAGAGACCATCACCTGTCGTCGCAATGACCCCTCACCCGACGAGGCCTTTACCTACAAAGACCGTCCCAATACCATCTATAGTGGACGTGACAGCGTGCATAACGGTCAGTTCACGTTCCAGTTCTCTGTTCCCCAGGACATCAGCTATTCCGACCAGCCAGGTCTCTTCCTTATCTATGCCATCAGCGCAGACAAGTCCCTCGAAGCCCACGGTGTCAACAGTGCCTTCCATCTGTCAGGCTCTGTCGATGCAGCCAACGATGGCATTGGTCCTTCTGTCTATTGCTATCTGAACAGCGAGCACTTCATGAATGGCGGCACCGTCAATGCCACTCCCTATTTCTATGCTGAGCTCTCCGACAAGGATGGTATCAACGTGGCAGGTAGTGGTATTGGCCATGACCTCGAACTCATCGTTGATGGCGATATGAACATGGCCTACAACCTCAACGATGCGTTCCAGTATGACTTTGGCGACTATCGCACCGGTCATGTGGGCTACACCCTGCCCACACTCAGCGATGGCCCCCATAAGCTGCTGTTCCGTGCGTGGGATGTGCTCAACAACTCCACCACGGCCGAGTTGCAGTTCACCGTCGATGCCCGTCAGGAGCCCTTGCTGCAGAGCGTCATCTGCACCAAGAACCCCGCCACCACCTATACACAGTTTGTCATCTCCCACGACCGTACCGGCAGCGAGATGGATATCGAACTCGAGATCTTCGATGCTTCGGGACGCAAGCTGTGGGGTAGGACAGAGACCGGCATCCCCACCGATCAGACCTACACCATCGACTGGGATCTTACCACCAGCAGTGGCAGCAGACTGCGCACCGGTGTCTATCTCTACCGTGTGCTCATCAGCAGCAATGGCAGTAAACAGGTGTCGCAAGCCAAAAAGTTGATTGTGCTGTAATACCCACCCCCAGCCCCTCCCGTGCAGGAGGGGAGGTTTGGTTAGATGAAGCCCTTGAGACTATCTCACCTCCCCTCCCGCACGGGAGGGGCTGGGGGTGGGTTTAGAATGATTTAACAATGGAGGGACAATAAAAGGGAACTTTGGCCGTTATTTAAACGTAAAAGAGCTGGAGTTTCTTTTAATAAGTAAGTAAATACGAAAATGTAAAGTATATAATGGATATAAAACATTTTTTTAAGTCTATCCAATCCCCCTTCCTGCTCGGGAGGGGTTGGGGGTGGGTGTTTGGCTTCCTGCTCCCACTGGGCGCAAGCGCCGACGACTACAAGACCAACACGTTCAACCCCGTTGAACATGCCGTGATATCCCAAACCATCGCCCCCGATGCCCGTGCTGCTGGTATGGGTGATGTGGGTGCTGCCACCGACCCTGATGTCAACTCGCAGCACTGGAACCTGGCTAAGTATCCCTTCTGCATCAGTCGTGCGGGCGTGGCTTTGAACTACACCCCCTGGCTGCGTCAGTTGGTCAACGATATCGACCTGGCCTATGTCACCGGTTATTATCGCATTGGTGACTATGGTGCCCTGTCAGGCTCGCTGCGTTATTTCTCACTGGGTACGGTCTATACCGATGGCACAGGCGAAGATGAGTCGAGCACGGTGAAGCCCTATGAGATGGCCCTCGACGTGGCCTACTCTCGTATGCTGAGTGAACATTTCTCTCTGGGTGTCGGTCTGCGCTGGATCTATAGCGACCTGCGCTACGACTATAGCGAGGACTCCAAGCCAGCCTCTGCTTTTGCTGCCGATATCGCCATGTACTATAATAACTATGTGATGCTGGGCAACCGTGAGTGTCAGCTGGGTCTGGGTGCCACGGTGACCAATATCGGTAGTAAGATCTCGTTCTATGGCGATGAGGAGAGTCAGTTCATCCCCACCAACCTGCGTATTGGTACGTCGCTCATGATTCCTGTCGACGAGTACAACCGCTTCAGCATTGCTGCCGATGCCAACAAACTGCTGGTGCCCACAGTGCCTGTGCAGGGTGTCGACGAGAGCAACTCAGACTATCAGGACCGTGTGCGTCGCGAGTATTCAGATATGTCGAGCATCAAGGGTATGTTCAAGAGCTTCAGTGATGCGCCTGGCGGATTCAAGGAAGAACTCGAGGAGATCCAGTGGAGCGTCGGTGCCGAGTACACCTACCACGACCAATTCGCCCTGCGTGCCGGTTATCACCATGAGAGTGAGTCGAAGGGCAACCGTAAGTACTTTACCGTGGGTGGTGGCTTCCGCATGAATGTCTTCTCGCTCGATGTCGGTTATGTCATCTCTACCGCCCAGAGCAATCCCCTCGACCAGACCCTTCGTTTTACCCTGGCCTTCGATATGGATGGCTTGAAGGATCTTTTTAGATAAGACCCACCCCCAACCCCTCCCGTGCAGGAGGGGAGGTTATATAGAAAAAGAATATGAGAAATAATAGATTCGAGACAACAGAAGCTTCAACTTATCAGTTGCTGTTAGATAAAGCTAGAGAGATGAGGAGAAATCCTACAGAAGCAGAATCTGTGTTGTGGAATTATTTGTCTGATAATAAAATGGGTGCTCATTTCCGTAGACAACATCCTGTCTATGGCTACATTCCAGATTTTATTAGTCTCAAGGATAAACTGATTATTGAGGTTGACGGTGGTTATCATTTTGATGGTGAACAGCCAGAGTTAGATGCCGAGCGAACAAAGTATCTGAATGAAGAAGGTTTCATAGTTCTTAGGTTTACCAACGAAGAAGTTCTCTGTGACATAGATAATGTTTTGGAAGAGATAGAGGGGGTGTTAACCCACCCCCAGCAGACCCACCCCCAGCCCCTCCCGAACGGGAGGGGAGACCTAAATGCAGAAGGTGACCAAAATCTCCCCTCCCGCACGGGAGGGGCAGGGGGTGGGTTCTGTGGCTTCCGTGTAGGTATGGGTTACGATGTCCATCGTATTGTTGAAGGTCGTGAGCTATGGCTTGGCGGCATCAAGATTCCATTTAACCTCCCCTCCCGTTCGGGAGGGGCTGGGGGTGGGTTCGGCCTCCTGGGTCACAGCGATGCTGATGTGTTGATTCACGCCATCTGCGATGCCATCCTTGGTGCCGCCAACATGCGCGACATTGGCTATCACTTCCCTGATACCTCGGCCGAGACCGAGGGCATGGATAGTAAGATTATCCTCAAGAAGACCATCGAGCTCATCGCCACCAAGGGTTATCACCTGGTGAACATCGATGCCACCATCTGTGCCGAGAAGCCTAAGATGAATCCCCATATCCCTGCCATGCAGCAGTGTATGGCTCAGGTCATCGGCTGCGATCCCGACCAGGTGTCCATCAAAGCCACCACCACCGAGAAGCTCGGCTTCACCGGTCGCCAGGAAGGTATCTCTGCCTACGCCGTCGCCCTTATCGAGAAATAATTCCGTATTATTTTCTGCAAAAACAAAAAAGTATTCAAAAAATTTGCGGAATCGAAAATAGTTTGTATCTTTGCAAGCACCAATAACAAACTATTATTACTATAAGGTATGACGACACCAAACCAACCGAGACTAGTTTTGAAAGGACACGATGAGATTTACCTCATCGACCTCAATAAGGTGCTTTATTTTCTTGCCGACGATCATTATGCCCATGTCTATTACACCACGGGCTATCACAGCATGGTGCCTTGGGGACTTTCCAAGATTGAGGATTGTCTGCAAGAGATGGGAGCCGATGCCTCGTTTATGATGCGCCTAAGCCGTAAGTATATTATCAACGTCAACAGACTGCAGCGTGTCAGCACTGTGAAAGAGGCCATCGTCCTCCTTGACGACATCGGTAATGTCGTCACTCTTCACGTCTCAAAAGCCGCTTTACGTGAGAATCTAGAAGTGTTATCTGGACGATAATTCCACGAAAAAAAATAGGGGTTTCACGTAAAGTGTTACAAATCCTTAATCACCTTAATATATTTTCTCTTATCTTTGCGTTTGTTAGCATGTGAATGCAACGTGTGTCCTATTGACAATTTTTATTGAATTACTAACCGTATAACTAGCCGATAATAACGTATAGATACGTGTATATAATAACATAATTATTAACTTAAAACGACGAATTATGGAGAAAAAATTGATTTACTCAATGGCAGCTTTATCGCTGGCTCCTGCAGCCGCGATGGCAGTCCAAGTACACACTGATGTTCAGGCAGCTTACAATGTTGCCAAAGGTGGTACTGTAACTAAGAACTTGGTAACAGGTTTGAAAGCTTGTGAGTATGAATTGAACGTTACCCTTAACGGAAAGGCTCACAATGCAACTGTTTCAATTCTTTCAGGCTCGAATGTAATTGCGACGAAAGACGTGACGACAACAGCAACGGATCCCACGGATGCAGTTGCTACGTTGAAATTTGCATTGAATGCGGAAGCAGACCTGAAACTGAAAGTTGAAAACAAGAACGCTAATGAGGCTGTCCAGGTAGCAGAAGTTACTTTGGCAG
Source organism: uncultured Prevotellaceae bacterium (assembly GCA_902788605.1). Classification (GTDB taxonomy): domain Bacteria; phylum Bacteroidota; class Bacteroidia; order Bacteroidales; family Bacteroidaceae; genus Prevotella. The sequence goes on along the minus strand of CADAKX010000044.1, from coordinate 21,782 downwards.
TTGATTGGAACAATACCAGTTATGTTGTCGAGACCAATAAGGTGTTTAGCAACGTGAAAGCTACTGTAGAGGGTTATCAGTTCTATATTGATGCTCTGGGAACTGGTAAGGATCGTAATGGTGATGAAGTGGCAGCTACTGTTGTAACAGAAGCCAACACAGCAAAGACCATTATCTCTGATGCAGCTAGTGCACTGGGCTATATCATGGCTGCTGCTGACGAAGACACTAAGATTAATTTGTATAACACATACAAGGTGTATGATGTTGAAGCACAAGGTAATCTTGTTTGTGACCTTAATGCACTTGATGCAAAAGCAAAGGTTACAGAAAAAGGTTACCAGTATGATGTATTCAATACAGCCGTTACGAATCTCGAGGATGGTATCAATGCAGTTGATGAGCTGATTAAGAAAGCCAAGGCTGCTAGTAAGGAAGGTTTTGAAAACCGCTCTGCAGATTTGAGAACTCGTATTGAGGCTTATCGTAAAGCTGTTAACGATTTCAACGATGGTGATGCAATCACATTTACTGATCCTGCAGATTTGGCAGATTTGGAGTCTGACTTTAAGGATCTGAAAGATGATGTAACGTCTGATACCCAGGAGTTGGCTCTTAAGATTGCTATTGAGGCTTATCTGCCTAATGTACAGCAATCTTATGAAGATGCCCTGGCAGCCTTGAATGCTGCTCTGATTGACCAGACAGTACAGAAACCTGGACTGGTTACTGAACTGAATAATCTGAAAGGTGACTTTGATGATTATAAAACAGCCTATGATCAACACTATAATAGTGGTGACTTGAAGACTTATGAGGATGATCAGCTGACAACGCTGAAGGCTGTTGAAAAGAAGTTCACGGACTTCATTTCCGAAACAGAGACTTCTGCAAAAACAATTGCTAAAGCTAAGGTTGAGTATAATAATGCAAAAACTGCTGCTGACGGCAAAGTTACAAGTCTTAATACTAAGTACAATGAAAATGTAACTGCTCTGCAGATGTATATGAAGGGTGTCTTCACTGGTACTATGTTGCAAAATGCTCTGGATGACCTTCGTGTTTACCAGACCAAGAATATACCTGATTTGCAGACCAAGATTAATGATTACTACTCAGCAAACAATGTTGCTAATGCCCAGTTGATGGCTAAGGCTACAGAAATTTCTGATAAAGCATCTGACCTCGAGGGAGAGATGACTGATATCGTAACCAATGCGAAGAGTGATTACAATACTCGTGAGGGAGTATATAATTCAATCACAAGTAAAGTTACAGCTCAGCAGACTGAATTGGACGGCTATAACAACAGTCTTTACGATGAAGCTAAGGCCAACCTGCAATCTGAGTACAATCGTATTAAGGGTTTGATCACTGCTCTGCAGGGAGTTGTTGATGCTTTGGCTGATGATATTGATAGCTATATCATCGAAGATCAGGCTGCTTATACGACAATCGTTAGCGAAGTTGATGGTTTCGGTGATAAGGTTACCCCAGCTAATACTGAGGCTCAGAACTACAAAGATCTTAAGGCCGCTATCGATGGCACAGGTGATAACTCACTTGTGAAGAAACTGGCTGCAGCAGAAGCATTGTTGAAGATAAAGAAGGCTGACGACGAGACTACCTATAATAAGTACAACTCTACTGATGGTAAGTTCGTTGCTTCTGCCCGTTTTGAGTGGAAGAGAACTGAACTGAATACGAGCATTGGTACTTTGGCTACTAAAGTAGATAACCTCTATGGCAATGGCACAACGACTAAAGTAACCGATAAGTTGTCTGAATTGCAGGATGAGATCGATGATTTGGTAACAGCCATTGAGGACGATTATAAGTTGGCTTCTGAAAATGCAGTAAGTCATTATAATACGATTCTGGCAGATGCCGCTGCTGATATAGATTTGGTAGAAGTTGTTCGTGCTGATATTAAAGTTCTGGATGTCTACACTGCTGCTCCTTATAAATATAAGGACGAGCTTGATCAGATCAAGGCTGCTGCAGAAAAGGCTCAGACTGATGTCGCTGCAACTTTGGATAAGACTGGAAAGGAAAGTGTTGATGATTTGATGGCAATTGTTTATGCATCAAAGCAGACACGTCTGAACGAGATTAAGACCAGTGCTCCAGATGACCAAAAGAATTATCTGCACGATAACGCTGCTTCTTTGTATAGCACGCTGAAGGTTGTGGTTGATTCTAAGCTGAGTGAGTTGGACGCTGCTTTGGATGTTTATAAAGCAGCCTACATTACTTCTACAGCATCGAAACCACAACCAGATCTCGGTCTGAAGAGAACAGAATATGACGGTTTGTACAATGGTTATGTGTTAGCTAAGAATAATTATGATACTGATTATCAGAACAATATTATTGATGCTGCAGCTCTTGCCAATGAAACAACTGATGACATCAATGTTAGAGTGAATACCTTCACAACTTTGCAGACCGATATTGCAACAGTGAAGGATAATCTGGCTAAGTTGACACGTGATGCTAATACCCAGATTGAAAAGGTTCAGGCCGAAAAGAATAAGAAGGCTGTGGTTGATGCGTTGATTCAGGACAACCTGACAGCAGTGTTGGCAAATAAAAAGGCAACGGTTGATACCTATGAAACCGAGGCCAAGAATGCTATCGCTGGCGTTTATAATGGTGTCAACACTAAGATCTCAAACTTGATCCAGGCTGTATCGGATGCTCGAGACAATGAGAAATTGGTGGAATACTGGCAGACTACCACCGCTCCGAAGCTTGAGGCTACCTATAACACGATTAAGGATAGCGATATTCCGAATTATGCTTCAAAGGCTAGCAATCTGAACAATAATAGGAAGGACTATGATGACCTTGTTGATTATTACACCAATTATCAGAAGCAGCAAAATGAGTCTTATAAGACTCTGTCGCAGATTCTGCAGGAACAGAAAGATCGTATTGTACCAGCTTTGACAGGTGACGGTGCATTGGATCACTATCAGCATGTTCTGCAGGCTATTGTTCAAAAGCAGGTGACAAATATCAATACAATTGAGCAAAAGCATTCTGATCAGAAGACAGAGATGACCTGGGATGACACCTTCAGGGAGACTATGAAGGATGCTATGAGCAAGTTGGAGCAGGAGGCTAAGGATTCTGTTGCAGCTGCAGGCAGAAACTATCGTGATTACCAGGCTCAGGCTGCATCTAAGGTTGTGTTGCAGAATCTTTGGAACAGCGTTATGGAGAAGGTTGATGCCGATCAGACCAACAAGAAGGCAGAACGCGTGGCCAAGATGAACGAGTATCAGCAGGCTATCAATGACTTGGCTGTTGTTATGGAGACTTATTATCCACGTGGATGGTCATCATCGACAAAGGCTGCCGAGCTTGTCACCAACAAGATGACGAGTCTGACTGGTTCAATCAATGCCATTGCGGCTAACTACGAGGACGTGGTTTATGATGCTGATTTGGCTCAGTCGTACATTGACAACCGTAAAGCTGTTGACGATGAGCTGTTGAAGGCAGATCAGGCTCTGAGAGATGCTGCTCTGGCTATTGCTAAATATTCAAGCAGAACAAATGCGGATCTGTTGGCAGCTATCAAGGCTAATGATGAGTATGTTGTTGTTACCAATCTGATTGCGTCGTATGACAACGATAAGCAGGCTGTGAATACTCAGGCTGACGCTCATCGTGCTACAGCAGAGGGCGCTAAGGTAAGATACGACAATACAGACGATATCGCTGACGCTCAGGCTATTGCTAATAATCTGAATAATGCAGTTACAGCCTTCAAGAATGCTATTGATGCGGTTATTGCTGGTGTTTGGAACGATAAGAAGTCTGTCGAGGAAACCAGAATTACCACCGCATGGAATAAGATTAAGGACTTCGCTGCTATTAAGCCGCTGGTAGATGCTGAGACCACTGAGACAGCAGGTAAGACCAAGAAGGAATATTTCGCTAATCCATTGGCAATTATCGATGCTATTAATGATGTTACGATTAAGGATCCGCAGAAGGTAGATATCCAGTTAAACAAGTTGCCAGAGATTGCACCTGCTGTGGCAGATATCACCACTCAGGCCACTATCGTTGATTTGGCATCAGTTGTTGATGCTCATAAGGCTAACAAAGTACAAGCAGATAAGGCCAGGATTCGTCAGTTGCAATTTGTGTCTGCAAAGGGTAATACCTATAAGATTACTGATTTCTTGGACGATGAAGATGAGATGTATGCTGTTATTGAGTTGGAGAATGACTTTGACACAGATGTGGCAGTACATGCGACTACAGGACGTGAAGATTATAATGACGGTGTTGCAAACAAGGATTTGGTTGACAAACGTGCTGATATCCTTGCCGCATTTACGAATTACGACAACAAGCGTGATTTCTTCTTCGATAATCCAACTGGTAAAGCTAAGACCAAACTGGCAGAGTTGAAGAGTCAGATTGATGGCAATGATCAGTTAGATGATGCTCGTGCAACCTTCAACGCTGATTTGGCAGCTGCTAAGGCACTCGTTGCAGGTTCTATGGTAGCCGGTGGTTATGATAATGTTTTCGTAGATCTGGAAAATCGTAATCTTACAAATCTTGATAATGTAAATGGTGCAAACACCGATTTCGTAAGAAATATCTTTAAGACTGCTGGTTTGTACGATGTTGCTGCTGTAGAAGCTCAGTATGCTGGTATTGATGCAGACTTCAATACTTACATCGCACAGCAAGGTATTAATGTAGAAGAGGCCGTTGCTACGTATCAGACACCGTTCTTGGCTGCCAAGAAGCAGATAGAGGATAATGCAGTTATCTTGAATAGCATTCCTTATCCAGATTATACCAACTATGCTGCGTTCAAGGATGCATTCGAGAAGATCATGGAAGCAGATGGTATTATAGCAAAACTGCGTGGTACTTTGGCTGACCTGGCAGGTAATGCTGCATACACTGCTGCTATCACAGCTCTTGAGGGCGCTCTGGAAGACGCTCTGGCTAAGACTGTTATTAGCAATGATCCTCCTCAGTTCTTGGATGACGACTTCGAGGATTTGTCTACAGCATTGAATCAGCAGGCCCAAGCCTTGGCTGTTGTTGCAGAGACCATTGAATCTTGCAAGGCTGATAAGACCATCCTGTCTTATAAGACTGTCATTGCTAAGCAGATTGCTGATATCAATGATGAGATAGACATTATCTTAGCAGATGTTGACGGCTACAAGGCCGATTATGCAGCTCATGTCGCTCTGGTTGCTATGAACGATCGTGTGAAGCTCGCTCTTGATGAAGAGATTGCAGGTGTTCAGACTGCTCTGGATAATGCGAAGACATTGATTGAGGGCTATGGTGTAGATGATGATTATCTTGATAATGTTAGTGATTATCAAACCAAGATCAATAACCTTTCTAGGATTGTTAATCAGATGTATAAGAATCTTGCTTTGAGTGATATTGAAGGTCAAAAGACAGATATTACCCGAAAGAATAATTATGACGACTTCAGCTATCTCTGTGATGAACTTGGCGGAGATCCGATTCCGGTTTGGGCTCCTGGTACATGGCTTTTGAATCGCTTGATTGCTGCTAATTTGAATAATGCAGCAGTGGCCAAGGCTAATAATTCTATTGATGACCTGAAAAATCAACTATCGGATTCACAGACGGAGTTGAATAGCAAGCAGATGACTGCTCAGATGAGAGGTTTCTATGAGGGTAAGTTGAATGCTATCGATGACGAGATTGATTTGCTGAAGCAAACAATTGATGCAGCAGAAAATGTTATGGACTACATCGGAGCGGACTACCAGTTGATTGGTTACGCAGACATCGCCGAGAAGATTCAAACCGCTCTCGACGGCATTGCCGAAGATGTTCAGGGTAATATTGCAAAGGACGATGATACTCCAGGCATTGTCGATGTTGCCGACTATCGTGCTATGGTGAACTACGTACTCCAGAACGAGGGATATGTTATTCCTGCAGACAAGTCTAGTCAGGAGTTCATGGTACTGGATGTCAATGGCGATATGCAGGTCAACTCTGCCGATATTGTGGCCATCACGAACATTATCCTGTATGGTAACCCAACTGGATTTGACGGAGCAGGTGCTCGTAGTGATAATGCTACTGCTTTGGTTAACCTCACTCAGGAGAGTGTTACCGCAGAGATTGTTGCTAGTAGCGGCAATACCAAGCGCATTGCAGTGAGCCTCAATAACTTCCGCGAGTACTCTACCTATCAGATGGATATCACAATGCCTCAGGGCATGACGCTGGTTAACATGACTCTGGGTGAGCGCGCTGCTAACCACGAGTTGATGACTAACGACTTGAATGGTACCACCCGTGTTGTGGTTAGTACGATTGGTGGCAACACCTTCGCTGGCAACCAGGGTGATGTGCTCTATCTGGATGTAGAGATTGACGAGACCTATCGTAACAACGGCATTACATTCGACAATGTCATCTTTGGCACTAAGGATGCAATCGCTCGTGAGTTCGTGGTCGGTGGCAACGGCACTACCGGTATTGGTAAGATCGAGGCTGCAGGTCAGTATGTGAAGGATTCTATCTATAATCTCGGTGGACGTGTGATGAATGGTATCAAGAAGGGTATCAACATCATTACCAACAACGACGGTAAGACCCGTAAGGTTGTCAAGAAGTAATCTTCACTGACAGACTTTAATGAACGTGCGTGGCCGAAGCCACGTGGTTGAGGCCACGCACGCTTTCATATCTACCCAAAAATAATTTAGAACCTCAAAAGTAAATATTCTATGAGACAATTTCTAAACACTTTTGTCAATAGCCTGCGAGCTAAGATGGCGCTTCTTATGTTCTTCTTAGGACTAGGAGGTACGGCTATGGCAGATACAAAACTCTACATCGAAGACTTTAGTATCGGTGTAGGCGAGACTAAGACTTTGGCCATCATGTTGGACAATAGTGAGGCTGCTTGGGGCGTTAATGCTACCATTACGTTACCCGATGGTCTTTCTGTTGATTTCAATGAACAGAACCAAGTCGCATTGACCAAGAATGCTGACCGTTTCTCATCAAACATGCAGGCATCTCTGGTTAAACAGAATGATGGTTCTTTCAAGTTCCTTGTGCTGACGGTTACTCAGGCTATTAAGGGTAATGAAGGTGCATTGGTGTCATTTGACGTCAAAAACACTGGATTGCGTAACAATAGCCAGATAAACATGAAGGATATCAAGGTCGTTGATAAGGATGGTAAATCAATGGGTGCTCCAAAAACTTATAATACTAATGTTACTTATAAGTCTTACCTTGATGGTGTTAATGAGTTCTCATTTGCACAGGAGCAGTTGGTATTCTATCCTAATGTTGAGGCAGACCTGAATGTCGCATTAAAGAATGATGCTGATAATTTGGCTGGCATGGAGGCTACATTCACCGTTCCTGATGGTGTGACTATCAGTGATGAGGCTGTGGCTTCAGAAACTCGTGCAGAGAACATGATTATTACGGTCAACAAGACTGCTGATAAAACCTATCGTGTTCGTATGTTCCCCAGTGCTATTGGTGTGATTACTCTTCCGAAGATTACTGGTAATGATGGCGTTCTCTTTACTTTAAAAGTGAAGGCTGCAGAGACGGTAGCTACAGGTGCTAAGATCCGCATGAACTCGGTTCAGCTGATTGACAGTAAGTCTGTAAGCTATGATCGTGAAGACGACATCGAAATTTCAATGTTTAATCAGGGAGCTGCAGACGAAGCTGCTGCTAAGGCTGCTGCCGAGACAAAGGTTGGTGAGTTGAAGACTGCTGCAGAGGCTCTGGCAGTTTCTGCCGAGGCTAAGGCTTATGAGGCTGAGAATGTTCAGGCTAAGGTTGCTACCGCCGAGCAGGCTATTGCTGATGCCAACACCGCTATCGCAGCTGTTGAGACCGTGATTGCCGAGGGTAAGTTGGCTACCGATAACAAGGAGGCTCTGGCTACTGCTATTGCTACTGCCGAGACTAAGATTGCTGACGCCCAGACCGCTATTAATCTGGCTCAGGAGGCTTATGTTATGCAGAAGGCTGCCGACGATGCAGAGGCTGCTGCTAAGGCTGCTGCCGAAACAAAGGTTGGTGAGTTGAAGACTACTGCTGAGGCTCTGGCAGTTTCTGCCGAGGCTAAGGCTTATGAGGCTGAGAACGTTCAGGCTAAGGTTGCTACTGCTGAGCAGGCTATTGCTGATGCCAACACTGCTATTGCTGCCGTTGAGGCTGTGATTGCCGAGGGTAAGTTGGCTACCGATAACAAGGAAGCTCTGGCTACTGCTATTGCTACTGCAGAGGCTAAGATTGCTGACGCCCAGACCGCTATTAATCTGGCCCAGGAGGCTTATGTAATGCAGAAGGCTGCCGACGATGCTGAGGCTGCCGCTGTTGAGGCTGCTAACACAAAGCTTGGTGAATTGAAGACCGCTGCTGAGGCTCTGGTAGTTTCTGCAGAGGCTAAGGCTTATGAGGCTGAGAATGTTCAGGCTAAGGTTGCTACCGCCGAGCAGGCTATTGCTGATGCCAACACCGCTATCGCAGCTGTTGAGGCCGTGATTGCCGAGGGTAAGCTGGCTACCGATAACAAGGAGGCTCTGGCTACTGCTATTGCTACTGCTGAGACTAAGATTGCTGACGCCCAGACCGCTATTAATCTGGCTCAGGAGGCTTATGTAATGCAGAAGGCTGCCGACGATGCTGAGGCTGCTGCTGTTGAGGCTGCTAACACAAAGCTTGGTGAGTTGAAGACCGCTGCTGAGGCTCTGGCAGTTTCTGCTGAGGCTAAGGCTTATGAGGCTGAGAACGTGAAGACTGCTGTGGCTGCTGCTGAGCAGGCTATCGCTGATGCCAACACCGCTATCGCTGCCGTTGAGGCTGTGATTGCCGAGGGTAAGCTGGCTACCGATAACAAGGAGGCTCTGGCTACTGCTATTGCTACTGCTGAGGCTAAGATTGCTACTGCACAGACTGCTATCGCTGCCGCTGAGAAGGCTTATGCCGACCAGAAGGCAATTGATGATGCCGCTGAGGCAGGTGCCAAGGCTTCTGCTGAGGCTTCTGTTACCACATTGAAGGTGGCCATGGAGGAAGTTGTTATTTCTGAGGAGGCTAAGGCCTACGAGGCTGAGAACGTGAAGGCTGCTGTTGCTGCTGCCGAGCAGGCTATCGCTGATGCTAACGCTGCTATCAAGGCTGTCGAGGATCTGATTGCCGAGGGTAAGTTGGCTACCGATAACAAGGAGGCTATTGCAAGGGCTATCCTGGCTGCCCAGAAGGCTGTTAACGCTGCTGCTGACGCTGCAGCAAATGCAGAAACTGTTTATGCTGAGCAGAAAGCTGCTGACGAGGCTGCTGCCGCTGAGGCTGCCGCCAAGACAGCTGCTGAGACCAAGCTTGCTGAGTTGAAGACTGCTGCTGAGGCTCTGGCTATCTCTGCTGAGGCTAAGGCTTATGAGGCTGAGAACGTTCAGGCTAAGGTTGCTGATGCCGAGCAGGCTATCGCTGATGCCAACACTGCTATCGCTGCCGTTGAGGCTGTGATTGCTGAGGGTAAGCTGGCTACCGATAACAAGGAAGCCCTGGCTACTGCTATCGCTGATGCAGAGGCTAAGATCGCTGCTGCTCAGACCGCAATTAATCTGGCCCAGGAGGCTTATGTAATCCAGAAGGCTATTGATGAGGCTGCTGATGCTGAGGCTGCTGCCAAGACTGTTGCTGAGACAAAGCTTGCTGAGTTGAAGACCGCTGCCGAGGCTCTGGCTATCTCTGAGGAGGCTAAGGCTTACGAGGCTGAGAACGTACATGCTGTTGAGGCTGTAATTGCTGAGGGTAAGCTCTCTACCGATAACAAGGAGGCTCTGGCTACTGCTATCGCTACTGCTGAGGCTAAGATTGCTGCTGCACAGACCGCTATCCAGCTGGCTGAGGAGGCTTATGTTCTCCAGAAGGCTGCCGACGAGGCTGCTGCCGCTCTGGCTGCTGCTAAGGCTGCCCTGCAGGATGCTATCACTGCCGCTAAGGCTGTTAGCGTAGAGGGTATGACCGCTGAGAGCGTACAGGCTCTGAACGATGCTATTGCTGCTGCCGAGGCTGCTCTGGCTGCTGAGACTGCAACTGTAGAATCTCTGAACGCTGCCAAGGCTGACCTTGAGGCTGCTGTGGCTGGTCTGAAGGTGGCTTACTTCGCATTCGACGGTGTGGCTTACATCATCGATACTGAGAGTGGTAAGCTCGTTGCTGCCGGTCACGATTGGGGTACCCGTGGTATCGTGAACGAGATTGGTCTTGACCTGACCTTCGCTACCGATCCTGAGACTAAGATGGTGACTATCGACTCTCGCGTGGCTAACAACGCTACCAACCACTTCCTGGGTTCTAACCTCTATATGGACGCTGCCGCTGCTAAGTGGGGTCTGCTGGAGCAGGACTTCGGTTTCTATATCACCGACGGTACTCAGTATCTGAGTGTTGGTGCTGACGATAATCTGGTTCTGAGTGCTGAACCTCACCTGTGGCTGATTGTTACTCCTGAGGGTGTGAAGGCACAGCGTCTGGAAGATATGGCTGCTGCAACAGAAGAGAATCCTGTTGACGCAACATGGATGATTAAGGCTGCTAACTTCAACCGCAACGACGCTCGTAATGCTGAGGGTTGGACTGTAAGTGAGGATTGCACAAACAAGAACCTCAGCGGTGGTAACAACGTTAACAACTGCGCTGAGTCTTGGCACTCTACATTCACTATCAGTCAGACCATCGAGGGTGTTCCTAATGGTGTATATCAGCTGACCGCTCAGGGCTTCTGGCGTCAGGATGGTGAGAACGAGGCCGTGCCCGTATTCTTCATCAACGACCAGACTACTGTATTCCCCGTGAAGGAGGGTACTGAGAACAGCATGGCTGATGCTTCTAACTCATTCACCGAGGGTCTGTACACCATCGATCCTATGCAGGTGATTGTGGAAGACGGTATCATCACACTGGGTGTGAAGAACGAGACCAACACCACTATCTGGTGTATCTGGGATAACTTCCGTCTGACCTATCTTGGTCCGGATATGACTGCTCTGAACAATGCTAAGGCTGAGCTGCAGGCTGCCATCGAGACAGCTAAGGCTGCCGAGACTGAGGGTATGACTGACGCAAGCGTACAGGCTCTGAACGATGCTATCGCTGCTGCTGAGGCTGCTCTGGCTGCTCAGGATGCAACTGTAGAATCTCTGACCGCAGCTCTGAATGATCTGAATGCTGCTGTGGCAGGTCTGACTCCGAAGCCCGTTCCCGTATTTGCTGATGGCACCTATTACCTCTATAATGCTGCTATTGGTCAGTACATGGGCGCTGGTTCAAGCTGGGGTACTCACGCTGTGACTAACGCTGTTGGTCTGGACTACACGCTCGCATTTACTGAAGACGGTAAGTACACTATCGACTCACAGGTTTCTAACGGTGGCAACAGTCACTTCCTGAATGGTGAGTGGAACGACGGCGCTGCTATGGGTTGGATCTTCGCTCCTGTTGAGGGTGCTGAGGGTGTCTATACCATTAGCAATGGCGAGAGCTTCCTGACTGCTCAGGGCGAGAACGGTGAGGTTCTGCTCCAGGGCGATGCTACTGCTGCCGCTGCTCAGTGGATACTGAAGACTAAGGAAGACCGTCTGGCCGAACTGGCTGCCGCTACAAAGGATGCTCCTGTGAACGCTACGTTCCTGGTGGCTGACGGTAACTTCAACCGCAACGACCTGCGTAAGGCTGCTTGGACTGGTGATGACTTCAGCGTAGGTGGTGACAACACCAACATGAACGCCGAGAAGTGGGGTGGTAACTCACAACTCTTCGACATCAAGCAGACCATCGAACTGCCTAACGGTGTCTATAAGGTGACTTGGAACGGTTACTATCGTTACAACAACACAACAGAGAACACCAATGATGTGGCTGCTGCTGCTCATGCAGAGGGCACCGAGGTCATCAACTCGTTCGTTTACCTGAACGATACTGACTATGCTCTGACAAGTATTGCTGACGAGGCTGCTGTTGAGGCATTCGGTAAGATGCCATTCTCACAGGGTGACGCAAGTGCTGCCTTCGGACAGGGTCTCTATGAGCAGACTGCTGAGGTGACTGTAGAAGAGGGTACTCTGACCATTGGTATCAAGAAGATTGAGCATCTGGGTACTGACTGGACCGTATGGGATAACTTCCGTCTGGCATACCTTGGTGAGGCTACAGTGGTTAATCCTGATGATGATGTCGTAGTTGCTCCTGAGGGCTGGACTAACCTGGTGGCTAACGGTAACCTGGCTGGTGACCTGAATGCCAACTACTTCTCTAAGGAGTCTCCTTCTACCGAGATCAAGACTGCTGCTATCGTAGCAGGTGCTGGTAAGAACCACAGCCGCGGTATTGTGGTGAAGTCTGCCGACGAGGCTGAAGGTGCTGACGCATGGAACACTCAGTTCTGGATCAAGGCTAACCAGAGTCTGCCTATTGGTACTAAGTTGCACGTTGAGTTCGACTATGCTGCCAGCCAGGCTGCTAAGGCTTCTACTCAGTCTCACGGAGAGAATCCTGGTCAATATATTATTTGGCATTGCATCGGTGATGTGAACTTCACAACCGAATGGCAGCACTTCAGCGCTGATGTTGAAGTTGCAGCTGATATGGCTAACATGCAGTGCATTGCCTTCAACCTCGCAGAGGTGAAGACCGCTACAGAGTACTACTTCGATAACTTCGGTGTTTGGGCACAGATTCCTGAGCCTGAGGTGAGAGCATGGAATGCTTCTACGTAACCGAGCAGGGTGTTGGTGGTCCGTTCGTGGCTATCGCAACCGAGGGTATTGGTAAGGATGGCAGCAAGGCTGTGAAGGTACAGTCTGCTGACGATGTTACCGAGGGTGGTCATGAGGCACAGGATTGGGACAGCCAGTTCTTCATCCGCTTGCCTTATCAGCTGCCTGCTGGTACTCAGTATAAGGTATCGTTCGACTACAAGGCCGACAAGGCTGGTGGCTTCGACACCCAGGCACATGCTAATCCTGGTCAGTACATCCACTGGGCATTCTGTGGCAGTGGTAACTTCACCACCGAATGGCAGACCTTCGAGGCTGAGGGCGCAGTTCCTGCCGAGTGTGACGGTTCTTCTGCTCAGAAGACCTTCCAGACAATTGCCTTCAACTTGGCAAAGAACCGCGTAGCTACTGAGTTCGTATTTGACAATGTGAAGTTCTTCGTTCCAAAGGATATCGTTTCTTCACTGACGAAGAATCCTGATGAGAACCCAGTGCCTTATCCTGATGGTATCAAGAACGTGATGAACGAGATGAATGCTGAGGGTATCTTCAACCTCAATGGTCAGAAGATCCAGAAGACTCAGAAGGGTCTCTACATCATCAATGGAAAGAAAGTCGTTATTAAGTAGTAATAGTTTACCTTAACACGATTCGCCCCCTGTTGTCCTCGAGACAACGGGGGGCTTTTTTTTCAAGCAATACCACGGAAAAATCCGGGTGCGCCTATATTCATAATTGCATTTTAAAACAGAATTCAATTATTGAGACATATTGTTCGTATGTGAGATTAGAAACACCTGTTTCCTCTATTAGCTTGAACACGTCTTTGTTCTTGCCAATAACAAACTTGCGTTCTTTGCCATCAATAGTTGCAAAGAGGTGGAAATTACCTTTGTAGGCTTGCTCCACACGGATATTAGAAACCGTATGGCCATTGAGAGTTAATTCAGGTATTGCAGAATCACATTCCCATTCACCCCATGCCTTTAGATGATTGATGATGTTAGTCTCCACCCTACCTATCCATTCTTCTGACACGCCGTATTTTGTGGCAATCGTACGGAACTGCTTCAAAGAGTCCACCACATCACGGATGATGGCATCAGGACGACGGATGCCATTGTCACGGGCGAACTGGATAACATCATCACGAGTAATGTCCTGCAATTTTCCGCCAATCATCAAACAATGCTCTCTGTTAGGCAGATAGCCACCTGTATCAAAGATATAAGTCATATCATAGGCTGGCGACAACCGCCATATACCCTGGCGATTCATTACAAATGTGAAATTCTTGTGATGGTCGTCGGTATTGTTGGCAAGAATATTGAACACCATACGACGATAGAGTTCTTGGCAATCCACTTCGGGTAAGTGCAACTTACGGCATACGGCAAACAACTTTTCGTAGGTGTCGGCCTCAGGATCCATTGCAGCCAATGTCTGAGTATGCAACTTGCCTGTTTCGTTACGATCGAAACGTCTGGTGAGGAAATGTTTTACCCCATCCACTTCAAGCAGACGAGACTCCATCATATTGATGCCTGCAACCAGTGCCATTTCATAATATGCCTGCTCTAGTTCTGCCGACGAACGAGATTTATCACCAAACTTCAATATGTAATAGTCCAAGTTTGGCTCCACGTCAATCTGACCACTACGGATTTCACCAGTTTCTCTATCGATGGCAATGATTCCTTTGGGTTGACGACCACCAGCGGAGGTGCCAACGGCAATCAACGACTGTAAGGTCAAAGACTCGTCAGGCAGAATCCTTACGTTTTCTCGCTCTGTGGCGATTCTTTCTGCCAAATCGGCCAATGCCTTGATGTCTATCTTCCCAGCAATCGTACCTCGCTCAATCTCAGGAACAAATTCCAAGGCACCCATACCTCGCTTACCTATGAATGCCAGTTTTTCAAGCGAAGTCACGTTTCGCTCCGTAAGCTTATTGTCTTTCCGCCACTGTTCGAAGAGTTGGTTTCCCCATGCATCGGGCAAGGAGTCTGCTATGAACGACGGTAGTTTCTGATATATTCGTTCTGCCTCACCAAAGATGGCACGAGTACTGAGCGGATTGTGAATTGATGCAGCCAACGGTGCAATATCCAATGTTCCTTTTAGAAACTCCGGATTATAGACAAAGAATGTAGTCTTTCGGGCATCATGCCAAGCCAAGCGACCTATCTCCTGTCCCCATAGGAATACTTTCAAAACTTCCTTCATGCCTTTTTATGTCTTACACGTTGAATCTTCTTACTCTCTTTATATAAATAAGGTGACTCTGGTTGTTCGGGCATCAGTTCGTTCAAGTCGTTGATGCAACCTACCGCTTTCATCAGCAACAGAAAGGTACTGAGTGAGATGTTAGTCACCGTACCATTCTCAAACCGATAGACACTCAATACAGACAATCCAGCCATTTCTGCCACTTCCTTCTGAGTCATGTTGGCTCTCAGCCGATAGTCCTTAAAACGACCACCAAGCATTCTCACCAGTTCTGGTGCCGAATAATCAGAATAGTCTTCCATACAACAACCTTACATTTTTGAAGTATTAAACACCGTTTATATTGATAACTTATCAATATTGTATATTTACGGATGCAAAAATAGGAAATCTCAGGCAATTTTCCAAACTTTTTTCTAAAAAACTGTCGATTTAATGATTTTTAGGCATGAGAATAACCTTCATTCTGCAACTGACGGGTAATTTCGTCCTTATCTATCATATGCCAAATTTGTTTTAACACTTAACAGGATCACCACCATCTGAATCTTCATACATCAAACATCATCCATTGCCCCTGCAGGCCGGTTTTTCTGGTACCAACTGTAATTCCGTTAACGGATTTTAAAATTCCTGATTTTATATTAAGATTGACTTAACATTTTATACAAATGCTGCGTGTACGCAGCAGGGGTTAATTTTAAAATGAGTAAATTTGTGTCTGAAAAATGGAAACAAATTTCGTTAAACCTAAAAAACATAACTAACAAACAATGATTTCAGAATCAGACATCCTCGGCCTTATTAAGAACTCAAGGAGTAAAACCAACGTCGCAACGTTTTGCCAGGAGAACCATCTTGACAGAAACAATCTATCATCAAAAAAGTTTTTCCGTATGACAAATCGCACGTTGTTCCGGATTATGTTAGGCATTGCCCAGCTGGTTTCAAGAGCAGATTTTTTGGATATGTGTACCCGTATTGGGCTAATCACCTATGAAGTGGCCGAGAGGGAAGACGGCTCTCCAGAAACCATCAAACGGTCGCATGCAGGATCTCCCATCGGCAGAAAGAAAGAGTCGTGATACAAAACATCATACTCAGAATAATTACAATCAAAACAAAACAAATGAAAATGAAAGAAATTAATCAGAGAGAACAGCGATGCATTCAGCTGTACGACAGATTTAAGGCTCAGTTTGAGCGAGTGTTGACACTGGACGATGCGCAGAAGGAGTATTACCCAAATGCGGAGAGCAGTGCGTTTAACCGGATGCTGGCAGCAAAATATGCGGCGGAGTTCACCATGCTGATGATACGATTGACATCGCACATGGAGGTGGAGGACTTTAATGATAACTGGTTCTTCTTCTCGGACTTTATCTATCAGGATGAGGACGACGATTGCCAGATGGCAATCAAGGGCAAACAGAAAGAAGAAGAGTTATGAGCCCCCTACAGGGGCAATGTTTAGGGTCAAGGCCCCCGTAGGGCCAAGACCCTACGTTATGGTAGTAGACCCCGACGGGGTCATGGATACCCTGAAAGGGTAATATAAATTAGCGTAGGGTGAAAACCCTACGAATAATGGATACAAACAAAACAATGCCCCTGTATGGGGCTAATAATTGGATATGAAGAGAAATGGAAATCAATTCAGTAGCGCTGGGCGCGGTGCAGCAGGAGCTGGCGCTGGCAGGATTTTCCCCTGAGGACGAGAAGCGGCTGAAGGAGCTGGAAGCGTTTAGGATTACGCCCACGAAGGAACTCCCACCGGTGGAGTTCCTCTTCCGGTTCCATGACCGGCCGTGCTTTGCACGCGGCGAGCTGACAGGACTCTCGGGCAAGGCCAAAAGCGGCAAGACATTCGTATGCAGCATACTGATGGCGCTGTGCTTTCGCAGCGAGGTGCTCTCCCTACAGCGGATCGAGCCAACCCGTCTGCACGTGATGTGGTACGATACAGAGCAGAGTGATGAATCGACGAAAGACATCCTCTGCCAGCGTATCTGCCAGATGACAGGCATCCAGCAGGATCAGTTTCCCAGCGAGCAGTTCGACGTGTATAATGTCCGCCAAAAGCCTGTGAACGAGCGATTGCCGTCGCTGGAGGTCGCTGTACGTTACCGTAAGCCCGACCTCGTGATACTGGACGGACTGCGTGACTTGGTCTCTGACATCAACGATGGCGTGATAGCCCAGAACGTGATGGAACGGCTGATGCACCTGGCCTCGGAGTATCACTGTGCCATCGTGTGCGTGCTCCACCAGAACAAGTCCATCGAAGACCACAACCCGCGCGGCTGGATAGGCACCGAGTTGAAGCATAAGGCCTTCGAGATGTACGAGTGTGCCAAGTCGTCAGAGCGCATCTTTACGTGGGCGCAGACCGACACGCGAAAATACGACATCCCTGAGGGGCTGAGCTTTGGCGTGGACGACGATGGCATACCCTATCGATGCACGGAGAAGCAGTTGCTGGAGGCCCAGTTTGAGGCGCAGCGCAAGATGGTGGCCAAGCTCGAAAAGAGTGGCGGTCGCCCGAACAAACCGTATGGCGACCTGAACCCGAAGTATGCCCACAAGGAAGGCCGCAAGCACGTGTTCGACGTGAAGCTGCTGTTTACAGACATCATGACGCCGGGACAGCCGTATCAGGAGGATGTGCTGAAGACGGAGATATACTCCAAGACGAATGCCATCAAGGACAAGATACACGACGAGATCCTCCGCCAGGCGGTAAACGAGAAGGTCATCATGCAGAGCAAGAATCCCTTCGGCAAGAAGGAGTATTTATTGCCGATGCCCGAGCCCATCCAGCAAGACCTCCCATTCTAATGTCCGTAGGTGATGCTGCAGACCCCATACGTAATTCTCTCTACGAGAGAGAATATAGTATGAGGGGCCCCCTGAGCCTTCACCGCAGGAAAAAATTGAAAAGTTATGAAATACGATGAATTAAATCTCAAAAAGATCCGCGAGGTGCCCATCTTTGACGTATGCTCGAAACTCGGCATCACCCTATACGGCACGGGCAAACAGACAAAGCGCACCAAATGCTGGTATCACGACGACAAGCACCCCTCGATGCACGTGAACAAAGTGCGGAACATCTACAAGTGCTTCGTCTGTGGCAAAGGTGGCGACGTCATCAAGCTGGTGATGGACAACGATAACAAGTCCTTCATCGAAGCCTGCGATTGGCTGGTTGAGCAATTCCATATAGTGCTGATTGACGATGCGCCTGTTAAAACGAACACGGATCGCACGGATCAAACGAATAAAAATGAATCCGTGTCATCCGAGCAATCCGTGGTCGAGAAAAAAGAAATTTCTGCCATTTCTGCTATTTCTTGCGTCCCTTCGGTAGCAAGCGAGCAAAGCTCGAGCGCTGCGGGACCTCAAACAACCCTCGTTCCCTTGGATGCAGACCTCGTTTCGAGGTCCATGTCCCTGGATTCGGTGTTCTGTAGATCCGCCGTTTCTGCGGGCTATCTCACCGAATCCCAGCTGCGCCACGCTGCCTCCCGCTACCGCCTAGGAGCCTCGAAAGACGGTGGTGTCATCTTCTGGGAGATAGACGACCAGCAGCAGGTGCATACCGGCAAGATCATGTACTACCAGCCCGACTGTCATCGTGACAAGAACCACAACCCCACCTGGGTCCACTCACTTCTGAAGGATAAACTCCCTGCGAACTACAATCTCCAACACTGCCTCTTCGGCCTCAACCTTCTTACATCAGACTTCAGCCATCGGCCATCTGCCGTCTGTATAGTAGAGAGCGAGAAGACAGCTGTTATTCTCTCCGAGATTTTCAAGGATTTCATCTGGATGTCCTGCGGCGGCCTCCAGATGTTTAAGCCCGAGCTCCTTGCCCCGCTGGTGAACCACAAGGTGGTGGTATTCCCTGACACCGACGAGACAGGCGAGGCCTACAAGCAGTGGCTCGATATCCTCCAGCAAGCCTCGAAAACCTACCCCTTCCGCTACCCTCTCCGCATCTCCCGCCTCCTGGAGGACCACGCCACCCCCGAGCAGAAAGCCCGGAAAATCGATATCGTTGATTACTTATTTCACACGGATCTCACAGATCCCACAGATAGTATTAGATAGAAATCTGTTTAGATGGTTAAGATCTGTGTGAGCTTAAAACGAATTATTATGAATAATAAAACCTATAGAAAATCAGAACTGGCCAGATTGGCCGATGTATCGTACTCCACCTTCAACCGCTATCTTCGCACCTGCAGGCAAGAACTGGCCAATCTTGGCAGTCCGCTTAATGCCAAAACCCTGCGTGGCGATGCCCTGGACTACGTCTGCCACAACTACAACATCCACCTGCCTCCCGAAGAGTCCGAGCCCCCAAAGAAACACGTCAAATTCCGCTAAAAAAATGTCACACAGATCTCACAGATCCCACAGATTATTTCTTCCAGATGCCAGTCATTTCGATGACTGCTTTGTTAGGATCTGTTTAGATAGTCAAGATCTGTGTGAGCTTATAGAATAATGCGATGGATTCCATTCTTCATGTCGTACTCACCAAAGTTCACTAGCAGTCCTAGTTTCTTATCCATCAGTTTGAGATAGGTCTTCAGCTGCTTGAAGAAAACAGGTTTGATTTCCTCAACGGATTTCAGCTCAATGATTATCTGGTCTTCTACAAGGACATCAAGTCTAAGGTCATTCTTTAGCTTGTGTCCTTTATAGTTGATGGGAACCTCTATTTGTCTGGCTACTTGAAGGCCACGCTGATGGAGTTCAAAACATAAGGCTTCTTCATACACAGATTCCAAGAGCCCTGGGCCTAGCGTATTATAAACGTCGAAGATGGCCCCGCGTATTTGGTAAGTAATATCGTTCTCGCTCATTTCTTAGAGAAATAATCTTGGAGGATCTTATCGAAGATGGGCTTGTACTTCAATGGTGTCAATGGACTCGTATAGAATGCGTAAATCAAGTCGATATACTCCTTATCCGACAGCACACCCACCACCTGTGGATTTTCAAAAGTCTTCAACAGTACATCTTGCTCACCCTCACGGAAACAGTAGTCAAACGGAATGGTTGTCTGAAGAGGGAAAGAAAAATCCTCGTCGCTGTCCTTCTTCTTGCCAATGGGATGACCAGCATTAAACACGTAAGAGATTACCTTGCCGTCGCGTATGTTACTACCATGCTTGGGGACAGCTACACCAGCCCTATGCTGAGAAGTAGGAAACACTGCAATGATGTTCAGTTCCTCGCTCCTGTATAGCGAAATCAGATACTTGTTTTTCGGTGGATTGGTATATTTACAGAAACCGTAGATAATGTTCTTAGCCTTTAGCATGATGATGTAGCATTACAGAATTGCATATAGTCCAAGGCCTCATCGTAGACAGCCTCTTTTTCTTCGTTGCCCTCGTTGAGTCGTGTCAGAGGAATCTCAACATCCGACTTGCCGTCAACGAATGTCACCTTCTGTTCCTCAACAATCATAGACCACAGAGAGTTCTTCTGGTGAGTGAGGTCACTCAACTCATCAGCCGTCTTTGCGCTATATGCATTTATCACGCTATCGATAATCTCTTTCTCATACTGACTATATACCTCCATCTGCTTGGCTATCAAGTAGTCATGCTTCAGTACCGGTGTCACAATATTCTTGCCTGCCTCGTTCTTCTGACAATGTACAAACGAGCTGAATGCACCTGTCTTCACGGCATACACCTCAGGGGCTACTGGACCTTTCTCCCACGCCTGATAGTTAAACCAGGTGAGCGGGAATCCCCTCTTCTCCATGAATTTCTCATCAATGAGATAGACCATCTTCAGCAGTTTGCGAAGATGAATGTCGGGGTTCTTCTCAGCGATATAAGCCAGAAGCGCTCCGTTTTTGTCCTTATTTACAGTACATCCAAAACTCATAATCAAGTTCGTGTTCAGTATTCTCTTAGTTCATTTTAGCGCACAAAGTTACAATTATTTTTTCAATCCCATCGTTAATTTGGTGTTAAAATGAATTATAAACCTCATTTTTTTAATTTTCTACCACAAATCCCGCTAAAAAAATGTCACACAGATCTCACAGATCCCACAGATTATTTCTTCCAGATGATAGTCATTTCGATGACTGCTTTGTTAGAATCTGTTTAGATAGTCAAGATCTGTGTGAGCTTAAAAAATCTGGATCTCACAGATCCCACAGATTATTTCTTCCAGATGCCAGTCATTTCGATGACTGCTTTGTTAGAATCTGTTTAGATAGTCAAGATCTGTGTGAGCTTAAAAAATCTGCGTGCGATGCTCATCAAATCTTGTCAATGCTCATCAATGCTCATCATATCTTGTCAACGGCTTTTCACAATGTAGTATCTTTGTACTCGGAAAGCAAAACCACACGACATGATGGCACCTATGCCTCATCGAGACCATCGGCACGAGTCATTAAGATTATCCGAACGACTCAAAGGGATAATCCCTTACCCCCCATAAGGATGATTCGAACGACCCGTTAAGACTATCCGGATAGCCCAAAGAAAGCGTCTCGACAAAAGGTCCTCTGTGAGTCCTGCCAACCATCTAACATCTTACATCAAACATCTTACATCATCAAGTATTATGGCTCAAAAGTTTATTAAATCTCAAAACAAAAACAGTCACAGCCAGGCCTTCGGCAAGTATTACGCCAAGGCCGTGTACGACAACCATTTCATTGGCACTGAGGAGCTCTCAGACTATATCCAGAACCAGGCGTCCGTGAAGAAG
>CADAKX010000043.1 GCA_902788605.1 uncultured Prevotellaceae bacterium | reverse complement strand
CTCATACTGTCCGGCATAGCGGCGACGGATATCCTGATGGTTGTAAATCTCTCCATTGACAGCCAGGACCTGTTTCCTGTCGGGTGAGAACAATGGCTGTCCACCTGATTCGGGGTCAACGATGCTCAGTCGCTCATGAGCCAGGATAGCACTTCCGCCAGAATAGATACCACTCCAGTCGGGTCCGCGATGACGGATCTTCTGACTCATCTTCAACGCTTGTTCACGCAGCTCGTGTGTCTGCTCCTTGACATTCAATATCGCAACGATTCCGCACATAATCCTATATAATTCTTAAGTCTTTAAATACTCTTATTTTTTGCTCCAAGTGGTGATACGGTCCAGCGCCTCATCCGTTTTCTCATGACTGCCGAAGGCCGTGAAACGCACGTAGCCCTCACCGGCAGGACCGAAGCCCACGCCAGGCGTACATACCACGTTGGCTCCGTAGAGCAGGTTCTCGAAGAACTGCCATGAGCTGTTGCCATCGGGCACGCGCATCCAGATATAGGGTGCGTTCTCGCCGCCGTATACCTCATAGCCCAAAGAGCGCAGGGTGGTAAGCATCTTCTTTGCATTCTGCATGTAGTAGCCGATGGTGGCCTTCACCTGTTCTTTGCCCTCTGGGGTGTAGATAGCCTCGGCTGCACGCTGGCTGATATAGCTGGTACCATTAAACTTCGTGCATTGGCGACGATACCACAATGGGTTCAGAGCGATGCGCTCGCCTGTGAGTGTGGCTGCTGTCAGATCCTTAGGCACTACCGTATAGCCACAACGGATACCTGTGAAGCCGGCCGTCTTTGAGTATGAGTGGAACTCGATGGCACATTTGCGGGCCCCGCGGATCTCGTAGATAGAGTGGGGGATGCTATCATCCTGGATGTAAGCCTGATAGGCAGCGTCATAGAATATCAGCGCATCATTATGGAGGGCATAGTTGACCCATTTGCGCAGTTCTTCGCGTGTGATGACCATACCCGTGGGGTTGTTGGGATAGCATAGATAGATGACGTCCACGCGACGCTTGGGAATCTGCGGTACAAAACCGTTTTCTGCGTTGCAGGGCATGTAGATGACATTTGACCACTTGCCATCCTCCACTGTTCCGGCACGACCAATCATTACGTTCGAGTCTATGTACACGGGATAGATAGGGTCAGTTACGCCAATGGAGTTGTCCCAGCGAATCAGTTCCTGAATATTACCGGTGTCGCTCTTGGCACCGTCGTTCACGAAGATTTCGTCGATGTCCAGGTGGATGCCACGTGGCAGGAAGTCGTTCTTCAGAATGGCCTCGCGCAGGAAGTCGTAGCCCTGCTCAGGACCATATCCGTGGAATCCCTCAGCGGTGCCCATCTCGTCGGCAGCCTTGTGCATCGCCTCAATCACGGCAGGACACAGCGGCTGGGTGACGTCACCAATACCCATGGAGATAACGTCGGCTTTGGGGTGCATCACTTTGAAGGCGTTCACCTTCTTGGCTATATCTGCAAACAAATAGTTGTTTGGCAACTTCAGGAAATGTTCGTTAACTAATGCCATATATTCAATGCTTAATACTTAATTCATAATTCGGCTTCTCCTTCGAAAACAAACTCCGCAGGGCCCGTCATATAGATGTGGTTCTTCTGGAAAAAGCGTCCTTCGGTCGAATGGTCGGATTCGCACCATTCGATGTTTAGCGTGCCGCCATCCATCACAACTTGTGAAGTACGACCAGTTTTGCCTGTTAGGGCTGCAGCTACTGCAGTAGCGCATGCGCCTGTGCCGCAGGCCTGAGTGACGCCGCTGCCGCGCTCCCAAACACGTGTTCGAATGCTGCCATCGTCTTCAATGCGGGCAAACTCGATATTGCATCGCTGGGGGAATGCCGGATGATATTCCAGGGAATGTCCTGTTTCGCTTACCTGATCTACATTCTCTGTGAAGATGACATAATGCGGATTACCCATCGACACAAATGTACCCTTGCCCAGTCCGCGAGAAGCAATGAACTGTGTCGGTACGTCAAAAGCGGGTTCACCCATATCCACGGTGACTCTCTCCACGATATTGTCCTTTATATGTAGGCTCAGTACTTTGATACCTGATAGTGTCAGCAGGCGGATATCCGTTTTTGTGGTGAGGCCTTTCTCAAAGAGGTACTTTCCTATGCATCTCGATGCATTGCCGCACATCATCGCTTCGCTACCGTCGGCATTGAAGATACGCATAGAAAAATCTGCCTCAGGAACGGGTGACTTATCAATGAGTACTAAACCGTCAGAACCGATGCCCTTATGCCGGTCGCTCCATTTGATGGCCACCGCCTTGGGGTCGTCAATGGAATGTTGCGACACATTAATATATATATAGTCGTTGCCGCAGCCGTGCATCTTTGTAAAGGGTATCCTGTTCATTTTGCTTTCTTCTATTGTTATAAATCGACGGCAAAGGTAGCGCAAAAATCCTAAATCACCAAATAACTAATGACTTTTGGAAACAACACAAAAAGGAAAAGTGACAATCTGTTACTTTTTCTTTGGATTTTTGTCGTTTTGTAACTTGCATTGTGTTTTCTCGCGCCTTTTTGTTACAATTCGTAAAATTCATACGATTGCTTGGAGGCATATTCAAAAGAATTGTGTATCTTTGCAACCAGTAATTATTAAAAAGAAAAGGTAATGCAAGAAATCAGGATTTATCATTCTATCTGGAGAACACTTCTCCTTGTGCTTTGTGGAGCTGCGTTCACGTATGCCAGTGTAACGATCCTTATGGATCCTCGAACAAGTTTTTTCATGAATATAATCGCTGTTATAGGTGTCGTATTCTTCGGCCTGGGTTCTCTTTTTATGCTGTTTATGGTTGTTAGGGAACGATTGGCTCACCAGGCATTCATGACTATCACAGACAAAGGTGTTGTTGTGAGGGGTACGAAAGCATTTGTTGTCAACTTCTCAGATGTGGAGTCCTTTGAGATGGTTCATGTGGGATCACAGAAATTTGTCGCCATTCATTATAAGCCTAACGTTGAGATACAGAAAATGGAGGATGCCGGTTTCTTAGGCCGTATGACTCGTCGGTTAAATACAAGAGTAGGAAATGCTCAGGAACATCTGGGAACCACAGGAATGAGCATGAAGATAGAGGAAATGTTCAGCATCCTGAACGAGCGACTGAAACAAGCTTAAGAGATAAAGACTGAAAAGGGGGTGGCATCGCGCCACCCCCTTTCCCGTAAAAACAATAGCATGGTATATCAGAAATGAATGCGAATCCTATTTGTTCTTCTCCCTGAGGTGTTCTTCGTATTCAGCTAACTCGCGCTCTCCGATGTGAGCTAATCCGTAGTGCTCATCATGCTGCGAGAAGTCGAGACCTACCTTTTCACTATAAGCCGACACACGCATGGGGATGAGATGGTCAATAAGTTTGTAGCCCAACCAACTCATGGCGAAGGTGTATACGAAGACAATGACGATAGCCAACAGGTGGTAGAGGAAAATAACAAAGCCCTCCCATGTTCCGGCGATGAGTCCCTCCTGAATGAAGATACCCGTGAGTACGGTGCCAAAGATACCGCCTGTGCCGTGGGTGGGGAATACGTCGAGGGCATCATCGATGCTGGTATGTGAGCGCCAATAGACGGCCACGTTACAGATTAATGTGATGATAAAGGCAATGAAGATGCTCTGTCCCACGGTGACATAACCAGCTGAGGGGGTGATGGCCACCAAACCAACCACGCATCCTACAGCGGCACCCATAGCTGATGGCTTGCGACCACGCAGACAGTCGAAGAATATCCATGTCATCATAGCCGTAGCCGAAGCGGTGTTGGTATTGAGGAAAGCTTTCACGGCTTGTCCGTCGGCATGGAGAGAAGAACCTGCGTTGAAGCCAAACCAACCCAGCCATAGCAGGGCGGCGCCCAGAAGTACAAAGGGAATATTGGCAGGTTCGCTCTTCGCCGTACTGCGACGTCCCAAGAAGATGGCGCCAGCAAGAGCGGCAACGCCAGAAGAGGCGTGTACCACGATTCCGCCGGCAAAGTCAACCACGCCCCAGCGCATGAACAACCCCTCGGGGTGCCACGTCATGTGGGCCAGTGGACAATAGATAATAAAGAAGAAAAACATCATGAAGAACATGTAGGCTGAGAAACGCACACGTTCTGCAAACGAACCCGTGATCAACGAGGGGGTGATGATGGCGAACTTCATCTGGAACAGGGCAAAGAGTGCCAAAGGGATTGTTGCGCCACCTAAGACGTTACCAGCAGGCGTTGTATAGACCTCGCCACCCACATTCTGAAACATCAGAAAAGTAAGTGGATTACCTATTACACCACCGATGTCATCGCCAAAGCACAACGAGAAGCCGACCACCACCCAGAGGACAGAGATTAGTCCCATGGCGATGAACGACTGCAACATGGTGGAGATGACATTCTTTGCCCCCACCATACCGCCGTAGAAGAACGACAGTCCTGGGGTCATCATCAACACAAAGATAGTAGCCGTGATGAGCCATGCCACATCGGCTGCCGATATCACAGACCAGTCGCACTCAAAGGTAGGTTCGCCTACCGCCAATCCCGCCAGAGCGATGAGTGTCATCGCTGTCATCAGGATGATCCAACGTTTCTTTACTTTTGTTATCATGACTTTTATCTTTTATCAAAATCGGCGGCAAAATTACAGCAAAATGATAGGAAAATAGGTGTTTGTATTCTTGTTTTGATTGTTAAAACTGTGGTTTCGTGTCAATCTGTAATAATATGCGGTCTGGCTACCGTCATTTTGCCCACTTTTCCTCTAAATCAACGCAAAATTGTTACAGATTATCACAAAGGGGTTGTTTGATGTCCTTGCTCATGTCTCAAAGGCCGTCTATATATAATAAGGTGGAGCGGTTGTTGGGTGTAATCGATGTCTTGAAATTGTACTACAAAATAACAATCTGTAAGATTTAAACGTAAAATTTGGTCTGTTGTTTAAAGAATGAAACATATCGGGGTATATTTTTGATGGATTGAAAGAAAGGGGTATTTTGAAGGATGATTAAGAAACCAGAAATATCTCTATTTTGTCATTATGTAGTACCTTTGCACAGATTTTTAAGCAAAGAGAAAGCAAAATAAAGGATAATATGACAAAGTGTAACAAACAATCCCAAAATTTAGGACTCTATCAATCGGACTACGAGCATGATGCTTGCGGCGTGGGTATGGTGGTTAACATACACGGCGGAAAAAGTCATGACCTGGTTGACAATGCACTGAAGGTGCTTGAGAACATGGAACACCGTGGCGCCGAGACACGCGACAAGACCGGTGATGGTGCGGGTATCATGGTACAGATACCCCACGAGTTTATTTTGTTACAGGGTATCCCCGTGCCCG
The DNA here is from genome assembly GCA_902788605.1 of uncultured Prevotellaceae bacterium. Taxonomy (GTDB): domain Bacteria; phylum Bacteroidota; class Bacteroidia; order Bacteroidales; family Bacteroidaceae; genus Prevotella. The sequence goes on along the minus strand of CADAKX010000043.1, from coordinate 65,559 downwards.
AAAAGGGTAAGTACGGCACAGGTCTGGTTTTTCTGCCAAAGGCTGAGAAGTCCCAGCAGCAGATACTGAGCGTGATGATTGAGGAGATTGAGCGCGAAGGTCTGCAGTTGATGCATCTGCGCACGGTGCCCACCAACCCCGAGGTGCTGGGTGTGGCTGCCCGCGAGGTGGAACCCGATATTAAGCAGATTTTTGTGAAACCCACCCCCAACCCCTCCCGTGCAGGAGGGGAGACTGATTACTCTCAGGAAGGAGAATTCAATCTCGAGCGTACATTATATAAAATAAGGAAAAGAATTGAGAATAGAGTTGTGGAATTAGCAACTGCTTCAACTCCCCTCCCGGACGGGAGGGGCCGGGGGTGGGTTGATGATTTCTATATCTGCTCCCTCTCTTCAAAAAATATTATCTACAAGGGAATGCTTACCAGCGGACAGCTGCGTCGCTACTTCCCTGATCTTTCGAACGATTACTTTACGAGCGGTCTGGCCTTGGTTCACTCGCGTTTCTCAACTAATACATTCCCAAAATGGAAGCTCGCACAGCCTTTCCGATTGTTGGCCCACAACGGTGAGATTAACACCATTCGTGGTAACCGCGGCTGGATGAAGGCAAGAGAGAGTGTGCTGAGCAGTGAGGCGCTGGGCGACATCAAGGACCTGCGCCCGATTGTGCAGGACGGCATGAGCGACTCGGCCAGCTTGGACAACGTTTTCGAGTTCCTGATGATGAGCGGACTCTCGTTGCCACAGGCCATGGCCATCCTGGTGCCCGAGAGCTTTAACGATAAGAACCCTATTTCAGAAGATTTGAAAGCCTTCTACGAATATCACTCTATCCTGATGGAGCCGTGGGACGGTCCTGCCGCACTGCTGTTTAGCGATGGTCGCTACGCAGGCGGTATGTTGGACCGCAACGGCCTGCGCCCCAGCCGCTACACCATCACCAAGCAAGGTATGATGGTGGTAGCCTCTGAGGTTGGCGTGATGGACTTTGAGCCCGGCGACGTGGTTTCGAAGGGACGCCTGCAGCCAGGAAAGATTCTGCTGATTGACACGCAGGAAGGCAAGATTTACTACGATGGCGAGATTAAGGAGAAGCTGGCCAAGGCTCATCCTTACCGCGAGTGGCTGGCCGAGAACCGCGTGCAGCTTGAGAAACTGAAGAGCGGACGTAAGGTGGACAACGGCGTGAGCGACTTGCAGCAGAAGCTGGTTACCTTCGGATTCGGTCAGGAGGATATCGACAAGACCATTATCCCTATGGCCACAGCCGGACAGGAGCCTGTAGCTGCCATGGGTAACGACACCCCGCTGGCCGTTATCTCCGACCGTCCACAGGTGCTGTTCAACTACTTCCGTCAGCAGTTCGCACAGGTTACCAACCCTGCCATCGACCCTATCCGCGAGGAACTTGTAATGAGTCTTACCGAATACATCGGTGCCGTGGGTACCAACATTCTTACCCCCGATGCATCGAACTGTAAGATGGTACGTTTGCCGCAGCCAGTTTTAACCAACACACAACTTGATATACTTTGTAACATCCGCTACAAGGGCTTCAACACCAAGAAGCTGCCTATGATCACCTCCCCCGGCCCCTCCGAAGGAGGGGAGCGGCTGCGCAATGCTCTTGACAAATTGTGCAAGGACGCAGAGGCGAGCGTGGATGAGGGCGTAAACTACATCATCCTAACTGACAAGGTTGAAATCACCCCTCCTTTGGAGGGGCAGGGGGGAGGTTTCTACATCCCATCGCTGCTGGCCGTTAGTGCTGTTCACCACTACCTGATTAGCGTAGGTAAGCGTGTGCAGACAGCCCTGATTGTTGAGAGCGGTGAGATTCGCGAGGTAATGCACGCAGCCCTGCTGCTGGGTTACGGAGCCAGCGCCCTGTGCCCATACATGACGTTTGCCGTGCTCGACGATCTGGTGAAGCATCACAAGATTCAGGAGGAGTACGCCACTGCCGAGAAGAACTACATCAAGGCCGTGGACAAGGGTCTGAAGAAGATTATGAGTAAGATGGGTATCAGCACCATCCGCAGCTACCGCGGTGCCAAGATCTTTGAGAGCATCGGACTGAGCGAGGATCTGCTGCGCCGCTACTTCGGTACCGAGGTGAGCACCATTGGTGGTGTAGGCCTGAAGGAGATTGCCCGCGATGCCATTGCCTTACGTGAGACTGCCAAGGAGCAGACACTGCTGCAGAACCAGGGCCAGTTTGCATGGCGCAAGGATGGTATCAAGCATGCATGGAACCCAGAAACCATTGCAAAACTGCAGTTGGCTACCCGTCAGGGTAACTACGAAAAGTTCAAGCAGTGGTCGAAGCTGGTGGATGAGAAGGAGAGCCCCATCTTTATCCGCGACTTCTTCGGATTCAAGAAGGCTGCTAAGCCAACCCCAATCGATGAGGTTGAGAGCGTAGAAAGCATTGTGAAGCATTTTGTTACAGGTGCCATGAGTTTCGGTGCCCTGAGCATCGAGGCCCACGAGGCACTGGCACTGGCCATGAACAAGCTGGGCGCCCGTAGTAACACCGGTGAGGGTGGTGAGGACAACGCCCGCTACCACTCGGAGGTTGACGGTGTAAGCCTGAGCTCGAAGACCAAGCAGATTGCCAGTGGCCGCTTTGGTGTAACCGCCGAGTACCTGGTGAATGCCGAGGAGATACAGATTAAGGTGGCACAAGGAGCAAAACCTGGTGAGGGCGGACAGCTGCCTGGCTTTAAGGTTAACGAGATTATCGCCAAGACACGTAACGCCATCCCCGGTATCTCGCTCATCTCGCCTCCACCACATCACGATATCTACAGTATCGAGGACTTGGCACAGCTCATCTTCGACCTGAAAAATATCAACCCCACAGCTGCCGTAAGCGTAAAGCTGGTGGCCGAGAGCGGTGTAGGAACCATTGCCGCTGGTGTGGCAAAGGCCAAGGCCGACCTGATTGTGATTTCGGGTGCCGAGGGTGGTACAGGTGCCAGCCCTGCATCAAGTATGCGATTTGCAGGTATCAGTCCTGAGATCGGACTGGCCGAGACCCAGCAGACACTGGTGATGAACGGCCTGCGTAACCAGGTGCGCCTGCAGACCGACGGACAGCTGAAGACTGCCAAGGACGTGATTATCATGGCGATGCTTGGTGCCGACGAGTTCTCGTTCGGAACACTGCCCCTGATTGTGCTGGGCTGTGTGATGATGCGTAAGTGTAACACCAATACCTGCCCCATGGGTGTGGCTACCCAGAACCCCGAGCTGCGCAAGCACTTTGAGGGTAGAGCCGAGTACGTGGTTAACTTCTTTACCTTCCTGGCCGAGCAGGTACGCGAATACCTGAGCGAAATCGGCGTGAAGAGTCTGAAAGAGATTATCGGACGCACCGAGCTGATTGAGGTGAACACCGAGAACGCTACCGACAAGCAGAAGACCATCGACTTTGCACGCTTGCTGCACAAGCCCACAACCGACAAGGCTCTGTACTGGGATCGCGGTGCTTACACCAAGGTTACCGGCGTGAAGGACGAGGAGATGATTAAGGCTGCACAGAAGGCCATCGAGAACCAGGAAGAGGTAACACTCGACTATGCCATCAAGAATACCGACCGCGCCGTGGGTACCATGCTGAGTGGTGTGATTGCCAAGAAGTACGGCGAGGAAGGACTGCCCGACGGAACTATCAAGATTAAGTTCAAGGGCTCGGCTGGTCAGAGTTTCGGTGCCTTTGCCGTGAAGGGACTGGATTTGCGCCTCGAGGGTGAGACCAACGACTACTTCGGTAAGGGTCTTTCAGGCGGTCGTATCTCTATTCTGCCTCCTGCCCGCAGGAGCGACGACTTCAAGGCTGAAGAAAATATTATCGCAGGTAACACCGGACTTTACGGTGCTACATCGGGCGAACTCTATATAAATGGTAAGGTAGGCGAGCGCTTCGGAGTGCGTAACTCGGGTGCCATCGCTGTGATTGAAGGTGCTGGCGACCACTGCTGCGAGTACATGACTGGCGGACGTGTGGTAGTGCTGGGTAAGACAGGCCGAAACTTTGCCGCCGGTATGAGTGGTGGTGTGGCCTATGTTTACGACCCCGATCACACATTCGACTACTTCTGCAACATGGATATGGTTGAACTCTCGCTGGTTGAGGACAGCGTAAGCCGCAAGGAACTGCTTGAGCTGATTCGCGAGCATTATCTGCACACGGGCTCGGCCCTGGCAGGACGTATGCTCGACGACTGGCACCGCTACATCGAAGACTTTATCCAGGTTGTACCTATCGAGTACAAACGCGTGCTCGAAGAAGAGAAGATGGCGCGCCTGCACGAGAAGATTGCCGACATCCAGCGCGACTATTAATCATTTAATGTTTAATCTTTAATGTTTAATGTATTAAGATGGGAAATCCAAAAGCATTTTTAGAGATACACCGCCAGGAGGCGGGTTACCGTCCGATTCACGATAGAATCCACGATTTTGGCGAGGTAGAGCAGACGCTCAGCACTCGCGAACGCAAACTGCAGGCCAGCCGCTGTATGGATTGCGGCGTGCCCTTCTGCCACTGGGCCTGTCCGCTGGGTAACAAAGCACCCGAGTGGAACGACGCCCTGTACAAAGGCGACTTTGAGTTGGCCTACCAGTTGCTGAACACCACCAACCCCTTCCCCGAGTTCACAGGTCGTATCTGTCCTGCACTCTGCGAGAAGGCTTGCGTGCTGAACCGCTTTAACCACGAGCCAACCACCAACCGTGAGGACGAGGCTGCCATCACCGAGATGGCGTTCCAGGAGGGCTTTATCGTGCCTAAGACCGATATCGCTCGCAACGGCAAGAAGGTGGCTGTGATTGGTGCCGGTCCTGCCGGACTGGCTGCCGCCAACGACCTGAACCACATGGGATATACCGTTACCGTGTTTGAGAAAAACGAAGCTGCAGGCGGATTGCTGCGCTACGGTATCCCTAACTTTAAGCTGAACAAGGCCGTTATCGACCGTCGTATCGCCCTGCTCGAGGCCGAAGGCATTGAGTTCCGCTACGGTACCCCCCTCCAACTCCCCCCGAGGGAGGGAGGGCTTGATTACCTTTCTATCGAGGAATTCAACAAGGCTCTGGGTGACCAAACGCCCCTCCCCTCGGGAGGGGATGGGGGTGGGTTTGCCGTGGTCATCTCCACCGGCACCCCAACAGCCCGCGATTTGAAGGCCCCTGGCCGCGAACTCAAGGGTGTGCACTTCGCTCTCGAGATGCTGTCGCAGCAGAACCGTGTGCTGGCAGGCATGGAGTTCAGTAAGGACGAGCGCGTAACAGCCAAAGGCAAGGACGTGCTGGTAATTGGTGGTGGTGATACAGGTAGCGACTGCATTGGTACCGCCCATCGTCAGGGCTGCAAGAGCGTGACCCAGATTGAGATTATGCCTAAGCCCGTTGAAGGTCCCGAAGACCCACAGAACCCCTGGCCAGAGTGGCCCCGCACCCTCAAGACGACCTCGAGTCATGAGGAGGGCTGCACCCGCCGTTGGAACATCAACACCCTGGAGTTTCTGGGTAAGGACGGTAAGCTGACTGGCGTAAAGGTACAGGAGATAGATTGGAAACCAAATCCCGAAGGCGGACGCCCCATCATGGTTGAGAAGGGCAAGCCCGAGATTATAAAAGCTGAACTGGTATTGTTGGCCATGGGTTTCCTGAAGCCAGAGCATCCCGAATACCCGAAGAACGTCTTCGTCTGCGGTGACTCTGCCAATGGTGCCTCACTCGTGGTTCGTGCGATGACCAGTGGTCGTCAGACGGCAACGAAGGTTGATGCCTTCCTCAAGAACAAATAGGATATATTTGGTTTTACAATATAGCATTTTCTTTTACCAGAAGCGGAATATCGTTTGGCGATTTCCGCTTTTCTTTTTTCCTTTGCATTCAGAATCAATTATCAAGGTAAAAAGAATTAAGAAAATGACAAACGAAAGAACATTGCTCAACCGCCAGTTGGCTCAGATGCTGAAGGGTGGTGTTATCATGGACGTGACTACTCCCGAACAAGCCAAGATTGCTGAAGAGGCAGGTGCCTGCGCAGTCATGGCCCTCGAACGTATCCCTGCCGATATTCGTGCTGCGGGTGGCGTGAGTCGTATGAGTGACCCCAAGATGATTCGTGGCATCCAGGAGGCTGTGAGTATCCCCGTGATGGCGAAGTGCCGCATCGGACATATTGCAGAGGCTCAGATCCTGCAGGCCATCGAGATTGACTATATCGACGAGAGCGAGGTGTTGAGTCCTGCCGATAACATCTATCATATCAACAAGACCAAGTTTGACGTGCCCTTTGTCTGCGGTGCCAAGAACCTGGGCGAGGCGCTGCGCCGTATTGCCGAGGGCGCCACGATGATTCGCACCAAGGGTGAGCCAGGTACGGGCGATGTCGTTCAGGCTGTGAGTCACATGCGATTGATGCAGAGCGAGATTCGCCGACTGGTGAGTATGAGTGAGGACGAACTTTTCGAGGCTGCCAAGCAGCTGCAGGCACCCTATGAACTGGTGAAGTTTGTGCATGAGAATGGTAAACTGCCTGTGGTCAACTTCGCCGCTGGTGGTGTGGCTACCCCTGCCGATGCCGCGCTGATGATGCAACTCGGTGCCGAGGGCGTGTTTGTGGGCAGTGGCATCTTCAAGAGTGGCAACCCTCGCAAACGTGCTGCCGCCATCGTGCAGGCCGTTACCAACTATCAGGATGCCAAGCTCCTGGCTGAACTCTCTGAGGATCTGGGTGAGGCAATGGTAGGTATCAACGAGCAGGAAATACAACTATTAATGGCTGAACGCGGAAAATGAAAGTGGCAGTGTTGGCCCTGCAAGGGGCATTCATAGAGCACGAGCAGATGTTGCAGCGCTTAGGCGTGGAGACGGTTGAGATTCGTCAGTTAAAGGATTGGCAGCAGCCTATCGATGCGTTGATCCTCCCTGGTGGCGAGAGTACCGTTCAGATGCGCCTGTTGAAGGAACTCGGCTTATACGAACCTATTCGTGAGGCTATCCTCATTGGTATGCCCGTCCTGGGTACCTGTGCCGGTATGATTCTTCTGTCTGAGGGACGCCTGGGCACGATGGATATCGAGGTGCGCCGCAATGCCTATGGTAGGCAGTTGGGCAGCTTTCATACCGTTGACGCCGTCAAAGGCATTGGCACCGATGTTCCCATGACCTTCATCCGTGCCCCCTATATCGAGCGTGTGCTGAGCGATAAGGTCGAGGTTCTATCTACTGTCGATGGCCATATTGTAGCAGCCCGTCAGGGCAACCAGATAGCCACCGCCTTCCATCCAGAGCTGGACGAAGACACCCGCCTTCACGAGTTTTTCTTAGGATTATCACGATGAATTATTAAAATCACGACGTGAAAATATAAAATCACGTCGTGAAAATAAAAAATCACGCCATGATTTTGTTTAATCACGGCGTGATTTTTGTTTTGGATAACGAGTTATCTCTTTTTGGGCAGCCTGTTGAATCTGTATGTTACGTGGAGTAAGGCGTAGCGAGGCATGACATTGGTATAGGTTTCTGTACGGCCTTGCGCATTGACGTTGCGGGTTACGTTGTCCAGTTGACCAAGGATGTCGAAGCCGTCGAGCATCACCACCAGCCTTCCCTTGAGGAATGGGCGCGCCAGGCGAGCATTCCACACCAGGTCGTTGGTGTTGAGTTGTGAGTCGGCATAGCCCGTACGGCTGTAGAGCGTCATGTCGCTGCTCAGCTCCATATCCCAAGGCAGTTTTACGATTGCCGTCATCCCATTGGTGAGTGTGAGTGGCTGCTGCGTCTCGAAGTCCGTGCGCTGACTGCTGAAACGCTGCCAAAGTGTGGTACTCTTGAAGGTGAGTGCGTGCTGTCCAATCATATAGGAGAGATTCAGCGTGTTGTTGAAAGAAAGCGTGTTGACGGTGCTACGCGCTTGGTCCACCAGGTCCACGCTATGCTGGTAACTGACACTCTGACTGACATTGAGGCGGAGAGGGTGCTTCTTGCCAATGACTGTGTTGAAACGGTAGTCCGCGCTGGCGTTCCAGTTGCCGTTCACGTTGTCGGCCTGCCAGGTGCGGACGCCGGTGGCACGATCGTAACGATAACCCATGGCAAGGGCATTTTGGATGATTGTATAGCCGAGCATGTACCGATGGCTTGTCTCTTTACTTTTCGCTTTTCCCCATTGGTGGCTGAAGGAAAACTCATGGTTAACAGCATTGCGCAGACTGTTATTACCCAGTCGGATGTTCAGTGGGTCGGTATCATCGTGCATATCGACGAGGTTCAGCAAATCAGGTGTTGAGGTCTGGGCCATATACTGTAGGTGCAGCTTCTGGGCATTTCCCGTCTCTGCATTGATGGTTGTGTACTGGATAAAGCAGTCCCAGATGTTGATGGGCATGGTGTTGCGCGTCACGAGGGTGTCAATGCTGCCGCGCTGGTAGCTTAGCTGTTGACGAACGAGTGTTACAGGGAAACGGAGTTGCGCCCATACTTTCTTCTCCTTTCCTTTGTTCCAGTTGTAGAAGAAGCGCGGACTGAAGTCGTAGATGTCCTCTGTGAAGTGGCTCGTATAACTGTTGCGACGATCAATGTACTGCTCGTATTCATGAGCTGACGGCAACTGACCGAGGGTGTAGGTCGTGTCGATGTCGAAGAGCGACGACTCTCGTTGGCGGTCGTTGTGCGTATAGTCCGCATTCAATTGCAGTCGGATCTGAGGGGTGAAGTTAATCTGATAGGTGCCGCCAGCCTTCGCATGCCATGAGCGGTTGGGGTGGTTGCGGTAGTAGCGGTTGAGGCATTCTGAGGGCTGCGACGATGTTGCACCATACTCAACCGACTGACGATGATAGCGGTCTTCCTGCTGGTCGGTGAAACTGGCCTCGGCGTCAAGTGAAGCCCAGTCGGGACTGTGATGAAACTTCAACGTACTGCTGAGACGTAGTTCTCCATCGAGAGCGTGCCCCTCGGCAATACCCCGTTGCAGATTGCGGTGGATGAGACTGTCGTTCTGATAGAAAGCCGAGGCCAGACTGTTATCGCTATTGTCGAACTTCTGATAGTTGAGCGAGGGACTAATATCGATGTTCCACATCTTGAAATCCCGATAATAATGGTGACTGGTATTCAACCTCAGGTTCTTGTTCCTGTTGGCATTAGTCATGCGTTCGTAAGTATCACCCGTGGCCAGGTAGTTCTGACGATTGGTGTTGACCTCGCGATTCAGGTCGGTATGAGTCACCTGCAGGTTGCCATCGGCTTTCCACTTGCTGTTGCGGTCCTCTACGTTATAGTCGATGCCGGCTTGTTTCTGTCTCATTTGTCCACCGTCCTTGATGCGCTGAGGGTTCCAACTGCCCGTTTCGCCAGGTTTGGTGTCTCCATTCAGGTTGTTGGCGGTGGCATAGGCTGCGATGCGAGAGTGGTCCGAGAAGCGCAGGGCAAAGAGTCTGGCCAGCCAGCGCTCCTCCGTTCCGCCACCTACTTCCGCGTTGGCCAGTGTGCCGATGCTGTATTCCTTCTTGAGTTTCACATCCATCACATAGCGGTTGTCTCCAGCCACCTGCTGTCCAAGAAACTCACTCTTCTCGCCCCACTTATCATAGATTTGGATGTTCTTCACCGTATAGGCCGGCAGGTTGTCGAGCATGATGGTGTGGTCGCCACGGAAAAAGTCCTTGCCGTTGAGGAGCAGCGCATCCACATACTTGCCGTTGTGATAGATGCGGCCACCCTCTTTCAGTTCGATGCCAGGCAACTGCTTCACCAATGCATCGAGCATAGAGCCCTCGGCCAGTTCAAAGGCATCGGCATTGAACACCAGCGTGTCGCCTTTATAGTAGAACTGCACTTTGGTAGAAGTGACAACCACCTCCTTTAGCATCTTTGATTCGCGCTTCATATAGACGGGAGGCAGATTGCGACGTTGTTCACGACGGTAGATATTGCTCAGTTCATAGGGCATTTCGGTAGGCTTAAAGCCCACATAGCTGGCTTGAATCGTATATTTCGTGGGACGAGCAGGCACTCTGAAAGCAAAGTTGGCCAGTTCTATGGGCGTATTTTGGCCATACTGCATATAAGAGATGGCCTCGCAGGAATCAATGCAGACCCCATCGGCATTGAGCAGTCTGACGGCAGCATGGGGCAGGTCAAGGTGTGTCACGTAGTCCTTCACCTTGCCTTCAAGTATCATATAGCGCTTGTCGGACTTCGGCTTGTATTGCACATATATCTGCTTTCCTTTGGTGACGACACGCACGGGTTGGTCTTTCGTCATTTGCTTGACAGCTTTTGGCACACTCAGTCCCTGTGTGTTGGCTACCACCTGCAGGTGCTCCAGGTCGTTGTGGATGAAGGAAATCTCGTAGTCATCCTGCTGTTGATTCAGTCGGGCCAATGCGTCAGCCAAAGAAAGTGTTTGTGCCGAAGCACTCATGACGATGCCCACCATTATTAATAATAAGGTGATGTGCTTCATGGCTCTACCTCCTTCTCTGCATGAACAAAGATGGTATCGCGCTCGTCAGAAAGGCGCAGTCCCTCAAACTCATTCACGTTGTCGAGGAAGATGCCTAACGGCTGTACGCTATCCCAGGCGATGGTGAAACGGAGATCACGCAGCGCCTCTTCCTGGAAGCACACCTGATGGCGGTAATGACTGCCCACCACCGTGAGGATGCTGTCCAAACGGATATCCGCAAAACGCACGAGGGCATCATCGGTGGAACTGGCATCATCTGTCTTAGACTCGGCTATTGTTGTTTCCGTTGACGGGTCTGTTGACTGTGGAGAAAGGAAATAATAGGCAGCATAGGCCAGTCCGCTGAGCAGGGCGACGGCAATAAATGTGGCCGCTATGCGCATCCAACGGCGTGATGGCTTGGGTTCGTTCGTGAGCTTTTCGATTTCCTCGTCAGTCAGTTCACGACGGTTATCATGCAGGACGTCCAGCACCTCGTTCCAAAGCTGTTCGTCGGTTGGTATGTTATGATTCGTATTCATGATGCTTCTTGTTTTGGTTGTTTTAAACTAGTCATAAGGTTCGCCTTGGCGCGACTGGCAGTCATGCGGACAGCACTCTCTGTGCTTCCCTGTATAGCCGCAATCTGCTGATAGGACAGACCGTCCATGTGATGCAGCAGAATGACTGCCTGCTGATTCTTAGGTAGGGCCGCAATGGCGTCGTTGACCTGGCGTTCCGTTTCCTGTCGCTCCATGCTTTCATGCGGATTGTCCTGTCGGGCTGTCAGCGGACGAACCGTGTCGCTGGGCATGTTGTCCAGGGCGGCAATGACAAAGGACCGGCGTTTTAGCTTGTTCAGGCTGACGTTACGTGTGATACGCATCGCCAGTCGTTCGGCCTCTGTGGCCTGCTGTACCCTGTCGCCCATGCGCCATAGCGAGACAAGTGCATCCTGTACGGCATCTGCCGCCTCCTCGTCGTCGTGGAGGATGCCGCGTGCAAGACTCATGAGTTGTGGGCGCAGGCGGGTAACTACATCTGTAAATAGTGCTTCTTGCATAAACGTTTTACGTATGGTTTTTGCCTATATAACAATCAACGCCGCAAAACATAACGCATCATCATTGATGTTTAAGGTTCTTTAACGTAATCGTCTCTTCTTTTTTTGCCTGCAAAGATACAAAGATTCTTTTGATTATCCAACGCTTTTGCTTGTCTTTGACAGTTTGTAATAAATGGACGCGTATTTTTGAAAAACCGATAGTAATCTGCAAGAAAATACATTCCTTTTCTTGCAGATTGTTATTTCTGGCGAAAATGTAGATTGAAAAACGGGACGCTTTTCGGCTCGAAAGCGGAATAATGCGTAACTTTGCAGTCCATAAAATACATTCGTTTTATGGACACAAAATACATCTTTGTTACAGGCGGTGTCGTTTCCTCGTTGGGAAAAGGCATCATCTCCGCCTCCATCGGAAAATTGCTGCAAGCACGCGGCTATAAAGTAACCATCCAGAAGTTTGACCCCTACATTAACATCGACCCAGGTACGCTGAACCCCTATGAGCATGGCGAGTGCTATGTGACGGCCGACGGTATGGAGACCGACCTGGATCTGGGCCACTATGAGCGCTTCACGGGTATTCACACCACACGTCACAACTCTATTACTACCGGACGTATCTACAAGACGGTGATTGACCGCGAGCGCCGTGGTGATTATCTGGGCAAGACCATTCAGGTGGTGCCCCATATCACGGATGAGATTAAGCGCAGAATGCTGAGGACCTCCCCCGACCCCTCCCAAGGAGGGGAGTGGCCTTCGGCTTCGGTATGCGATAGCACCTCCTCCCCTTTGGGGAGGTCGGGAGAGGTTTTCGACTTCGTTATCACTGAGGTGGGTGGCACCATCGGCGATATTGAGAGTGCACCTTTTATGGAGGCCATCCGACAGTTGCGTTGGCAGTTGGGTAGGAACGCCGTTTGTGTGCACCTGACCTACGTGCCCTATCTGAAGGCTGCCGATGAGTTGAAGACCAAGCCCACACAGCACTCCGTCAAGGAACTGCAGGGCATGGGTATCCAGCCCGATATCCTGGTGCTGCGCACAGAGCGTCATCTGGACGATGGCATGAGAATGAAGGTGGCATCGTTCTGTAACGTGGATCTGGAGTGCGTGGTGCAGAGCGAGGATATGCCCTCTATCTATGAGGTGCCCGTCAGCATGCAGCATCAGGGACTGGATGCCGCCATCCTGCGTAAGATTGGCATCCCCGTGGGTGAGACACCTGCAATGAAACCCTGGCACGACTTCCTCGACAAGCAGCGCAACGCCACGAAAGAGGTACACATCGGTCTCGTTGGCAAGTACGACCTGCAGGATGCCTATAAGAGCATTCGCGAGAGTCTGAACCTGGCTGGTATATATAATAATGTGAAAGCGAAGATCCACTTCATCAACAGTGAGGAAGTGACAAAGGAGAATATCGCAGAGAAACTGAAGGGCATGCAGGGCGTGCTGATTTGTCCGGGCTTCGGTCAGCGTGGCATCGAAGGCAAGATCATTGCTGCGGAATACACCCGTACGCACGATATCCCAACGTTCGGCATCTGTCTGGGCATGCAGATGATGGTCATCGAGTTTGCCCGCAACGTACTGGGTTACAAAGATGCCAACAGTGCGGAAATGGACGACAAGACGCCACATAACGTGATTGATATCATGGAGGAACAGAAATCCATCACGCAGATGGGCGGTACCATGCGTCTGGGAGCCTATGAGTGTGAGCTGATAAAAGGCAGTAAGGTTTACGAGGCCTATGGCGACGAGACATTGATTTCTGAGCGCCACCGTCACCGCTATGAGTTCAATAACAAATATCAGGAGGAGTACGAGGCCAAGGGTATGAAGTGCGTGGGTATCAATCCTGCCGCCAACCTGGTGGAGATCGTGGAGATTCCTGAGAAGCGCTGGTACATCGGCACGCAGTTCCATCCAGAGTATTCTTCCACGGTGCTGCATCCCCATCCCTTGTTTATGAGTTTTATTAAAGCCTGCAATCATTAAACATTAAAGATTAAACATTAAACATTAATGGAGCAGTTAAAGCATGAGTGTGGCGTGGCGATGATTCGCCTGTTGAAGCCCCTGGATTATTACGAGAAGAAATACGGCACATGGGCCTATGGATTCAACAAACTCTATCTGATGATGGAGAAACAGCACAACCGTGGACAGGAGGGTGCTGGTATCGCCTCGGTGAGTCTGACCAACGAGCCAGGCACGGAATATATGTTCCGTGAGAAGGCCGAGGGTAAAGGTGCTATTACGGAGATTTTCTCGAGAGTAACCGAGGAGATGAAGGGGGAGTTACTGATGGGCCACCTGCGCTACTCGACCACAGGCAAGAGTGGACTGACGTTTGTACACCCTTTCCTGCGCCGCAACAACTGGCGTGCCAAGAACCTGTGTCTGTGCGGCAACTTCAACATGACGAATATCGACGAGGTCTTTCAGTTCCTGACAGAGCAAGGACAGAGTCCACGTATCTATGGTGACTCTTACATCACGCTGGAGCTGATGGGACATCGCTTGGACCGCGAGGTGGAGCGTCTCTATCAGCAGGCCACTGCACAGGGATTCAAGGGCACCGACATCACCAATTATATTGATGAGCATGTGGAGATGTCCAACGTGCTGCGCTCTACGATGGAGCACTATGACGGCGGCTATGTGATGTGCGGACTGACGGGCTCGGGCGAGATGTTCTCGGTGCGCGATCCGTGGGGCATCCGCCCGGCGTTCTATTATCGCGATGACGAGATTATCGCCATCGCCAGCGAGCGCCCCGTGCTTCAGACCACCTTTGATATCCAGGCGGAGGATGTGCACGAGTTGATGCCTGGTCAGGCACTGATTGTCCACAAGAGCGGAGACATGAAACTGGAGCAGATCATGCCTGCGCAGAAGTTGAGTGCCTGTTCGTTTGAGCGCATCTATTTCAGTCGTGGCTCCGATCGTGATATCTATCAGGAGCGCAAGCGTCTGGGCGAGCAGCTGACGCCAGCCATTCTCAAGGCCATCGATTATGACGTAACCAACACAGTATTTTCATATATCCCCAACACAGCCGAGGTGGCCTTCTATGGCATGACCGACGGCTTCCGTAAACTGCATGGCGAGGTGCGCACAGAGAAGGTGGTGTGGAAAGACATCAAACTGCGCACCTTTATTGCCGACAACAGCGAGCGCAACGACTTGGCTGCTCATGTCTATGACATCAGCTATGGTTCGCTGGAGGCAGGAAGAGACAATCTCGTGATTATCGACGACAGCATCGTGCGTGGCACCACGCTGAAGGAGAGTATCTTTAAGATTCTGGACCGTCTGCATCCCAAGAAGATTGTGATGGTGTCGAGTTCGCCCCAGATTCGCTATCCCGACTACTATGGTATCGATATGGCTCGCTTGGAGGAGTTTTGTGCCTTCCGTGCCACGATGGCGCTCATCGAGGAGCGCGGCATGTGGCAGTTGATTAACGACACCTATCTGGCTTGTAAGCGCGAGCTGGAGAAACCGAAGGAGGAGATGGAGAACTGCGTACGCGCTGTCTATGCACCCTTCACCGTCGACGAGATCAACCAGAAAATTGTCGAGATGCTGCGCCCTGCTGATATGAAGGCACCCATCGAACTGGTGTTCCAGAGCATCGAGGGACTGCACGAGGCATGCCCCAATCACCCTGGCGACTGGTATTTCACAGGCCATTATCCCACGCCAGGAGGCGTGAAATTGGTGAATCAGGCGTTTGTGAACTACATTAATAAAACTTACACTTTGAAAGAAAATGATGGTGGTTTGCTTTCAAATTGTAAGAAGTGAAAAGTTTTTAGATTTTTGTTGCTAACAAAATAGAAGATAATCTGACAGAACGATATAACTTTGCAACCAAAAAGAAGCCACTCGACGTAAAAGCACCAAGTGAGAGACCTAGCGAGTATTTTGGCAAGAAGGTCTTCAATCGTGAGAAAATGTACAAGTACCTGCCCAAGGACGTGTACGAGAAGATGATTGACGTAATGGACAATGGCGCTCGTCTTGACAGAGCTGTAGCCGATGCTGTTGCTGCTGGCATGAAGCAGTGGGCTACCGAGAATGGCGTCACTCACTATACACACTGGTTCCAGCCTCTGACTGAGGGTACTGCCGAGAAGCACGACTCGTTTATCGAGCACGACGGTAAGGGCGGTATGGTTGAGGAGTTCAGCGGCAAACTGCTCGTTCAGCAAGAGCCTGATGCTTCTTCATTCCCCTCTGGTGGTATCCGTTCTACCTTCGAGGCTCGTGGCTATTCAGCCTGGGATCCCACCTCTCCTGTATTCATCATCGACGATACCCTGTGTATCCCCACCGTATTTATCTCTTATAGCGGTGAGGCACTCGACTATAAAGCACCTCTGTTGCGTGCTCTGCATGCTGTCAACGTGGCTGCTGTGGATGTTTGCCACTATTTCGATCCCGCTGTCAAGAAGGTTACATCTAACCTGGGTTGGGAGCAGGAGTACTTCCTCGTGGACGAGGGCCTCTATGCTGCCCGTCCTGACCTGCTGCTCACTGGCCGTACCCTGATGGGTCACGATTCAGCTAAGAACCAGCAGATGGATGACCACTACTTTGGTTCTATTCCCGAGCGTGTGCAGGCCTTCATGAAGGATCTGGAGATTGAGGCCTTGGAGTTGGGTATCCCCTGTAAGACCCGTCACAACGAGGTAGCTCCCAACCAGTTTGAGCTGGCTCCTATCTTCGAAGAGACCAACCTGGCTGTTGACCACAACATGTTGCTGATGTCAGTCATGAAGAAGGTGGCCCGCAAGCACGGCTTCCGTGTACTGCTGCACGAAAAGCCCTTCGCAGGTATCAACGGTAGCGGTAAGCACAACAACTGGAGCTTGAGCACCGACACTGGTGTGCTGCTGCATGCTCCTGGCAAGACTCCTGAGGCAAACCTGCGCTTCGCTACATTCATCGTAGAGACCTTGATGGGTGTCTATCGTCACAACGGTCTGTTGAAGGCTTCTATCATGAGTGCTACCAACGCTCATCGTCTGGGCGCCAACGAGGCACCTCCTGCCATCGTTTCTTCATTCCTCGGCAAACAGCTCTCAGAGTTGCTCGACCACATCGAGAAGGCTGACAAGGAAGACCTCCTGGCAATGGCTGGCAAGCAGGGCATGAAGATGGATATCCCTGAGATTCCTGAGTTGCTTATCGATAACACCGACCGTAACCGTACCTCTCCATTCGCCTTCACCGGTAACCGCTTTGAGTTCCGTGCTGTAGGTTCTGAGGCTAACTGTGCCAGCGCCATGATTGCCCTGAACAGTGCCGTTGCTGAGGCTCTGGTTGACTTCAAGAAGCGTGTGGATGCCCGCATCCCTGAGTTCGCTGAGAAGTTGAAGGGTACAGATCACAGCGCTACCTTCCACGCCATCATCGACGTGCTGCGTGAGGATATCAAGACCTGTAAGCCTATCCGTTTCGATGGTAATGGTTACTCTGACGAATGGGTGGCTGAGGCCGAGAAGCGTGGCTTGGACGTTGAGAAGAGCTGCCCGAAGATCTTCGAGCGTTACCTCGACGAGGCCAGCATCAAGATGTTTGAGAGTCTGGGTGTGATGACCAAGAAGGAGCTGGAGGCTCGCAACGAGGTGAAGTGGGAGACCTACACGAAGAAGATTCAGATTGAGGCTCGCGTACTGGGTGACCTCAGCATGAACCACATCATTCCTGTGGCTACACGCTACCAGAGTGAGTTGCTCACCAACCTGAACCACATGTCTGTGGTGTTCCCCATCGATACCGCTGACAAGCTCTCTGCCCGCAATAAGAAGATTATCCAGGAGATTTCTGAGCGCACCTCAGCTATTGAGAAGGGCGTTGAGGAACTGGTTGAGGCTCGCAAGAAGGCCAACAAGATTACTGATGAACACGAGAAGGCTATCGCCTACCACGATAAGGTGGAGCCCTATCTCGACGAGATCCGCTATCAGATTGACAAGCTCGAGCTCATCGTTGACGATGCCCTCTGGCCTCTGCCAAAGTATCGTGAGTTGCTGTTCATACGATAAACATATTATACTGATTCTTTTTTGAGACAAGCCACCTTGCAAGCGAGCAGGGTGGCTTTCTTTTATCCAGTATATCTAGTTTTACTAGTTCACCTAGTTCTACTAGTCATTTCTAGAATTCCATATAAAAAAAATAAAGCCGTCCAGTAATCTGGGCGGCTTTATTCATATTTGTTGGGCTAATATTACTTCAGCTCAGCGAGGTACTTGATAGTACGAACCATCTGAGAAGTGTAAGAGTTCTCATTGTCGTACCAAGCAACAACCTGTACGAGTGAGTTGCCGTCAGCCATCTTGCTTACCATGGTCTGGTTAGCGTCGAACAGTGAACCGAACTTCATACCGATGATGTCGCTAGAAACCAGCTTCTCCTCAGTGTAACCGAAGCTCTCGTTGGTAGCAGCCTTCATGGCAGCGTTGATACCCTCAACAGTTACCTCACCCTTAACAACAGCGTGCAGGATGGTGGTAGAACCTGTAGGAGTGGGAACGCGCTGAGCAGCACCGATCAGCTTACCGTTCAGCTCGGGGATAACGAGACCGATAGCCTTAGCAGCACCAGTTGAGTTAGGAACGATGTTCTGAGCACCAGCACGAGCACGCTGAACATCACCCTTGCGCTGAGGACCGTCCAGAATCATCTGGTCACCAGTGTAAGCGTGAACAGTGGTCATGATACCGCTCTGGATGGGAGCGAAATCGTTCAGAGCCTTGGTCATAGGAGCCAAGCAGTTGGTGGTGCAAGAAGCAGCTGAGATAACAGTGTCAGCAGGAGTCAGAGTCTTGTGGTTTACATTGTAAACGATGGTGGGCAGATCGTTGCCAGCAGGAGCTGAGATAACAACCTTCTTAGCACCAGCGGTCAGGTGAGCAGAAGCCTTCTCCTTAGATGTGTAGAAACCTGTGCACTCCAGAACAACGTCTACGTCCAGCTTGCCCCAAGGCAGCTCAGCAGCGTTAGGAATAGCATAGATAGTGATCTTCTTGCCATCAACAACGATGTAATCCTCACCAGCCTCTACAGTGTGCTTGTTCTCACCGAACTTGCCGCAGAAACCACCCTGAGCGGTATCGTACTTCAGCAGGTGAGCGAGCATCTTAGGACTTGTCAAGTCGTTGATTGCTACTACTTCATAACCTTCAGCCTCGAACATCTGACGGAATGCGAGACGACCAATACGGCCAAAACCGTTAATTGCTACTTTTGTCATTTTACTTTAGTTTATTAAAGGGTTATAATAAAAATCGAGTTATTTTTTTGCTTTCTCTATGCAATTTTTTTTTGTTTCGCGTGCAAAGTTACGAAAAAATTCCTATATTTGCACCCAGATTCAGTCTTAATTAAAGTGAAAAGTGAAAATGACGCCAGAAAAGTGATTCTTGTCATGCTCGAAACGACTGGATTGCAAAACATAGATTACAATTTATACATTAACCAATTAAACAGTTTACGACTATGGGATTTATTAAAGAATTCAAGGAGTTTGCCATGAAGGGCAATGTAATGGACATGGCAGTTGGTGTGATCATCGGTGCTGCGTTTGGCAAAATTGTTAGTAGCTTGGTCGATGATGTGCTGATGCCGCTGGTTGGTATGGTTACGGGCAACGTGGATTTCACGGATCTGGTGTTCCAGATTGGTGAGGGCGAGGATGCTGCTGTCCTGAAGTATGGTACCTTCATCCAGAATACCGTTGACTTTATCATTGTGGCCTTCTGTATTTTCCTGATGCTCAAGGGCATCAACAAACTGAACCGTAAGAAGGAAGAGCCCGCTCCCGAGCCCGAAGCTCCCAAGGGTCCCACCCAGGAGGAACTGCTGGCCGAGATTCGCGACTTGCTGAAGCAGAAGTAGGCTACATCTTTTATATATACGTGGGAGTGTCATTTTGTCTGTATGTTCTGACATTTTGTCTCGCTTTTCTGTGCTGGCATTGATGTTGCATAGAAGTTATCGAGCAAGATGCTCAAAACGATTAAAATGTTTAATATTAAAAATATTTTGGAGGACAAAACTATGACACCAATGATGAGAACAAACAACTGGATTCCTGCAGTGTTTAACGACTTCTTTGACACCGACTATATGCCGCGTGCTAACTGCACCGCACCTGCTATCAATGTAAGGGAATCGGATAAGGCCTATACTGTAGAGTTGGCCGCTCCGGGCATGAAGAAGGAGGACTTCAATGTGCACATCAACGATGAGGGCAACTTGATTATCAAGATGGAGCAGAAGAGCGAGAAGAAGGAGGAGGATAAGTCCGTGCGTTATCTGCGTCGCGAGTTCAGTTACTCAAAGTACGAGCAGGCGCTGATTCTGCCAGACGACGTTAAGAAGGATGCTATCTCGGCCAAGGTGGAGAACGGCGTACTGACCGTTGAGCTGCCAAAGATTATTGAGGAGAAAGTGAAAGTCTCTCGTCAGATAGACATTCTCTAAGAGACATTCTTTAGAATAAAAGGAAAAGTCCCGCCAACCGGCGGGGCTTTTCTTTTTGCTTGTCAATTTATTGCTTGTCGAGTTCAGCTAAGTTCTCAGCAATCATCTCGTCGGTCACCGTGTAGTTCTGCAGGTCACCGTTGATGTAAGCCTCATAGCTGGGCATATCGATGAGTCCGTGACCAGAGAGGTTGAAGAGGATTACCTTCTTCTCGCCCGTCTCGATGCATTTCTTGGCCTCACGGATGGTGGCGGCGATGGCGTGGGTGCTCTCAGGAGCAGGGATGATACCCTCGGTGCGTGCGAAGAGCATGCCAGCCTCGAAGGTCTCGAGCTGAGGAATATCGACACCGTGCATCAGGCCGTCCTTAATCAACTGCGAGATAATCATGCCGGCACCATGATAGCGCAGGCCGCCAGCGTGGATGTTTGATGGCTTGAAGTTATGACCCAAGGTGAACATGGGGAGTAGGGGCGTGTAGCCAGCCTCGTCGCCAAAGTCATAGCGGAACTGTCCGCGTGTCAACTTAGGACAGCTGTCAGGCTCGGCCGCAATAAACTCTGTGTGACGCTCTCCGCTCAGGTTGTGGCGCATGAAGGGGAAGGCGATACCACCGAAGTTTGAACCGCCACCAAAGCAGCCAATCACGATGTCGGGGTACTCGCCTGCCATCTGCATCTGCTTCTCAGCCTCCAGTCCGATGATGGTCTGGTGCAGTCCCACGTGGTTCAGCACCGAGCCCAGCGTGTATTTACAATTGGGTGTGGTGGTGGCCAACTCAACAGCCTCAGAGATGGCTGTTCCCAGAGATCCAGGATGTGTGGGGTCCTTGGTGATGATGTCCTTACCAGCGCGTGTTGACATCGAGGGCGAACCAGTGACGGCAGCGCCAAAGGTACGCATCACACTCGAGCGGTAGGGCTTCTGCTGCATGGTAATCTTCACCTGATAGACAGCGCACTCCAGTCCGTAGAGCTTGGCGGCATAACTCAAAGCCATACCCCACTGGCCGGCACCAGTCTCGGTGGTGACGTTGGTGGTGCCTTCCTGCTTGGCGTAGTAGCACTGAGGAATGGCAGAGTTGATCTTATGTGAACCTAAGGGGTTGGTACTCTCGTTCTTGAAGTAGATATGAGCAGGGGTGCCCAGTGCCTCCTCCAGTGCATAGGCACGCACCAGCGGGGTAGAGCGATAGTACTTGTATTTGTCGAGAACTTCCTCAGGAATGTCTATCCAGCGATGCTCGGTGTCTAACTCCTGCACGCAGCATTCGCGGGGGAAGATATGTGCCAGGTCGTCAACGCCAAGAGGCTGTTTTGTTGCCGGGTGGATAGGCGGCAGAGGCTTGTTGGGCATGTCTGCCTGAATGTTATACCACTGTGTGGGGATCTCATTTTCCTGAAGGATGAATTTCTTTTGTTTGCTCATACTTTTTTAATTATTGGTTTGGTACTTTGCGGTGCAAAGATACTAAATATCAATCGAAAAAAGGAAAGTGAAAAGTGAAAAATTTGCTACTGCCACATAAAAATCGTAACTTTGCAGCCAGTTATGTGGATAATTGCAACTATATTAGTTTATTTTGCAGTTTTGCTTTCTATCAGCAGACTGACTCAGCGTCGTGCCACCAATGACACCTTCTTTCGTGCCAACCGCCAGTCGCCGTGGTATATGGTGGCCTTTGGCATGGTGGGAGCCTCAATATCCGGTGTCACGTTTGTCAGTGTGCCGGGTATGGTCCTGACCTCTCAGATGACCTATCTGCAGGTGTGTTTGGGTTTTATCGTGGGCTATCTCGCTGTGGCCTTTGTGTTGCTGCCCGTCTATTACCGGTTGAACCTCACCTCTATCTATGCCTATCTGGGACAGCGCCTGGGGCGTCAGTCCTATCACACCGGTGCTTGGTTCTTCCTGTTGTCCAAGATGGTGGGCGCCTCGGTCAAGTTCTATGTGGTCTGTATGATTCTCCAGCAGTTTGTGTGCGATGCCCTGGGTGTGCCGTTTGCCGTGACAGTCAGCGTGATGGTGATGCTCATCTGGCTCTACACCCGTAAGGGTGGGGTGCGCACGCTGGTCTTTACCGATATGTTTCAGACCTTCTGCCTCTTCTCGGCCCTTCTCCTTATTATATATATGGTGGTGCACCAGATGGACTATTCATTGCTGGATGCCGTCAGGGCAGTGGCCAGTGATGAGCGTAGCCGCATCTTTGTGATGGATGACTGGCAGTCGCCCCATCATTTCTGGAAGCAGTTTCTCAGTGGTGCTTTCATCGTGATTGTGATGACGGGGCTCGATCAGGATATGATGCAGAAGAACCTCACCTGCCGCACCTTGCGCGAGGCACAGAAGGATATGTGCTCCTATGGCGTTGCCTTTGTGCCAGCCAATATGCTGTTCATGGCTTTGGGCATCCTGCTGGCGCAACTCTTCGAGAGTCAGGGTATTGCCATACCTGCTAAGGGCGACGAGTTGTTGCCGTTCTATGTAGAGAACACATCTTCACTCTTCCTTCTTCCCTCATCCCTCAGCCATCTTACCTCAGCCCTCTTTATCCTCGGTATTGTAGCTGCCTCGTTCTCCAGTGCCGACTCTGCCTTGACGTCGCTCACCACCAGTTACTGTGTGGATATCAAGGGTAGGGCAGACGATGAGCGGCTGCGTAAGTGCGCTCACCTGATTATCTGCGTTTTGTTTGTGGTCTTTATCCTCCTGTTCCATCAGTTTAATCACACGTCGCTGATAGACGCCATCTACACCATCGTGTCGTATACCTATGGACCATTGCTGGGTCTCTTTGCCTTTGGCCTGTTCACCCGTCATCAGCTAAAAGACCGCTGGGTGCCACTTGTCTGTGTGGCATCACCCATCCTCTGTTATGCCGCAGACTATTGGGCACAACAGCAATGGAACTATCATTTTGGCTATGAGTTACTGATGGTCAACGGCCTCCTTACGTTCGTAGCTTTGAGGCTATTAGCTCGCTCGGCTGTGTGCCAAACTCCTTCTTGAAGCACGTAGCGAAATATTTCGGGTCTTTGAATCCCACCATGTAGGCCAGGTCGCTCACCCTCAGGTCGGGCTGCGTCTCAATGAGTCGCTGCGCCTCCTTCATGCGGATGCTGCGGATAAAGGCGGTGACACCCATGCCCGTCAGTGCGCGCAGTTTGTTGTAGAGTGTCGACTCCGAGGCTCCCATCTCTGTGGCGAAGGCTTCGCGGTCAAAGTCTGAGTCATCCATGTGTTTGGCCACGCACTCCCGTGCCCGTTGCAGGAACTCCTCGTCGGGACTCAGTGGGCGGCTCTCATTCTCTGCGTTGTTGCTGGTGCGTTCACCCACAATGCGGATGCGGTTCTCGATGATATTGGTGATGCGCAGCTCCAGGTCGCCCAACTTAAATGGCTTTGCTACGAAGTCATCGGCACCCACCAGCATTGAGGCCTTGCGGTCTTCCTCGCTGGTTCTCGCTGATAGGATGATGACGGGCAGGTGGCTCCATTCCGGTGTCGACTTGATCTTCTTGGTCAGTTCGTTGCCATCCATGTCAGGCATGGCCACGTCCGACACGATGAGGTCCAGCGGTTCCTTGCTGATGATGTCAAGCGCATCATGCGGGTTATTGGCTGTCAACACGTTGAAGCGGGTGCAGAGCAGCGAGGCCATCAGCATCAGCAGATCCTCGTTGTCCTCTACAATCAGAATGCGGTACAGGTCATCCTTATCGGCCTTCTCCATCATGTTTTCCGGCATCACCAACTGGTCTATCTCACCCATGTCGATGATGGTGTGGACGGGTTTCGTCAGGTCGATGGGGTGCTGGTCGTCTATCTGCGTGGCGGCAAAAGCCTCCTTTCTGATGGGCAGCGTCACGGTAAACGTGGTACTCTGGTCCTTGATGCTCTGACAGTCGATGGTGCCGTTGTGCAGATACACCAGGTCGCGAGTCAGCGCCAGCCCCAGTCCCGTGCCGTGGGCTTTCATCCAGCGATAGTCACCATCGTAATAGCGGTTAAACAAGTCCTTCATCCTGTCTGCAGGAATGCCGATGCCATTGTCTGTCACCTCGATGGTCACCTGGTCGTAGTCCTTTGATGTGGTCACCTTCAGCTGCACCTCGCCTGGTGTGCGTGTGTATTTCGCCGCATTCGACAGGAGGTTATAGATGATTTTATCCACTTTATCCGTGTCTATCCATCCCATCATCGACTTTGGTTCACATTGAATGGTGAAGAGCAGTCCCTTCTTGTGCATCAGCGGCTCGATGCAGAGCGCCGTCTGACGGATAAACTCAATCACGTCACCTTGCGTCACCTTGAGTTGCAGTTTGCCCGACTGAGACTTGCTGGCTTCCAGAATCTGCTGCAGCAGTCGTGTCATGCGCTCGATGTTCAGGTCCATCAACGCATATTCCTTGGTAAACTGGGGTTCTTTTTCGCGCAATTGCTCTATCGACGCTGCTACGACGGTCAATGGCGTCAGCAGTTCGTGCGATATATTGGTATAGACGTGCTCCATCTGTCGCCTGTTGCGTGATCTCACGCTGCGTTGATAGAGACTTCTGCCTAATATAATAATAATGGTGGCCATTATTGCGTAGGCTATGAGAATAATCATCGTCATCATAGGTGTTGGTATTAGTGTTTATTATTCGTGAGCGAAGATACAAAAAAAACTTTTATAGTCCAAATTATTTCGACACAAAATCAAAATTTGGTTGAAAAATCGTGATTTTAGGTCGAAAAATTGATATTTTTCAAGAAATAACGAAATTTAAACTGATTTTAACTAATATTGAACCGTAGTTTCGAAAAAAGTTTGTATCTTTGCATCGTAAAAGATTTTTAATGGTTAAGGTTTATGGTTGATTAATTTAGTTGGAAAAGTCTCGCTGTGAAGCGCGGCTTTTCTGTTTTTATGTATTTTCGGCCATTTTTTAAGGCTAGCTCAAACAAGGAGAACCTCATTTAAACTAGCCTCAAAAGCTATTCAGAATCAAATTCAATTAATTGTTCAAGAGGAATCGCTCTGCCTCGATAGCGGCCTGGCAACCTGTGCCTGCGGCGCTGATGGCTTGGCGATAGACGGGGTCAGCGCAGTCGCCAGCTACAAACACACCGGGAATCTTGGTCTTGGGAGTGCCGTCGATCTTCTTCAGATAGCCCACCTCGTCGGTTTCCAGCCATTCTTTGAAGATATCGGTATTGGGCTTGTGGCCAATAGCCAGGAAGAAGCCGTCAATCTGGATGTCCACCATCTCTTCGTCGGGCTCGCCCTTGCGCTTCACCAGGTGAGCGCCCTCAACACCCTCTTCGCCAAAGAGACCGATGGTGTTGTGCTCAAACATGATCTCGATGTTCTCGCGCTCCATCACGCGCTGCTGCATCACCTTCGAGGCACGCAGGTAGTTTTTGCGCACAATGAGATACACCTTCTTGCACAGGCCGCTCAGATAGAGCGCATCCTCGCAGGCTGTATCGCCACCGCCCACCACGGCCACGTTCTTCTTGCGGTAGAAGAAGCCGTCGCAGGTGGCGCAGGCACTCACGCCCATACCATTGTATTTCGTCTCGTCGGGCAGTCCCAGATACTTGGCCGAGGCCCCCGTGGCAATAATCACCGTGTCGGCCTCAATCTCCTCGCCAGCATCGTCCCATGCCTTGTAGGGGCGTTCTGAGAAGTCCACCTTCACAATCTCGCCATCGCGGATGTCGGTGCCAAAGCGTTCAGCCTGCTGGCGCAGGTCCATCATCATCTGGTTGCCGTCCACACCCTCGGGATAGCCGGGGAAGTTCTCTACCTCGGTGGTCTGGGTCAGCTGACCTCCAGGCTGCAGTCCGCAGTACTCCACGGGTTGCAGATTCGCTCTCGAGGCATAGATGGCTGCGGTATAGCCCGCAGGGCCACTACCTATAATTAAGCATTTCGTCTTCATACCTATGATACATTATGAATGATGCCTTACTTCAGCAGTTCTTCAATCTGCTTGGCAATGTTCTCTATCTTTTCGGTGGGCTCGAAGCGGGCTATCACCTGTCCCTTCTTGCTGATCAGGAACTTGGTGAAGTTCCACTTGATGTCGGACTTCTCCTTATAGTCGGGGTCGGCCTTGGTTAGCATGTCGTCCAGGATGTGGGCGATGGGGTGACTCATATCCCATCCGGCAAAACCCTTCTGCTCTTGCAGGAACTTATACAGTGGTTCAGCGTCGTCGCCCTTCACCTTCACCTTCTTGAAGCGGGGAAATTCGGTGCCGAAGTTCAGTTTGCAGAACTCGTGGATGCTCTCGTCGGTGCCGGGAGCCTGCTGGCCAAACTGGTTGCAGGGGAAGTCCAGGATCTCGAAGCCCTGACTGTGATATTTCTCATATAGTTTCTCCAGTTCCTCGTATTGGGGCGTAAAACCGCACTTGGTGGCTGTGTTCACGATGAGCAGCACCTCGTTGGCATACTCTTTCAGCGATACGTCCTTACCTTTTCTGTCTTTTACAGTAAAATCATAAACCGTTTTCATTGTTAAATTAGTGTTTATTAGATTGTTTTGTTTGATTATTATCTGTTAGACAGGTTCCACAGCCTCTTGATGGTGGCTATGTCCTGTGTTTCTACGGCATTTTCGATGTCATCTGGCAGGTTGCAGAAGAAGTCAATGCCATCGTTCATGCCCGAACGACTCTTGGTCTTTTCCTCCAGCGTGCGAATGTTAACCGCATAGTCTATCAGCTTGTCGTTCGAGTGGTCTTTGTTGATATGCTCCACCCAGAAACCCATGGCCTGATAGTTGCCGTTGCGTTTCAGCAATAGCGCCATAAAGAAATAGCGGGGCACGATGAAACCGCTCTTCGTTCTGCAGAGAATCTGGTCCTCGTGATCGATGGTGCCGCCCTTCACAACGAACAGCGTGTCGTTGCCCGTCATCTTGCGGCCCCAGTCGTCGCGAACAAAGGATTCCATGTTCGACCATAGCTTACCGTTAAACAGTTCGCCTTGGGGGAACATGTTGGTCATATAGAAAGTCTGACCGTTGGCATCCATCGAGTTAACGCGGTCTTCCGACGCACACATGTGTCCGCGCTGGAAGTAGGTAAATCCTTTATCTGGATAGCTGCTTCCGCTGAACTCGCCAGTTACATTAGGCTGCTCGGCATACGGAATCTTGGGGTCTTTCTGGAAAGGGTCTGCGGTCCAGTATTTGCCATCCCAGTTCACACCACTCTTCCAGTTGTTGCGATACCAGCTTTTTGTTTTGTTTTCCTTGGTAAAGAAATAGCATGTCCAGCGCTGTGCCTTCAGCTTGTGGTCCCATTCCAGTGAATAGGTTGTGCCAAACTGGCTGGTGCTATGGGTCACAACAGTACTGTTCCCGCTTCTCACGTGCGGAAACTCCAGTCCTGCATAGCGCTCAATGTTCTTATTCGTATTGCTCGAATAAGATGAGCTGTTTTCCTCATCATCGCCACAAGCCACGACGAGGGTGGCCATTATGATGAGAGATAGTACTTTAAGCAGCTTCATTTGTTTCTGTGTTCAAACTCATTTCCTAGAAATATCTTACTTCTTCGAAGCCTTACCGTAGCGGCTCATGAACTTATCGACGCGACCAGCGGTGTCGACGAGCTTGCTCTTACCAGTATAGAAGGGGTGAGAGCTGCTAGAGATTTCTACTTTTACCACGGGGTAAGTTTCGCCTTCGAACTCTACAGTGTCGTTAGTCTTTGCAGTAGATTTCGTAAGGAACATATCGCCGTTGGACATGTCCTTGAACACGACGGGGCGATAGTTTTCGGGATGAATTCCTTTTTTCATTTTGTTTTTATAATTGTTGATAAATACTGTTTCTCTGCGCACAATGCGCCAATCAGGGTGCAAAGGTACTAACTTTTTTTGAATCTCGCAAACTTTTGCCATATTTTTTGGATTTGACGGTATGGACATTCCATTTTTCTTTGTATCTTTGCATCTCAAAACCAAGAGCTTTAACATCAATGGAGAGCAGACTCGAATCTGAAAGAGAACTTTAACATGAATGAAGAGCAAATAGAGATGCGCAAGCGGTTCGCTGGCGAGAAGATTCCCTCGATGCAGAGGCGTAGCGACCAGCACGACTATACCAGCAAATGCTTTTACCTGGTCACCTTGACCGTGGAGGGCCGTCGCCCTCTGCTGGGCGAACTGACAGGTCAGGTAGATACAGAGGCAGGCGTGGCGCTGTCGGACCTAGGGCGGGCTGTATCGGAGGCTTGGTCAGCCATCAGTAGTCATTATCCCCAGGTGGCAGTCATTGCCCAGCAGGTGATGCCCGATCATTTTCATGGCATCCTCTTCTTTCGTGAGAACACCGATGGCTTGCATCTGGGGCATGTCATCCGTGGCTTCAAAGCTGCCACCAACCGCGCCTATCGTGAGCTTTTTCCTTCCTCGTGTGCTGCCATCAATAGTGTGCCTCGTCCTTCCTCGTGTGCTGCCAGTATTGGTGAGCCTCGTCCTTCCTCGTGTGCTGCCATCAATAGTGTGCCTCGTCCTTCCTCGTGTGCTGCCATCAATAGTGTGCCTCGTCCTTCCTCGTGTGCTGCGACATTGTCGCAGTCTACCATCGAAGGACGAAAGGGCCCAGGCCTGCTGTGGAGCAAGGGCTACAACGATCGCATCCTTTATAATTATTATCAGCTGGACCGCTGGAAGGCCTACCTCCGTGATAACCCTCGACGCCTCTTGGTGAAGCGTCAGCATCCAGAGTTCTTTCGTGTGCAGCGCAATTTGGAGTATAGTGGGCTTTCTTTTTCTGCCATAGGCAATCGCTTCCTGCTTGACCATCCCGTGAAGTTGCAGGTGCAGTGCTCTCGCCGCATCACTCCCGAGGCTCTGGAGCAGCAGAAGAGCCTCCTGTTGTCTGCAGCCGCTCAGGGGGCGGTGCTGGTATCGCCTGCCATATCGCCTGGCGAGAAGGCCATCATGCGTGCAGCATTCGATGCTGGTTATCCCTTGATTATCCTTCAGGAGAACGGTTTTACAGATCTGGCGAAGCCCGGTGGTGCGCGCTTTGATGCTTGTGCCCGAGGCCAGTTGCTTTTATTAGCTCCGTGGGAACATCATAACGAGCGACTGGTCATTCGTCGCGATCAGTGTCTGCAGCTTAATGAGATGGCAAGGCGCATCTGCGAACAGTGATTCTCTGCCGGCAAGTTACTGGTACACATAGAAAGAAAACGGGCTGCACCCGAGAGGATGCAGCCCGAAATGATTATTGATGAATCTCAGTTTATTTGCGACGGCTTGCAGCGGTCTGAGAATTGAGTTTTACCAGGTAATTCTTCTTGCTGGCGAACTCGGGGGTGTTACCGCCGTAGTTCACGACCTTGCCGCAAACGACTACCTCGTCACCTACCTGTACCTGCGTGTTGCCCTCAACCCAAGGCTGATTGCCGAAGTAATAGCAGCTATAGGCGATGAACTCCTTGCCACCAGTAGCACCATCGTCAGAGATGTTGAAGGTAGCTGTTCCATACTGGGCACTGAAGGTGAACTTGATGCTGCAGATCTTACCCTTGACATAGTAGTCAGCCTCTGAGGTCTTGCCACTCTCCATAGCTGCAACGATATCGTAGGCCTGAGAAGCGGTGAGAGGACTCTCCAGTGTGCCGGTACTGCTGTCGCCGCCAGTGCCGCTTCCACCACCATCAGTGCTGATATAGGCATTCGTCACCTCAATCTTATCGTTGTATGAGCCACGGTTACCGATAATCGTGATCTTGCTACCATTGGCGAGTCCATATTTTGTTACCAGTTCCTGGAACTTCTTCTTCTCGCCTCCCTTTTCAGCGAGCAGACCATATACGTATACTGAGCCGGTGGCGTCCTCGAGGTCGAAGTTACCATACAGGTCGCCGTCCTTCAGGTTCTTGATGGTGCCAGTGAGCTTGTACCATACATTGGTGCTTTCGGGAGCAGCATTGAATTCAGCCACAGTAACAGCCTTGATCTCGTCACCGCCTGTGCTGCCACCATCAGGCTTCGTGCCAATCTCGGTGCCATCAAGGATAGCGTAGGTCACAGTCTTCAGACCAGTTACAGAGAAGTACTTCTCGATATTACCATACAGGGTCACCTCCTTCTTGTAGTTACCTGCATTGTCCACGAGGTTCAGTGCTGTACGTACAGCACCTGTAGGCAGCTGAACGGGCATACACTTGGTGATGTCGGTCTCGTCGGCAGAAACAGCAATCAAGACGTTTGATGCAGTAGCAGTCTCTGCACTGAATTTAGCGTCGGTAGTTGCTTTACCGTCGATGCTACCTACGATGAAGCCCTTGACATAGACACCTGTGCCACTGGCTGCAGCGATGGCTGCTGTGACATTATAGGGAGAGTCGGCAGTACCCTTGCCTTCGCCAGAGCCGCTACCGCTGCCACCACCACTCTGTTCAGAGCCATCAGACTTCTTAATATAAGTAAGGTAGTTACCCTGGTCGAACTCCAGAGTACCCTTGTAGTTCTTGATCTTACCGCAAACGGTGACAGAGTCGCCTACCTCGAGGTCGGTCTCTGCAGCTACAGAAGCACCGTCGAGTAACTTGCCACGGTAAACATAGAAGCGGTCAGCGCTCTTAGTGTTGTCAGCAATATAATAGGTGGCGTTGCCATACTGTGCAGAAACCTCCTTGGTCTCTACCACAACACCTGTTACATACACATCGTTGCTGTTGTTGAAGAATTCTCCATCGGCCAGGCTGGCGGTCTGCTCGATGATAGCAGCCACGTTGTAGGGGTCTTCTGCGGTACCGCTACCGGCAGGCTCGATGACCACCTCGGGCTCTGAGGGTTTGATCTGGTCGTACGGGTTATTGTACGGCTCGGGTACATCTTCACACGAGGTGAAGGTGAATGCTGCAATGGCCAGTGCCATCATGCTGAAATATATCTTTTTCATAATACTTAAATTTCTATTATCAATGTTCTTTTTTCAACTCTTATTTCACTTCCTCGATGTCGTCGAGCGAGCGGATGATGATCTCCCACTGGTCGCGATAGCGCTTCACCACACCGGTGATGTTCACCTTGCCAGTAGGCAGTTTCACAGCGGCGAAGTCGGCATAGTTGCTGGTGTAGATCTGCACACCGCCAGTCTGTCCGTCGGGCTGCTCCTTGAAGTACCATGAGGTAGAGTAGTTAGGATCCGAGAAGGTAGACTCGCCAGCCACGAAGGGCACGTTGTCCACATACTGCTTGGTGTCGCTGTTATAGTAGCCACCCTTCTTGAAGCTCACGTTCTTGATGACGCACAGCTTACCAGCATCCTTGGCGATATCCCAAGTCGTCTTGGTGCTGCCGTCGGCAAACAGCTCAGGCTTCAGGGGCATGCGGTTGCCGGTGAGTTTGAAGTGCTGTTGCCATAGGAAGCGGGGCATGCGGCTCACGCTGGTGTCGCCCGATGAGTTGGTGTAGGGCGTGCCGATGGTGGCACTCTTGCGATAGTTACCAATATAGAGTCCCTTCAGATCCACGAGAATCTCGGTACCCTCAGGCAGATAGCCGCAGATGCCACCCTGAGCGATGCCAATGAAGATGGCGCCCGTCTCGTCCTGGACAGAAATCTCGTTATACATATTGCCCTGGATATCGTTAGCCGTAACGATGGCCTTGATCTGCATATCCTCGGTGATGAGCTTGTACTGACCCTCGTTGTCAATCTCGTTCTTGAACTTGGTCTTCAGCGCATCGATGGTCACCACGTTGGTGGCCTTGATGTCGTTGTTGCCATAGAGGGTAGCGTCTGTTGCCGGCTCGTCCCACTCCTGTGTGAAGAAGTTGGAATTGCCGTCGGCACAGCTGGCAAAGAAGCCGCATACAAGTGCTAATAATAAATAATGTATCTTTTTCATAACCTTTTCTGTTTTGATGTTGATTAGAACTTGTAAGCGATGTTCAGCATACCGTTAATACCGTAAGCATAGTACTTGAACGGGTTCTTCTGGAACTGATAAGCACGTACGTTGTCGCTTGACGTGTAGCTTGAGCGGCTCTGCTCGTAACCACCAGTGACGATGCTCTGGTTGTTCAGCAGGTTGGTGATTGAGAGGTTGATGCTCAGTGAGCGACCCTTGCTCAGATACAGGCTGCGGCCGATAGAGGCGTCGAGCATGAAGCCGCCCTTGCCCTTGGCCTGAGCCACTGCGCTCTCGAGCACGTTGCCGTCGTTGTCATAGACGGGCTCGAAGTCCAGACGGTTGCGCTTGTCCAGTGTTGACTGATAGCGATAAGAGGGAGAGTACGACAGGTAGATGCGGTCGTACCAGTTGCCGTTGAGGTCGATATACCAGCCACCCTTGTGATAGCTCAGGATGAAACTCAGGGCGGTGAGCGGTGTGCCAGCCTCACGCATGTCTTTGTTGTAGCAGATCTCGGGTTTGCCGTCGTTGGCATCGTTGAAGGTGCCCTTGGTCGAACTCATATACCACACCTGGGCGTTGTTGGTGTTGCGAGCCTCGCTCACCGTACCCAGTGTCTTGATGCTGATGGCGTCGGTCACCTTGAAGTTCAAGCCCCACTCAATGCCGTAGTACTCCTTCGAGATACCCGTCATTGACACATACGAGAACGAGTTGATATCGTCGAAGTAGAAGTTCTGCCATTCGGTAGCGTCGTTCACGATGGCGCCATAGGCCATGATGTTGGCCTTGAGCCATGAGTTCTGCATCTGGTAGCCAATCTCGGCCGAGAAGTCCTTCTCGTTCTTCAGGTCCACCACGAAGTCATTGTTCATCTCGGGCGATACGAAGGCAGCCTGAGCCTGAGGTGCGCGAACCTCCATGCCAAAGCCACCCGAGATCACGTGGCCGTGACCCAGTGCGACGACAGCACCCATCTTTCCGCCACCCTCCAGGAAGTGAGCGGTCTTGCTCTTGCCGTAAGAGTTGTCGAGGAACATACCGTTTCTCATCTTACCATCGCGCTGCATCTCTACGCCACCAATGCGTCCACTGACGAAGGCATGGGCGTTGTTGTAGTTGACGGCATAGGTCATCCATGCGTTGGCCTTGTTCACCAGGATGTTGTAGTCATAACCAAAGCGATCACCTTCACCTACCTTGGCGTTGGGGTTGTTGGCATCGTACTGCACGCGAGCATCGTCAGCAGCATAGGTACCCAGTGCATAGGTATTGATGTTGTGGAAGCTGTTAGCACCCATCATATCCTCCATGGTCTGATAGTGCATGCCCTTGTTGGTGGCCAGCTGGATGCCCAGGTTCAGGCGCTGGTCCTTGTTCAGGTCGAAGTTCAGGTTTGACGACAGCGCCAGGTTCAGGTTGTCGTTGTGCTTCGCCTGGATATAGTACATGGCGTCAGCCCCCTGCAGGTTCGCATTCTTGTTGGCCTGGTACAGACGGTCGAAGTTGATCTGACGGTCAGCCTTATAGCCGCTCATGAATGTCTTGGCGCGCAGCCAGTCGCTGGCTCCCTGCTCAGTACGGTTGGCAGCATCCTGCTCAAACCATACGTCGAAGTAGCTGCTGGGCAGGTTCTTCCAGTAGTTAGGCTGGGGGTTGTCGCTGTTGTTATAGTTCAGTTTGGTGCTCTTATACATCGAGTAACGACCCGTCAGGGTGGTCACCAACTTCAGCTGGTCGTCAATCTTCCAGTCCCAGGTAAACAGTGCTGTGGGAGCAAAGTCGTTGACCACGCGTGAGTTGCGGATGTGGCCGTTCTGATAGCCCCAGTAAGGGTTGTAGTAACGGTCGTTGGCCAACCAGTACATCTCGTCGGTGGCAGCGCCCTGTGAGGCACGCTCGGTGGGGTTACCCCAGGTCACGAATGAGATGTGGTGCTGGTCGTTGATAAACTTCTCCGCACCGAAGAAATAGCTCAGCGAGTTGTAGAACGTACCCTCCACATAAGCCGTCTTAGGACTGGCCCAGCGGTAGGTGACGTTGGCCGACAGTGCCCAGCCGTTCTCCATCACGCCTGTGTTGTAGGTGTACATGCCGCGGAAAGTGTAGTTGCGGTTGGCACCTGAGAGGGTGATGCGCTGACCGGTGGCAAAGGCCGACGGGCGGAAGTTGTAGTTGTTTGAGCCCGCCATCGCGCTCATGGCGAAGTTGTTGTCCTCAAACGGCAGTGCGTTTTCCACGCCACGCGTCTGCTGGTTCAGACCGCCCACGAGTGAATAACGGAACTGTCCCGTCTCCATGTCGTTCATCTGCACACCATTGATGTAGATGTCATTGTACTTTTGGTTAAAAGCACGATAGCGGAAACGCATGGGACTGAACAGATAGCCCACCTGTGAGGCGTAGGTGTTCGAGTTCGAGTTGATGATGGTCACGTTCTGCGACATGTCATCATCCTCGCCCAACTGTGCTTCCGTGAAAGTGAAGGCTTGCTCGTCCTGCACCCCCAGAGAGTCCACCTCCTGGGCCATCAAGGCAGGTGCGAAGCATAATGCCATCACCACGAGTTTCAGTTTTCTATTCATAAACAATTTAAGATTAATGTGTTACTGAGCGCAAAGATACATTAAAAAAATGGAATGACAAAGTAATTCAGAAAAAAGTTTTCCTTGATATAAAATAAGTGACGGAAATCTTAGCGGTTATCAGATTTTTTTGTATCTTTGCAGCAGTTATAACTGCCTAATTATGAAAAAGACATTTTTATTTCTCGCGGTGATGCTCCTTTGGGGAGTAGGCTCCGCCTCAGCTGACGAGAAGAAGTTCTCGCTCTATGGAGTAGGTTTCTACAACTTGGAAAACCTCTTCGATACCTGTCATGACGAAGGTCACAACGACTATCAGTTTTTGCCCGATGGCCAGTACAAGTGGACGGGTTTGAAATATTCGCACAAGTTGCGTAACATGGCGCGTGTGCTTGCTGAGATGGGCACCGACAAACTGCCCAATATCGGTTGTGCCATCATTGGCGTGTCGGAGGTCGAGAACGCCAAGTGCATGGAGGATCTGGTGGCCCAGGAACCTCTGAAGGCCCGTGGCTATAAGTTTGTGCATGTCGAGGGTCCCGACTATCGTGGCGTCGATTGTGCCCTGATTTATAATCCCCGTATGTTCAAGGTTGACAATGTGAAACTCGTGCCCTATGTCTATGTTCTCGAGAAGGACAGCGCTCGCAACACCCGAGGCTTCCTCACCGTCAGTGGCACACTGGCTGGCGAGCATGTGGTGGTGATTGTCAACCACCTGCCTTCGCGTGGTGCCGAGTCGTTCTATCGTGAGGAGGGCGGTCGCCAGTTGCGCATTGTCAAGGACTCGCTGGTTAAGGCCGATCCCAATGCCAAGATTATCATCATGGGCGATATGAACGATGACCCTCAGGATAAGTCAATGGCCGAGTCGCTGGGCGCCCAGCGCAAGATGAAGGATGTCGAGAAGGGCGGTCTGTGGAACCCCTGGTGGGATGTGCTGGTCAATGGCACTGGCACCCTGCAGTACGATGGCAAGTGGAACCTCTTCGACCAGATTATCCTCTCTCAGACCTTGCTCGACCAGAAAGGCAAGAAGGACTACACGACCCTGAAATACTGGAACCATCAGATTTTCCGTCGCGACTATCTGTTCCAGAAGGAAGGCAAATACAAGGGCAACACCCTGCGTACCCATGCCGGTGGCGTGTGGCTCGACGGCTATAGCGATCACCTGCCCACAGTTGTTTATCTCGTAAAGCAAGTAAAATAATGACTATCATCGGAATAGCAGGCGGTACGGGCTCAGGCAAGACCACCGTCGTCAAGAATATTGCCAAGGCATTGCCCCCTCATTGCGTGGCCGTGGTACCCATCGACTCGTATTATAACGACACCACCAATATGACCCCCGAGGAGCGCAAGGCCATCAACTTCGATCATCCTGATGCCTTCGACTGGAAGTTGCTGACGGAACATGTGAAGAAACTGAAAAGTGGCGAGGCCATCGAGCAGCCCACTTATTCGTATATCGAGAGCAACCGCCAGAAGGAGACTATCCATGTGGAGCCCAAGCCCGTCATCATCATCGAGGGCATCATGGCGCTGCACAGCAAGAAGCTGCGCGATATCATGGATCTGAAGATCTTCGTTGATACCGACAGTGATGTGCGTCTCATCCGAAATATCCGTCGCGATGTGGTGGAACGAGGCCGTACGGTGGAGATGGTGCTCGACCGCTATGAGAAGGTGCTGAAACCCATGCACGAGCAGTTTATTGAGCCCACGAAGCAGTTTGCCGACCTCATTATCCCCTCGGGTGGCGAGAACAAAACGGGTATTCATATCCTGAAGACCTATATCGAGGGCATTGTGACTGGGGTTTAAGTGAAACGTAAGGCATGACGAAACTCTATTTGGCACGCCATGGCGAGACTTTTGATAATGAGCGCCAGGTGATGCAGGGGCAGACCCAAGGAGAACTCAATGATAATGGCATCCGTCAGGCTGAAGCACTGAGTCTTCAGTTGGCGGATGCCCATTTTGATGCCATCGTGGCCAGTGACCTTTGGCGGTCCATTCATACAGCGCGTATCGTGGCAGCGCCCCATGGCCTTGAGGTGGGCACCACGCCATTGTTGCGCGAACGCGACTGGGGCAGTTTTACTGGGCGCTTTATCCCCGATCTCAAGGAAATCAAACCATGGCCCGATGATATCGAGTCACTGTCAGCCTTGAAGGATAGGGCAGGGCACTTCCTTGACTTTATCCGCATGACCTATCCCGACCAGACTGTGCTGGCTGTGGGCCATGGCATCATCAACAAGGCCATCCAGGCCGTGTTCTTCCATAAGAGAAAATGAAAAATGCCGAGGT
Organism: uncultured Prevotellaceae bacterium; assembly: GCA_902788605.1. Classification (GTDB taxonomy): domain Bacteria; phylum Bacteroidota; class Bacteroidia; order Bacteroidales; family Bacteroidaceae; genus Prevotella. The sequence goes on along the minus strand of CADAKX010000043.1, from coordinate 28,722 downwards.
GCGAGTCCTCGACATTTCTCTTTAGTTGAATTTTCGTTTTATTATTAATTTTATCTGCGGCCTCCTCTGGGGCTGCTTCCTGATTGACTTCTTGATGGGGTAGAGCCAGCACTTCTGCTAATTGAACCAGAAGACCCTCTGCTAAAAGATCCTGAAGAACTTCTGCTAAAAGATCCTGAAGAACTTCTACTGATTGATCCAGCGTTGCCTCTGTTGCTCATAGATCCGGTGGCGTTTCTGCTCACAGTCCCCATTGTGCTACTGTTGACAGAGCCTATGGTGTTTCTCTCCATTGAACTTCTCACGCTCTCGTTATTTCTTGAGGTTACCGTGGGCCTCTCAGTATTGTGGTTTCTGGGAGTTACGGTGTTCCTCTCAGTATTGTTGCTTCTTGGCGTAACGTTAGACCTGTCGTTATTCTCTCTTCTATTGTTGTCGCGAGGATAGCCGTAGGTCGAACGGTTGTCATTGCGCTCTGTCACACGTGTAGAACTGCGTCCGTGGTTGTTGTGACGGTAGTCACCGCGATCCCAGCTGTTGCGCATGCCCACATGCTCATCACGTGTTCTGTGCGGGCGGAAGTGGTCATGACGGCCCTCGTAATAGCTTCTGCCGCCATAGTGGCGCCAGCTGTGACCGCCACGATAGGTCAGGTAGAAATGTGGACGACCGAAATAGAAGTAGTCGCGATGCGGATAGCGGGCATAGATGCCGAAGTGCCATACACCAGCCTCCCAGTAGAGCGGGCGGTAGAAGTAGGTAGCTGCGCGAAACAGATCCCACTGCCAGCTATAGAGTATATAACTGATATCCAGGTTACGGCGCTCCCAGTAGGTGCCAAACACATCGTTATAGCTTGTGACGCCCATCAGATAGTCCAGGTTAATCTCATAGGCAGCTTCATATTGTGCATCCGTCAGGTTCAGTTCGTATGCCATCTTATCTGTCAAGAAGAGGGCCTCTCTGCGAGCCTGTTCGTATGACATGGCGTTAGCCGATACTGCTATCGTCAGCATGGTAACCAGGGTAAACAACATCTTCTTCATAGTCGTATTCTTTAGATGATTCAACATTTATTTTCTTGTTTCTGCTGCAAAAGTAACTGAAAAAGATGGACTGCGCAAAGGATTTTCCCTAAACCATCGGGGAAAATCCCTAATACTGAAAATGGCACCCCCGATAAGGGATGCCATACCTTTAATATTTATAGAAACTCCAAGTCTTACCGCTTTGACTCACGATGAGATGGTCATCATCGAGATTGTCAATTTTGAGGCGTATATCCTTAAAAGGCTTCATGCCGAAGTGCTGTTCTATGTGTGCGGTGTCTGTTGCCAGTCCTTCAATCGAGTGGCACTGTATCATCAGACTGTCACCCACATGTTGGAAGTTGGCAAAGACCTTTCTGCCCTGTCCATCATGAAACAACGCCACTGATCCAGCAAAACTGACATAGCGGTCATCAGTGCCAGTCTGACGCCATTGTCCCAGCAGGTCCCCTGCTTCGCGACCCTCCTGACAGGAGGAGGTAAGAAGGAAGAGGGAAGAGGGAAGAAGGAAGAAGGCTGATGTAAGAAGGATGAGGGAAGATGGAAGATGTATTTTCTTATAGAAGTTTGCCATGATACCCGATTTTTAAGTTAAATGTAGAACAGTCGCCATAGATGTTGCCCTTGTCAAAGGCGTAGGCTGCAGAGAACTGCCAGGGTCCAGTGGCGTAGATGCCCTGGAACATGGCATCAAAGGAGTAGTGCTTCTGTGCGAGTGGGAAGTCGTAGGTGCCCCATCCCTCGCGATAGGAACCTTTGGCCAGGTAGCTCAGGTGGTTGGTCACCTCACCGCTGATGCCCATGTGCCATGCCTTCACGCGGTTGTCGCAAAAGGTCGTCAAGCCATTCTTATTATAGATAGGCGAGGTGATCAGTGCGATGCCAGGTGTCATGCCATAGTGGGTGTAACTATCGTAGCACGTGTGGTTATAATACTCATCGTTGCCAGTCACCAGGTCTGTGATCTCACTGCGGATGGGCTCTGGATAGTCGCCACCATCAAAGTGCAGAGGTCCGCTCTGGTTGGTCGACTGGAAATACTCCATCACCACCTTTCTTATATATTGCTTGCCAGCCGTCTTGTTGTCGTATTGGATGCCGCAGGTGCCGTCAATGCCATTACTCATGCGCATGCCCGACCCATCCTCAAAGATATCGTCATAGTACACCTGCAGCAGATGGTCCTTGTTGATGTTCCATCCCAGTTGCACTGTCATCTCTCCCAGGTGGTTGCCGTAAATCCAGTCCTCCATGGCGTCGTTCTCATAGTAGTTCTTGTCGCCCAGTGGCAGGATAATCTCTAAATACGAGCGGAGGTTGGTTGACTTACTCTTCGAGGTGAGCACCCCCTCCTTGTCATAGGCATACTTCGTGCCCCCAAATTGCACCACATGTTCGATGCCCCCCACAAAGAAGAAGCGCTTATGCGGGTTGGTGCGGAAAAAAAAGTGCTTTTGGTGGTAGAGGATGCCCGTAGCATACTTGTCGTTGACGTTCTTGCCATTGGCCTTGATGCCCCTGTTAAAGGCCTCCTCTCGATAGTCACTGTCCATAAACCGGCCATAGCCCCCATCGAGGTTGATCTCCAACCACCCCTTGGTATAGGGCACGGTCCAATAGCCCTTGGTGCCCAGATGAAGCTGCAAAAAAGGCTTCGCGTTGGTGCCCTTGGCAAACGATCCGATAGAGAGGTCCTCGTCGCGAATCACCTGATGTTGCTCTCTGACACCAGCCTCCAGGAAAAACTGCTGATACGACAGGTTAGCATAGCACTGCTGCAGATACGTCTTGTGGTCAGCATGTGCGCTGGCGATGATATCCACCGCTCCCGATAGTTTCCAGTCCTTGTTCCACTGGTGCTCAATGGTCACTGCTCCACGCGTATAGCCCGTATTGGCGCGAGTGCCTAACACGTGATGACGGTTGGTTACCAGCTGATAAGCCGTATAGTCGCCCGTACCAAAGGCCGCCTCTGTCGTCAGGTCATAAGAGATATGTATGTTTAGTGAGTCTTGCGCATGGGTTGTCAGCAAGCCAAGACAGCACGCCATCATCAAAAGGAATCGTTGGCTATCCATAGGCTTTGGCATCAGAACTTCTTGCCAAAAACGATGTTGATAAAGGTCTTCATCAGGATTTTGATGTCAAACCACCATGAGCGGTGCTCCAGGTAATACAGGTCCAGCTCCAGGCGTCTCAGCATCTTTTCCATCGTGTCCGTATAGCCGTTATACAGGGTGGCATATGAGGTCACCCCCGGACGAATCTGATACAGATACACATAACGTGGGTCGCGATCGATAATCTGCTTGATATAGAACTCGCGCTCTGGGCGTGGACCGATGAAGGCCATATCCCCCTTCACCACGTTCCACAGCTGTGGCAACTCGTCCAGATGATGATCACGCAAGAACTTTCCCACCTTGGTCAGACGCGTCTCTTTGCCACCGGTCTTAAACAGGGCCGGACCATCTTTCTCGGCATCCATGCGCATACTGCGGAACTTATAAATCTTAAAAGGGCGTCCAAATCGTCCGATGCGTTCTTGCTGGAATATGGCTGGTCCGCCATCCTCTCTTTTTACCATGATATAACAGATGATAAAGAGGGGCGAGAAGATGATGAGGCATACCAAGGCAACAAAGAAATCGAGCAGTCGCTTCACGTTGCGTTCCAGCTCGTTCATGCCGTCTAATACGTATCCGTTTTCCAGTTTTGTCATATTCCGAAAGTGTTCTTAGCGTTGATGTTACTATAGTAACGCTAAAAACCGCATATTATTATATGTCGGTCGAATTTTTTCTGCATTTAAATTTTAGGCTGTCCAAATGTCTTTTACAAAGCTTTTTCAGATGTGTTGGCACAAAGAGTCCGTAGAAATACAAAACCGACTTCACCTTTGAGAAACCCAGCACTTTCTGGTAGATCAGGATGTTGTATTTGATGAGTCCTAACTTGTTGCTAGACACCGAGTTCTGACGATTTCTGTAGTAAGCCAACGGCTCTTGGATGGCATAGGCCTTGCCACAGTTGCGCAGGATAGACAGAAACAATCCCCAGTCCTGACGCTTGCGGATGGCCGGCATATAATATTTCTTACCCAGCAGTTTGGTGTCATAGATAGCCGTCAGACAGCCGATCTTGTTGTCGCGTGTCAGTTGGTTAAACGTCATTACAGCCGGTGCAATCACAATGCCCTGCTCCTGTCCATTATCATCACACATAATATAAGTGGTGTGGCTGATGGCGCACTGACGCTCATTCATAAAGGCAATCTGCTTCTCCAGTTTGTTGGGAGCCCAGCGGTCATCGCTGTCGCAGAAGGCGATATAGCGCCCTTTGGCACGCTCAATGGATTTGTTGCGGGCATAGCCAGGTCCATGGTTGCTGTCCAGATACAACACATTAACCCTGTCATCCTGCCCGCTATAGCGTTTGAGGATGTTCAGTGTCTCTTCATCATCAGAATGGTCGTCGGTGATGAGTAGTTCCAGGTCTTTATATGTTTGGTTCAAGATGCTGTCGATACTGTCTGCCAGATGCTTGGCGCCATTAAACGACGGCATGATGACCGATACGAGATTCTCGTTCATTTTTTCAAATTTGGCTGCAAAGATACGAATAAGTGAGCAAAATGCAAAAGGAAAACTTGTTTTTCTTTTCATTTTCGAGCGAAAGTACCTTCGGCGACTAGCCAAAGTACGAATAAGTGAGCAAAAAACCAAATAATATTTGGGTTTTTCGAGCGAAAAAGTAGCTCGACCAAAGGTCAAGATACACTTTTTTTAGTAAATAATTTGCTATCTCATGGAAAAAATGTACTTTTGCCGGGAATTTCTCACACTTTTTCTATCAATGAATAAGATTGAATCCTTTGTTTATAACAGAGTCAAGAATAATTATGTCGTCAAAAACCTGGTACGTAACGCCTATCAGTGGCTTTACGACCAGCTGCCCAACTACGATTCCAAGTTCAGTGCCACGCCCATTCTTCGCGAGAGCTCGTTCTTTGGCTTTCACGATGTCACCCCCTTCAGTGCCGATGGCACCAAGCACCTGGCCTGCCGTCTGAACATGTCTTTGCGCATGCCCGGTAAGGAAGACCTGTTGGAAGTAGGCTATTGGACTGGAAAGAACTTCTCCGACTGGGTACACCTGGGCGAGACCGGTGCCTGGAACTATCACAAGGGCTGTCGCCTGCAGTGGGTGGACGACCAGCACTGTATCTATAATGCCGTGGCTGATGATCAACTGTGTGCAGAACTTATGGACATCGAGACCGGAGCGAAGCAACGCCTCTCATGGCCCATCGACACCGTGAGTCCCGATGCCTCGATGGCAGCCACCTTCAGCTATGAGCGCTTGCAGGCCATGATGCCCGGCTATGGTTATCTCTATGGCGATAATGATGCCCGCATGGACGAGTCTGTGAGCAGTGAGACCGGCCTCTTCCTGATAGACATGAAGGCCAATACACGCCAGTTGGTGCTCAGCCTGAAGGACCTGTCAGCGTTTCAGCACGAGGACACCATGGACCACACCTTTCATTTCGTGACCCATACCGAGTTCTCTGCAGACAACCGCTATCTGGCCTTCCTGCACCGCTGGTATAAAGGAACCTTCCATCGCACCCGTCTGGTTGTTCTTGACCTCCAGACCAAGACCCTCTATGCCTCTCCTACCACAGGCATGGTCTCCCATTATCATTGGAACCAGGAAAACGGTCTTGTGGCCTACTGTCGCATGGAGAATATCGACTCCCACGTCTATTTCTCCTCACCCGAGATGAAGGAATGGAAACGCTGTGGCTATCCCCAGTTAAATTCCGATGGTCATCATCATTTTATGGATAACGACTGGTTCTTGGTGGATACCTATCCCGACAAATGGCGCCATGCCAAGCTGTATAAGGTCAACCGCAAGACCGATGAGGTGGTGCTTCTGGCCGATGTCAAGAGTCCCAAGGCCTTTGTAGCCCCCGATGGTGATCATTGGTGGAAGTGTGATCTTCATCCCCGTTGTGACCGTCAAGGCCGTTGGGTGTCGTTTGATACCGTGCACACAGGCGTGCGTTCCCTGTGCATCATGCCCCTTTCTTAATAATACGTCTTCAGGATATAACTCAGGGCCTCGTAGTTATACCTGCAGTATTTACTGCGCTTAAACGTACTGGTAGAGGCATGTTCTGCGTCAATGACCTTGATGTTGGGGCAGTATTCGACTTTCAGTCCCTGCTTCAGACACTGTTCCCCCAGATAGATCTCCTCGCAGAACAGGAAGACAGGGTAGTCAATGATGCCACACCGCTTGAAGTACTCCTGTGTCAAGATGATAAACGACCCATGGCCGGCATAGATCTCTCCCGCCTCGTGTTTAATGAGTTTTTTTGATTTGTAGGCCGTGTGCGTATAGAGGTTGTAGAGTGGGGGAATGCTAAAAAAGAAACGCAATACCTGTAACTTCCTTTTGGCATAACGACGCATAATCTTCGGGTTGCGGTCACGATGTTCTGCGTCCGAATAGATCTGCGGTGCTATCCATCCCAGCGTCTTGTCTGTAGGTGCAGTTATCAGCTGCACAAAAAAATCCCCTTCCATCACCACATCCACATTGCTGATGATGCTGTAGTCGTAGTCTATGGGGTCAACATGCTTCATGCCTTCACGCACTGCCCCAAAATATCCCTTGTTCTCACCCGTCTTTACCACCTTGAGCGCAAAGGCCTCAGGCACATAGTCAATGACCTCTGCAGGCACGCTGTTGTCTATGGCGATGACATCCAGCACCACATCCCCATCAGCAGCCTTTACAGCCCGGTCAATCGACAGGAGATAATGCTTCAGTCGGTCCTTTGAGTGATAATTAACGCAATATATAGCTACTTTTTTCATTTCTTTATTCCTTTTAGTCCTTCCTTGATGCCGCGCCACATATACTTCCAGCATTCCCTGCCATTCTCCACTACGAAGGGAAAATAAAAGAAGCGCGCAAAGAACTTGACGCCATAGCTGATTTTCCATTGCACAGGCACATATCCCCTTCGTACCAACACCAGATAATTACGGTACAAGTAGAAATACCTGAAAGGCGCAGAGATGCCAATGACATATTTCCCGATATGTATTTCTTTCTGTCCGATGGTGTGTGCCATAGTGATATGTGGCGTTATGCCACACACATACCCCTTGGTATGGGCTCTCCAGCACCACTCATCGTCCACGAAGTCAATAAACAGCGCATCCTCGAAGACACCCACCTCCTCAAATAATTCTTTTCGGATGCAGCTGCCAGAAGAGATGATATGCTTACGGAGAATGAAGTCCTGGTTCACAAACTCCTTTTTGTGGAAGACGGATTGGTATTCTTCTCCCGTCTCGCGTCGACAGACCGTTGGGCCCAACGCAGAAAGACGGATGCCTTTTTGGCGGAGTGCTTCATATTCAGCAGTAATCCTTTCTGCATAGTGATCTTCCCAACGGCTGTCTTGATCCATGAAGACGATATGCTCAGAAGGGACATGCTGCATAATATGCTGAATGCCCACATTCTGAGCGTGAGCAATACCCTTGTTGCCTCCCAGGAAGAAGTAATGCATCTGCTCCACCTGTTCAGACTCAAAGTGTCGCGTCTCCGAATTATCGACAATCACGCCCGGGTATAGTTGTGCCACATGTTGCAGATGATGGATGTCATCATCTGTAGGATTGAAAAGAACGATTACCAGCGCCGTTGTCATTTATCTTTGTTTTTGTTTTGTTTCACAATGATGATGTTTAGTAACGCCCTCTTCTGATGCGTTTTTTATACATCACTTTATAATAGAGGTATTTGAGGATGGAACCATAGCCCAGTGAGCGCAGCATCACATAGTAGTTGCGGTTACTCCTATATACCTTGTCGATGTTCTTGATTCTGTATCTGATGTTCACATCAGGTGCTTTTGTCTCTGCTGCACCAAGGCAGTTGTTGCCGTGCTGACGATAGAGCACCAGCTGCTTACTGATGCCATAGACGATGCCTCCCTCCCTGAGTGTGCAGAGACAAACCCAGCAGTCGTGCATAATTGCTTTCTCAGGACTATAGTGAGAGTGGCATGTCTTCGATAGCTTGTTGAACAGCATGGTGCACCCTGTTGCGATGGATGTATGTCCCCCCGTATCAGCAAATGTCTTGATATACTGAGGATGAATCCCCGTATAGCGCCACATGGAGTCATAGGTGATATTCAGGTGCTCATCTACGACGTGCAAATCTGTAAAAACTACAATCGGTTTCTGTGGATGAACCTCTTCCAGGCGTTTCATTTCCTGAATCGACAACGCCATTTTCTCTGGCATCCAGACATCATCTTGGTCACAGAACATGTAGTAAGGCGCCTCCACCCGGTCCATCATGCTCAGGAAGTTTTTGCATGGCCCGCCTTGTGAAGGATAATCCAGTTGTGTGACCTTGTCGGGGTATTGCTCAGTGTACCCCTTGATAATTGCCACGGTACCGTCTGTTGATCCGTCATCATGCACATACAGATGCCAGTCCTGATAGGTCTGTGCCAACAGCGAGTCTATCTGCTCCTTTAAATAGGTCTCACCGTTATAGGTTGCCAAGAGAATGGCTATGCAGTTATTCGATATCTCCATCTTTATCTGTTTGTTTTCGGGGAAACAACTGGTGGTATTTCCAGGCATTAGCCAGAGCACCGGGGATGTTGACCAGACACATCACGCAGACCAGCCCCGTTACTGTTCCCCATGTTTTGCAGACATACCATGCCAGCGGATAGAACACGATGGTCGCCCCGACAATGAATATCAACTGTATTCTCAGTTCGTTCAGACCATTAAGAATATACGAGTAGCGCTGGCTGAGGCATAGAATAAAGATATAGAAGGCTGTGCATAGTGAGAGTTCGAAAGGAATATGCACTTCATTTCCAATCCATACCATATATACCACACCAGAAACCATCACCATTACTGTGAGCAACAGGAAGATGCCTATCATCACCATGTTCAGTTTGTGCGACGCGTTCCTAATCCATTTGTAGTCCTTACGGCTATAGGCATCTGCCGTGGCATTCCAAAATGGGATGCAAATGGTGCTGAATGCCACAAAGGCAATGTTGAAATAACGATAGGCCACCTGATAGGGCGTCACTTCAGCTGGCGAGAACCATTTGCTGATGAGAATGTTGGTGGTCATAAACAGCAATACACCGCAAATCTGAATGACGAAGAACTGAATGCCCGTGGAACAAAGGCTGCGTGCCAGTTTTAGGTCTATATGCCTGAAGGAAGGACGGTACTGGGGATAAGCCTTCAGGAAGGTGTATGGCAGGACAGCCGCCAAACACCACCATTAATAGCGAATGTCCCCCCATCAGATAGAGAATATATGTCAGCACCAGTGCCAGCGTGTGGCCGATGCAAACAATCAGGTTGTTGACCGCGGGCAATTGCAGTCCCATGTAAAAACTACCCGTCGCCTTGAGGATAAAGGTTATAGACGCCAGTATCAGTGCCACGGTGAGGGTCGTGTTCAGATCATTGATTTTCTGCGGGTCCACTCCCAAAGCATCATACATGTCGAAGCACCAAATGACAGCCGAGAGCACCATCAGGATAGGGATAACAATCACTACCAGCATGAAGAACGTAGAAGACACCGCTTTTCTCACACAAAGTGCGACACCGCATTGCGCAGGCCGTTGCCCAGTCCGATATCCATCAGGTCAATCCATATCAGGATACTGCTGATGGTCAGCCATACCCCATTATTATATACACCCAGTATTTTGAGCGTTAGCGGCACCATCAGCAACACCACCAGAGCCGACCATCCTTTGATGACAAAGGACGCAATCACGTTCTTGATGAGCAAGGCCGACCGTTTATTGGTCTTATCGTTGAGTGCTTGTAATCCCATAGTCATTTCATGTGGTTGTTATACCAGCCAAGCGTATAGATGAAGATATTAGCCAGACATTGTATGAAGATGATACAGTGCAGGAATATTTTTCCATAATTCAGTGGCCGGAATGCATAGACAGCAGCAGTCCAGAGGAAGATGGATACAATGGCGAAATACTCATGCAGTCGGCTTGCTAAGACGGCGCTGAGTGTACTCAGGGTCAGCATGCAGATAAATGCGAATGCCATGATCTTGAGCATGATGGACATATAGTTGTATTTCTTTGCCAGCAAACGGTAGTATATCAGGCATCCATAGTATAGCAGGACGTTGAGCAGGAATACCGGATGCTTATAGAACACCCACGACTGGTCATCCTCTTTTCCTTTTTCTTTCAACTCTCTATAGGCAGCCAGACGGTCGCCACCCAGTTCATCTGGAACGAGGTAGGAATAGTCAAAACCGAAGAAATAGAACAGCAGTCCCAGCGGCACGATGGCGGCCAATACAATCCTCTGCCAGCGTTTCAGTTCCTTGTTGCTGAAGAAGAAGATGATGATGCCCGCCAAAGCCGAGTAGTGAAACAGGAAGCCGATGAGAATACACCAGAGCGTTGGCCAGAAGCGCTTCTCAGCCCGGAAATAGATGGCGAAGAGAAAGAGCGATGATGCCACGGCAGTTCTCATCTGCATGAGGTCATGCAGTTGGTAGAAATACGAGATATAGATGCTCAGTGTGAGGATGGGCAGCGGTGATAGTTTGCAGATGGCATCCAGTCTGAGGGGCACCGACATGATGGCATAGGCAAAGAACAGGGCGTTGATGCCAAAGCCGAAGGTATTCAGGTAGTATGATAGATACACAAACGAGGGCTCACGTATCAGGTCGTCAAGACTGTTGACGCTGTAATACATCAACTCGTAATTGTCGGAGTCAGGCGTGTCATAAGGACTTCTCGACCCCGCAATAACCACCATGGTGACGCCAATCGCCCCCAATACCATGAGCCTGTCTCTCCAACTCATGTCTTCTTCTATCATAGAAAAAGCCATGCAGATGAGCAGTATTGATAGGATAGCGATAACCATTCGTCAGCGTCGGTATGTGTGTGTCTTCTTCTTATTTCTTGATGGTGACATACAGCGACAACAGTATCGATGCGAAAATCAGCATTCCCACTACGAAAATCATGCGTTTGGGTCCTGTTGGCTTATAGGGAACGGTGGCCCCCTTGATCATGGTGAAGGCCGGTGTGCGCTCCTGCACCCTGGCCAGGGCAGCCTGATACTGCGTGGTCATGGCCGTGTAGTTGTTGAATTTCAGTTGCATGTCGTTCTCCAGGTCGTCCAGTTTTGTTCTGTAGCTGGCCAGCACCACCTCACTGTTGGCATCCGCATAGCTGGCATACAGTCTGCGTGCTTTTTCATAGTTTTCCTTGGCCTCTTCTGTCAGTTGCTTATAGTACTCCTTGTCAATGATGGCCTTCTTGGTTCTGTACTCAGTAATAAACGCCTGCAGGTGTGCGCATGCACTGTCGGCCAAAGCCTTACAGATGAGTGCGTCTTGTGCGGTGGTCTTGATAGAGATGATACCAGTCTTTTTGTCCACTCTCATCGAGATGTTGTTTCTGGCCATTTCCATGATGTTATCCTCATCTTGGGTGAGCAGATAGGGACTGTTCTCAAGTCCCTCGATATTCGCGTCTTTATTGGGATCCTCGTCTTTTGGCAGAAAACTCCTCATCCAGTCAAAGACATCTCCCCACCAAGGCTTTTCCTGATAGGACTTCAGATAGTCCTCATAGCTGCACTTGATTTCTCCATCCATGCTTCTTACTTGTATGCTTAGCAGGTCGGCAACAAACTGGTTGTCATCCATCAGGTCGGGGTAGAGCAGGGGCGTGATGGCATCGTTGGTCTGCATATCCGACAGGTTGAAGCCCAGCGTTGAGGCAATGTCGCCCAGTGTTCCTCCCGACATGGGGTTGTCTAGCTCTGGTGCCAGTGTTGTATCACTGCTGTAAGTGCGTGGGATACAAATGATATAAAGACACGACAGGATGAAAACCACAGGAAGCACTTTCGCAAAAAGCATCCTCTGTTTCCATATCGTTTGTATAATCTCTCGAAGGTCTATGGCCTTCATCTCCTTATTATTTTCCATATTTTTTAATTTTCAAACATCAGCCTTCAGCCCTCATACATCATACATCAGCCATCATACATCAGCCATCATACATCAGCCTTCTTCCCTCTTACTTCTTCCCTCTTCCTTCTTCCCTCTTCCCTCTTACTTCATCAAGTTCGCAATAGTGGCAATCATGGTGGCGATAGAGGCAACGCCAGTACCCAGTGCCATAGTCTCAGTGGTTGTCATTCGATTAACAGCCTTCTGGGGCACCACAATCTCACAACCGGGGCGCAGCTTGGTGCTGTTCTTGACTTTTGCCACGTCACCATTCATATAGATGACATACGCCTTGTTCTTCTTAGCGTTGGAGCCATAGCCACCAGCCTGGTTGATGTAGTATTTTGCCTTCTTACCGGCAATATAGCCCACAGTATTGGGATACATCACCTCACCACTGATCTTCACGGTACTGGTCAGACCAGGTACCACCAGTCTGTCGCCCTCACGCAATACGATGTCAGCATCGCTGCCGGGCTTTGCCAGAGCCTTTTCCAACTCGATGCCCACGAAATAGGTCTCGGGGATCTTCAGTTTCTCCTGGGCAGCCGAGGTGGCAGCCTTGATCTCATTCACTGAGCGGCCACTCTTCAGGGCCTGCTCCATCATGGTGGCCTCCTGCTGTTGGCGCTGCATCTTCACCGACTCCTCATAGCGAATGCGCTCAGCCTCATTCATCTTGCGCTCCAGACGGGCACCAGCCACATAGGCGATGTTGGTCACGCCACCAGCCTTCTTGATCAAGTCACTCAAGCGCTCGTTCTGCTTGGTGAGCGTATATTCGCCACTGAACTGCACCTCGCCATCCACGCTGACGTTCTGCTGAACGCGGTAACCAGGACTCTTACGCACAAACACCTCATCGAAAGGCTCCAGATGGAAGCCCTGCTCACCATCAATCACGAAGCCATCCTTCAGGGCGAAGTTAAACGAGTGACCCAGGATCGAGTCAGCCTCAGTAGCCTTGGGGTTGATCACGCGACGCGACACAAAGACATTCACCATGGCAGCTGTCTCTTTCAGTCCACCAGCCTGCAGCACGAAGTCCTCGAGGGTCTCGTTGGCCGCATAGCGATAGACGCCAGGATACTGCACCTCACCATGGATGGTGATGGTCTGCTCCTCCTGTACATCCTGACGCGTGGGCACGAAGAGCACATCCTCATTTTGCAGGATGATATCACTGGCAGTACCCTCCATGATGCCGGCCAGGTCCACTGGCACCACCTCGAGGGTGCGGTCCTTCTTCATGCGGTGCATCACGGCATGGGCCGTAAAGGCCTCCTCAGTGACGCCCTCACAGTTCTCCATCAAGCTCTTCACGCTGGTAATCTGACTGCCCAGTTGATACATACCCGGACGGAACACAGCACCCTTTACCTCCACCATGTTCTGATAGCGGTTCAGCACAGAGTCCACCAGTACAGAGTCACCGTCAGCAATCTTAAATGAGCTCATATCAAACTCGTTCACGTTGAACACACTCATCTGAGAGCCCATCTTACGGATCACGCGTACCGACTTGCGATAAGCATCGCTGGCAAAGTCACCGGCATAGTTCAGCAGTGACTTCATGCTCTCGTCACGCTTCATCTCATAGTACATGGGGCGCTTCACCTTACCATTGGCACTCACTAAGCAGTCATAGGTGCCCACGGTGATCACGTCATTGTCAGCCAGGCGCACATTGCCCTTCAGGTTGCCGTTCAGGATATAGTCATACACATCCACCGTGGTGATCAGTCGGTTGTTGCGATACACCTTGATATTTCGCAATGTACCAATCTCGTTGGGACCACCAGCCATATACAGGGCGTGGAACACGGTGGCGAAAGCCGAGAGTGTATAGGAACCCGGGGTGGTCACCTCACCCATTACGTTGACCGTGATGGTGCGGGTTTGTCCCACCGAGAACATAATCTGCGAACTGCTGTAGCGACTCTTCAGTTGCGACTTTACTCGCTGACTGGCTTGAGCCACGGTGAGGCCACCAATCTGGATGGGACCAAAGTCCTCTACGATAGCCTGTCCGTCGGGAGTGATGGTGGCCTCTACGCTTTTCTGCGAAGCCCCATAGATATCGATAAACACCACATCGCCAGGCCCCAGCACATAGTTCTGAGGCGTAGCCACGTTCATGGGTGGCTCGAAGGTCAGGCCCTCCTTCTGAAACAGGTCGTGACCGAAGATCTTCTTCTGAGCCTTTTTCTCATATTCGTCCTTAGCCTTCAGGTAGTCCTGGATCACCTTGCGGTCATACAGGTCAAACGAGTCGGGCATAAACACGTCCATATCTTTCTTCAGCAATCCAGCCTTGTAGTCCTCAGTATTCTCGGGATCTTCTTCGTCATCCAGGGAGACGATGCGCCTGGGACTCTTGTCCTTCAGTCGCTGTGAGGACTTATTGTCGTTTTTGGGGTCGCCATTAGCCTTGCGCTGGCGTTTGTCGGTACCCAGAGTCTTGTCGCCCACGGCTCCCAGGCCCTCGTCTTTTTTCAGACGCTCCACCTTTTTCTGCACGCGCTTGATCTGGTCGGTAGTCACACCCTTCTGTACCAGTTTCACGGCAATCTCCTGTTGTGTAGAACCAGCCTTCTGCTCTTTCATCACAAATTTGATGACCTGTTCGTCGGTCATGGCCGATTGGGCGCTGACCGTCATGCAGGTCATGAAAAGCATCCCCAAGAGGAAGAATAATTTTTTCATTATATTTATAATATGTATTTAGTCTTTTTTATGCGTCATGCGTTATATATTTAACTCCATTTCTGCAAAATTATTGCAAAGGTACAAAAAAATATTAAAACCTTCTCTGGTATTAACTTTTTTTCGTATCTTTGCACCGCAATACCGGCATTTTGCCTGGTTGACTGTTTGGGGTTGACTGGATTTGACGGCAAGATGAAATGGTACGTAAGCACGCGGAGCTGGGCGATGGGAGGCTCCTTAATCTCTTCTGTCGGAAAATTAATTGGCAACAATGAGTATGCTCTCGCTGCCTAATCGAAGTATAGTAGATTATCGGCTTAATTCCCTTACAAGGTGAGGGAACGGGACGTCGCTCCAAGGATCTTGTTCCGAATCCGAGGGTACAGTGGCGCAGGTTAAATCGGAAATAGTTTGTTGGGCGCTCCGACTGGCAGATGAAGTTTTAGGAGATAAGGCAGTGGTTGGTGGCTTGGGTCTTGCCGCTGCACGAAAATGAAGGCCAAGATAAGCGTGTAGAAAGCGTATGGTTTCCTTGTGCGGACGAGGGTTCGACTCCCTCCAGCTCCACTATTATTAGCCTTTGTGAGGAATCTCATTATGCTACGTAAATTAGTTTTTTTAGTTACGATTCTTTTATCTCAAGTCTGTAGCGGACAGACGGCTGCGCAGCAGGAGTCTGCTCCTGCCGGACAACTGGAACTGTTCTGCGGGGCCACCTTGGGCTATGCCGATACCAACTGGCTTCGCCTGTACGATGTTCAGATTAATGCGCTGCCCGGTCTTCGCTGGCATTTGGGGCATGACTGGACGATCGCTGCTCAAACGCTTCTTCCCTTGATTAGCGAAGGCTATACCTTTCGCGACGTTACCTATAAATACATGCGGTTCAACATGGCCACGGTGTCACACCAGTTGCATTTCAACGATGCCAACCAACACCTGATGCTGACGGCAGGCTTGTTTGGCAACGAGCGCTATGGCATCGATGCCAGGTGGGCGTGGCCAGTCAACTCCTGGCTTCTGCTCAATGCGCAGGTTGGACTGACCTCGGGTTGGATGTTGGGTGCCGATCTCAGTGGCAACTATGATACCTACTTTCACCATAACTACAAGGTGACAGGTTTGGTGGGAGCCGATGTCTATCTGCAGCCCCAGAATATTGAATTCCGACTGTATGGTGGTCGTTATGTGGGTGGTGACTATGGCTTGCAGTTGGATGTGATGCGCCATTTCAAACACATCACGCTGTTGGCCTATGCGCAGTTGCGTATGGGTGATTTGGCGTCGAATGCTTTCGATGGCCAACAGTACCGGACGAATGCCGGTTTCAAGATTATATTTATGATACCGCCCTATAAGAAAAGTCGTGACAAAGTGGTGGCACGACCCGCATCGAATTTTGTGCTCTCTCACAGTTCGCGTGCCGGAGGCGAGGCCATGCAGTCTTATTTGATTGATCCTGAAGAGAATAGTCGTGAACGCCTGATTGACGTGGACTGGGGTTTGAGAAAGGAGGTGGAGCCATGAAAAAAGTATTACTTTTTCTGCTGATATTGTGGCTTCTGCCTGTGGGTGGTGGCATGGTCTTTGCCCAGCAATATACGGGTATGAATGGATTGATTCATGTGCCATCGGCAGAGATGGATACCATCGAGACCCTTCGTTTTGGTGTGCATGCCCTTCCCGTTGATATGATGCCCGACGAGATGCGTTTCGAGGGCGAGAAATATGCGTCATCCAACTGGTATATCTCGGCCACGCCACTGAAATGGCTGGAGGCGGGTTATAGCTTTACCCTGATGAAGTTCCGCAAGAATCTGAACCCCAATTCCGACGAGATAGGCTTCTATTCCAAGGACCGTTACTTCTCGGTTCGCGTTCGTCCGTTAAACGAGGGGCGCTACTGGCCCTCCGTGGTGATTGGTGGCAATGATGTGATTGGTCAGCGTGATGGTGACTCCAAGAGTTTCTATTTCCGCAATTTCTATGTGGCAGCCTCCAAGCATCTCGACCTGCCCTTCGGTATCCTTGGTGGTCATCTGGCCTATCGTAAGTGGGAGAAATCCTACAACAGCCGATGGAATGGCGTTGTCGGTGGCCTCACCCTCCGTCCATCCATCTACACGCCTCTTCGTGCCATTGCCGAGTACGATGGTGAGGGCTTCAATATCGGAACGGACTGCGTCCTCTTCCGCTACCTCCAGCTCCAGGCCTCCCTCATCAAATGCCGCTCCCTCTCCGTTGGTGCAGCCCTCAGAATCGAACTAAGATAATTTCTTTCCCGCAATAGATTTTTAGTCTCGCAGAAAGCGCAGAAAGCGCAGAAATATTTGGTAGGCAGATTCTCAAGGGTCATTTTCCGAAGGAAAACATTTCTGTTATTTCTGCTATTTCTGCGGGACATTAATAAAGAAGTGCCCCTTCGGGGCAGAAATCTCCCAAATTTCCCAAATCTAACAAAATTTTTTTTAGTCCCGCAGCGCTCGGCATCCCGAAGGGTGACGCTTGCTACCAACGGGACGCAAGAAATCGCAGAAGGTTTAGCTCGACGGCCCGAAGGGGAAAGTCAAATCGCAGAAATATTATTTGCTCTGCAAATATTTGGTATGCGCAACTACTCGAGGCATTTTTCCGAAGGAAAACATTTCTGCGCTTTCTGCGCTTTCTGCGAGACCTTTTTTTCTGTTCGATTTCTTGCGTCCCGTTGGTAGCAAGTGAGCAGAGCTCGAGCGGTTTCGATTTTGTTCGATTTGACAAATTTTCCAAATATAACTGTAAGATTTGAATGATTTGAAAGATTTCTGCGCGAAGCGCACTCAAATATATTTTTTAAGTCCCGCAGAAATCGCAGAAATCGCAGAAATTTTATTTGCTCTGCAAATATTTGGTATACGCAACCACTCGAGGCATTTTTCCGAAGGAAAACATTTCTGCTATTTCCGCTATTTCTGCGGGACATTAATAAAGAAGTGCCCCTTCGGGGCAGAAATCTCCCAAATTTCCCAAATCTAACAAATTTTTTTTTAGGTCCCGCAGAAATCGCAGAAATAGCAGAAATATTATTTGCTTTGCAAATATCCCCCATTGCGTAAACACCGCGCCAGCCGATAAAAAAACTCAAGCCGGACCTCTGATGGTCCGAGCTTACCTTAGTGAATGAGCGACGAGCAGTCGCGGTTGGAGCCCTCCCTGGAAAGGGAGGGGGCCGGGGGTGGGTTGAAGCCCCTTCTTAAGGAACAAGAAGGGGTTGGGGTAGATGGTGACCCGCGGGGCTTGCCCCGCATATTATCTAGGAAGATGTATGATGTAAGAGGGATGAGGGAAGATGGCTGATGGAAGAAGGAAGATGTTTGTGTGAAGATGCCAACACCGCGCAAGCCGATAAAAACGCCAAGCCGGACCTCTGATGGTCCGAGCTTACCTTAATGAATGAGCGACGAGCAGTCGCGGTTGGAGCCATCCCTGGAAAGGGAGGGGGCCGGGGGTAGGTCGAAGCCCTCCTTAGGCAAGGAGGGTTGGGTAGTTGTGAAAAAAGAAGTAAGATGTTTGATGTAAGAAGGAAGATGTTTGATGGCGCTCGGCGAGCTTTGCGAGACGCTTGCTACCGAAGGGACGCAAGAAGATGTAAGATGTTTTAAGGAATATGTTTGTGTGAAGATGCCAACACCGCGCCAGCCGATAAAAAAATCAAGCCGGACCTCTGATGGTCCGCGCTTACCTTAATGAATGAGCGACGAGCAGTCGCGGTTGGAGCCCTCCCTGGAAAGGGAGGGGGCCGGGGGTAGGTCGAAGCCCTCCTTAGGCAAGGAGGGTTGGGTAGTTGTGAAAAAGAAAATTTAGTTGCTGATTGAAGAAGTAAGAAGAATGATAGTTGGTATGAAAAATCCTAGCAGGCAAAGCCTGCAAAAAATTATCGTTTTGAAATAACAAGAAAAATTGAGGTTTTTTCAATTTTTCATAAAAAAATAGACATGTGTCGAATTTTTTTTGTACCTTTGCAGCCACTATTTATAGGTAAACCAACCGTCGGACGAAAACCTGTTGTATGGGTTTCTCGGGGCTCCGCAAGGGTGAGGTTGACCGTGGGTGAGCGTAAACCGCTCAAAATCAATAGGTTCGTTCTTGCAGTGAAAGCTGCCGGGACAAGAAAGAATAGTGTATGATGGCAAACGAGAATACGCAACGCATTGCTTGGTATGTGATGATTCACATGAACCCCAACTGGATAGAACAGATGCTTCAGCCAGAGTTTGCAAGTAATCAAGTTTACTTGCCCTATCTGAATATGCCCCATATTGCTGTGGACCATACTTCAGACGACAAGGTGGACGACCGGCAGTATAATCCCACTGGCGATGAAAATGCCCTTCGTGGCGACCTGAGGAACTTTGTTTTTGTTCAGGCCAGCGAAGAGCGCATTGAGGCCCTGTTGAAGTCCGACTGGAACCAAAACGCCCGTTTCAGGATGTATCATTACCGTGATACCACCGGCAAGACCGTTACCATTCCTGATACCGAGATGCGTTGCTTCATCAAGACCCTTCAGGACCATCACCTGAAGTTCTTCCTGGACCAGCCCGTGGACCATTTCTCTGTGGGCGACAAGGTCATCCTGCAGATGGAGCCCTGGGTGGGCAAGACCGCAGAGATCAAGGAGATTCGTGTGAAGAAAGACCGCACCAGTATCACCGTGGCCCTGAATATCTTCAATCGCACCAAGAGCTTGAATTTCCCCGATGTCAATCCCGGAGATGTCGTCTTTGTCGATAAGGAAAAAGGCCGCCTGCTCAGTGGCAATCCCATTGTTAACTACGAAGAAGAGGTCCTCGACCTGCTGAGTCACCGCTTTAAGCAGCGCTACTCCGAGGAACTGGCCGAGGACGACAAGGTGCGCCTTAAGCGCCTCGCCTCCTATTCCCGCATCTATGCCGAGGCCCCCGAAGACCAGGCCCGTTTTGCGGCCATGAAGCTCATATGTGCCTATCTGCGCGAGAACCGCGGCAAGGTGGAGCTCTGCATAAAAGATGTGCAGGGTCTGTTGCGCGGCCCTGTTAAGACGATGACCGATGCTTATCTGACGATGTCCCTGTTTATCACCACCCGTGATCCCAATTATCGCGATGCCGTGAAGGCTTGGCGCCAGTCTCACCCCGACACCCCCTCAACCTTCCGTCGGTTGTATGCCATAGTCAAGGAAATCAAAGCGAAGAAACGCAAGAAGAAATGAAAAGAATGATTTTCTGGTTGAGTGCCCTCCTGCTGCTGGTGGCTTGTGAAAAGCCCAGTTGGGACAGCGAGGACGAAGGCGATGAAGCAGTCGCAGGCAACCTGACAGTCAGTATTTATCAGATAGGGAAGACCCCTTTCGACGAGGTCACCCGCAGTCAGTCAACCACCCCCACCCATATCAACTATGCCGTGTATAGTGTTGACGGCCAGCGAGTGAAACAGATCAACCAGAAAGCTGGCGATGCCAACTATGGCAAGGCCAGTTTCCAGCTCGAACCAGGCACCTATCAGTTGGTGGTCGTGGCCCATAGCAGTAATGGTAATCCCACGATGACCGACCTGACGAAGATACAATTCAAGAACAACCAAGGCTTTAGTGACACCTTCCTCACCTATATCGAGGATGTTGAGGTCACGGCCGAGAACCATACCCTATTGGTCACTCCCCAGCGCATTGTCTCCCTTTGTCGCGTAGAGATCACCGACGATGTCCCCGAGACAGTGTCCCAGTTGCGGTTTCAGTACAAGGGCGGCTCTGGTGCCTTTGATGCCCATACCGGTTTGGGTAGTGTCAACAGCATCCAGACGATGGACTTCGATGTTGCTTCAGACCAGAAGCAGTTCGACCTGTACACCTATCTCCACGATACCGAGGGCACCATTCACCTCACGGTCACCGCTTTCGACGCTTCTGGCGTCGAGCTCATTAATCGCGAGTTTGACATCCCCATGGAGCGCGAGAAGATCACGTGGTTCACGGGTCCCTTCTTTGGTGGCACCGGTGGTGGCCTGTCGATAGGCATCACCCTCGACACCGATTGGAAGGGCGAGACCCATATTACGTTTTAATCCAACCTTTACCTAAGTCGATGGACGGTGAGCCAGTCTCCGAGGTCCATCACAAAATAAGTCTATTGCTACTACTTATCAGTTCAGTTGAATTTATTGTTTATAAATTTAAAACTATAGTAGTATGAACGCTAAATTAATCTTTGCAGGCCTGAGCCTGCTGTTTGCTGCTTGCAGCAACGAGAGTGAACAACCCATTGTCGTAGAGAACCCCGTAGAAGACAGTGTGACCTTGGTTCCGATTAAGGTCCATGTCAACGAGTTCAAGACAACCATGACGGATTTCGATGAGGCTCGCGCTATGACGCGAGGCGCAGAGGATCCCAGTAAATATGATAACCTGAAGGCAATAACCCTGGCATTCTACGATGAAGACAACAAAGAGGTTTACAAGAAGACTCAGGTAAAGAATGACGGCTCTGTTATCAGCTTCAATGATTTCACTGCCGACCTCCCCATTGGTCACTACACCCTGTTGGCCCTGGGCTATTTCTATAGCAGCTCCGACGAGTTTGTGCTGACCAGTCTCACAGAGGCCGCTTTCACCAGCGACAAGCCCCGCGAGACCTTCGCGCTGACGCAGGATGTCACGGTGACCAGCGGTAATCCCCTCCAATTGGAGCTCACTCTAAAGCGCCTGACTCCCAAACTGACCATCCGTTCTACCGATGTCCGTTCGGTCAGTGTCAAGCGCATGCGCACCACCTATGCCAAGGGCGGCAAGCGTTTCAACCCCACCACGGGTTACGCCCTGGATAACAACGGCTTCACGCAGACGCAGAGTGCCAATACCGACGATGCCAACCTGCTGAAGATCGCCAGCTATCCCTTCCTGGCCTCCGAGTCCGATAATATTGACATCACCATCGAGGCCTTGGATGCCAACGACCAGGTGCTCTTCATCAAGCACATCCCCGCTGTGCCCCTGAAGCGTAATGCCGAGACCACCATCTCCGGCCCCATCTTCACCACCGGCTCCTCCACCATCGGCATCACCCTCGACACCGACTGGCTCCCCGGTTACGAAGTCACCTTTTAAGCTGCAGCCTCATGCAGAGCCTTTGGTGATATTGTCTCGCAGATATCGCAGACATCGCAGATCATAATTTCTGCGGTTTCCGCGATTTCTGCGTGCGATAAAACCCTCCGCGCGTGTGATATTGTCTCGCAGAAATCGCAGAAATCGCAGAAATGTTTTCCTTCGGAAAAATGCCTCGCGTGGCTGCATATACCAAATATTTGCAGAGCAAATACAATTTCTGCGCTATCTGCGCTATCTGCGTGCTATAAACTCTCCGTGCGAGAAGTAGTGGTCTCGCAGAAATCGCAGAAATCGCAGAAATGATTTCGCGCATTCGCGCAAAAGGTGTTTTAATAGTCGCCCAGAAGGATATTTCTGCGCTATCCGCGGTTTCTGCGTGCCCAAATAACTTCGCGCGAGAGCAATTATAATCTCAGCGAGAAAATGACGATAAATAAGATCTCATACGAGATTCGCGGTGCCATCTACGAAGTATACAAGACACTCGGACCTGGACTTTTGGAGTCTGTCTACGAAGAGGCACTTGTATATGAGTTGGAACAACGCGGTCTGAAAGTTGAACGCCAAAAACAGGTGCCTATTATCTATAAAGGTAATGCACTGAAGACAGATCTCCGTTTGGATCTCCTTGTCGAAGACCAAGTGATAGTGGAGCTGAAATCAGTGGCTGAAATGAAGGATGTCTATTTCAAGCAGACGCTGACCTATTGCAGGTTGCTGGATAAGCGCTTGGGAATATTGGTTAACTTCAATGTGGATGACATTCTGGCTGGAGCCATTACCCGTGTGGCAAATGGACTCTAGTTTAATTTGTCTCGCAGATATCGCAGATCATAATTTCTGCGGTTTCCGCGATTTCTGCGTGCGATAAAACCCTCCGCGCGTGTGATATTGTCTCGCAGAAATCGCTGAAACCGCAGAAATGATTTCGCGCATCCGCGCAAAAGGTGTTTTAATAGTCGCCCAGAAGGATATTTCTGCGCTATCCGCGCTTTCTGCGAGCGATAAAAAGACATCCGTGCGATTTGTGTTCGATATAAATAATTATTGATAGATTGCATGGAAATTAATGTTGAAATAGTATTATGACTCAACTAAGTGATAAAGAACATGCTGCCCAAATGGCGGATATGAAATCCTTCGACGAGCAGATGCCATGCATCGGCATCTTCTGGTACGACCCAGAGGAGCATAGCTTCTTTGGGGTGCACAAGAAAGAGGTGACGCCCAAGATGGTGGAAGAGGCTGCCGAAAAGGGCATACCTTTCATCAACTACCCCAAGCTGCACCGCCAGATTTGGGCCAAGGAATACTTTAAGGCTCAAGCCAAGAACGAGGAAACCAAATTCACTGGCGACTATACCCAGGTTCCCCGTGGTCGTGTCGCTTGGAACGTTAATAAGTTCATTGTGCTGGTAGGCAAGTGGGCAGAGCCTCTGCAAGACGAACTCACCGAACTGCTGGAACAGGAGTTCTCCCTCCCATACTTCGAGTTCGTCTACGACCACCACTGGGACCTTGGTCACGGTTGGAGCGGCGACATGCCCTGATGCTCTGTAGCCTCCTGACAAGGGAGCGCTCTAGCGCTCTAAATTTCTGCGCTATCTGCGCTTTCTGCGTGCTATAAACTCTCAGCGCGAGAAGTAATGGTCTCGCAGAAATCGCAGAAATGATTTCGCGCATCCGCGCAAAAGGTGTTTTAATAGTCGCCCTGAAGGATATTTCTGCGCTTTCCGCGCTTTCTGCGTGTGATAAAAAGTCATCCGTTCCATCCGAGTTATCCGTGTTCGCTTAAAGATTTCTGCGTTTTCCGCGCTTTCTGCGAGACGAAGATAAAACTATGATATCTGTGTGAAATAAATAAAATATAAATTAGCGTAGTAAATTTATGAATATAGCAGTAGCAGGAACCGGCTATGTCGGTATGAGTATCGCCACATTGTTGGCGCAACACAATCATGTAACAGCAGTAGATGTAATCCCTGAAAAGGTGGAGAAGATCAACAAGAAGATCTCTCCCATCCAGGACGATTACATCGAGAAATATTTGGCTGAAAAGCAGTTAGACCTCACAGCCACGCTCGATGGCGCAGCAGCTTATAAAGACGCAGACTATGTAGTTATTGCAGCCCCTACCAACTATGACCCTCAGAAAAACTTCTTCGATACACACCATATCGAGGATGTTATTGACTTGGTATTGAGCGTCAACCCTGATGCCGTGATGGTCATAAAGAGTACCATCCCCGTAGGCTATTGTCGCTCGCTCTATGTCAAGTACGCCCTGAAGTTTTTGACAGACCCAGCGTTAAAGGATAAGAAATTCAACCTGCTTTTCTCTCCCGAGTTCCTTCGAGAGTCAAAGGCGCTTTACGACAACCTCTATCCCTCACGCATCATCGTGGGCTATCCAAAAATCCTTCCTGCCGATCGCGACAAGAAATGGGACGAGGAAAACGCCGCCATCACCGCCATTGGTGCTCCCGATGCCGAGGAAAAGGCGAAGACCTTCGCCTCTCTCCTCATTGAAGGTGCCATTGGCCCTTCAAAGGATTCACATAACGCGGAAGCAAACTCTACACTCTACACTCTCAACTCTCAACTCGACAAGGGTATCCCTTGTCTCCTTATGGGAATGACTGAAGCAGAGGCAGTTAAACTCTTCGCAAACACATATCTGGCACTACGTGTCAGCTACTTCAACGAGCTTGACACTTATGCAGAGGTCAAGGGTCTCGATTCTAAGGCCATTATTTCTGGTGTAGGTCTCGATCCGCGTATTGGAACCCACTATAATAACCCATCATTTGGCTATGGCGGCTACTGCTTGCCTAAGGACACCAAGCAGTTGCTGGCTAACTATGCCGATGTACCTCAGAACATGATGACCGCCATAGTTGAGAGCAACCGCACTCGTAAGGACTTCATAGCCGATGAGGTACTCCGCAAAGCCGGTTATTATGAAGGCAGCAGCCAGTGGGATGCCAATCGTGAACAGAAATGCGTCATAGGTGTCTATCGCCTGACCATGAAGTCAAACTCAGACAACTTCCGTCAGTCTGCCATCCAGGGCATTATGAAGCGTATCAAGGCTAAAGGCGCTGAGGTCATCATCTATGAACCTACTATTCCTGATGGAGAATCATTCTTTGGTTCACAGGTAATTAACGACCTCGCTAAGTTCAAAGCCCAGAGCAAAGCCATCATTGCCAACCGCTATGATTCTTGTTTGGATGATGTGAGCGAGAAAGTATACACTCGCGACATATTTAAAAG
This sequence comes from uncultured Prevotellaceae bacterium, assembly GCA_902788605.1. Classification (GTDB taxonomy): domain Bacteria; phylum Bacteroidota; class Bacteroidia; order Bacteroidales; family Bacteroidaceae; genus Prevotella. The sequence continues at coordinate 3,474 of CADAKX010000043.1, read as the reverse complement.
GGATTGACACATCTTCCATCTTACCTCTTCCATCAGACATCTATAGGTTTACACTCGCGACATCTTCAAGCGAGACTAAAACATCAGCCTTCAGCCATCACACATCTTCTATCTTCCCTCGGGTGCGTCAGGCGCTGGAGCACGAGCAGACTAAGAAGCAGGCTCAGCAGAAGATGGTCGAGGACAGCCTCACACGTGCTTTCGACGAGTTGCACGCTGGCAAGGCTCATAGGGATGCCCGTAAGCTTTTCAAGTAGTAGGGTATGAAAGTTACTATCGACTATCTTGACGAGTTTGCGCGTGATGCAAGGAGTCCCCGAGCGCAAGAATGGCGATGACGGCCTGCCTGTACCACCCTATACCGTTTATAACATTGGTGGCGGTCAGCCCGAGAACCTGCTCGACTTTGTTACTATCCTTCAGGAAGAGCTTGTTCGTGCCGGCGTGCTGCCTCAGAACTTTGACTTCGATGCCCACAAGCAGCTTGTCCCCATGCAGCCAGGCGATGTGCCCACCACCTATGCTGATGCCACAGCTCTTGAGCGCGACTTCGGCTTCACGCCAAAGATAACCTTGCGCGAGGGCCTGCGCCATTTCGCCGAGTGGTACGCTGAATTTTACGGAACAAGGAGCTAAACAGCACTTATGAGGTTGTGTTTCGTTGGGGGTAGAATACACATAGAATACAGGTAGAATACATATAGATGACAGATAAGGCTGCGGTTAAGCGAGAGCAATGCCGAATCATATTCGAGCATTGTCGAGCGTGAGCAGGCTCGAGCGTAGCTCAACGCGGCTCCTGACGGGACTATAGAATCCGGAGAAAAAAGTATTAATTGTAGCATAAAACAGTTAAATTAGAGATAATAAATTGCATTTTTATTTAAATAATCAGTGTTAAAAGCAGATTATTGATAAATAATTGCTATATTTGCAGAAACAATACAAAGGATATAAAGATATGAGACTGCCTATTCGATTGGAGAAATGCCCACTGATAGATTGCATTATTGAGGTACGTTTTGATACCAATATTGTGAATAGTGCTGTTTTTGGTGTCATATACAACCAAATACGCAGCGATTATCCAGGTGCGGTTAATAATCTGCCCATTTCACAGCTTCCGGAAGCTATACGAATGAGTGATCCAAACCTGAAGTTCAAGCCATTATATCGTATTGAGGGGGAAAAGACCGTTATTCAGATAGGTTCTGATGTCATTAACCTAAGCTCAAAGATGCCATACATCGGATGGAAAGAGTTCTCTCGCATCGCGATAAAGGTGCTCAATAAAGCTTTTGATAGCGGTGCAGTAGGCCGTATTACTCGGCTTGGTCATCGTTATATCAATTTTATTGACCATGACGTGACTCCAGAATTGGCCATGACATTTGGCTTTGACAAGATAGGAGCTCAATCAGTAAAGAGTTTAAATATTCGTACATCAATAACAGATGGTGAATACATTAACGGCCTTACTTTTGCGAATGATGGTCACTATAATGGAAAAAGCGGTAGTCTAATAGATATTGATACCTCACGTGAATATGCTGATGATTATTTCAAAGGCAATATTGAACAGGAACTCTTTAATGCCCATCAAAGTGAAAAGAACCTCTTCTTCTCATTATTGAAAGAACCCTTGTTAGACTCATTAAAACCCATTTACAATGAATAAGACGAATACATATAGTTTCCTTCTTACCACAATGCTCACTGGGGTATCTCAGACGGCTTTGGGTAATCTGAATGGTGATATGCAGATGGGTGACGATTTGTCGGTCATCTCTAGTAGTGTTGATTTCACGGGAAAGTGGGACTCATTTGTCAATTATTCATATAACGAACAGCCAGAATCGAATAGCAGTATCTCAATGACAGATGTGATTAATGTTGAAGTAGTAAAGCAATTTGCTGAGAATTTGGCTGGCAATATGACAGGAGTTGATCCTGACATACAGCAGATAGTTGATGAACATTTCTGGGAAATGCTATGATGCCACTTGATGACCTGAGAGTCTATCTACCTAAATACCTTTCAGCAGAGAATTACGACCAACTTATATCCCAACTGCGTGATTTTCCTGCAAATATTGATAAACGCATGTTTACTATAGGGCTTGAGCCCGACATTATCTATCAAGGTGATGCATTGAGTGACATGCCTGTTGTCAATATAGAGAATTTGGGCTTAGGAGTAAAGCAGCGCCCCTGTATGATAGTGTCAAACACTTGTGACATGGATTTGAATAATACGAGGTTATATCCTACTACAATGTTGTACACCCCTATTGTTCAATTGAATAATTATATAAAGGTGTTGCTACAATACGGTGCTTCAGAAGAGAAGATAAAGAACCACATTGCTGATGTAAAGGCCCAGAAAGTGTCAAGCATGTTCTATTTACCATCCATTGGAGAACTTGGCGAGTCAGTAGTCTTTCTTGATAGGTTGCTACATGTAAGTCAAAAATATATTGATAGAAATACAGTACAAGCAAGAAGGCTGTTCTCCTTGAGTGATTATGGTTTTTATCTGTTTGTGTTCAAACTTTCAATTCACCTTTCCCGTATACGCGAAGGTGTTAATAGAGGAGCGGTAGCAGAATAACCCTCAACGACCTTGAGGCTTGGGTCAATGCATTCGAAAGAACATAGTTTGTCCCCAATGACACGTACTGTCCCTTGTCATATTCCTTGTCATATTATATAAGCGGTGTTTTATTCGGGGCTATGCCTCCAATAAGTTTTCTGTGATTTCTGTGTGCCAATTAGTTATTCGTTCAATCCGTGTCATCCGTTCCATCCGTGTTCGATTAAATAAACAGAGCACTTCGTGTTCAAATATTAGTTATTCGTTCAATCCGTGTCATCCGTTCCATCCGTGTTCGATTAAATAAACAGAGCACTTCGTGTTCAAATATTGACATCAGCGTTTATGCTAATATACAGTGATCTTACATATGCCATCAATGGAGCCGCATTCCATGTTTATAACAAGCTGGGTCATGGGTTCTTAGAGGCGGTATATCAGGAGGCGCTGGAAATAGAGTTTCAGAGACGTGGAATCCCGTATGAACGTGAGAAGGAATTGAAAATCGTGTACGATGGTGTAGAGCTAAAACAAACTTACAAAGCAGATTTCGTCTGCTATGGAAAGATAATAGTAGAACTGAAGGCTGTAAGTGAGCTTGATGATGCTCACAGGTCTCAGGTTTACAATTATCTTCACGCCACAGGCTATACGCTTGGTTTACTCTATAACTTCGGATGCTCCGATGAATTGGAAAAGGAACGCATAGTAGTATAACGACCACGAAGGGACATGAAACGACCACGGATCTAACGGATACTACGGATACATTCATCCGTCCAATCCGAGTCATCCGTGTTCGAATATAAGAGCCGATCACGAGCAAGATTTAAAACGACCACGGATCTAACGGATACCACGGATACATTCATCCGTCCAAT
>CADAKX010000042.1 GCA_902788605.1 uncultured Prevotellaceae bacterium | reverse complement strand
CGCATCTTCATCGTCATTCGTACCGTCCAACTCATCTGTTCTCCTGCCCATGTCAGGTAGAATCTTTCTGAAAGCAGTTTCTTTCCTTTATTATAATTCTTCATGGTGACATTATTCATTACACACGTTTTTAACTGGCGCAAAATTACTCAAAATTATCCAATTTCTTGTGGGAACTCCAACTTTTTTCGGAAAGATGATGCGCATTGCCGTTAAAAGCCCTGCTCATAAAGATTCGGGCGGGTCACAAAACGTTTTTGATATCACAGGAGGTAACCCTCGGCGGCATAAGGGGTATAGCCTTAAGCGCCCCGGGCGCCTTTAGAGTGAGAACTTGTAACCAAAGGTGAATTGGATGACGTTGTTCTTGTAGGATTCGTCACCATTCTTGTTAATCTTGGTCAAGCCAAGGTTGTAGCGGCCGTCAACCACGAAGTTGCTGAACTCATAAGAGATGCCGAGGGGGATAGCCAGGTCGAAAGTCTTGCTATCATCCTTGACGTCAGTATCCACACTCGGTGTGCCGCCTACGCCATCAACCTTTACTTTGGCACTCAGCAGGAAGCCAGGCTGGATACCAGCCTTGATGGCCCAACCCTCAGCGAAATAGTAGTTTGCCACGATGGGGATGTTCAGGTAACCCATATTATACTCATACTTATCCCAGCCACCGCTGAGAGCGCCACCAGCACCACCATAAATCTTATACGTGCCGAAATCAGTACCCTGACGAGAATAGAGGATACCAGCAGCCACAGAGAATTTCTTGGTCAAGCCATATTCGGCCTCAACACCAACAGCGAAATCGCTCTTGATATTACTTTTCTCGGTTTCATCGGTAAACGGATTGGTAACGACCTCCATATTAGTTATGTTTGCGAGGTTAATACCAAGCTTGGGCTGCAGGGTAAGCTGACCAATCTCGTTCTGTGCACTTGCTGCCAGGGCAACTGTTGCCATAAACAGCGTCATCATCATTTTCTTCATAGTTTTCTTCATTAATAAATTTTTAAGTTATGTATTTAAAAGAATTTTTCAGACCTTGGAGAACATTCAGTTCAGTTCTTTTTCATAAATTATGATGTTAACGATATCAAAGCACAAAGTCCAGGCCGAGGACAAAGCGGGGATGGGTGGCGAGGAGGTCGTGGCTCCAGAGATAGAGGTTATAGGCGCCGAAGGAGAAATAAAGGCCGGCGGCAGGCTGGAGGTCGTCGTCAAACTGCCAGGAATGCACGGCGCCAACCATGGGGGTCAACGATCGACCCTGAGGCAGGGGGATGTGGTAGCCCAGGTACTCGTAGTTGGAATAGGTCTCGTGGCCTCCGCGATAGCGCACCCACCACGTGTTGCTGCACCAGAAAAGGCGGTTATCGGGCGTGATGGCACCGTTGAGATAGAGTCCCGAGGTGAGATAGGAGAAGTGCATGCGGTCGTTGAGGTCGAGCGACGCAATGACCTCGCCACCCACATTGAACCACTGGCAGAGGGGCAGGCCGCCCCGAATCAGGGCGCCCCAATAGGCGCAGTCGGGACCCGTGTAGAGGTCGATACCGGCATCGACATGAGATGAGAGGCCATACTGGAAGGTGGTGTAGGTCTCCTGTTGATTGAGTCCCGGGCGGCCCTTCAGCGACGTGTAGCCGTAGAGTTTGCCATCGCCCACGGTTCCCGCGAAATAGGGAATCTGGGCAATGGCTCGCAACGCAAACAACACGATTATTACTATTAAAAAGATTCTCTTCATCCGGCTTAGAGAAAACGATTATTTGGGTAATTCCAAAACGAAGCGACAACCCTCGCGATAGTTGGGGTCGAAGGTCAGGTCGCCACCCAGACTCAGGACATGGCGCTTGGTGAGCGGTAGGCCAAGGCCGAGACCCTCGGAGAGGTCATCGAGCTTGACAAAGGGCTTGAACAGCAGGTCATCGGACTGCTCGGGCAGACCAGGACCCACGTCCTCGACAATGAAGCACACGCTGGCAGTGGTCTCGGTGACCAAAAGGCGGATATGCTTGCCATCGGAATACTTGGCAGAGTTGTAGAGCAACTCGCGGATGGACCTCATGAGGTAGAGGTGGTTGGTAAGCAGGTGCAAGGAGTCGCTCACCACCGTCTGGAAGGCAATCTTGATGCCCTGGAAGTGCTCCTCGGTGAGTTCGATGCTCTCGCGTGCCACATCGTTGCACGACACCTCGTCGTGGCGGTCGCGCATCAGTTCCTCGGCGCCAGTGGTCGACGAGCTGTCGAAGAGCATCAGTATCATGCGCTTCAGGTGGATGGCGTTGTACTTCATCATGCTAGAGATTTCACTCAAATCGCCGTTAGGAGCCTTGCCCTGACTGTCTCGTTCCTTGTCGCGCGCCACGACATAATCCTGCACCACATCGACAAAGCCCAAGATGATGTTGAGGGGCGTGCGCATCTGGTGGGAGAGGTTCTGGATAAACAGGGTCTTCCTGCGCACCGTCTCCTCGGCCAGGGTCATCTCGCGCGCACTCTGTTCGTTGCGCATCTTCAGTTCATCGGCCATGCGGCTGATGGAACCCATATGTTCGTGCAGGGCCTCCTGCATGGTGGCAAAGCCGTTTTGCAACTGGCCTATCACGTCGGTCTTGTTGGTGTGGACTATCTTCTCGTTGTAGTTTCCATCGGCAACATGCTGGGTGTACATCAGAAGACGATTGATGGGTTGGATGGTCTGGCGCACCACATTGCGACACAGCCATGCCATGCCGACAAAGCCCAGCAGGAGAATCAGGATGATGACATAGCCCAAACGGTTGAAACCTGACAGCACCTCGGCATCGGGACACACCATGGCCAGGCTCCAGTCGGTGCCGGGCACGGGGCAATAGCTCACATGGCAGAGCTTGCCATTGACCATCACATGCATGGTGCCCTGCTTGGCACCGGTCATCTCGTGGCCCAGGGCGATGCGGTCGGCATTCTTTCTGGGGTCGGTATCGGTGAAGATAGACTTGCGGAAAAGCAGCGTGGAGTCGGGATGAATGAGATAGCGACCGTCGCCTCCCAACAGGAAGAAATAGGCATTGGGATAGGTGTCCTCGGTGGCAATAATCTTTTCGGCCAACTGGGCAAACGAAAACTCGGTGGCGACGACACCCAGGATCTTGCCGGTGGGCGAGCAGAGCGGACGGCAATAGGTGGCCACGGCCTCGTTGTGATTGACAGCACCCTCGGTATAGTCGATAAAGGGATCGACCCAGCATGCCTTGCCAGAACTGAGCGGTGTCTTATACCACGCCTTGTCGTAATAGGCATAGTCGGTCTCCATGACGGTGGTGATAGAGTCGCCATCATTCAGGGTATAGACCGAGAAATAACGGCCATACTGGGGAAAGAGGTCGGGCTCGGCACTGACCGTACAGCTCAGCATATTGGGGTTGAGACGCACGATGCGCTGGGTGATGAGTTTCAGCGAGTCGGGACGGAAGTTCTCTTCCAACAGCCAGGCATTGGCATTGGTAGAGGCCTCGATGGTGGTCATATAATTGCTGACGCGCTGGATGGTGGTGCGCAGGATGCTGTTAGAGCGTCCGATGGCTTCCTGGCGGATGAGATAGCGCAACTGGGAATAGAAGAGACCCAGCGACAGCATGAACACGGGGATGGCCATCAGCATGATGCTCAGGCTGAGCTTACGGGAAAGCCTGTGGCTAAATACACTCATGGCTGTCCTCCTTTCTTTCGTTCAAGGGTTCTACCTGCTCGACGGTCTCGTTCTTCAGCGCCTCAATCATGTGGTCCAGCAGGTCGACGACAATGGCACACTGCTTCTTGATGACACTCACCTCGTAGTCGGCCTCGTCGGGACGGATGGTGTTATAGTTGTTGCAGAGTTTGGTCACACTGCGCTCAATGAGGTCGGAGGGTACGGTCATCTGGGTCGTCATGTAATGGAGGAAGGTAGTCTTCATGCGGTCGGAGCCCTGGGCATTGCCATAGGCACGGCGCAATTCCTCGCCATGCAGGGTGAGCATGCGGGTCACCTTTTCCAACTCGGCCGACTTGCCCACCAGCGAGCGCTGCATCTGCTGGAAACGGTTTTGCAACTGACCTATCTCGTTGGACGACTCAGCATTGGGCACAATCTCATCGTAATGCCCTTCGGCCACACGACGCGCCGAACGGGTCAGCAAGCGCAAGGGCTTCATCTGCTGGCGAATGAGCAGGCGGCACAATACAAAGAACACCAGCACACCTGCCACGGTGATGGCCAAGACGAGATAAGAGAGCAACTCGTGATTGCCAACCACATCGTCTTCGAGATACACCATGCCAGTGCTCCACCCCATATTGTCGATGGGCAAGCCAAAGGCACTGTCGCGCAAGAAGGGCTTATAGAACACCAGCCAGTCTTTGTCGTTCTGACGGAAGGTGGTGTGGCCCGACTCGCCTGCCATCATCGCCTTGATGATGTGGCGCAGGCTCTCGTCGTTCTTAGACTTATCGTCCTTCACCGACAGGGTCTCTTTGATAAAACGGTGGATTTTGGGATGAACGATAAACGTGCCATCACGACCCAGCATCACGCTATAGCTATGGCGGAAAGGCTTGGATTCAAGGATAATTTCGGAGATGGCTGCCACAGGGACATCGAAAGAGATTACACCCACGGGGTCCTTCTCGGCACGGAGGTAGATGGGCAGACTGAGCGACAAGGTAACACCCTCGCCCTCCACATCAGACAACGGGTCGGTCCAGGAGGCACGGCCACTGGACATAGGGGCAGTATACCACACCTGCTCGGTATAGGGGCGGTTGCCAAAATGGTCGGAGGTGATCAGGGCATCCCTGTTCTGACCCGAAGCATTCCTGCGCACATAGGTCATAAACGTGTCGCGACCCTCAATATAATGAGGCCTGAAGGCCACGGCACAACCACTGATATAAGGATTGTTCTCCACAGCCTCGCGACAATAGATGGTCATGCGGGCGGTGTCGCCAAGATGATGCTGCAGGTCTTCACAGATATTATAGCCCGTCTGCTCAACGCTCAGCAGGATATTATCCACATGTTGCACCGTGCCGTTGAGCATCTCTTCGGCATCACGGAAGGCCTCATCCTTCAAGGCCTGGCGCGAGAAATAGAGCAGCACTGCCAGCGACAGAAACAGCAGCAGCACCGTCTCGCAGACCACCAGGACGTTGAGTCGAAGCGAGGTGTGGGGGATAACAATCCTAGATAGCTTCATTTCTCTTCATTCGTCTGCAAACAAACCATATCACCACAAAACCGGCAAAGGCCACCAAGAGAAGACCAATGCCCAGGAGGGAGAGCCAGCCCTGGGTACCCTCGTCGGTCACAATCAAGGCCAGCGACCAGTCGACATGCTCGATGGGGGCATAATAGATAATCGCAGATTCGTCGTCAATATCTATCTTGGCCATGCCGCTACGCTTCTGGGCGAGGTCGCGCTTCACAAACTCCTCGTCGACAACCAAGGTCTTGCCCTCGGGATGGGCAATGCAACTGCCATCGTTGTTGATGACCACCGTATAGAAATTGGCATCGCTAGCAATATACTTGTTTATCAGTTCGTCGTTGTTCATGGCGTTGTCGATGCGACGGAGCTCCTTGCCCAGCCACTCGAAGGTCATATCGGCACCGCAGACGCAGGCCAGACGGCCCTCGGCATCATAGACGGGCTTGACAAATGTGGTGTAGTGGCCACTGATGTTGGTGCCATCGTAATAGTAGTAGGGGGCTGACCAGAAACTATCGTTCGACTTCTTGGCACGGATATACCATCCGGAACGGTGGTAGTTGTGATGGGCAGAGCCTACCTGGCGCACCTCAAACTCGCTGCTGTCCACATGGTGAACGTAGGGCTCGAACCACTGGCCCTTCTCCTCGAAATAGTGGGGCTCGAAGGCGGCGAAATAGCCGCGAACATCGGGGTTCAGACTGGTCTTGCTCTTAAGGGCAGCAATAACAGACTCGGGGGTATCGAGATGCTTCTCTACCTCGTCAAACTCGTTCATGGCGTTCATCTCCATGCCACGGACGGTCTTAGCAATTTTCTCTGAAGCATAGTTCACCATGCCCACATAGCGTGCATGATTCTCGGCCTTCATCAAGTGGCGACACACGAGAAAAGCTGCCATGATCATTATCATCATGACGATTGCCACTGTCAACAGGATGGGCAAGCTCGATTTTACGGTTCTTCTATTTGTCTCACTTTTCATGGTTACACATTTTTAGTCTTTCGTCTAATCTAATATGCAAATATACAAAGAAATCAGACACTACACGCCTTAATGATTTGAAAATTAACCTAATTTAACCTAAATAAGAAAAGAGACACCTCTTAAGCGTCTCTCTTCCCATTTTGATATGATTCTATTCTTGCCTATTTAACCATGACCTTGCGCACGGTTCCATCGGGACGGACAACGATATTCAGACCCGGCTGCAACACTTGACGACGTGAGCCTGAGGGGCTATAGATGCCCTCGGGCATACGGCTCTTGTCGTAGTGGGTGCTGATGCCGGTCAGGATATTGAGGTCGCGCAAACGACACTCGGCCAGAAGGAATTCCTGCATACCGCTACCCATCTCCTTGAACTGGATGATATAGTCGCCCCTGGTGGTGATTTCAAAGGAGAGGGTATTACGCTCGGCCGACGAGATATCGCCTGCGGCATTGCCATTCAGGTTGGGTGTGGCCGTGATCGTTGACGAAGAAGCAACTGAACCACCGGTGCTCTTAAGGATCTTGGCCTGATAGGTGGGTGAACCCTTCCATGCGGCTGTGGCGAAGACGAGCACATAATTTCCGGGCTCCAGCGTGAGCTTATAGTTGCTCAAGCGACCGTACTCGGCACTGGTGGTGCGCCAGTAGAGGGCCTTGCCCTGGTAGCCCTGCAGTCCACTGAACGTGCGGGGACCGCTACCATTCGAGGTGGGATAGTTGCGAACATCGCTACCATCGGTGGTGCGCCAGCCCTCGGGCAGTTCGCCTGCAGACACATTCGTGAAGTCAAGATTATAGACAGCACACAGATCGGCGAAGATGGGCTGGATGGTCACGTTCTCATCTGGCATAATAAAAGACACTTCCGTGGCGCCCTCGGCCACAGGAATGGTCTTACCTTGTGTAAAGAATACGGAGTTAACCACACGAAGTTGTTTGATGCCGTAACCTTCGTCAGCAGAGATGGTGAGATGCACCTCCTGACCTGCCTGAGCAGAATCGACATCGGCAACAATCGAACCGAAGTCAGCCTTGCGAATGGTGACCTTGAACTTCTCCTTGGGTGTCTCTGCGGGCATATAGATAATCTGATCGATGATCATCTTGATGCCACCCGTATTCTGGAGGATAAAGTTGTTGCTACCAGCCTTCAAAGTGGCGGGGATAACGGCCTCGCGCCAGTCGTTCTTGCCAACCTTCTCGAAAGCCACGGTCTTGCTCGAGCCATTGACGGTGGCCTTCATGTTGCCGGCCTTACTGCTGTTACAGTAGCGGACAAGGATGTTATACTCGCCTCCCTCGGCCAGCTTCAGCTGATGACGCAGAGCGGCGCTGGTGTTGGTCTGGGTCTCAACATAACCCATGCCGGCGAAATCCTTGTAGTCCTGGGCCCACCAACCTGAATGGGTCAGGCTGACGTTGACGTACTTATAGTCCATATTCTCGGCCTCGATAATAACCGGACCATGATAGGCCTCGGGCTGCTTGGGGGTCTCCAGGGGCTGAGGCAGGATTGGAGCTTCCTCCACGCCAGAGCGGTCCTGAGTGCCAGCGCAGGCAATAGAGACATCGACAGGTCCCATGTGCTTCACCTTCAGGGTGTAGAGATGGGTTGCCTCGTCATAGGTCTCCGTGGCCGAAGCATTATGGCCAGTAGCGCCTGTGGTGTGCTTGGTCAGCGTATAGGTAGGTTTCTCTGTAGCGCCTACGATGCAGATTTGGTCGGTCTGCTGGGTAGTAGAGTCGCTGCGATAGTTGTTCAGATAGAAATCAATGTGGTCGGCATACTCCTGGATATAGCCACTGGACAACTTGCCATAGAGCAACTTCAGGGTGTCGCAGGTGTTATACTGCAAGGGGATGCTGGCCTCGGCGGTCTTCTTTTGATTAAGATAGGTATATGGGGTGTAGGTCACCAGACGGTTGTGGTAACGGTTCACATAAAGGTCGCCAGTAGAGACCTCGGGATAGAGGCTGTTAAACTCGTTGACCTTCTTGGTCTGGGTACCCCAGCGAGAAGAGTAGCCTGACTTCTTCACCTGCACGGGAATGGTCTTGGCAATGCTGTCGTAGAGGCCTGCCACCATGGGTATGGCGCCATAGCGACCTGATGACTTGAGATACCAGCCGTTGTTCTCCCAGCGGCCATCGCCTTTATTACCAGGATCTTTCACCTCATAAAGGCCTGTATAGAGAGCGTCGGGCACCTTGAAATCGTCGGTGGCATCGTGGATAAGCACGGCCTTGGTCTTGGCCACCACCTCCTCACGAGTGGGGATATACATGTTGCCCTTGATAATCTCGCGCCACATGTCGAGCCAGATGCCCTTGAAGTTGGGGAACAGGCCCCAGTTGCGGCGGGTGTAGCCATCCACGTTAGAGTCGCTGAGGTTCTGGAAGTCCTCTGTCCAGATAAGCTCAGGACCATCCCATACGGCACCACCGTTGACACAGGTCTGCTCCATCACGGTGCCAATACCGGCAGAGCCAGGATACTTCTTACCGTGTTTCTCGCCCAGCACCTTGGTCAGCATGTCATTATAGCCACAGTTATCATAGCGCACGCCATAGTTCTTGGTCAGACCAGAGATAAAGGGACCGAAGCACACGCTCTCGTTGTTATAGAAGCTGCTGCAGTGGGTGTACTTATAAAGGAACAGCATAGACTCGGGGTACTTCTTACAAGCTGCGAGGAAGTTCTTGTCGGTCTTCAACTCTGCCAGGGGGTCGGTGTCGAAGTGATAGATACCACCACACCAGCTGACAGTCAGGAAGCCACCATACTTATGTGACATCTCCACGAGGTTGGCAAACAGGTTCCAACGGCTGGACTTGGTCATAGAACTCAGGTCGCCAGCGTCACCGAAAGCCCAGAACTGCTCGGCATAGTTCCATCCGAGGAAGTTGGGGAAGGTCTTAAAGAAATACTCAAAGGTCTCGAGGTCGTTGTCCTGGATGTGGGTATGACCACCCGAAGCGGGCTGGCAGCAGAACCACATGTTGTTTTGCTGGCACACCGTGGCCCATGACTTGTAGGTGCGAACGGCATTACGGGGCATGCGATACATGCCTGTCTTGGTATCAAACTGACACGACAGCGAGAGGTTCATACAGACATAGGGCTTGATGTCATCGGGAATCAAATCGATGATCTTCTGGGGGTCTGCACTATTCCACACATCGATATGCACCATCCACAGGGGATGCTGGGAGTCGATGGGACGGCGCTGCTGGGCCGTCAGCGACTGGGCTGTCACGAAGAACAACAGCGCCAGAAGCAGATGTCTTAACTGAAAGTTTTTCATTTTTTAGTGATTGGTTACTATGTTCTAATTACTTGATAATCATAACGAAACCGCCACGGGCTATGCACTCAAGCGAGGCTGGCTTCTTCTTCAGGGTTGTCACGTTCCAGGGCTCGCCATCAGCAAAAAGGGTGATAGTCTTGCCCTTCACAAAGCTCATAGGCAGCTGCAAGGTCTTGGCCTCGTCGGTGCCGTTGATACCAGCCACATACCAGGTAGTGCCACTGCGACGTGCCAACACAACACTCTCACCAGGATAACCTGACACAAAGCGGGTCTCATCCCAGGCAGCGGGCAACTGACCCAGGAACTGCTGAACTTCCTTGGGCTGAGCCAGGAAACTCTCAGGACGGTCGGCCAAGTGCTGCAGACCACTCTCGAAGAGGACGGTCAGCGCCAGCTCGTGGGCATGACTGGTGATATGGGGATGCTGAGAATCTGAGAAAGCACAGGGGGTGTAGTCCATCGGACCAATGACGTTGCGGGTGAAGGGCAACGTGGCATTGTGACTGGCTGCCTTCGTCGTGAACGTGCCTACATTATTATACCACTCGGCACCATAGACGCCCTCGGTAGAGAGGAGGTTGGGATAGGTGCGCTGCCAGCCACGAGGCACGGTGGCACCGTGGAAGTTGACCAGCAGGTGATGGCGGGCGGCGCTCTCCATCAGGTCGAGACAGAAGTCCATGTTCTTCAGGTTCTCTCCGCTGAAGAAGTCGATCTTCACACCGGCCACGCCAATCTTCTCGCACCAAGCGAACTCTTTCTCGCGGTCTTCGGCCTTGTTCAGGCGGAACTTGGGTGTGGGAGCACCATCGATCCAACCCACCGACGAGTTGTACCAAATCATGGGCTTCACGCCGTTGTCGTTGGCATACTTCACGGCATCCTCTATGGTCTTGCCGTCCTTCATCGTATCCCACTCGGCATCAATGAGCACATAGGGCAACTTCAGGGCAACAGCCAAGTCAACGTATTTCTTGATGATGTTAAAGTCGTTAGAACCGTGGTTGTAGGCCCAGTAAACCCATGACACCACGCCCGGATGAATCCAACTGACATCGGCCAACTGATTGGGCTCGCTGACATCGGTGATGAGGGTTGACTCCACCACGTCGGCCAGGCTGCCAATGATAGCCACACGCCAAGGGGTGTGCCACTTGCCAGTGACCTTGGACTCGTTCTGGTCGGCCACCACGCGATAGTCCTCGCCAGCCTTGTCGTTATAGAGGCATGAAGCACTCTGCTGGCGCTCGATGTTAGCCTCGGAAAGCAGCACGAACACATCGTCGGCCGACTGCATCAAAGCAGGAAAACTCCAACGGGTGTTCCAGCCCTCGCCCGACTTCCACACACCACTGAACGACTGGCCGGGCTTTGTCTTATAAGAGGTGGTCAGGGGATAAAAACCCTCGGCACCGTCGCCCCACTGCATAAACCAGCGGCGCGTACCCTCGGCAACATGATAGGTGCTCTGCTCACGGGGAAGCTCACCCGTAAGGTTGGTGAACTCATAACGGTAAGCCACACCATCATTATATAGGCGCAACACCATCGTCTGTCCGTCGGACATAGTCCAACGATACTCATTGGCGTCGTTGACACAATGGCTGCGCTTGCCAGAAAGCATCTGGTAGTCGGCACGCACCTTCTTCTCAAAGGCAAAGACGGGCGAACTGGTAGTTCCCTCCACACCAATCTTCGACATCTGAAGCGCCACGCGACCATCACGGCTGAGGGTCAGACCCTCTTGCTGGACGACGGCACTCAGGTGTCCGTTGGGCGAAACCATCTTAACGGACTGTTTTTTTTGCTGCGCAGACACGGATACGGAGACCAATGTCAACAGGACGAATAAAATCTTTTTTGTCATCATTTTCCTTATTTTGCTTACATTTTGTGTGCAAAGTTAGAAAAAAAATTTCTTTTAGCAAAGAAGTTGCTACCACATGTCATTTTTGTCCTATCAAATATTACTTAATTCACAGATTTACAATATGTCACAAATTCAAAAAATACTAAGATTGATGCACAAAAAAGTTGCGTATGTGGCAAAAAAGTAGTACCTTTGCAGCCAAATTTCAAATAGGTATTTTTTTCAAGTAATAAAACATCATTTTTATGCGTAAAGAATGGCGTGGTTTTAAAGGAACCAAGTGGACCGAGGAGGTCAATCTCAGAGACTTTATTCAGAACAACTACACGGCTTACGAAGGCGACGAGTCTTTCTTGGCCGAGCCTACCGATGCCACAAACATCCTGTGGGGTCGTCTGCAGGAGTTGCAGAAGGAAGAGCGTGCCAAGGGTGGTGTGCTCGACATGGAGACAGAGATCGTCTCGAGTATGACTGCTTATGGCCCAGCCTACATCGATGAAAGCAAGAAGGATCTCGAGAAGGTGGTTGGTCTGCAGACCGACAAACCCCTGAAGCGTGCTTTCATGCCCTTCGGCGGCATCAAGATGGCTGAGCAGGCCTGCACAAACTATGGCTACCAGCCCTCAGAGAAGTTGCACGAGATCTTCACCAAATATTGCAAGACTCACAACGACGGTGTGTTCGACGCTTACACCGAGGAGATGAAGCACGTGCGTCACAACCGGTATCGACTTCATCATTGCCGAGAAGGAGGCCGACAAGCGCAACTGCGGTGCTGGTGTGATGAGCGACGACGTTATCCGTCAGCGTGAGGAGATCTCTATGCAGATCAAGGCCCTGAAGGAGATGAAGGCTATGGCTCAGATCTATGGATTCGATATCTCTCAGCCTGCTAACAACGCTCGCGAGGCTGTTCAGTGGCTGTACTTCGGCTACCTGGCTGCCATCAAGACTCAGAACGGTGCTGCTATGTCAGTAGGTCGCGTTTCTACATTCCTTGATATCTATATCCAGCGTGATATGGAAGAGGGTACACTGACTGAGAGCGAGGCTCAGGAGCTGATTGACCACCTGGTGATGAAGTTCCGTATGGTGAAGTTCGCTCGTATCCCCTCTTACAACGAGCTGTTCTCTGGCGACCCCGTTTGGGCTACACTCGAAGTGGGCGGTATGGGCATGGACGGACGCCACATGGTGACCAAGAACGACTACCGATTCCTGCACACCCTGGAGAACATGGGCCCATCGCCCGAGCCAAACCTCACCGTGCTCTACTCACCCCGACTCACAGAGAACTTCAAGAAGTATGCTGCGATGATCTCGGTGAAGACCAGCTCGATCCAGTACGAGAACGACGAGGTGATGCGTCCCGTTTGGGGCGACGACTACAGCATCTGCTGCTGTGTAAGTGCTACTCAGACTGGTAAGGAGATGCAGTTCTTCGGCGCACGTGCCAACCTGGCTAAGTGTTTCCTCTATGCATGTAACGGTGGTGTTGACGCCAAGACCCGCGAGCAGGTTGCTCCTGGTTTCCGCCCCATCAAGGACGAGTACCTGACATGGGAGGAGCTGGCTCCCCGCTTCGACCAGGCTATGGACTGGCTGGCTGGTGTATATGTAAACACCCTGAACCTGATTCACTACATGCACGATAAATACTTCTACGAGGCTGCCGAGATGGCCCTGATTGATACCAACGTACGTCGTACATTCGCTACCGGTATCGCAGGTTTCTCTCACGTGGTTGACTCTATCTCTGCTGTTAAGTATGCTAAGGTGAAGATGATTCGCGACGAAGAGGGCTTCAACGTTGACTATGTAGCCGAGGGCGACTTCCCCCGCTATGGCAACGACGATGACCGTGCCGACGAGATTGCAGTATGGTTGCTGAAGACCTTCGTTAAGAAGATTCGCAAGCACGCTACCTATCGTAACGCTACCCCAACCTGCTCTATCCTCACCATCACCTCTAACGTGGTTTATGGTAAGTACACAGGCAACTTGCCCGATGGTCGCCGTGCTGGTACTCCTCTGTCTCCTGGTGCTAACCCCAGCTACGGTGCAGAGAAGAACGGTCTGCTGGCTTCACTGAACTCTGTTGCTAAGCTGCCTTACGAGTATGCCCTCGACGGTATCTCTAACACTCAGACCATCAGCCCCAACACTCTGGGTCACGATGATGAGGAGCGCGCTACCACACTGGTTCGCGTGATGGACGGTTACTTCAGCCGTGGTGCTCACCACCTGAACGTAAACGTGTTTGGTGTTGACAAGCTGCGCGATGCTATGGAGCATCCCGAGAAGCCCGAGTACGCTAACTTCACCATCCGCGTATCTGGTTACGCTGTGAAGTTCATCGACCTGACTCGTGAGCAGCAGGAGGACGTTATCGCACGTCAGTCACACGAATCACTCTAACCCAACTAGAATAACTAGTAATACTAGTATGACTAGCAAAGGTTATATACATTCTACCGAATCCTTTGGCTCTGTTGATGGGCCAGGGATTCGGTTTTTGATTTTCATGCAGGGTTGTCACATGCGTTGTCGCTACTGCCACAATCCTGACACCTGGAAAGTTGGTTCAGATGCCTGTGGTACAACAACTACCGTTGATGAGCTCCTGAAGAAAGCCGAGCGCTACCGCAGCTACTGGGGCCCCGATGGCGGTATCACCGTGAGCGGTGGCGAGGCGCTGCTGCAGATTGATTTCCTGATTGATTTGTTTGAGGAGGCTCATCGTCGTGGCATCAACACGTGTCTGGACACCGCTGCCCAGCCTTTCACCCGCGAAGAACCTTTCTTCTCGAAATTCGAAAGACTGATGAAAAGCACCGACCTGGTGCTGCTCGACATCAAGCATATCGACAGCGAGAAGCATCGCTGGCTGACAGGACACAGCAATGAAAACATCTTGGACTGCGCTCGCTATCTGTCTGACATCGAAAAACCGGTATGGATTCGACACGTGCTGGTGCCTGGCATCACCGACGACGAGGAACAGCTCACACAGCTACGAAAGACTATCGACACGTTGACAAACGTGCAGAAAGTAGAGGTGCTGCCTTACCACACATTGGGCACCTTCAAATGGAAGCAACTGGGCATTCCTTATTCGCTGGAAGACGTAAACACACCTACTAATGAGCAGGTGGCACACGCCAAGGATATTCTCACATCACATTGTTAGTACTTGAACTTTCTGCAAGTACTAACAATCTAAAGGAACTTCTAATACAAACCGAGCACCCTCTGTATACTCGGTATCAAGCCACAAATTGCCACCCAGCAGGACTGAGAACTGCTTGGAGATAGACAATCCGAGACCAAGTCCCTCAGAGAAAGTATTGAACTTCGAGAACTGGGTAAAGATCTGCTGACGATAGGACTGGGGAATACCCGGTCCTTTGTCTTCTATAAAGAACTGGAGAAAACGACCGGAAGTCTTAACTCGCAAGGTGACATCTCCCTTGGTTGTGAACTTCTTGGCATTATATAGAAGTTCATTGAGAATCTTAAGAAGATAGTCTTTATTCGTACGTATCTGCAGTTCGTCACCTACCAGCGACTCCACGCGCAAGTCTGCGATATGGGGCGTGCGGGCATTGAAGACGCTCTCTACTTCACGTATCACATCGGCACAACGCACGGAATCGTTGTGCTCAATCGTCTTCCGACCATCAATAGCCGATGATGCCATCAGCATATCAACAATACGGGTGATGGTGTTGGCATTGTGGTGCATCGTCTCTGTAACTTCGCCAACCTCATCTCGCGAGATCATCGTATAGTCGTCACGCAGCACCTGGACAAAGCCCATGATGATATTAAGCGGGGTGCGAATCTGATGAAGCACATCCTGCAAGAAGGCTGTCTGGCGTTTAGCTGCCTCATGGGCCTTCAGATTGGCCTGTTGTAGCTCTGCATTATGACGGGCAGTCTCGCTGTTCACACGCTCCAGATGGTGGACATACTGGGACAGAGAATCCTGCATGGTCACAAAGCTATTCTGAAGGCGTCCTACCACATCTGAACGACGACTCGGTTCCAAGGGCTTGTCAAAGTGACCATCTGCGATATAGCGGGTCTGGCGCTCCAACGTACCAAGTGGCTTGATAAAAAAGGCCACAATCTTTCTGCAAAAGAAGAACATGAAAATGAGGCCTGCACCCAACAAGGGGAACAGGATATAAACCAGTTGGTTATAGCGATGGAAGATATCACTCTCGGGGCACACCAAAGCAATACTCCAGTTTGTCTGGGCCATGGGCTGATAAAAGACGAAACAGTCTTTACCGTTCAACTTGACCTTCATATAGCCTTTCTTTTGAGCCATCATCTGATGTCCCAAGGCAATCACGTCAGGCTGCGTCAGCGGATCGACCTGGTCGAAAATGGTCTGGTTGACCAACTGGGCTGAATCGGGATGAATAATAAACTTACCATCCTGGCCCAACATCAGACAATAGGAATTCTCATAGGGTTTGTTAAGCGATATCACCTTTGAGAGTCGCTGCAATGAAAGGGCCGTCGATATCACACCGATAAAACGACCTTCGTTGGTATAGATAGGGTCGCAATAGGACGTGATAATCTCTGGGGAAGACAGATCGCCATCACAAAAGTCATTATATGGGTCTATCCATTCTGCCTTTCCTGTTTCGTATACATACTTATACCACACCTTCTCATAATAATCGGATTCGGCCTCCTGACCTGACTTAATGGTATCATGACAACAGACGGTATGGGCTGAGAAGAAATGCCCGTAGGATGGAAAGAAGTCTGGTTCCATGGTAATAGAACAGCTGTTGACATTCGGATTCAGCGAGACTGCCCGATAGGAGAAAGCCAAAAGGGAGTCTGGCTCCAGATTGTCAAGAACCTGCCATTTGGTGTTTCGGGAAATCGTCTCAACCTCCTTCATAAAGCCTTCCACACGCAAGACGGTGGTTTCCAATTCGCAATTGGCACGTTCAACGGCCTCTTGGCGCAAGATGCGTCGAGACTGATAGAACAAATCGCCGAGGGCGTAGACAAAAACACCAATAACGAAGGGCAGCAGGAAAAGGCAAATCTTCGTCGAGAGAGAATATTGGGTATTATGTATCGGATTCTGGAATTTCATTTTCGACGGATGATCTGTTTACAGATATTTCTATGATTTTGTCAAGTAGTGATGTTATTTTCTCGGTGTTGTCTGATATGCCTGTTGTCAATTGGCGTACGTCAATATCCTCCAGATGACTGCTGTTCTGACGAATCACAGCTACAGAGGAAGAAATCTCGCTCACAGGCTCTACCAACTGGTCGGTCATATTATGGATGAAGGCTGACTTCAGGCGATCGGCCTCGAGGGCTTTCTCACGAGCCTTCTTCAGGGCTCTAGTCTGATCTTGAAGCACCTCTGAGTGTTGACGTATCTCAGACAGGTATCTGGAGAGCGAGCTCTGCATCTGTCGGAAACTACGCTGAAGGCCACCTATCTCATCATGACGGAGGCTATCGGCTATCGGCTCGTCGAAATGGCCTGAAGCCAAGCGCTGCGTGAAAGAATCGAGGTAGCGAATGGGGCGCATCAACATATGGATAATATGGAAACAGTATACCAGCAAAAGGAGTAGACTGATAATCAGGATAACGACCATATAGGTCTGCAGACGATTATAGGTTGAGAAAATCTCGGATTTCGGACTGGCAATATCTACGCTCCAACCGGTATTTCTAAACGGTTTATAAAAGACATAACAAGGAACACCGTAGATATCCACAGACATATAGCCACTCTCACCATTCAGCATAGATTCTGCCAATTGTCGTGATGCGGCATCGGAATGATGCTCTAATTGTTTGAGGAGATTACCCGAATAGAGACGTGTGCTGTCTGGGTGAATAATGAAATCACCTTTCTTGTTAAAAAGTGCACAATGCGTACTGGGGAAAGGACGAGCGGCTTCTACTGTTCGTGACAACCATTCCAAAGAGATGGCAGAAACAAAGATACCCACAACACGTCCCTTCTTTCGAAGAGGAATACTATACCCCAAAATGGGATAGCCTCCACGCAGGGGTTCTATCGTCGGGTCGCTCCATTCTGTCTGACAAGTTGCCATCGGACGGACATACCATTCCTGCTCGGTATAGGGTTTCTCACCAAAACGGTCGGAAACGCCAATGGAATCCCTGTCACGATAAGAGCAAAACAAAGTCTGCCTACCTTTTCCCTGCCAAAGCACAGGGTCCATGGCCACAGCACACCCTACTATCGAAGGATTCTCTACCAACATCTTACGAGTGAGGTTCTGCAATGCCACAGGATCATCGATAGAACGCTCCACACGCAAGTGAATATTCTGAGCAGCCACCTCGACCTCATGCAATCTGTTGTCAATGCTTTGCATCATGCCGTCGAGAGCAGCTTCCGTTTTTGCTAGAGCCTCGGCCTTTACTGCTCTGCGCGCATAGGTAAACATAACAAAAAGAGCAGCCACTAACATGACTGCCACAAATGCTACCAACCAAAGACTCAACTTCGTGGAGAGCGACTGACGGATAACAGAGGGCCATTTTTTCATAAACGGTTGCAAAGATAACGATAATCCCCGATATGAACAAAAGAAACCCGAAAAATTATTGTAGTTTTGACACATTAGTAAAATATCCTGCCATTTCCCAAAATGGCAGGATATTAATTGCTATTTCTACTTATCGAAAGAGGGATTATTGGGCTATGGGCTCACCCATTTCCGAGTTCTCCACATCCTGATTATCCAACTTGAAAAGCATAAACTGGGGGGATTCGGTGGTACATGGATTCCATCCCAGGCTTTCCTTACCATTGGGATCGCCGTATTTGGCGAAGTTTGTCCAAGCGGTCAACATCTTCTCTGACAGGTCCCAATCACCCTGTGTCCAAGGACGCCAGCAGTGTTTCAGAGACTTAAAGACATACCAAAGGTCTGAAGAATGGAAAGCACCCTTCAATCGGTTGGTCACCTCTGGATGCTGACCATCATCGGGCAAAGGACGGGCAAACTCATAAGCCCAGGCTTTATTGCCCTGTTGCTGACGGACTTTACAGAACTCTGCAATACCAGGTCCCATTGCACCCAAGTCATTCATTGTATAACCAATCATATAGGGAACGTCAGCAATAGAGCCCTCACGCGTAGCCTCATCGAAACTCTTCTTTGAGACATAACCGTCGATAATAGGGCGCTGCATCAGGAAGACATCGCTCTTGTTGACCATATTATATAATTGAGGGATGGTGTAAAGCAACTCTGTTGAGGCATTACGCAACTGCTCCAGACTGGTCAGCCCAGCCCAGTCCATCACCATCTTGGTCTCTGCCTCACTCTCCTGCAGTGTAGGATTATAAGAGAAGAACTTATTCATCGGTGTGGCGGGCTTGACATCTTCACTTTCCTTGGCGGGCACATTGATACCGCCACCGCTCATGATGACTGCCTTGTGGAACAGTCCACGAGCCAAAGGTGACTCACACAGTGTACGCACACTACCAGCACCGGCACTCTGGCCAAAGATGGTCACATTGTCGGGGTCGCCACCAAACTGCGCAATGTTTTCCTTCACCCATTTCAAAGACTGAATCTGGTCGAGAATACCGTAGTTTCCACTGACATGATTAGGACTCTCTGCCGACAACTCGGGATAGGTCATGAAACCGAAGATACCCAAACGGTAGTTGATGGTCACGAGCACCACATCCTTAGAAGCCCATTCCTGACCATCGAACTCGGGTTCTGAGCCCCAACCCTCACGATAGCCTCCACCGTGAATCCATAAAGCTACCGGCAGTTTCTTGTCCACCTGACCAGGAGCCTTGGTATAGACATTCAGATAGAGACAGTCCTCACTATAGGGAGACTCGTCGCCATAGCCCCATTCCGTGGTATAGCCACCAGGATAGTGAACAGACTGATAACCGGGATGGCCAAACTTATCACAAAGGCGCACACTGTCCCAAGCCACCACAGGCTGGGGCTCCTTCCAACGCAAGCCACCGATAGGCGGTGCTGCATATGGGATGCCTTTGTAAACAAACACACCAGGATTCTCACACTTGATGCCTTGAACCTGGCCACCCTCAACATTCAACACCGGGCATGCCGCTTCTTCATCAGAAGAGCAGCCCATCAATGCCAATAATGGCAGTAATAACACAAATAGTTTTTTCATTATGAAGTGGTTAATGGTTAGTATTCTGATTATTTCTGGGGAAAGATAACGCGATAGTTACCACTCAGGTGCATATAGGCAAAGAGTCTGAGCAAGCCATCATAGTAGGCATCAAAATAGCCATCCTCAAAGGGTTTGTGCTCGGCCTTCCAGAATGCATCAACAAATTCCTTGCTCTTGTCGTGCGAGCACATCACCGAAGCGGCAGCCGTAGTAGCAACCAAGCCGATGCTATGACGTAACTTACGGAAACCGCCAGCCTGAAGAATCTCATTATCCTCTGGCAGACTACCATCAACACGATACTGGTCAACGAACTTGTCAACACCCTGTGAATAGAAGAAATTCTGGATGCGCTCACCATACTGACGCTGCCACTCCCCGTCGGCACAACTCCATTCGTAGTCCATAGCAATATTCATCGGCACACGCCATGAGTCATAACGGAAATTGTTGCTACTGTTGCGGCGGCCACCCCACCCTTCCATCAGGCTTCCGTCGTAGTTACACATATCGGGATTGAGGCCCGTTTCGGGATGAATAACCTTATGCAAGAACTCGCGACTCTTTGCTGCACACTCGTTCCAGTAGTCAGAACGGCCGTCGTCTGCCCACTTAGCCCAAACTTCATAGAAAGCAGGGATATGGTACGACGGATCGGTATAGCGCTGACCGAAGCCATCAGGAGTAAAGGTGATGAGCTTCGTCTCAGGATCAACGAGGAACATTTTCTGAGGCCCCTGTGGCTGCTGAGGACGCTGTGCACGCTGCGGACCTCCAAAGCCGCCGAAGTTTGGACGTGGTTCTGGAGTATACTCACGCGGCATGGTGCAGTTCAAGATACGTTGTGCCTCGGCTTTGTAGTTGATACCTGTATCATTGCCCCAACGATTGGAAGCAAAAATCAATGCCGTGATATAATACAACTCGCCATCAGAGGCAGCACCTGCAGAGTTCTGCGTACCATCGGTCTTACAACTCCAGGCAAAATAGCCCTCACGGATGCCATCCTGATGTTGCATGTATTTCTTACCCCAACGCCACAGTTTGTCAAAGATATCCTTCTTATCCATCTGAACGGCAATCATCATACCATAGCTCATGCCCTCGGTACGCACATCGTGGTTCTTAATATCCGAGATGTAGGCCATCGAGTCGTTAACTTCGAAATACACCCTGTTGGGCCCGAAGAATACATCAGAGAACACCTGCTGTAAACGGATATTCACAGCCCTCTCGTCGTAGCCCATCTCCACAAATACATTTCTATACTTCTTCGTCTCAAAAGCACCCTTTTTCCACGGAGTTAATGACCAGATGCTTGCACAGAAAGCCAGCATCACAACTGAACAAAACATTTTCTTTTTCATGTTGGTTTATCGTTTAATTAATAATTTTCCGTTTTGTATTACCAATCCCTTCTTTGCACCACTGACGCGCTGTCCCATGACATTATAGACAGCTGACGAGAAGACTGAGCGCTCAACAACGTCACTAATGCCTGTATTTGTGAGGTCAAGAGGCAAGAAAGACTCAGCGCTGGCGGGGAATTGTGCATAGACATCAAATGGCATCAGCACGCCCTTGTATGTCAGACGGGTAAAGCCCCATACGCCCTGCTCCTGACCTAAAACATAGTCACCTTCATACAAAGGTATCTGTGTATAGGTTCCACGATAATTGGCATCGAGCGGACTCGTGGCAAACGACACGTCGCCCGTTCCCACAAAAGTATATTCGCCATTGCCTGCCACCAATACTGGCTGATGGGCAGTAATTGTAGCTACGGATTGAAGCGTTCTGTCATCATTTATAACATAAGCCGTAATACCCTGTGGCACAGCTGCCTCGAATGGCAGCATCAACATACGCAAGCCATTGATGGTACAAGTCACCGATGCCGTATTGGCAGTAAATGCCTTAGAAGGACGGAAGCTGCCATTGTCAGCCTTCAGCACCAGATTCTGGCAGTTGGTGCCGGCCACCACATTCACAATATCTGCCAGAGCACTGCCCTCGCTGACCAAGGCCACGCGGTTAGTACCTGTGAGCCAAGGCAATGTGGTAGGCAAATCCGTAACATTAGTCAGATCCAGACTAGTGCAAGCCTCATCGGCAGTATATTCCATCACATAACTATCGTCAGCCACATAAGCACCGCTCAAGGTAGCAGCGTAACGATTGCCGTTGTCAAGATAAACATCACCAAATGTAATAGTGAGATGCGACTGTGAGTTATCACAGGTAAGTGACAGCAATCCTATACAGCCATCTGTAAGCGTTGCAGGCGAGAGGTCGAAAACAATATCAAAGTTCTGTCCTGCACTCAGATCAAGACGCTCATACTCGTGACTGACAGCCTTTCCTTCGGCGTTCACATAGTAAAGCGTTGGTTTGCCTGCCGTCAAAGAATTGGTTGACGTGACTTTCTTCACTCTCATCACCAGTTGCGCATAGCGATCGTTCAAGGCAATATAGCCATAGGTCAGGGTCTTCCTTGAAGAAATAAGCGGATTAGAACTATCAAAAGTCTTCGTCTTGTTTGACAGTTTATAGGCTGTGCCAAAGTTTGTCTTCGTGGTTGTCATATCATCAATACGATCAAAACGGGTGGCTGTACCTGCCATATTCGAAGGCTGACGTTCACTGGACTTGACGAACAATACAGTAGAAACACTCAAGGGGTCTATCTGTACCATAGGACGACAGGTCTCCGTCTCATACGACAGTTCCTTCTTATTCATGCTCTTCGACTTAACAGTTGTAGCCAGCTGTCCCTGCATAGTATAGAAAGGCAGGTCCAAGGTCAAGTCTATAGCATCCTCCGTGGTATTAGCCATCACTGCTACAACCGTATCTCCTGACTCAGAGATGTAGGCAGAGCCCTGTAATCCACTTCCATTAAAGACTGCATCGACACGGGTCATTCCTGTGACATACTTCGCAAAGTGGGCCATGATATAACCACGTTTAGTAATGGTACCAGAACTGCCGGCACCACGCTGACCGTCACCCATCATGCCATAATAGCGCTTGGCAGCATAATGAATCCACGCATTGAAGTCACCTAGCATACAGGTATTGATAGCCGTAAAGAAATTAAAGAAGTCCTTCGAGAAGTCATAGTTTCTTGTATTACCTTCCACCTCATTCCAGTTAATCAGGTATTCCGTCATCCAGACTTCCTTTCCCTTTTTACCCAGGTTCTTATAAGCACTCTGGATGCCGCCATACTGGTGACCACCATAGATATCAAAACAAGGCAATACATCTGTTTTGTTCAGAGCATTGGCATAACTATCGCTGACAGCAAGGGTCTCTGGTGCCATAATCTTACAACTGATTGTACGACCATAGGTCTTCACGAACTGTGCTATATCTGTAGCCGACCACAGACATCCAGCATAGTCACAAGGCCAGTCAGGCTCATTTTGGATACTGATGGCATCAAGCTCTACACCATTATTACGCAGATACTGCACATAATCCTCCAGATACTGAGCATAGTCACCCCAGTTCTCCTTCTTTAGATAACCTTGCTCGCCGTCTGCGTTCTTGGCGTTACTCGAGTTGTTGGTCTTCCACTCCGCAGGCTGTCCCCATGGTGAAGCAAAAACGATAAGACCCATCTGTTTCGCCAGTTTTGCCGTAGCCAGAGACTGCGACCATGCGTTTTTGCCAATAGGAATATAAAGACGCATGATGTTACACCCCACCGTACTCGTTGATCCCCACACCTTCTTGATTTCAGAGTTTGACATGTGGTTATATGTAAACTGCGGAGAGCAGACAAAACCACCAAAACCTGTGATTCGCTGATGCTTGGTGGTAGCATCAATTTTCAATGTTGATTTCTGTTGAGAAAAAGCCGCCGCTGTTGTCAGCAGAAGCATAGTAAAGGTCAGTATTACTTTTTTCATCTTTAGTTATTTTGGTTGCAAAATTATGAAAAAAGGAGCAATTAACTATGTGTCAAACGTTTCGATATCTTTATTTTTTGTTGCAGGAGAAAAAGAAAGCCGGCTTAAATCAGCAGATACTGACTTAAGCCGGTTTGTATGTAAGGTTTGGTTTTTAGATTAAATTTATTGGAAAAGCCTTTGAGCCATCTGATAAAGGCTACGACGCCAAGTCAGGAACTCGTGAGCAGTACCCTCACTGACATAACCCTGAGCATTATAACCTGCAGCCTTAAGAGCCTCTACGCTCTTATTGATTCCATCAGGATTTTCCTTTGAGCCACAGCTTTCAAAGATATACTTCACCTGCTTGGGATCCTTGATATCCTCGGGAGCATAGGTTCCTCCACTCAGCAGTCCCCATGAACCAAACATCTCGGGACGACGAAGTGTGATAGTCTTGGTCTCCATGCCACCCATTGACAAACCTGCCATAGCACGGCTTTCCTTTTTGGCAATGGTATTGAAATGGCTGTCAATGTAAGGAACGAGTTCGTCACAGAGGACAGTCTCAAACTCCTTAGCAGTAAAGCCACCCAGTCCACCAAACTTAATATCATTGGTCATACCATAGGTCATGACGATGATGAAAGGCTTGCATTTACCCTCGGCCAGCAGGTTATCCATAATGAGGTTGGCATGTCCCTGGTTGCTCCAGGCATACTCGTTCTCACCCCAGCCATGCTGCAAATAGAGCACAGGGAACTTCTCCTTCTTGTTCTTACCATAGGTAGGTGGCAGATAGACGAAAGCACGTCTCAGACAGTTGGTACTCTCACTCCAGAAACGAACTTCGCTCACCTGACCATGCTCCACGTTCTTCTCAGCATAGAAGTCCTGATCCTTGGCGGGAATCTCGATACCACTCTCCCAACGGCAAGAACCAAAATAGTTGTTCGTACCGGGGTCATTCAGAGTACCACCATCAACGGTGAGGTGATAGTAGTGGAAACCTTCATCCATCGGGCCTTCAGTCTGACCAATCCATGAGCCGTCGAAGAAACGACGCAGTTTGGTGCCACCCTGGCCACCCAGTCCGAGACTAACAGTTACAGCCTTGGCATCGGGAGCCTGTACACGGAAACGAACATAGCCCTGAGAGTTCACCTGAGGATACTCCTGACCAGGCTGGTTCTTTGAAGAAGGCTTAAAGTCGTCTGCTACACCCTCTACCTTACGGAAGGCCATAGAAGGATTGAACTGCATGGGCTGACGCTGCTGCTGAGCACGGGGCTGACGGACAGGTTTTGTAGGCATATCCCAAGCGGGAGCCTTCTTATCCTTAATAAATTCATAAGCCAACTTAGGCTTGTACTCTGAGTCGAAAGGCAGAGGATAGTTGGCTGCGCCCAACCATGAGTCACGGTCGCCCAAGTTCCAGAATGTCACACAGTCGATAACATCGCTATGCTTGCGGAACACACGGAAAACACGAGCATACTGGTCTGCCAGGTGCTGCTTCACCGAGTCGGTCACAGTAGCACCCTCGCGGCTGAAGCGGAGCTGTCCACCCATTTCCTCGTTAACACGGATATCAAGCTCCGTCACGTGGATATGCTTAACAATCTTCTTGTAAAGTGTGATGGCATCGTCTACTTCCTTCTCCGTAGGACCATAGATATTATAGTGACCCTGCATACCAATACCGTCGATGGGTACACCTGCCTGCTTCATGGCTTTCACCATATTATATATACGCTGGCTCTTCACGGGGTCGCATTCGTTGTAATCGTTATAGAAAAGCAGAGCCTTCGGATCGGCCTCACGGGCAAACTGGAAAGCCTTAGCAATAAACTCATCGCCACAGAGTTTATACATAGCACTCTGACGATAGGGATCCATCGCATTCTTGTCATCAGTCATGGCCTCGTTGACCACGTCCCAGCAATAAACCACATCCTTATAGCGGCTAACCACCTGCTGGATATGATTCTTCATACGAGCATAGAAAACTTCCTTAGTGGGATTGTCACCCAGCATCCATTCTCCAATCTGAGAGTGCCACATCAAACAGTGGCCACGCAATTTGATGCCGTTCTGACGTGCGAAGTTAGCAATACGGTCAGCAGCTTCCCAGTTAAACTGACCCTCTTTTGGTTCCGTGGGCTGAGGCTTCATGTCGTTCTCAGCAGTGATGCTGTTGAACTCCTTTTTAATAAGAGCCATCTGCTCAGGGTTACTCACATTGCGGCCATTGACTGCAACGCCAATCATAAATTCTTTTTTGTAGGCGTCCTTTAGTCCTTGTGCCCATACAGCCGTGCTACTCATTGCAAGCAGCACAACAACGGCTGATTTAATGGTTTTCTTCATTTTCCGTAAAATTGGTTTAGTTATCGTTTATCGCCTGCAAAATTACTTATTTTCTCAAAAATAGACATCTCTGTTTGTGTCTCATTGTTTCTTAATTGTATCATTTTGCAAAAAAATACGGAAAAAAGCCCGTCAATACCATTTTTTTTGGGTACTTTTGTAACTGAATTGCTACGGCATCAACAATCATGTATTTTTTTATAAACAACTACAATCACTAAAAAACAACTACAATGAAAAGAACATTATGGACAGTTCATCTGTTGCTTATGGGACTATTGCCAACAATAGCACAGAAGTACCAAGTGCCTGTTTCGGAAGCGCACGAACAGATGAAAAAAGGTCAGTATGAACCAACGTGGGAATCACTCGAAACACACCAAACCCCAGAATGGTTTCGCGATGCGAAGTTTGGCATCTGGGCTCACTGGGGTGCTCAGTGTGTAGAGGGCTCTGGCGACTGGATGGCTCGCGGTCTCTATCTCGAGGGCGGTGGCCAGTATAACTACCACCGTGAACACTATGGTCATCCTTCTGAATTTGGTTACAAAGACATCCTGCCCTTATTCAAGGCCGAGAAATGGGATCCTGAGGCATTGGTAGAGCGTTATAAGCGTTGCGGTGCACAGTATTTCTTCGTATTGGGCAACCACCACGACAACTACGATCTATGGGATTCGAAATACCAGCCATGGAACTCTCAGAATATCGGTCCGAAGAAAGACATCCTTGAAGGTTGGGCACGTGCCGCCAAAAAAGCGGGACTACCTTTGGGTATCTCTTTTCATGCCGATCATGCCTGGACATGGTTCGAGCCCTCACAACGCTACGACCTGAAGGGTGATAAAAAAGGTGTCTATTATGATGGTAACCTGACAAAGGAAGACGGCAAGGGAAAATGGTGGGAAGGTCTTGACCCACAAATGCTCTATCAGCAAAACCACCCCATGAGTCAGGGCTCGTGGGACAATGGCCGTATCCACGCCCAGTGGGGCTGGGATAATGGTGCTTGTCCGCCATCACAGGAGTTTGTCACCAACTTTTTCGACCGTACCATTGATGCCATCAATCGCTATAACCCAGACCTCATCTACTTCGATGTCACCGTACTACCATTCTATCCCATCAGCGACTGCGGTCTAAAGATTGCCACACATCTATACAACAAGAATCCACGTGGTGTTGTCTTTGGAAAAATTCTAAATGATGACCAAAAGAAGGCTTTGACATGGGATGTGGAACGCGGCGCACCCAACCAGATGGTGGATCAACCTTGGCAGACATGCAACTGCATTGGCGACTGGCACTATAACACCAACACCTATAAGCATGGCTATCGCACAGCAACCAATTTAGTGAAACAACTGGTTGATATTGTATCGAAGAACGGCAACCTGCTTCTCAACATCCCTCTGCGTGCCGACGGCACCTACGACGAAAAGGCTTCTGCCTTCCTCGATGAGTTAGAAGCATGGATGACGCAGAACGGTGAGAGTATCTTCGGCACTCGTCCCTGGGTAAAATTTGGTGAAGGCCCTGTAGCAGAGAAGAAGATTGACATCAATGCTCAGGGGTTCAACGAGGGGCAGTATAATGGTATGGACGCTCGTGACATCCGTTTCAACCAAACGAAGAAACATCTCTACGCCACAGCAATGGGATGGCCAAAGGATGGAAAACTCGTCATCAAGTCGCTGGCCAAAGGCAACAAGGACTTCAAGAAGTCCATCACCAGCGTGCAGCTCCTTGGCTATGGAAAGTTGAAGGCACGTCAGACTGCAGAGGGATTGGAAGTGCAACTTCCTACCCCCTGCAATAAGATTGCCCCCGTACTGAAGATTAACAAATAGCGCTCATCTCCTTGCGCTTTTTCTCCTTCACTTCATCGGCAGCATAGCCAATGGGGATGATGACAGCGGGCTCTTCGCTCTCAGGTAGAGCGAAGAGCTCTTTGCATTGGGCTGAATCGAAATTGCACACCCAGCAGGTGGCCAGCCCCTGCTCGGTAGCAGCCAAGCAAAGATGCTCCACAGCAATGGCGATATCAATATTACCATGAGGTTTGCCGTCAAAACGCACCCATTCCTCATCATGAAGCACAGAGCAGATGATATACATTGGAGCAGAAGCCAACCAATCACGACGATAACACGTCAGAAGCTTGGCTTTGTCGGCTTCAGAGGTTACGAAGTGGAACTTCCAAGGTTGTTTGTTCACTGCAGAGGGTGCCAAACGAACACACTCCATGATATAATCCAATTTCTCCTTTTCTACAGCTTTAGCCTGATAATCGCGGCAGCTGTATCTTTGTTTTACTAATTCTAAAAATCTCATATACTAAAAAATATCAAAATCTGCCACAAATATACATATTATTCTCCAAATCTCAGCAATTTTTACTAATTTTGCAAGAAATTTTAAGGAAATGACTAAAAACAACTTGCTATCAACCATCTTTGCCTGCTTAGCCACAGCTACGCTTCAGGCACAGAATCCCATCATCTGTGATCGCTACACACCAGACCCAGCTCCTTATGTGCACGGCGACACGCTGTACCTCTTCGTTGATCACGACGAGAACGAGACTGTCAACGGCTACTTTACAATGAAAGACTGGTTGCTATATAGCACTGTCGACATGGTAAACTGGACGTATCGCGGTACACCACTGACATCAGCAACGTTCTCTTCATGGGCAAAGCAGGACAACGACTGCTGGGCTAGTCAGTGTATTGAGCGCAATGGCAAATGGTATTGGTACGTTACAGCCACTATCAAGGGGGAGGCTTATCCCGGCATCGGTGTGGCCGTAGCCGACAATCCTGCAGGACCATATAAAGATCCCATCAAGAAGCCATTGGTAAAGGGCTGGTTTAAGATTGACCCAACGGTATTTATCGACGACAACGGTCAGGCGTACCTTTATTATGGTAACAATAACCTATGGTATGTAAAACTCAACAAGAGTATGACCACTTTCACAGGCAGTGAGATTTCCGTAAATGTCAAGAATGAAACAGCCTTCGGGCCACACAAGAATGAAAATGGCGATCCAAACTTCGAAGAGGCATCATGGCTATACAAACGTAATGGCAAGTACTATCTGGAATATGCCGCAGGCGGTGTGCCAGAACATTGGGCCTACTCCACGGCCGACAAAGCAACTGGTCCATGGACATATCAGGGAAAAATATTGGACCAGGCCCAGAACAGTTTCACTATCCACGGCGGCAGTGTGGAGTTCAAGGGGCATCATTATATGTTCTACCACAATGGAAAACTGCCAAACGGCGGTGGTTACAAACGTTCTACCTGCATAGAGGAGTTCACGCCCAACGAGGACGGCACCATTCCCCACATCAACTTCACCAGCAAGGGAGTAGCTCCTTTACAGACACTGAATCCATTTGTCCTGCAGGAGGCTGAGACCATCAATCAATGCCATGGCGTACTCTGTGTGGGCGACTACACGGGCTGCTACGTCACCAATATCAAATCCGGCAACTATATCAAAGTACGCAACGTGGACTTCGGCACGGCAGGTGCCAAATCATTCAAGGCTCATTTGAAGGTCTATAAGAAATGTACGTTATATATCAGGACTAGCAGCAAGAGCGGTACCATCAAAGGCCGCATAGCCATCGAGCCGACCGATGGTGAATGGACGGATGTAACCTGCGACCTGACATCTCCCATCACAGGCATCCAAGACCTGTTCTTCACATTCTCCGGCTCCGTTGGATCAGAATCCTCTTTATTCGACTTCGACAGTTGGCAGTTTAGCGAAGAGCCCACAGGCATCCTTTCGTTAGAAAACAAGAAAAGGGAAGTGAATGATTCTTCCTATGACTTGCAGGGTCGCAAGACCAAGGGCAAGGGCATCAGTATTAGGGATGGCAAGAAAGTGGTAAAGAAATAAAGTCCCAGAAACTAACCTAAAGACTATGATAAAGAAAGGACTCCTGACAATTGCATTGGCCCTTTTTGCCCATTTCGCAATGGCCATCGACCTCACCAAGGCGACAATTACCTATCCAAAGAACGATGAACCACTGGTGCGACAAATGGCACAGGTCTTGGTCGATGACATCGAGCGAGCAACAGGCATCAGACCCCAAATCTCAGGAGAAGCCGGTACATCCGTTATACTCGCCACAGCCAACCACACCAATCGTCATAAAGAACTACGTGGTACTTGGGAGCGTTTTGCCATCGACACAAAGGACAGTAATCTTTACATCACCGGATCGGATGCTCGCGGCTTGGCCTATGGCGTACTGCATATCAGCGAAGCCATCGGCATCAGTCCTTGGTATTGGTTTGCCGACATTCCCATCAACCAAGACAAAGCCAAACGCGCATTCGACTACGTGGAGAACTATGTAAGTGCATCGCCCACCATCAAATACCGCGGCATTTTTATCAATGACGAGGATTGGGGACTGAAAACTTGGGCAGAGAAGAACTTCGAAAAAGAGCTAGGGGATATCGGGCCAAAGACCTACGACAAGGTCTGCGAACTCATTCTCCGACTGAAAGGCAACATGCTGGCACCTGCTATGCACACCTGCACTGGTGCGTTCTATTCTCATCCAGAAAGTCAGGTGATGGCAGACAAATGGGGCATCATGATTACCACCAGCCATTGTGAACCGCTGCTTTTCAACAATGCTGCCCCATCGGAGTGGGATAAGACCCGCGATGGAGAATGGAACTACGAGATCAATAGCCAGACCATTCTTAAGAAATTAGACGACCGCATCCGCGAGACGGCCCAATATGATAACATCTACACAATGGGCATGCGTGGACTACACGACGAGGCCATGAAGGGGTCAACTGATCCCAAAGACCGAGCTTGCACATTAGAAAAAGTCTTTGAGAAGCAGCGTGGTATCCTCGAGAAATACAAGAAGACAAAAGCCACAAAACTTCCCCAGATTTTTGTTCCTTATAAAGAGACCCTCGACATCTATGACGCAGGTCTGAAGGTTCCCGAAGACATTACCCTTGTATGGCCCGATGATAACTACGGCTATATGAAACGTGTCAGCAACACCGAAGAGCAAAAACGCAAGGGTGGTAGTGGTGTGTATTATCATATCAGCTATCTCG
Organism: uncultured Prevotellaceae bacterium; assembly: GCA_902788605.1. Taxonomy (GTDB): domain Bacteria; phylum Bacteroidota; class Bacteroidia; order Bacteroidales; family Bacteroidaceae; genus Prevotella. The sequence continues at coordinate 6,337 of CADAKX010000042.1, read as the reverse complement.
GCACTCCTCATGATTATCTATGGCTGCCAAGTACTGCTCCCATGCTGATGTACCACGAACTGAAGAAAGCTTACGATGCTGGTGCAGACCGTTACTGGGTACTCAACGTAGGTGACATCAAACCTGGCGAGATAGAGATGCAGATGTTCATGGATATGGCATATAACTTCGAAGCTTTCAACTACGACAATGCCAATAAGTATCAGGCCGAATGGTTGGCTCGAACCTTCCTGCCACATTGCGACAACCAGACATCACACCAGCCTGAACTTACCGAGCAATTCCAGTTTATCCTCGACCATTATTACCGTTTGGCATGGAATCGCAAGCCCGAATTCATGGGCTATGAATATGAGTGGAGTAGCAACGAAGAGAACCGCCTACATGACACGGACTTCTCGTTTGACACAGGTACGGCTCAAAAACGACTTCTGGACTACGAAGACATCTGCGAGGCTTACGACATGATAGAGCAGGACATCGATGCAGACAAGCGGCCAGCCCTCTTCCAAATGCTGGGTTATGCCGTACATTCAGCCTACCAAATGAATCGCAAGTTTCTCTATGCTCAACGCAATCACGAGACAGGGAACGCCATCTATGCCACGATAGCTCTCAATGCCTACAGCAAGTTAGAACAGCTACGCAAGAAATACAACGAGCAACTTGACGGGAAGTGGAACAATATGATCAGCGAGATTCCTCCGGGTTTCTGTGCCAAATATCAGATGATGCCAGAACTTGCCGACAAGGCCACTACGGCTTATCAACTACCCGCAGAACAACGTCATCCTGAGCTCTGCAACAAAATAAACCTTGCGTCACTCTCTGTCAGCGAACCTTTCCGCCTTTTAGAGGGTATTGGAACCGACTGGCAAGCACTGCAGATGGGGCAACCACTTGGCAAGAAAACGGGCAGTATCGATATTGCTCTGCCATCAAATAATCTCCACAACGCATCATCCATCAAGCTTTGCATCAGCGTGGTGCCGATGTGGCCTGTGGCCAGCGATTGCAGCAACCGTTTCACAGTAAGTGTGGATGGCGGCAAAGCTGTAGTATGCGAAAACATCTTTAAGGAATGGGGGCCGGAATGGAAATTACAGGTTCTAGAGAACCGCAAGGAGTTCGTTGTGACACTACCCCTTGACAAGGCCCGTCTGAACCATTTCATCACGCTATCTATTATTGACCCAGGACAAATCATCCAAAAAATCACCTATGAATAAATTATCCATTATCACCGTTCTACTCTGTGCCTGGCTTTCTGTATCGGCACAGTCAGAGAACTTCTGCATTGCCAAGAACGGCAAAACTGCAACCATCATTATCGACGAAAACGATTGGAAAGGCGTTATTCGCGCTGCAAAAGACCTCGGTGACGACGTCCGCAAGGTCACTGGCGTGGCCTCTCCCATCGTTTCGTTTGCTGCGATGTCATCGCAGCAAACGAAACAGGCTCACATTCTTATTGGCACCATCGGTAAAAGCCGCCTCATTGATAGCCTTATCAGACAGAAGAAACTAGATACCAAAAAGATAAAGGGCCATTGGGAGGGCTACTGCATCGATGTGGTGGATGGAAACCTTGTTATTGCTGGCAACGACAAGCGCGGCACCATCTACGGCATTTATGAAATCTCAAAGCGCATCGGCGTGTCGCCCTGGTATTGGATGGCCGATGCTCCTGTGGTGCATCAGGACGAGCTCTATTACGACGACGGCTACGATTATAGTTGGCCTGCTGTGAAATATCGTGGCATTTTCATCAACGACGAATGGCCCAGCTTTGGTACCTGGTGTACGAAGCATTTCGGTGGCATCAACTCCAAGGCCTATGAGAAAGTCTTTGAACTGTTGCTTCGCCTGAAAGCAAACTATTTCTGGCCTGCCATGTGGGGCACCAACTTCAACGAAGATGATTCTGAGAGCCCTCGATTGGCCGACGAGATGGGTATTGTGATGGGCACAAGTCACCATGAGCCCATGATGCGCTCACATCGTGAATACCTGCAGCGCAAGGAACAGGTAGGTCCATGGGACTACACCACCAATAAGGAACGCGTGGATCAGTTCTTCCGTGAGGGTATGGAGCGTAACAAGAACTCATGAAGACGCTCCACAAGGTCATCGACGGTCAGCGTAAGATTATCAAGGACATCTACGGACGTGCCGATGCCGTGCCCCAGCTGTGGGCTATCTTCACAGAAGTACAGCGTTACTACGATGCTGGCTTTACCGTTCCCGATGACGTCACACTCCTCTTCTGCGACAACAACTGGGGCTACATTCGCCGTAAGGGCACCGAAAAGGAACGCAAGCGTAAGGGCGGTCTGGGTCTCTATTATCATATCGACATGAACGGTGGCCCTTGGAACGACCGTTGGGTGAACACCACCACCGTCCCCAAACTACGCGAGCAGTTGCATCTGGCCTACAAGAGTGGCATCGACCGCATCTGGATTATTAATGTGGGCGACCTGAAGCCTAAGGAGATGCCCATCTCGTTCATCATGGACTATGCCTGGGATCCAGATGGGTTAGAACATGATACAGAAAACGGCTGGCTCGATGATTGGACAAAATCTGTGCTCAGCTGTTTGTCCGCTAAGGACATTAAGGAATGTGCTAGCATCATTGCCGACTATTCCAAGTATAATCTCTGGCGTAAACCCGAGGTCCAAGTGCCTGGTTTGTTCAACTACCATGAAATGATGAAACTAAACGACCTTTGGCAGTCGATTATGTTGCGTTGTGAGGTCTTGAAAGAGCGCGTACCAGCGGAAGCCCAGGACGCCTTCTACCAATTGGTCTACTATCCTGCTGTAGCAAGTGCTGGTGTAGCCATGATGTACAATGCAGCGACTATGGGTGATAGTATCACAGTCTGTAACTACATGGTAAAAGACCAGCGACTCACCGACTATTATAACAAAGTGATGGCGAACGGCAAATGGGACGGCATGATGCTCGACAATCACATTGGCTATACCCAGTGGAGCATCCCAGAGAAGAACCGCCACCCCATGACTCTCGGCTACAAAGTTAACCAACCGCTCCTCTATTCGTTTGCCACACCATCGAAGGAATATTCCATCTCTGCCATCGACTTTACAAATAACAATAGGGAAGAACACCCCTGTTTTAACGGATGGGAAATTCTCTGGGGACTCGGTCGCGGTAGAGCCTGCATGGGAGCCTATGACGTGATGAAAGAATGGCCTGCAGATGGTAGCGGCCCTAAACTAGAGTTCGACATAGACTTGTCTCCCACAGACGGCAAGGGAACCATAGCCATCGGCATTCTGCCCACTCAGGACGTCGTGCCCGCCCGCGGCCTGCGCCTTGGTGTACAAATTGACAACCAGCCAATGCAGGTTATCGATGCCCGTCAGGGCCTGCACGACGAATTCCAGGAATACACCCCAAAGAATCTCGCCCAATCAAAGAACCTGAAGCCCCTCCCACCCCACAACAACTTGTTGCTTAGCGGTTGGAAGGACGGCAGGAAGATGCTGCGTCGCGATGAGGTGTTTGACAATATCCGCTGGCTGGAGGTAAATTTCGCCAACGCCACTCCTGGCAAGCATAAGCTGAAGCTCATCATGATAGACCCTGAAATCGTCATCGAGTCCATCGTGGTAAATCCCGACAACAACCGCTACAGCTACTTCGGTGCACCCAAAAGATATTAACATCAAATATAACTAAATTACCATTATGAAACAAACCTTTTTATTGCTACTCCTATTTGCTATAGGACTGATGCCTGCGCTAGCCGACAATATCACTGTAGGCGGCACAAGCCGTTCGTACAACGTCTATGCACCAAGTAACCTCGGTGAGGGGCGTCCATTGCTCATTTTCTGTCATGGCTATAACCAGGATGCAAACTGGATGCAGAATAGTGAATTCAAGAATGACCAAGTAAGCATGGAGGCTGTATGCGACACCGCCAAGTTTGTCGTTGTTTTCCCCAATGGCATCAACAAATCATGGGACACCTCTGGCGATCGTGACATCAACTTCATCAAGGCCATTATCGACAAAATGGTGACACAACACAAAATAGACCGTAACCGCGTTTACCTTGGCGGTTTCTCCATGGGCGGCATGCTAACCTATCACGCCATGAACAAGATTCCAGACCTTATCGCAGCCTTTTGTCCTGTAAGTGGTTATCCCATGGGGGGTGCTACGGCTAATACCAATGTACGCCCCATTCCCATCCTGCACATTCATGGTACCAGCGATGAGACCTGTGCTTTCAGTGGTGCACAACCTGCGCTCAATGTATGGATTAATCATAACGGCTGTCCCACAACAGCGACTATTACCAACAATTACAATGGATTCAACGGTGCCAAGATGCATGTCTGGGGACCTGGCAACGATGGTGTTGAGGTCAGACTGCTGGAATTGCCAAACAAAGGACACTGGATCTGCAAAGAGAAACAGGTGTACACCGGTAAAGAAATATGGAATTTCTGCAAACGTTTCTCACTGAATAAGACTTCACCCAACGTCAAGATTACCTCGCCTAATACAGGTATTAAATACATCAGCTTTGGCCCTCAAGGAGAGGTATCATTCCCCGAGGTCAACATCACGGCTACAGCTGACGACCCGAATGGTACCATAGAGAAGGTGGAGTTCTACGATGGTACAACGCTTCTCGCCACCTGCACAGAGAAGCCATACAAAACCACTTTGGCAACAACCAAAACAGGCAAACATACCCTCAAAGCCATTGCTACCGATAACGATGGCGAAACGAGTACAGCCACTGTTGAAGTAACACTTCAGAAACCAACAACTCTCACGCTCTCAACAGATTTCAAAGAGGGAGGCGCCATCCCCGCAGGTTGGACAACCTATGACAGCAACGAACGCCGCACTGGTTATAGCAATGGTTACACTTCAGGCTGTCGCGTGCTACAGTTCACTGGTTCATCGAAAGGTTTCAACTACGGTCTCTACTTCCGCAATATCAATGGAAATACGAAACAGGGCTATGCAAAATTCGGACTCAGTGGTGCAGGTACAACGCTTAGTCTGGCTCCTGGTCACTACACTCTGAAATATAAGATTTGCAATTGGAACATGGCAGACTTCGGAGAGGTAGAATTAGACATTGAGACTCGAGCTGGTAAAAGCATTGCCAGCCAGACCTACACACCAAACATCAATATTGGCAACGTGGCCTCTAACAATTTCAGCAGTCCCACCCAACAGACCTTCGAGTTTGATATCACTGAACAGGGCGACTATGTCATTGCACTATATAGTGCCGCATCTGAATGGAGTGACTGCATCATTGGACAACTAAGTCTGACTGCTAATAGCTATGTAACTACTAGCATTGAGACACCCACACACAACCAAGCACCTAACACCCCCATTTACGACATAGATGGACAACGAGTAATCAGCCCAACAAAATCAGGAATATATATTAGTAACGGTAAAAAGATAATAAAAAGGTAACGAAAGAGTCCAGGTTTTCAACCACAAGACCCAGATTTTTATTTTGTCCTACCATATAATTGTTAAATCCTGCATACCATTTTGTATTTTCTCATATATTCTTTGTAACTTTGCAACCATTATTACAATTAATAGCAACATGCGAAAGGCTATATTATTACTTGTTATATACTTCCTAGGATTGCCGTGTTGGTCACAATCAAAACCATATGGTCCTATACCAAGCAAAAACCAATTGCGCTGGCAGGAGATGGAAATGTATGCTTTCATCCATTACTCTAGATCAGGAGTGGGGATTTGGCAACGAAGACTTGAAGTTGTTTAATCCCTCTGACCTTGACTGTCGCCAGTGGGCACGCGTCTGCAAACAAGCAGGCATGAAGGGTATCATTTTCACGGCTAAGCATCATTGTGGTTTCTGCATGTGGCCTTCGAAATATACAGAGTATAGCGTTAAGAACACACCATGGAAAGATGGCAAAGGTGATGTTGTGAAAGAGTTGGCCGATGCTTGTCGCGAGGAAGGACTGAAGTTCGCCGTCTATCTCTCACCGTGGGACAGGAATCATCCAGACTATGGTAAGCCCGAATACATTACCTATTTCCGCAACCAACTACGCGAATTGCTCACCCAATACGGCGACATCTTTGAGGTGTGGTTCGATGGTGCCAACGGTGGTGACGGATGGTATGGCGGTGCCAACGAGGTACGTCGTATTGATGGACGCACCTACTACGAATGGGCCGAAACATTCAAGATGATTCGCGAGTTGCAGCCCAATGCTGTCATCTGGAACGATGGTGGCGACCGTGGTGACCTGCGCTGGGTGGGTACTGAGGCTGGCAATGT